>CAZVQW010000049.1:0-1934 GCA_964629475.1 uncultured Chromatiaceae bacterium | reverse complement strand
CGATTCGAGTGAATCGGCTGCTCAAACAAAGGCGGCTTATACTTCCTATTCGCCACTCGACTCGAACAGCTCTACCGCTGCTTTAGCCGGTTCGTCGGGTCCGATCGTCGCCGGGTTCGGCGTCATGATCCGGTCTATTCCAATATTTCGCATCATTGCTTCACGCTGAGAAGGTGCCTGAACGGTGTTTCATTCGTTGATTATTCGCCAATTCCGGCGGTCGGCCTGTGATTCAGTGCCAGTTTCCGGGGCTCGGATATTCCTGCTTGACATCATCCATTAATGGGGTAAAATCCCCCAACTATGGATACAGTAGATCGATCAGCGGTTCTCGGTGCCTGTCGCGCAATGCTGCGTCCCTTGGCGAGTTTTCTGATGAAATGCGGTATGACATGGCGAGAATTCGCCAATATTTCCAAATCGGTCTTCGTCGAGGTTGCCGGCGATGACTACGGTATCAAGGGGCGTCCGACGAACGTTTCGCGGATCGCAATCCTGTCCGGCATCGACCGCAAGGAGGTCAAGCGACAGCAGGAGTTGCTCGCGACAACCACGGCGCCTTCAGCTACCAAGACAACGGATGCCACGCGCGTGTTGTCCGGCTGGCATCAGGATCGTGAATTCTCGACAGCCGAAGGGCAGCCGCTGCCGATACCGGTCGACGGGAAACAAGGGAGTTTTGCCGCTCTGTGCCGACGTTTTGCCGGCGATATATCGCCCAGCACGCTGCTCAAGGAGCTAAAACGTGTCGGTGCCGTCAAGCAAGATTCCGACGGCAACCTGCGCGCATTACTGCGCTATTACATGCCGGTCACGTTCGACGCCGAATGGATATTGAACGCAGGCAGCGTGCTCGCCGATCTTGGCAGGAACGTCAACCATAACCTGCAGGCGGATGACGACAATCCGAGTCAATTCATGGGTAGAGCAGCCAACCACTCAGTATCGGTCGAGGCTCTTCCCGAGTTCCGGGAATTTCTCGAACAGCAGGGCCAGGAATTTCTGGAAGAGATCGATACATGGCTAACCGAACACAGCACCGATGATGAGACCGCCAGTACGATGCGGCTCGGAGTCGGACTATTTCATATTGAAGACAAGACAAAAGTCTGAGGGTAAGAAGATGATGTACAGAATCCTTGCAAAATTGGTTATTTGCACGGCGTTGTTTCTCAGCGCGTGCGGCGGCGGCGGTGGAGGCGGCGGTTCGGTCGTCGGTATCGACCGTATCGGTGTTTCAAACGGCACGGTGACGGGATTCGGAAGCATCTTCGTCAACGGTGTCGAATTCGAAACGACGGGCGCCACATTCACGATCGACGATTCGCCGGGCACTGAAGACGGCCTGTCCGTCGGCGACGTTGTCGTTGTCAGCGGTTCGATCGATGACAATGGCATCACCGGCACGGCCGATACGGTATTCGCCGACGAGGTCGTCGAAGGCCCGATCGATAGTATCGACCTGCTGAACAGCCGTATGGTCGTTGCGGGCCAGACGGTCATTGTCGATGCGGGAACATCGTTCGACGACAATACCGGGCTGGTCTCATTGAATGACTTGGCTGTCGGCAATTTCATCGAGATCCACGGTCATTTCGACGCCGACCAGGCGATCCGGGCCACGCGCATCGAGCGCAAGGCCGCAGCCGGTATTCCGGCCGGTCGATTCGTCCAGATCCACGGTATCGTCGCCAACGTAAACGCCGGGAACAGCACATTCACGATCGGCGCGGCTGGGACACCGGGGCTCACGATCGATTTTTCGACGGCGGACGTTAACGACCTGCCGGGCGGTGTGCCCGTGAACGGCCAGTTCGTCGAAGCCAAGGGCGTCAGCTTCGGGGCCGGGGGCGAGTTAATCGCGACCAAGGTCGAGCCCGAGATCCCGGGTATCGGCGATCTTGACCCTGCTGACATCAACGATCTCGAGATCG
>CAZVQW010000048.1:0-1972 GCA_964629475.1 uncultured Chromatiaceae bacterium | reverse complement strand
CGGGCATCACGCTGGATGCGGACAACGGCCGCGCGCTGGTGGTCGATGACGGTCTGGCCGCCGTGGTGGCCGTGGAACTGACCAGCGGTGACCGGGTGATTATTTCAAAATAAAAGAATGTGGTGCAAAACAGATTTTTATCCCAAATCGATGAAATACTGGATATTAGCAAGCTTGAAAGGGGCTGCCAGACAAGGATAGAAAAAAATCACCTTTTGCTCGGTTTTCGTCGGGATTTACTATTCGCGTATGACGATTATTCTCTAATCGGGATGTACAGCCCGTGATTCAGCGCAAGTTTTTGGCGCACCGGGTTTTCAGCTTGACATCAGCCATTAATAGGGTAAACTCCCCCAATGATGGATATAGTAGATCGGTCGACAGTTCTCGGCGCATGTCGCGCAATGCTGCGGCCCTTGGCAAGTTTTCTGATGAAATGCGGCATGACATGGCGAGAATTCGCCGATATTTCCAAGTCGGTCTTCGTCGAGGTCGCCGGCGATGATTACGGCATCAAGGGACGTCCGACGAACATTTCCCGGATCGCAATTCTGTCCGGCATCGACCGCAAGGAAGTCAGGCGACAGCAGGAATTGCTCGCAACAGCGGCCGCACCACCGGCCACGAAGACGACGGATGCCACGCGCGTATTGTCCGGCTGGCATCAGGATCGTGAATTCTCGACGGCTGACGGACAGTCGCTGCCGATACCGGTCGACGACGAACAACGGAGTTTTGCCACGCTGTGCCGTCGCTATGCTGGCGATATTTCGCCGAGCACGCTGCTCAAGGAACTAAAACGCGTCGGCGCCGTGGAACAAGATTCTGAAGGCAACCTGCGCGCAATGCTGCGCTATTACATGCCGGTCGCGTTCGACGCCGAATGGATATTGAATGCAGGCAGCGTGCTCGCCGATCTCGGCAGGAACGTCAACCATAACTTGCAGGCGGGTGACGACAATCCGAGTCAATTTATGGGGAGAGCAACCAACCATGCAGTACCAGTCGAAGCTCTTCCCGATTTCCGGGAATTTCTCGAACAACACGGCCAGGAATTTCTGGAAAAGATTGATCCATGGCTAACCGAACACAGCACCGATGATGAGACCCTCAGTACGATGCGGCTCGGAGTCGGACTATTTCATATTCAAGACGCGGCAACAGTCAGAGGGTAAGAAGATGATGAACAGAATCCTTGCAAAATTTGTTATCTGCACAGCGCTGTTTCTCAGCGCGTGCGGCGGCGGGGGCGGTGATGGCCTAATCGTCGGTATCGACCGTATCGGCGTTTCAACTGGCACAGTTACGGGCTTTGGAAGCATATTCGTCAACGGCGTTGAATTCGAAACCAACAGCGCTGAGTTCACGATCGACGATTCACCAGGCAGTGAAAACGACCTGTCCGTCGGCGACATCGTCGTCATCAGCGGCTCGATCGACGCAAACGGCGTCACTGGAACGGCCAATGCTGTTTTCGCCGACGAAGCCGTCGAAGGTCCTGTCGATAGTATCGACATGGTGAACAACCGTATGGTCGTTGCCGGCCAGACCGTCATTGTCGATGCGGCGACATCCTTCGACAACAATATTTCGCCGGCCACACTCGGCGGGCTAAATGTCGATAACTTTATCGAGGTTCACGGATTT
This sequence comes from uncultured Chromatiaceae bacterium, assembly GCA_964629475.1. Taxonomy (GTDB): domain Bacteria; phylum Pseudomonadota; class Gammaproteobacteria; order Steroidobacterales; genus SMWD01. The sequence continues at coordinate 325 of CAZVQW010000048.1, read as the reverse complement.
ATTGACGCTAGCCAGAATATCCGGGCGACGCGCGTCGAGCGCAAGGCCCTGACCGGTATACCTGCGGGTCGCTTCGTCCAGGTGCACGGCCTCGTTGCGGGTCTGAACCAGGGGAACAGCACGTTCTCGATTAACGGGCTCACGATCGACTTCTCGACTGCAGACGTCAACGATCTGCCCGGCGGAATGCCGGTGAACGGTGAGTTCGTCGAAGCCAAGGGCATCAGCTTCGGGACCGGCGGCGAGTTGATCGCGACCAAGGTCGAGCCGGAGATCCCGGGTATCGGCGATCTTGACCCTGCTGACATCAACGATCTCGAGATCG
>CAZVQW010000047.1:0-3052 GCA_964629475.1 uncultured Chromatiaceae bacterium | reverse complement strand
TGTCTTCAGCGTGTAGCGCACGTGCCCGCTGCCGGTCAGCGTCAGCCGGCCGGTGGCGACCGGCGGACGTGAGACATAGCGTGTGAGGCGTTCGAGCTTGTCGCGTTGCCAGGCTGTTGCGGCGAGGCCTGCGTGCAAAGAGAACCCCGAGCTCTCGGCCACCTCCCGGCGCGGCGCGTCCGGCGCGGGTGGCAGCGTTTGCAGGGTGAAGACTTTCTGGCCTTCTCGCGGGCCCGTCGCGATCCGGTAGGTGATCGACGACCCGAGCAGGCCGTGCATCGGCGACTCCTCGGCGTTAGAATGCGCTGACTGCCAATTGCCCTGAGGGGGGAGAATTATGCGGATTTACAACACCAGGTCATGGTTACTTTACCTGTGCGCAATTTCGTTCGTCGGTACCGCCTACGCGGAACCTACCGAAGAGTTGATCGTTACGGCAACGAAACGCGAACAAGCGATTCAGGATGTACCTTTCTCCATCAACGCGCAAACGCAGGGAGATATCCAACGATCCGGCGCCAAGACACTCGAAGACGTGGCCCACAATGTGGCCGGACTAACTATCCAGAACCTCGGGCCCGGCCAGAGCCAGGTCGCAGTACGCGGCGTATCGGCCGGCCAGATCGTCCGCGACCAGCCCGGCGTAAAAGAGCAAGTGGGGATCTATCTCGATGAATCCGTGATCTCACTATCGCTGTTCACACCCGATCTGGATCTGTTCGACCTTAACCGTGTCGAAACTCTGCGTGGCCCGCAGGGCACGCTGTTCGGCTCGGGGTCGGTCGGCGGAACGATCCGTTACATCACTAATCAGCCGACGCTCAACGAATTCTCGGCGCTGGTCGAGGCCGACCTCAACTCTGTAACGGACGGCGACATCGGCGGCCACGTCAAAGGTGCTGTCAATATCCCGATCGTCGATGACACGCTGGCGCTACGCCTGGTCGGCTACCACACGGAATATGCCGGCTTTATCGATGCGTTCGTCGAAGATGTCAGCACCGGGAACACCGTCCTTACCAAAGACGTTAACGAAGGCAACCGCACGGGCGGTCGTGTCGCGCTGGCGTGGGTACCGACAGATAACGTCTCGATCACACCGCGCCTGATCTACCAGGAAATCGAGGCCGACGGCTTTAATCGCCAGGAAGTGTTCAACCTGTTTGCGAACCCGTTCACGACCAACACTCCGCCGCTGAACCGTCCGCCGGTCCAGCTTGGTGAGCGGCAACAGCATCTGCTGCTCAGAGAGGCATTCTCTGATGAAATACTGATCGCGGATCTAAACATGGAATTCGGTTTCGACGGATTATTCGACGTGACATCGATCACGAGCTATACAGATCGCGAAATCCTCGTGAGCCGCGATGCCAGCGCTCTGACGAACAGCGTCTCGATTGACGCCCTCGGATTTCCGGAGACCGATTCAATGATACCGTCGAACCTGCGGGACACGACCGACGTCGAGCAGTTCACGCAGGAGATCCGGCTGAGTTCCAACGATGACGGTCGCTTTCAGTGGCTCGCGGGCGCATTCTACTCGGACACCGAGCGCTTCTATCGCCAGCGCCTGCCGACGCCGGGCTACGATGCCGCCACGGACGCAGCACTCGGCGCCGGAACCTCGGCGGGTGCCGCGAACGGCTTTCCGGCAGATTCCCCGTTCAATTCGGACCTGCCGTACGACATCGAGCAGTTCGCATTTTTCGGCGAGGTGTCATATGACATCATCGAGGCATTGCAGGTCACGGTCGGCGGTCGATACTATGATTTCGACGAGACGCGGACGATCACGACCGGCGGCGTATTTGCCGCAGGTGACAACGGCGTCGTCGACAAGACCTCGTCCGACGGTTTCACACCGCGCGTGCTGCTCAAGTACGACATGAACGACAACGTCACGTTCAACGCCCAGGCCGCACAGGGTTTCCGGCTCGGCGGCGTCAACGACCCGCTCAACACCGCGCTTTGCACACCCGAGGATCTGGCCATTTTCGGCAGCTTCCAAAACTATGACGACGAAACGATGTGGAACTATGAAGGCGGCGTCAAGACAAACTTCGGCGGCGTCACGCTGAATGCGGCGGCCTTCTATTCTGATATCAAGGATCTGCAGGCCACACTGGATGCGGGTTCCTGTTCATCGCGCATCTCGTTCAACGTGCCCGAAGCGCACAGCACAGGTGTCGAACTGGAACTCGCGGCCGAACCCGTTGAAGGCCTGGATTTTTCGCTGGCCATGAGCCTGATTGAGGCCGAGTTCGACTCGACAGTGGTCGACGGCAATGGCGACGTCATCGGCGGCCTGCGGGACGGCAATCGCCTGCCCTCCGTGCCGGAATTCCAGATTGCCGGCACCCTGGGCTATAACTTTCCGATCGGCACAACCATCGATGCTTACGTATCCGGGACGGTCCACTACGTCGGCGATCGCATCACGCAACCCAGCGATCAGGAACCCGGCGCCGGTGACTTCATGTCGCTTCTGCCATTCGGTGGCGCGACCGGCAACGAGGTCACGAGTGTCGACCTGGAACTCGACCCGTACACAATTATCAACCTGAATGCCGGCATCGCGGTCGATACATGGGAAGGGGTGCTCTATATCAACAACGTGACGGATGAAAATGCCGACCTGTCGTTTGACCGCGAACGCGGCGGACGCGCGCGGCTGGGTTTTCGCACCAACGCGCCGCGCACCATCGGCGTGACTATCCGAAAGAACTTCTGAGGTCTTGCAAGCAGGTTCTTTCAAACAATAAGAATAAAAGGCCCGCCATCGGTGGGCTTCAGACTACTGACAAAGCCCCGGCAATTTAGCCGGGGCTTTTTTTAATTACATAGAACCCTGACGGTGTCCCATGGCCCACAGGATGCGGGGAATGCCGCGAGAGGCCATGGATGGCCGGAGCGGTCTCTCACCTAGGGTGAGCCCACACTACCATTGGCCAAACCAACCTGCATCTGTGCATAATCGACTCCAGTCCCACCGATATCCTGATGATGATTTTGATACCGCTCGTTGTAGCAGTGTTTTAGCCTGATATTTGAA
>CAZVQW010000046.1:0-3661 GCA_964629475.1 uncultured Chromatiaceae bacterium | reverse complement strand
ATGTCCCGACCCGACTAATGACCTCCGGAGGCGAGGGGCATATCCCCGGCCCCGCACGGCGGAAATTCAACGCACAGGACACCTGAAATCGTGGTTGGAATCCACACCAGAGAAAAACTGCTAAAGCTTACTTGGCGCTGGAGATATTACTCTTATAGCCATGATTTTTATCATTATTTTTCAGATTCAATCAACTCCAAACCAAGTCACTCCGGGCGTGGACAAAAAATATCGTTGAGCACCCCCGCCAACCTGACCCCGGCAACCGCAAGCCGGGCACGGGAAATCTCGAGGGCCACAGCGCCATATTCCTCGTCGAGTTCGACAGGCTTGCCGGACGCCGCCACCGTGAATGCATAGACCTTCGGCCGCAACGCCTTCGACTCGCGCGCCCACTCAAGCACGTCATCTGATTGCAGTTCACCGATGCGAGCGGCACCGAGCGCATCAAGCGAAACAATTTGTCCGGCCGTATCATAGCCACGACTGCTGCGATCCTGCTTCAGCAACTGCTGGGCATCCCAGAACTTATGTAAATTCGACTTGCGCCCATCGATGATGACTACGATCTTGTTGCCGCCGCGATCTTCCTGACGACCGACATGCAATGGCTGATGTACATCGGCAATAAAATGCGCGAGAAAGCGCAGCGCCTCGGCGCGCCTCTTCCTGCTCAAATTCGGGTCACCCAACTCATTGCGAAACTTCTCGATCGCCCAGATTACATCGCCATCAGGCCGGCCGGTTACATCGGCAATGCGGGCATCATCGGCGACATTAATATAGTGCCAGGGCCGACTCTTGCGCCATTTCGGCTCCCGGCGAATCCAGTCGGGCCAGCGACTGGCACGCCCGAGAGACTCACCCTCGAGCAAGGACTCCACCCCGGCAGTGGCCTGATCGCACAAATGCGCTGTAGCGATTTCACCGACTATTTCATGCCCTTGCGGACCGTAAGCATAGGTATATGCCGCAGGCAATAAGCCGGCGACTAATAACCCGATCAGTTGTGCTGGCACTCTCATTACAGGCATTATTATGATCAGAATGCACTTGGTCCAATCGAAATCCGACACATTTGATCTCGAAGCAGTACGCGAAAAATTGCATGGCGACTGGGAAGCCGTCAATTGCGAGATCATCGAGCAACTCAAAAGTGATGTCGCACTCGTAAACAGCGTCTCGCATTACATCATTTCCAGCGGCGGCAAGCGGTTGCGCCCGCTGCTCCTGCTATTGTCGGCACGCGCCTGCGGTTACAAGGGTGACCAGCACATTACAGCGGCCGCCATCATCGAGTTCATTCACACTGCGACACTACTGCACGACGACGTCGTCGACGAATCAGATCTGCGCCGGGGCCAGCACACAGCCAACAGCGTTTTCGGCAATCAAGCCAGCGTACTCGTCGGTGATTTCCTGTATTCACGGTCCTTCCAGCTTATGGTCGATATCGGGCAGATGCGCATCATGGACATCCTGGCCGATGCGACGAACACGATTGCCGAAGGTGAAGTGCTGCAGCTCATGAACTGCCGCAACCCGGAAACTACCGAAGAACAATGCATCGAAGTCATCTACCGAAAAACAGCCAAGCTCTTCGAGGCCGGCGTGGCCATCGGCGCACTGCTCGCCGATCAAACACGCGCCGTGGAAGACGCATTCATCGAATACGGCAAACAACTCGGTACGGCATTCCAACTGGTCGACGATGCCCTGGACTACGACTCCAACCGCGACCAGCTCGGTAAAAACATTGGCGACGATCTGGCCGAAGGCAAACCGACGCTGCCACTGATCCATGCCTTACACCGCTCGAGTTCGAGCGAACAAATCCTGATTCGTGATGCAATCGAGAACGGCGGTCGTGACCAGATCGACACGATTATCGAGGCCGTCAAATCATCCGGAGCAATCGCCTATACAATGCAGCGTGCCCGGCAAGCCTCAGATCAGGCCATCGCGGCCCTGTCACGAATACCGGGCAGTGTTTACAAAAATTCATTGATTGATCTGGCACGTTTTTCCGTGGAAAGACGATACTGATTTGAACCCGCTACACTACCCTTCACCACCGCCAATCCAAACGAAACCATCGCCCAACCGACCAGCCTTGGGTATATAATTCGCAAATGATTGCCCAAAACAAGCCCATGGATGAGCTGGACAACTATCGCCTGATGCTGGGACGCGATGAGTACATACCGATCATGGTTGGCGGTATGGGCGTCAATATTTCGACGGCCGAACTCGCGCTCGAAACGTGCCGACTCGGCGGCATCGGTCATATCTCCGATGCAATGCTCCCATTTGTATCGGACAAAAAGTTCGACACCCATTTCACTAAGGCCAAGTCGGAAAAATATCGCGAAAGCCGCGACACATTCGACAAGACCAACGTCAAATTCGATCTCGAAGACCTTCGCCAGGCGCAATTAAAATACGTCCAGACAACCATGGAGCAGAAGAAAGGCGACGGAGCCATCTTCATCAACGTCATGGAAAAACTGAACATGGCGTCTCCGGGCGAAACATTGCGCATGCGAATGTCAGCGGCAATGGATGGCGGGATTGACGGCATGACATTGTCGGCCGGCCTGCATAACAGCAGCCTGAAACTTATTGCCGATCATCCACGGTTCCACGATGTTAAGATCGGGACCATCGTGTCCAGCGCCCGAGCGCTCAAGATTTTCCTGCGCAGCGGCAAGCGTGTCGACCGCCTGCCCGACTTCGTTGTCGTCGAAGGCCCACTGGCCGGCGGGCACCTCGGCTTCGGCGAGGACTGGCGTGAGTACAATCTCAAAGACATCGTCGTCGAAGTCATCGAATTCCTGAAACAGGAACAACTGGATATCCCCGTCATCCCGGCCGGCGGTATCTTCACCGGCACCGATGCGACCGATTACATGCAACTCGGCACGAGCGCCGTACAACTCGCAACACGATTTACAGTCACTGAGGAATGCGGCCTTCCCGCCAAGGCGAAACAGGCCTATTTAAGTGCCGAGGAAAAAGACGTATACGTCTCGACACTGTCACCGACCGGCTACCCGATTCGACTGTTGCGGCAAAGCCCCTGTATTAATTCAAATGTTAAACCGCAGTGTGAACCACTGGGCTACATCCTGAACAAGGACGGTGGCTGCCAGTACATCGATGCATACGAGGCGACCGGTGTCGATGAAAAAGGCAGGAAACTGCCGGTCACGGACAAGATCTGCCTGTGCTATCACTTCAGCAAGTACAACGCTTATACCTGCGGACACTATGTCTACCGGCTCAAAGACACGACGCGCCAGCTGGATAACGGCGATTACCAGATTCTGACAGCCGAGCATGTCTTCAATGATTACCTGCACAGCACCGATCACAAGATCGCCGTACCGGAGCCGGCGGGCGAACTGGAATCCCAGGATACAAGATAGACACAGACCGGAGCGCTTGCACGTAACCGGCACAGCGCGTATAACAGCGCTCCACAACAGCGGCCGGCATGAATCAGAAAGCCGCCGCAACACAGGACCTGCGATGACGGATATCCCGACCCGTCACCGATCGCGGCCTGCACGGTACAGACGGAACGGGGTGTAGCTCAGCCTGGTAGAGCACTGTCTTCGGGAGGCAGGGGCCGGAAGTTCGAATCTTCTCACCCCGACCA
>CAZVQW010000045.1:2254-4631 GCA_964629475.1 uncultured Chromatiaceae bacterium | reverse complement strand
GTCATTCGACTGACCGATAACGAATGGTACGAAGCCGAGGTTTCGGTATCGCCCGACGGTGAGTGGATCGTATTCGGCCGGCAGATAGACGGCGAGATGGACCTGTGGCGCATGCGCCCGGACGGCAGCGATGAAGAGCAGATCACGTTCACCGAGAACTGGCAGGAAGGCGCGCCTTTCTATTACCCCGACAACGAGACCATCCTGACACGGGCATGGAAGCGCACCGACACCGAGGCCGGAGTCAGCCCGACGCCGATGACGGTGTCTACGGTTAACGCCGAGACCAAGGAAATTATCCAGCGCACTTTCGATACCGACATGAACTGGGCACCCTACCCGGCACCGGACGGTCGGCACTACGTGTTCGTGCGCATCGTCGAAAACAATAACTGGGAAGTCTTTCTCGGTGACTTGACCGGCGGCGAGCCGGTTCGCCTGACCTTCAATGAAGGCTTCGACGGTTTCCCGTCATTGTCACCGGACGGCACCAAGATGTTGTTCGCACGCGCTACCGGCCCGGGTTTCATGTCCGGTCTGACGACATATGTCATGGATGTCTCGTCGCTGAACATCGGACCTGACAACTGGACCGGTGAAGTACCGGGAACTACACCGTCAGAATAAAGTCATGGCGGTACAGGCAGGTGCTGATGCTCCAGCCTGAGAAAATGAAGAAGCGGTCGCTTCCATACTTGGGAGCGACCGTTTTTTTATTGGGAGGCTTTCTGACGTAGTTTTGAGTCTTTCACCCGCCGGAAAAATACTCATCTACCTCCGCCCCTTTGGCCTCCCGCAAAGCAGCACACAATTCGATGCCCTCCAGCACTTCAGCCAACGTCCGCTCGGCACCCTGCCATTCCGTAACCAGCGGCGAAAAGAATTCATCCACTTCATCACGCTCCGCCACCGTGCAAAAACCCGCCCCCATCATCGGCAACCAGCGCTGCGCAAAATGCGACATGTTTTCCGTGAATGCCGCCTCGCTTGCCTTGAACCATTCAAAAGTCGCGCGGCGCTGACTGGGTCGTCTGGCCAGGGCGAATGCCAGAGAGGTCGGCTCACGCGACCGCAACTGATCACCAAGCAACAGTTCGCGAATACGATTACCAAGCTCCGCATCATCGGTGGCCGCCAGTGCAACGGCGGCTTCAGCGCGAAACTTCGCATCGCTGGACTCGACCAGCCGGTCGATCAGGGTGTCGACAAACGGCGTGCCGAGTTCCTGCACGCCGGACGCCAGTGCGATAGTGAGCAATGCCGGCTCCACCGCGGATTCATCCAGACTCGCAGCACCCTCGTCACCCAGTCGAATGTAGCGACTGGCCTGCTCGGCCAACTCGCCGCGCAGGCCTGGATCCTCGGCATCGAGTGCGAGCAATTTCACGAGCTTGGTCCGCAATAGAGCACGTTGAACGGCATCGGCCGACGCCGTCTCGATTGCTGCTGAATTGACCGGCCCGAGTGCATCCAATCGCGGCCGGTACAGCTCGCGCATTAACGCAAGCACAGCATCGCGCGCATTTGCCGATACGAGCTTATCGCTCAGGCGGATGAGATCTTTTGCCGGTGCCATGGCCACCTGCGTATATGGCGATGCGGCGACGATTCGCAACGCCTCGATCAATGCTTCAGTCGACAACCGATTGGCCTGATAGGCGGCGGACAGACTGTCGGCGACTACCAGCGCCTCTTTCTCGTTCAGGCGATCAAAACCGGTCATCAGGTTGCGCCAGGCATCCTCCTCCAGCGAGAAGCGGTAATAGCCCGCCCCGTCCGCATTCGGCATCACGAAGTCCGGGCAAGCTGCAGATTCCAGCGGCATGGTCGTTTCAACATCGGTCAGCAGCAAACATTCTTTGGTAACGGCCTGTCCGTCACCGTAGCGCACGCAAAATGGCAACTGCCAGGTCTGCGCCGGATCGCCCCTCGAGCCGAGCGGCAGATAACGTGACTGGCGGAGAGTCAGTGCCGCACTCTGATCATCGCCTTCTCCGTCGCAGGTCAACACTGCGTCCACGATGGGCACACCCGGCTGATCGATAAAGCTGCGAAATGCGGGCACGACATCAGCCCTGCCGGAGCCTTCGGCCAGCGAAGCCATGAAGTCTTCGACATCAGCCACGCCATGCGGGAAACGGCGCATGTGCACGCGCAGTCCGTCGCGGAAACCTTCTTCACCGAGATAGCTCTCGAACATCGACAGCACACCACCACCTTTCAGATAGGTGATCGCATCGAAAGAACTGGCAATTTGCAGATTTTTCTCAACCGGCTGCCGAATCTGCCGCGCGGCGATGCGCCCGTCGAGATTCATCGCCGCCAATGCCTGCACCAGCGAAACCATATCGAGCTGATACTCCGGCCGCCAGGCATG
>CAZVQW010000045.1:0-2154 GCA_964629475.1 uncultured Chromatiaceae bacterium | reverse complement strand
GCATACGATTCACCTTCGATCGTGGTGTGGTACAAGCCTTCGGCGCGTGAGCGAAACGGTGCTGTGTATTCAAACCGCAGGGTAGCAGCACCGGCCGATACCGCTGCCGGGAACGTCAGCCGGACGATACCCGTATCGTCTACTTGCTCGTAAACCGCCGCATGACTATCGCCGGCCGGCGTCGTCAACGACGCGCTCGAAACCTTCAGGCCGTTACCGTGCAGATACATCACCGCTGTGGCTTCGGCCAGTTCGACATCTATCTCGGCGCTACCGGAAAAATCCTCCCGTTCCGGAACAATAGTCAGATCGAGTCGGTATGCAAGCGGCTGCACCGCATTGCCAAGTTGTCCGAGAGGAATTTCCGTGCCGGCAGGCGTCACTGCGGCATCCGTCTCCGGCGCCTGGTCCTGACCACAGGCGGTAAGCACCAGGACACAAAGCATGACAATCGGATAGACGGTTCGCATGACAATTCCTTTCTTGTTGGTGTGCGTGAATAATTGTCCCAGAACGCAGCATGAGTGACCAGAGAAGCCCGATTCTGGCGCCACTGCTGGACTTCAGCGTGGTCCATGGCATGATCGGACCTGACCGCCGACGGGCGCTTCAGAAACAGGGGAGAAAAACAATGAAACTACTTGCAACAGTAATTCTGGCTACGCTATCCATGACGGTAGCTATTGCGCAGCCGGCCGGCCCACGCGGCTCGCACCAGGCAAAACCTGATCATTACACCCTGCTGCATGTCGGGACCTTGCTTGCCGTACCTGGCGAGAAGCCGAAGACCAGGATGACGATCGTGGTCAGAAACGATCATATCGATCGTATCGAGAATGGTTTCGTGACCCCGGATGCAGTCGGAGCCGCAGCGGGTTCCGACATCAAGGTCATCGACTTGTCCGGCAGTTTTGTACTGCCGGGGTTAATGGACTCACATGTGCACCTGAGCCACGAACCATCGCGAGGTCGCCGGCGCACACAACGCGGTGACCGGGACACTGACACGCCGGCACAACTGGCGGTCAACGCAATGATTTATGCCCGCCGCACGCTGGCCGCCGGGTTCACGACGGTGCGTGACGTCGGTTCTGACGATCAGTCCGTGTTTGCTGCGCGTAATGCTATCAACGGTGGCCGGATGATCGGCCCGCGGATCATGCTAGCGGGATCCGCAATAGCGGTAACCGGCGGGCATGGTGACGGAATTGCGATGGAGGACACCGGTAACCCCGGTGCGCGCCTCGCGCACGGGACCTGCGACGGACCAGTCGAGTGCCGCAAGGCCGTCCGCTATCAGTTCAAACTCGGCGCGGATCTGATCAAGTTCACATCGACCGGCGGATTTGGCTCCAACACGGAACTCGAGCCACAATTATTTATGGATGAAATGCAGGCCATTATCGAGACATCCCATATGCTCGGCCTGAAAGCCACTACGCACGCCTATTCAGCAGTTGCCATCAAGGATGCGATTCGCGCCGGTGTCGACTCAATCGAGCATGGCTTCCTGCTTGATGATGAGGCAATCAAAATGATGAAGAAAAACGGAGTCTGGCTGGTGCCGACTCTCGCGGCCAGTTATCCACCGCCGATTTTCAACATTCCCGATCCCATGTCGGTGAGATTACGCAATGAGTACCGTGCGTTTGAGCGCGCGTATGCGGCCGGAGTAAAAATTGCCTTCGGTACGGATGCCGGCACCTTCAAACATGGCACAAACGCGAAAGAATTCGAGATGATGGTCGGATTCGGCATGTCGGAGATGGATGCCATCTACGCAGCAACGGTTTCGACTGCAGAATTATACGGTATCGCTGACCAGGCCGGCACTTTGGAGGCCGGAAAACTGGCGGATCTCATTGCCGTTACCGGAGACCCTTTAGCTGATATTTCCGTACTCCGCGACATCGATTTCGTTATGAAAAGTGGCGCGGTCGCAAAAAGAAACGGCCAGATGACGGAACCGTTTACGTACTGACGCCCTGATGAGATGACTCGGAGGCAGCGGCAATAGAAATGCGGCCACAGATGCCTGCCAATGGCAGGCATCCGTGGTTATCCTCGCTAACCGGCTCTCGTGACCCGGCCCGTCAAATCAACGAGCCAGATGCCACACTATCAGGCTGTCTTTTTGACAGATGCCTTTTTAGC
>CAZVQW010000044.1:0-5251 GCA_964629475.1 uncultured Chromatiaceae bacterium | reverse complement strand
GTCGCGATCCGGTAGGTGATCGACGACCCGAGCAGGCCGTGCATCGGCGACTCCTGTTCATGCTATTGTTTTTATCTTTCTAGAGAGATCTCACAAATCGAGCTATATAGATTTCGTATATATCTCGCATAACTGGTCTCTGTAACGTTATTGCATCCTGAATACGCTAAAGGTGTTTTCCACCAAAGCCTGCTTTACGTGCCAGCAGATGTGTTTTTAACTTATTTGCAGAGTCACTGGCTCTAAACCAGTGCGTTGACCCCATCAATAAAGGACTTCTGGGTCTAAAAGGGATTTGTAGTCACTTCCATAGTCGCTGTGAGCATGCCCTGCCTCCGCTCATGCGAATCGACTTATCTCAGTTCAGGGGAAGCTTACGAGTCGCTTATTGACAAGACAAAATTGGGCTCGATGTAGAAATTCCTATTTTCAACATAGCCGAATTGCCTGTTATTTCAGTGCTTTTATTTTCGCAGACACTGAATGTCGGCTTTGTGTTGCGCCAATCGGTTTAAACCGCAGCCAACAGCAGAAATGCACATTATTGAAAATGAGTTGTCTTATCACGTTGTCGATAACGCTGCTGCGCGTCGTAACCAACCGATTCTCACTGCTCCTCGCGGACAAGTGCTTGTGCCGCTGGGACCCGGACTAGAAACGAATCTCCAACAAAGCATTTCCTTGTCGGTCACGGACCGAGACGGTTTCATACTGATCGTTGGGTACGGCAAACACGACGCACGGGCTGGTCACAACCATTGCGACCATTGCGTCGGGAGGCGGTTCCTGCCAGATCGCTGGTATAGTTAGTGATGCACGCTGCACGGGCGCACGGTCGCTTTGCAGTTCGATGCCAAAGCCGGTCGTCGGCCGTCGGCCCATAAACACGACGAACACTACCGACCGCTCGAAATCGATAGCCCCAAGGCTTTGTGGCATTGGCTTCGCGGGCACCTGCTGCTCGGCGAGCGATCGCCACCAGTCCGCTAGCGCGGTTTCGTCCGAAATTGGCTCAATTTTTGCTTTGTCGCTCGCGCACTGGCTGTCGCGATACGCGGCTCGTATCAGGACCGTACCCGATAATTCGAACCCTTCGACGCCCGATCGGCACGCGCTGACGGTTAGCAGCAGCGTAGCCGCAAAAATAGCGAATTTGCGCATGTTCATCGGGCAATAGCTTTTGCTGGTTGTTTACCGAGGCGCGAAACGCCGCGTTTTGGCTTCTCGACTTCCTTGGTGCTCGCGTTAACCGACGGCAGCGTGACGATATAACCGATCGGAAAGTTCAGGTTCGACTGATCGCCGTTCACGTCCAGCTGAATCGGCTGGCCGATGGTGAGATAAACTCCGCAGGCTTCTCCTGGATCACAGATAAAGAAGTCATTGTCTGAGTCGGTTCCGGCGAGAACCTCGTAGGTCCCGGCCGGCACGTCCGAGAAAGCATACGAGTAGCTACCACCCACGGGGAGCGGTGCCACTTCGTCGACGACATCGCCGGTGTCCGAGTCGATCAGCAACACGTAGATATAACCGACATCGCCGCCGGTGCCGGCGGCCCCGACCGTAATGACAACCGAGACATTGACGGTGTTGACGTCGGACTGCAGCGCTATCTCGCCTGAATAGATGCCATCTGCCAAACTGCTGCGGTCGACTGTCACGAGGTAAGTACCGAGGTTACTGGCATCCACTGCGATCGACGTCACAGTAATCCAAGGCTGACTCGGCGTGATGCTGGTTAGCTGCAGGCTACCCGTACTGGTATTCTGCGCGGTGATCTCTATGGCGCTCGTCGCTGCGTCGAAGTTCAGCGTCGATGGCGTGACACCGAGCGTCGGGCTATCAGGTGGCGGCGTGCCGACGAGGTTCAGTGCCGCCGTCACCGCTTTCTGCGCGTTGATCAGACCGTGTCCGAAACTGTCATCGCGTCCCGACGAGCCAATATCATCGGTCAGAGCCCCTGCGATCAGTTGCTGATCGACGAAATCTGGTGTCACGTTGCCATTGGCAGACTTCATCAGTGCGAACACGCCGGCGGCGTGCGGTGCGGCCATGGATGTACCTTGATAAAATTTATACGTAAAAGTAATCGGGCCGGACAAGTCATCGCCGAGGGTGCTTAATACGCCGTCCTTATAACCGTCTCCATTTCGGTCGACGGCTGTATCGCCGCCTGGGGCTGCGACATCGATGGCCGTGCCAAAATTGGAATACCACGCGAGCCGGCGCTCCAGATCCACTGCGCTAACGGAAATGACGCCGTCGTAAGACGCTGGATAACTGAGTTGTGACGTCGTTTCATTGCCGGCCGCGGCGACGATGATGACCCCCGCCTGGCGGGCCGCGGTATAGGCATCCTGACTGGCCTGACTAAAGGACCCGCCTCCAAGGCTCAAGTTCATGACATCCGCCCTCTGCGCCGGGATGGTATTCGAATCGTTCGGCAACCCGGCGGCATATAGGACGCCCTGGGCGATGTCGTAGGAAAAGCCGCCGCCAACTCCGAGGACCCGAATCGGCATGATTTTCACACCCCATGCGACGCCGGCAATGCCTTTCTGGTTGTTGGTCGCCGCGGCAATGGTTCCGGCGACATGCGTACCATGGAAGCTGCTTGGCTCGTTTCCGCTGCTGTCGCCCGGATCGTCGGGATTGGCGTCGATACCATCACCGTCGTTTGAATGAGTTCCGCTAATGAAATCGTAACCGGGCACGAGCTGGCCGAGCAGATCAGGATGGTTCAGCAAAACACCGGTGTCGATGTCCGCGACAATGACGTTAGCGTCTCCGGTCTCAAGGTCCCAGGCCGCAGGCAGGTTAATCAATGAGTAGTGCCATTGCAGCGGATAGTAATCATCGTTCGGCGTTGCCGCCGCCCGCATAATGTAATTAGGCTCTGCATATACGACGGACGGATCATTGCGCAGTGCCTTGATCGACATCAACGTTTCCCACTTAGCGCGATCTTCGGCATCGCGGAAGGCGCTCGCCTTTGAGCGCGCGAATGCGCCGGCGACGACTTGTGCTTTCAGAGATGCTTCACCCGGGTCCAATTCCAGCAGCATTGGGCGTTCCGGCGCGCCGGCACGGATGCGGAAACCGGACTCTGCAGCTAGGGAATCGATTGACTGAGCCTGGCTCCGAGCGAGTCTTGTGTCGTAGCGTACGACCGCCTGCCCTGGAACAAAATCACTCGACAGACGCATCCCGCCGGCACTCGTGATCGAGGTGTTGCCGATGACGAGTACGTAGTTTGTGGCGCCCGAGTACGCAAACGGGTTGACGAAATACATGCCGTCGGCAGCCACCGTCAGGCTTTCGATCCGGCCGACCTCGATGGAAAAATCGACGATGTTCTGGCCCGTGCTGTCGTAAAGGTAGAGGTCGGCATCGCCAGTCTCATAGTCGGATACCAACATCGTAATTACCTGACCGGCCAGCAGTTTGACCTGGAAATAATCGCCAAAATCGCCGATATCCTTCGACCGGCCCTCTTCGCCCGTGCCGGCCTCATTGACGTAACCACCGAGCGAGATCGGATTGGCGATGGTGGGTGCGACGTTCGGCGTGTCGTTGGACGCGAATGGCGCGTTCGGATCATTGGTATCGGAATCGATGGCCACAACCGCCGGTGCCAATATACTTCCGCTTAGCGAAAACATGGACGGTTCCTGATTCTGGGGTTGTTCGCAGGCATCACCAATGCCATCGCTATCGGCATCTTCCTGGCCTGGATTGGCATCGTTTATGCAGTTGTCCGCTATGTCGACGATTCCGTCACCATCTGCGTCGGCTGGTTCGCTACCACCGCCGCCACCGCCGCCACCAGATGCGATGATCGTGATTAGTCCCAACAGCACGACGAACATCAGCGCGACGAGACGCGAGATTTTCTTAACTTGAATAATTATCAGTGGCATTCCTATCTTCACTCGAATCAGGATTTTTCATGGTATTTGCGGTAGACCCCAACGCCGAAATCACTATGGCTGAGCAAGGGCAGTAGGAAAGATCTAAATACGATGCTGTTTATTTTTTTGTCTCCGCCCTTCTCGGCGTTGCGTCATCGGTCGGGGCTTGTAGTAACAGCATACGCCTCGTTCAATAACTATTCAAAGTCCCGTAATAGGGATGATGCGAATAGGAAGTTTAAGCCGCGGAGTAGAGCGTGCAGCGCACGTTGGTATCACCGGCCCGGGAGATGCGCCCGGGATTGTCCATCTCACCGGATTGGAAGCGCCTGGGCGTGAGGCCAAAGTGTGCGGCCACGGTTCGTGATTTCTTGAAGCGGGTTGGATCATCGACGGCGGCTTTGAAGGTTAGCGCGGTGACGTAGCCAACACCTGGTGCAGTCATCAGGCGCTGGCAGACTGTATCTTTCATGGCCATTTTCCGGGTGCGGTTATCCAGTTCACGGTAGGTTCGATACAGCACCAGCCTGGCATCGAGTAGTGGCAGCAAGGCATGGGATAACGCCGGGTCGGCCTCGATGGTGGTACGCACAGCCTTGTCGAAGGCACCGTGACCGAGCGTGGGCGGCAGCTTGATGCCGAATACCTTGAACAGGCCACGGACTTCCTGCTCCAGGTCGATGCACTTGTTCAGTACCGCTTTGCGTGAAGATAACAGCGCTCGGATCTGGTGGCTCTTGATGCTCTTCACATGCACGCGGCTGTACCAGCCACTGCGCAAGATCTGTGCAATACCGCGGGCATCTTTCTTATCTGTTTTATTGCGCATCGCCGACAACGCCGCTTTGACCTGGCGAGCCTCCATGCAGATCGTTTCATAACCTGCGGCCTGCAGGCCAACAGTCTCAAATCATAAATACAGTTTTCTCCTACTGGCTGACTAGGGTCTCAAATCATAAATACAGTTTTCTCCTACTGGCTGACTAGGTGGGATATGTATATTAATGAACCAGCGACTCACCCGATGGCGCAACCTCAGGCGGTCGCATGAAAAGCAACGATCCGTAATTAGAGAGTAAAAGACGTTCTTTGCTCCATATGCATAAAGTCAGATCGTGCTTAAATATTTGTTTTGGAGACAGGACGTTTTGGAGGCAGGACAATGAAAAATAAAACAACGAAGTGCCCCGCTGTGAGGCGTTCTCACGGCGGGAAAAGAAAGACAGGCAGTCGCAATGTGCGGTCTGCCGCAATAGAAAACTCAATTTAGAACAGGAGTACGAAAGATGAAAACGAAAGTATTAACAATGTGTGTAGTAGCAACAGCCATGGCCTGCAGT
>CAZVQW010000043.1:0-5499 GCA_964629475.1 uncultured Chromatiaceae bacterium | reverse complement strand
AGTTTTGGGTGCAAATACCCGGGTCTAGTGGGTCACTTTTGGATGCAAATCAACAGCCTCTGAGAATGCTGTCAAATATTTTTCAATGGCGTGGGTAATAGTAAATATTTATATGGCAGCCAGTTTTATTTATAACCTGTTCTTTATAAGAACTTTCCAATGGATCGTTTCAGACGAAGGAGTCAGAATAAAGAGCGGGCTACTGCCATGGAAGAAGAATGATCTTATGAACCCCTATGAAGTAATTTTCGAGGCTTCATATGATTTTGGTTTCTTCGCGAAAATATTCAGATATGGAGGCTGCAACCTAAGAAGAACCGAAGGTATTACGACAGAAATTCATGAGCCCTATATGCACAACGCGGCTAAAATTATTGGCCTTATTAATAAAAATCTAAATCACCTGAGGAAAGAAGCCAGGGGACCCAAATTGTCAGCATCCAGGAGTGACACTGAAGAACTTGCACATCTCGCAGAGTTGAAAAACAACGGCGATATAAGCAGCGAGGAATATGCAACGATGAAGCGCAAGATTATCGAGAGATAATGCCGCCGAATACAGTTTTCTGACTGCTCAAGCTCGTCAAAAAAGGTTAAAGTGCCCGGTCTTCAATTACCCAAAACAAAGATCGGAGAACCGATGCCGAATATCACTGAAACCATGTCCGCTGATCATCGCCGCTGCGATGAGCTCTTTGCCGGTGCGGAAGAATTAATTTCGAATGGCAGCTGGGAACAGGGGACTGCCGGCTTCGAGGCATTTCATCAAGCCATGGAGCACCATTTTCACATGGAAGAGGAAGTGCTGTTTCCCACCTTCGAGCAGCAGACCGGTCAGACTATGGGGCCGACCCAGGTCATGAAAATGGAGCACACGCAGATGCGGCAACTATTTTCCGACATGAGCGATGCCGTCGAACAGCAGGACAAGGAGTGTTATCTGGGCCTTGCCGAAACCCTGATGATGATTATCCAGCAGCACAACATGAAAGAGGAACAGATGCTGTACCGGATGGCGGATCAGGTTCTGGAACCACAGGCAGAAACCGTGCTGCGGGAAATGCAGGACGTGAATCCTTAACGATTACCAGGCACCGGGAAAAACTCCGTTTCTGATATTTACCCATGGAACATACTCTCGATGTCAGCATGCTCGAACCCTGCGAGCCCCTCGATCGTACTTTAGCCGCGATTACGGAACTGAGTGCAGGGGATTATCTTCGCGTTATTCACCGCCGGGAACCACATCTGCTCTACCCGTTGCTGGAGAAGCAGGGATTTTTCCAACGTACCGTACCGGGCGTCGGTGATTCCGGGTTCGAGATCTATATCTGGCGTCAGAAAGACAGCGCAGCCGAAGCAGCCGTGCAGAGTGCCTGCCTGTCCGCACGATCCTGAACCGAAAGTTTGCTGGAATATTGAACACCGTCAATCTGTCACTGGATCAGGCGCCCCCACTCTCCATCCCGCTGCGCTTTTTTCTGACCGCACCCCTCTTCGGTCTTGGCGCTGCCGTTCTGCTCATCATTGTTGGGCCTGAAGCACTGATCTCCCGGTGGGGAATAACGACATTGGCGATAACCCATCTGCTCACACTGGGATTTCTTGCCCTGGTGATGTGCGGCGCCATACTGCAAATGCTGCCGGTACTCGCCGGGTCCCCGGTACCCCGGGTACGCATCGTGGGTACCCTCGTTCATCTGCTGTTGACGCTGGGCACCATTTTCCTGGTTGCGGGTTTTCTGACCGGTATCTCCTTGTGGCTGGAAACCGCGGCCATATCCCTGACTGCCGGATTCGCAGTTTTTATTACAGCGGTCACCATAGCCCTGTGGCGAGTCAGGACAACCAACGCCGCAATAACCGGCATGCGGATGGCAATCGTGTCTTTGGTCGTGACGGCAGGTATGGGTGCTGTGCTGGCTGTTGGCAGGGCGGGCTGGATACAGCCGGATCTTCCACTCTTTGCCAATATCCACCTGACCTGGGGTTTACTGGGCTGGGTTGCCCTGTTGGTCGTGGGCGTCTCCTACCAGGTGGTACCCATGTTCCAGGTAACGCCCGAATACCCGGCGTGGATGAAACGTTGGCTGGCCGGAACACTGCTGGTATTTCTCGTTCTGTGGACTGTGCTTCATTTTGCAACCGCTCAAAATCTGATGCCGGCATCAGCAGCGTCAACCGTACTAGGAATCATGATTGCCGGTCATATGCTGTTTGCATCAACAACCCTGCTATTGCAGCATCGCCGCCGACGACGAATCATCGATGTAACTCTTCTTTTCTGGCGCACCGGCCTGGTATCAATCCTGTTGTGCGCCCTGCTGTGGATATTCGGACAGTTTGTGCCCGAAGTGGAAGAGCTGCCCCAATTCGATCTCCTGTTGGGCGCCGGACTGATTGCCGGTGCCGGACTCTCTTTACTGAACGGCATGCTCTATAAGATCGTGCCATTTCTCTGCTGGTTTCATCTGCAGAATCGGCAAATGGCCCTGATGTGCATGTCCGTCAAGGTACCCAATATGAAAGAGTTGTTGTCGGACAGGGCATCAAAGTTGCAGTTTTCGGTTCACCTGGCCGCCCTTGCCCTGGTGATCCTTGCGATATTTCTTCCTGAATCGCTTACGCATGCGGCGGCAGCGATGTTCAGCCTCTCCTGCTTTCTGTTGTGGATGAATCTGGCACGAGTCACCTGGCGTTACCGGGTAGTCAATCGGGTGTTGTTACAAAAATCTACTCTGTGAATGGATTCAACACCTGCACACCGGTTTTGACGAAATCCTTATGATTTCGTGTGACGATGGTTAAGTCATAAATGAGTGCTGTTGCTGCAATCTGCTTGTCCAGAGCATTTTCCGGATGTGGCGCCCTGAGTCGCCCCCAAAGCTGTGCAATGTCCTGATTAATATCGAGTATGTAATCCTGATACTCGGTCAGCAAAGTCGCCAGCCACTTCTCCAGTTGATTGGCCTGGCGAATATCGCCCCGGTGACGGATCCATTCTACGCCACGCCGTAGTTCACCGACGGTAACAACCGATATGAAAATTCGTGTCTCGTCTTCGATGGCCTGCCTGAAGAATTCCCGTACCCCAATATTCGCCTTTAACTTCTTACGCGCCTCACTGATGACATTCGTATCAATCAAATACATGACCGTTGCCGACCTCATCCTCTATGCGTAAGAAATCCTCATCCCGCCCTACGTCAGGCATAGCCGCCAGGACTTCTGCAAAGCTCTTTCCCTTTGGTCGTAACAATAACTCTTCGAGTAAGGCCCGATGTTCAGCCTCGGCACTTCGACCGTTCCGTGCCGCACGTTGCTTGAGCGCATCGACGATGTCTTGCTTGAGGTTTCGAACAACCAGATTGGCCATAACAGCATCCTGCCTGCTTCAGAAAAAAGTGATTGCAATGATAGCGCTCCATTAAACTCAGTGCAATCATTGATAGCAAATGGCATTTGAGCGCGCCAGCCTGATTTCGGCACTGATCATGCAGAAACAGAAGCCGGCTGCCTGCGAAAGAGGCAAGGGATTAAAAGCTACCGAATATTTCAGCTAGGACTCTGCCTGGCTCTCGTCCAGACTTTCCAGTCCCACGGCAGTGCCTTTGCGGAACAGCAGCGCTTTTTGTCGCAGGAAGCGGGTGATCCCGGACATTCCCATCCGTGATTCCCCAAGACCGGAGAGCTTGAACGCATTTTTTGCGGCATCGTAGACTTCGGTCGTCATGCCACCATCGTTGATACTGATCGCCCCGGCTTCGATACGCCGGGCAACGTACTCAGCCTGTTCGAGATCCTCCCCGATCACACAGGCAGATAATCCGAAATCAGAGTCGTTGGCAAGCGTAACCGCCTCATCTAGTGTGTCGTATGGCATGACAGGAATCACCGGACCGAATGTTTCCTCCGTCATCAGCTGCATATCATGGGTAACATCGGTCACGACTGTCGGCCGAACCCATTTACCGCCACCATGATTCTCGACGGTACCGCCACAGAGAATCGTCGCCCCTTTGGCAACGGCTTCAGCCAACTGTCCGGCGATCAAGTCTGCCTGACCGGCCGAAATCATCGGTCCGAGTTGTCCCTTATTAATATCTGGATAGTTCAATTCCGCACTTTCCGCCTGGCCAACCAGTTCGGTGATGAATTGATCAAAGAGTGGGGCATGAACATAGACTCGCTCCAATGATTGACATGCCTGACCGCTTGCCTGAACGGAAGCGCGCAGAACGATCGTCGCAGCGTGGCGCGGATCTGCCGAAGGCAACACGACGGCCGGATCCTTACCACCCAGTTCGAGGTATGCGGGAATAAAATTCCTAGCGCAACCCTCGGCCACATGTCGGCCGATGCCGACACTGCCGGTAAAGCAAATTGCATCGACGTTATTGATGATGGCTTCCCCTGTTTCGCTATCACCTGTCACCACTTTAAAAATACTGCTGAGTTCCGGTATCGCATCAATAGAAGCCATCAAGGGCTCGACAAACCTTGGCGTTACCTTGCTCGGTTTAATCACTACAGCACACCCGGCCACCAATGCCGCGATAGAATCGATCGAGGAAAGCAGCAGCGGGAAATTCCAGGGACTGATCACGCCCACAACCTGGTTTGGAATGTACTGGGACTTGATGCCGATACCGGGTGTTGCAGAAGGACGTTCCCCGGACTCTGTGAATACCTGCTCGCCGAAATGGCACCAGCCTTCTACCAGGGCGCGCAAGGCGTTGATTTCGGTCAGAGCCAGGAACCGGCGCCCGGTGTCCAACGACAGAGCTTCCAGCAGAGGACCCTTGTCCGCATACAGATGTTCAATCCAGCTCCTCAACACCTGTCTGCGATGTTCGAGGCCGGCATCAGCCCACGCCGGCTGATGCCGCCTGAGGTCGCGGACGATTGCAGCCATTTCGGCTTCACCGCATACGTCGATCGTATAGTCGGCGACACCGGTACGAGGATTTCGCACAGGGACTTGCCGGTGTGCATCAGATTGCTTTGTAGAAGTCATTGAAAAAAATATCCCTTTGCTGCTGGAATGTGTGTCAGATATGGACCTTGCAAAGATGGTGCGCCCGGAGAGATTCGAACTCTCAACCACCTGGTTCGAAGTCGCTGACACTATTTTTTATAGCTTATTGTTCAATAAGTTAGATAGCCTGCCCTCACCTAACTTACCGCTGAAAGCCGCGAAAGATGTTTATTTTACGGCGGAACACTACGTTTTTCATCTGAATGTCTGCTAACGACACCCGAAGCGGGCATAGGGCCCGTTTCGATTCGGCAGCCCGATTATGCTAGCTTAAGTCAATAAATCTCTTTCGATAACGCAATTACGGCTTTTCATGGCCTTAATATTGGAAGTAAAAAAATGAAGAACATTCTTAGGATTTTTGTCGCAATTTCTTCCTTGCTGGTAATGCAGTCCAACGCTTATGTGTTGATTTGCATCCAAAAGTGACCCACTAGACCCGGGTATTTGCACCCAAAACT
>CAZVQW010000042.1:0-8142 GCA_964629475.1 uncultured Chromatiaceae bacterium | reverse complement strand
TTTGAGAATCATCATGCAGAAATCTCAGCAGATACTTTTTCTACAGACTCGTTAGCGGGCCCGCATCGAAAATCATATCGTCCCTGCACGTAAAGAAACCGCAAAGTGTGGTACTGCTTGTGATTCTGAATTGTCCGTTTGCGCTCACCGATGAGCCGCTGCCGATCAACTTGTAGTCGCCTTCCTCGGCCATCATGAAATCTGTCATCTCGTAGCCGGCAGTTGTGGCCTCGACCGTGACGTTCAGCGTGACGTTCATCGTATCAGTGGCGGGGGAGCCGTCGGTTGATTCCGCCTTGAAGGTCGTGGGAAGGAAGAAAATGCTGTTACCGATGACGAGGCCGCTACCGAAAGCCGTCGAATCATCGAACGTGAACTCCACATCGTCTCCAGGCAACGTGACGATTGCCGCTTGCGCGCCAGATATGACCAACAGTGCGGCAAGCGCACCGACAGACCAAAGAAGAACCCTTCTCACTGCAATCTCCCCTTGTGTCCGCAACACGGAACTTACTATTCCCGTACGGACGAGTTTGCTTCATTAAGTTGTTATATGTGCCCTTTGCGGTGTTGCGTCATCGGTCAGGGCGTATCGCTTACACTACACGGTATATGAAAAATGTCAAAACGTTGCAAATAAGAAACATTAACAAGCAATCAGATCAAGCACTTAAGCATGATTTGTCAGGTTTGGGTCAGGGTTTAAGGTTAATTCTTGCGCATCGTCACGTCATTTCTCAGCGCCTATCACTTTCTTGAAGTATGTCCAGCTCGTTTCATTCGGCCGCCGGTCATCGAGAGGCGGCGGTGCATTGTAGCCCGGATAGTTTGCCGCGATCTCATCCTTCATGATGTCCGGCAGATCATCGAAACTCTCGAGCTTGCGTCCGGCCGTATGAAAATAAACCTGGCCGGCGCGGCCACTCATTTCCATCCATGGCAGCCAGCCGGAGATTCGTACCCAGCCGATGCGGATATTGGTCGTGTCGCCGGCATTCGCGGCCAGGTCGGTCGTGTCGCCCATGAAATTGAACATCTCGGTCGCATGGTATTTCCCGCCGACATATTGCTGGTACTCGCCGCCGAGCGGATCGTCATAGAAAAGAGGGAACGTTATCGTCAGCCACCATTGGTCACTGCTGATCTGAAATGGCAGTGTGAATGGCTGACCGCCGCGGCCTGTCGAGAAAACCGGCGGTTGGTTGACCGGATCGTTCGCAACGTGCAGCACGCGGACCGTCTTGCCGGTCCACGGATTCTCCCATTGATCCAGCACTTCACCCGTATTCGGGTCGCGGTACAGCAGAATTTCCCTGCTGACCAGCTTGAAGCCGGCACCCTTGTCCGGATCGTTGACGGTGCCGCACTGGCGGATGTTCATGCCGTCGACGGTGAATAACAGCCGATCCGCTTCACCGGGTACGCGGCTGTAGGCGCGCCCGGTCCAGCCCCAGACGACCGGCTGGCCATCCTCCACGGAACACTGGATGCGGCGCCAGGCCTGCACGCTATCCGCGCCCGGCGCGGGCGCTTCCGTGGCGAACACACCGGTCGCAAACAGCAGAAAAGTCAGCAGTGTCACGGCCGGTGCCAAGCGACCGCAAAGAGGAGAGTGTAGAGGAGGGCATAGATCAGTCATGGACTCGATTCCGTATGAATATCGGCCGGGGCCAACGGGTAGCGTAAAGATAGGCCAGCATTTGTCCTCCGTCAAAAAAGACTGATGCGGTCAGGGCGACTTCGCATGTTAGTCACAGGACCGGTAACATGCTGGCCCGGCTAATGTGGTTGTGTCTGGTGGTCTGTTTATGAAGCAATTTTCTTTTCTATGTCATGCCACGGTGTTGCTTCTGCTGGCAGCGCTCAACGGTTGCGCCTTGTTGTACCAGGATCTCGAGGAACCACGAGTGCGGCTCGTCAGTGTCGAGCCACAACAAATCAGCTTCAGCGGCGTCAAACTACTGTGCCGGTTGCGCATCGATAATCCGAACGATGTCTCGATACCGGTCAAGGGTGGGCAATTCGGCCTCGAAGTCGAAGGCATGCAGATTGCAAATGGAGCCCTGATCGATGGCTTTACCGTCGCAGCGCGCGGTAGCGAACTTGTCGATGTCGTCGTCGATGTCGATTCAGGCCGGAGTCTCGCGCTGGCGGTGCAACTGTTCAGTGCCGGCGAACGGGAGCTCGATTATGCGCTGACCGGCCATATCTATGTCGCGATCGCGGTACTCGGCCGTGTGTCTATCGATCAGAGGGGCAGTGTGAGTTTAACGAGTAAGCCGACTTCAGGCGGCACCAGCACTATATAGAGAATGTCCGGCCTGTATGAATTGGTTATGAGGTGTCATTAGCCACCCACGGATCGAACTCGATGACGCCGACCGGTTGTTGTGTGTTCCTGTTCAAGACGAAACAAAACGCACCTTTCTTGCCGACAATTGGGACGCCGATCAGTTGGTCGGCATCGGTTCGGGATTGAGTGAAAAAATCAATCTTGTTTCGTGCGTCCGGTCGATCGTTCGCCAGTTCTGTCAGTGGCTTTGCTCGTTCGATAATGCCGGCGGTATGTCGCTCATAAATATCCCAGTATTCCGGGCGGCGTTCGAGATCGGGTTTGCCTGCAAAGACGTCGGTTAGCAATTTCTGGCGCTCCTGCTCGGAATCGGGGAATAAAGCCACGGCGAAGATCGGTCCGATGAATGGTTTTTTACGTAGCGAGTCATAGGGGATGGCATTCGGATCGATTTCGGTGCGGGACAGAACCTCAAAGCGGTCAATTGCGAAGACAACGTAATACGGCCGTTCCTGGTAGATGACGGTCGTGCCATAGATCAATGCGCTCAGCTGTATGACCGCAATAATCGAAAGGTCGAATACGAGACCGGGTTTGTTGGGCTTGTAAAGAATCAGGGTCAGCAATGGGCCGATGATGAGATCGACACCGATCAATATTTGCAGGACCGACCAGGCACCGACGATGTCAAAATAAGGCTGTGGATACCAGGCGAAGAAAATCACGGCGCAGACGATACCGACGATCGCTGCACTCATGCTGAGGTGAATCAGAAATGCGCGTGGTTTGTTCATGGTTGGTCAGGAAATAGTTTCCGTGTCATGGCTCAAATCTACCGATGTACGCGAGACCGTCAAGTGACTCGGTTCTCATTTCTTCACGGCGGATGAGCCGTCGGGCAGTGCGGGTTCCGCGGAGTGGACCGGGCCGTACCATGTGCGACAAGCGCGGCACAAATCGGTTATCGTAGCCGCCACCGAAAAACGGTGACGATAATGGAGATGGTGATGAGCGCAGCACAAAAATGGCTCGAGGAAACACCGTGGCCGACCAAGGCCATGCCAAAAGACATGCTGGAAGAGCGGATCGAGCGCGTGACAACGATCACGAACATTGGCTATCTGGGTACGGTCATGAAAAGCGGCGCGGCAATCGTCAGCCCGGTCGAGTTCTATGCCGACGGGCTGCAGCTCTATATGTTTCCACAGCCGAACAGTCCCAAGCTCAAGGCTATGCAGCGCGATCCGCGCGTATCGTTTGCGATCGCGAACCCGATGGCGGGTTGGGCCTGTGTCATGGGTGTACAGTTTTTCGGCAATGCCACGCTACTCGACGTCGATACACCGGAGTGGGAGCACGGTATGAAGGTATTCAAGTGGGTCGCCGGGTCGTTCGAACTCGGCCGCGATCTCGCGGACGGACCGCCGCGCGGGAAACTCATGCGTCTCGACCCGGAGCGCATCGTTTACACCGAGCACCTGAATCGTAAGTATGGTTGGGCGCCGCGCCAGGTCTGGCGCAAGGATGAGGCCGAGGCCAGCGTTACGCCCGGTTCGCAAAGCCCAACGTAGAGCCTGCCGGATCGGCGGGGATTCGATCGAAATCGACTAGAATAGGGTTTCCACCATCGGAAGCCCCCATGTCTGCCGTCTCCATCCCCAAAGCCAGAACTGCGTTATATCGGTATCCCAAATATTGGGCCGAGTGTTTCGGCACGGCGCCTTTCCTGCCGATGAGCCGAGCTGAGATGGATGTGCTTGGCTGGGATTCGTGCGATGTCATCATCGTGACCGGCGATGCCTACGTCGATCACCCGTCGTTCGGCATGGCGATCGTCGGGCGCCTGCTGGAGGCACAGGGTTTTCGGGTCGGCATCATTGCGCAGCCTGACTGGCAGTCGAAGGCGGCGTTTGAGGCGCTTGGCAAGCCGAATCTGTTTTTCGGCGTGGCGGCCGGCAACATGGATTCGATGATCAATCGCTATACGGCTGATCGGAAACTGCGCTCGGACGATGCTTACACTCCGGGTGGCGTCGGCGGGCGACGTCCGGATCGTTGTTCGCTGGTTTACTCACAGCGCTGCAAGGAGGCGTTTGCGGACGTCCCGGTCATACTCGGCGGTATCGAGGCGTCGCTGCGCCGTATCGCACATTACGATTACTGGCAGGACAGTGTGCGTCGATCGATTCTGATCGATGCGACGGCCGATATGCTGTTGTATGGCAATGCGGAACGGGCTCTTGCCGAGATTGCCTATCGACTTAGTCGCGGCGAGTTAATTGCGGAGATCACTGACGTGCGTGGCAGCGCGTTTATACGCCGCGACACTCCTGCCGACTGGACAGAAATCGATTCGACGAGAATCGACCGGCCCGGCAAGCTCGATGCCGTTGCCAATCCATATATCAACAGTCGTGATATGACGGTCGACGAACGACACCGACGGGAAGCGGCGCTGTACGGGGTCGAGTATGACGAAAACGGCAATCCGGTTCGGCATCCTGCGAAGCGTGAGCGACCGGACCGCAGCAGAACCGTGATTCGCCTGCCGTCGTTCGAAAAGGTTCGTGCCGATCCGGCTCTGTATGCTCATGCGAACCGCGTACTACATCTCGAGACGAATCCGGGTAATGCGCGCGCGCTCGTGCAAAAACACGCCGAGGTCGATCTGTGGCTGAATCCGCCGCCGATTCCGCTGGTAATGGAGGAAATGGACTACGTATTCGGTGCACCGTTCGCTCGCGTGCCGCATCCTGTTTATGGCGCCGAAAAAATCCCGGCGTACGAGATGATCCGGTTCTCCATCAATATCATGCGCGGTTGCTTTGGTGGCTGCACCTTCTGCTCGATTACCGAGCACGAAGGACGCATCGTCCAGAATCGTTCGGCCGATTCGATCACTCAGGAGATTGAGGCGATACGCGACAAGGTTCCCGGCTTCACAGGCGTCATATCCGACCTGGGCGGCCCGACTGCGAATATGTACCGCATCGCCTGTAAGAGCCGGGAAATAGAGGCGGCGTGCCGCAAGCCGAGCTGTATTTATCCTGGTGTCTGCCAGAACCTGAAGACCGACCATTCGGCATTGACGAAGCTGTATCGTGATGTACGCCGTATCGAGGGGGTGAAGAAAGTATTGATCGCTTCGGGCCTGCGCTACGACCTGGCGGTCGAGGATTCTGAATATGTCAGAGAGCTCGTGACGCATCATGTCGGCGGTTACCTGAAGATTGCGCCGGAACACACCGAGGAAGATCCGCTCGGTAAAATGATGAAACCCGGTATCGATACCTATGATGAATTCAGAAAGTTATTCGATAAATATTCGGCCGAGGCAGGAAAGGAGCAATATCTGATTCCGTACTTCATCGCGGCACATCCGGGTACGACCGATAAGGACATGCTGAATCTCGCCTTATGGCTCAAGAAAAATGATTATCGTGCTGATCAGGTACAGGCTTTTTATCCGTCGCCGATGACTAGTGCGACAGCGATGTATCACTCGGCAAGGAATCCGCTGCGCAAGGTGACTTACAAGAGTGCCGCCGTCGAAACGGCAAAGGACCCGGAGCAACGAAAGTTGCACAAGGCATTCCTGCGTTATCATGATCCGCATAACTGGCCACTTTTGCGTGCGGCACTCAGGAAGATGGGTCGCGCCGACCTGATCGGCGACGGAACACGGCAACTGATCCCGACTCGCCATTCCGATGAGGAATCAGACTACAGGTCGCCTCGACGGAAGAACTCGACAGAAGGTCATCAGCGTCGCAATCCGGCAGGCAAGGCTTTGACGCAACACACCGGCCTGCCGCCACGCGATAGTAGAGCGGTGCGTAGTAAAAGCGGGGCGCGCCGTCGTAGACCTCGCTGAGCTCGCTGACAGTCCACCGATCGTGAGTTTTCCGATAGTCGTCATCGATGTGTCTGGCTTTCTATGCGTCCCCTGATTTTGACTCGCCAGATCGTACGCGGTGTTTGGCCAGGCGTCCTGTACACAGGCTTCATTTTTTGTCATTTTGCGGCACTGACAAATTTGCGGAATACTATTTTTCTTAATATTTCGCAGCGAATACGGTGCATGTTATTCGTAGCAGACATAATCGTGTCCTGTCGGGCGTGAGCCCAGTCGCGGCGGCGCCTTTTGAACAGAATCCCGGTATTGACCGTTGGTGCGGTAATGAAAGAATACCGTCGAACTTGTCGTGCCCGCAAACTTGCGACATATTTCATCTGCTGATTTAAAGGTATACCCGGTGAAAGCCGGGGACACAAAACCACCGGTCTACGGGACACAGTTCTATGACGGCGGGGTTGCCAGCTACGAATGGACCTGTCCTTTCGTCTCGTGCAATCGTCCCGGTCGGTGACAATTCTGCAGAGCACGGAGCGCAAAATGGTACGGACGGTCACTCACAAGTCTAATGGTCACAAGCAGGGGCAGGGGGCGGTCAAATCAATACGCCCGACATCGATCGACGATGTCATCGCCGTTCTGAAAGATCCACGTCGTTATCCGGGGCCCGTGCGGGCGGTTGGTTCGAATAGCGGCAGCACGCGTAATGCGCGTACGCAAGGTACGTTGCTGGATATGACGGCAATGAAGAAGTTCATGCGGATGTCGACAAATACCATTCAGGTCGGCGCCGGCATGCAGCTGCGCTCACTGGCCGATCGCCTGGCCGGTGAGGAAATGGAACTTATCGGCAGCTACGAGTATCCGGAACGAACGGTTGGTGGTCTGATCAGCAGTGGTTCGCTTTCCGCCGGTGTTCCCGGTGATGCGGGGCATCTTGCTGCTTCGGTAACCAGTGTGACGCTCGTGACGCCACGGGGTCAGCAGATTGAAGTAGGTGAGGACATGCCAGAGTTGCTGTGCATGGTGCGGCAAGGTTATGGATTGCTGGGCGTTGTTTGCAACGTGACATTAAAGATTCGTCCCATTCGCCCGTATACGATTCGTAATCGGGAGCTTGTACTCGAGGAGTTGATGCGCTTCATTCCGGATATCTCCGGAGTCAGAGCCGGGGTCAAGATTTTCCTGCTGCCATTCCGTGACCGTGCATTTATCGAATTGCGGCTTTCCGATGCCGGGGCTGATACCGGCGAACAGCAGAACAAGATGTTACCTTGGAAGATCAGGGATTGGGCCTGCAATAAGGCAGTCCCGGATTTCGTGCATTCGGTCGGCCGGGTCGTGCCGATTGGCAAGCTTCGCGACCCGTTGATCGACGGCTTCAGTGAAGCGACGCAGAGATTCGTTAACAAGCGCTTCTCCGTCGTCGGCAGTAATGCGATGGAGCAGACCGGGCAGTTCAGGAAGGTGCGCCAGTCGACATCGATTGCCTATTGCAGTTGGTTGTTCCCTGTCGATCGGTTCGCGTCGGTAATCTATGCCTACCGGGCATTCTGTCTGCGTCACTATAAAATTGCCGGGTTTCGTTGCGATCTGCCAGGGGTTGCATACCGTATCGATCGTGATCAGAGTGCGACGTTGTCACCTAGCCATGACCAGCCGTTGTTTGCACTTAAATTACGCTCGACAAACATGGCCGGCTGGGAAAATTTTCTGCTCGACTTTGCCGATCTTGCGGGCAGGTTCGGCGGAATCCCGCTGTTCAACCAGACACGCGGCATGTCGCCACGTCATGCGGATGATGCGTATGGCAATCGACTCCGCCGGTTTCGCCAGCTGCGCCGCCAGCTCGACCCGGAAAATCGCTGCCTGAATCAGTTCTTCGCCGAACACATCGGTTAGCTGCACCACTGAAACAGCCGGGCGGGGCCCGGGGGATTGCCCCCCCCCCCAAATTAAGTACGGGGGGGGGGGGGGATAAACCCCGGCCCCC
>CAZVQW010000041.1:0-9413 GCA_964629475.1 uncultured Chromatiaceae bacterium | reverse complement strand
TAGCGAAGAGCATCAAGACAAAGGTCACGATACCGACAATCGGCGGTTTCCAGAGCTTTGATGTTCCTGGTTTATTTGTTGTCATTTCTGCCGTCTTGTTCAATTTACAAATCCTCTAATCTAATTATTTTTAAGAAATTGCAGGCTTATCTTTTAACAGGAAGCCGCGCATGCTGTCGCGAAACAGGTGTTCCCAGTCAGGAGCATGGTCCAGAGTCCGAAGAATGACGATTGCCGATCTTGCCATCAACGCAACCGCATATTCGGCCTTCTCTACTCTTAGAATTCCGTGTGGTTCTATTGCGCTGAACAATCGACGCAGGTGCTTCATTGCGGGACGGTGCGACTCCTCCAGCAAGTGAAAAATACCACTCCCTTCCCGGGAAGCGAGAGAGAAGGCCTGGGGATTTTCACGCCAGGTTTGAATATAGACGTCGACAATTTGATCGAAGATATCCCATGGGTCCGTGGAATTTATATCGGCGAGTCTGGCGCCGAAAGATTCCATCATCGGTCGGACGATCTGCGTGAACACATCTTCCTTGTGCCTGAAGAGCTTGTAGAAGGTGCCCCGGGAAATATCCGCCGCTTCGATGATTTCCTCGACACTGACCGTGGCAATGCTTTTATTCAGAAAACACTCTGTCGCGGCTGCCAGGATCGTCTGTCGAGTGCGCTCCTGGCGGCGCAGTATCCGTGGGCTTGCGGTTTCAACAGTGGTAGCGGTTTGGGGTGCCATGGCTTGATTCTGGTTCTAAGTACAGTAGCGGCGAAAAACATACCATGATGGACAAAAAAGAACAATTATGTATATTAATTTTGCTGTGCAGCTCCTGAGTACCAGTCAGGCTTTGTTTTTATTGCAGTTTCTTCCGGCAGACGCCAGTAGCGGAGATGAGTCACAGGTAACTGACGGCCCAGGATACCGATCGTCGCCGGCAGCGGATAGTGGGGCCCTGAGCGGTTATTACAGATCCGCTAAGGGAAAAAATGGCCGGGCTCGGGAACTCATCGACAGGTCAATGGGTCAAGAGAGAGTACGTTGCCTGCGGGTGTGCAGGTTTTTTCGCCATAATAGAAGAGGATTTCGAATGAGCAATGTAAACCGTAATAAGGGCGCTGTCCTGGCCGCCGCAGCTGCAGCGCTGTTTGTCGCCGCACCGTTTGCCGCCAATGCCGGTGCCGAATCGATGGGCCACTGCGTAGGCGGTAACTCATGCAAGGGGCAGAGTGCCTGCAAAACAGCCAACAGCGGTTGTCAGGGACAAAATTCGTGTAAGGGGCAGGGCTTTACTCAAACTACCGAGGCTGAATGTGAAGAAGCCGGCGGTAAGTTCGAGAAGGTCTGAGTTTGCCTGATCAGGGCTGCCGGGATTCGTCGATCACGAATGCCGGCGGCTCTATTTCAATTTGGGTACGCTATCTGGCCGCATCATGAGCAAATCATCCGCCGACAGACCATACCTGGGCTTTGGCCTCGGTTTGCGTACCGATCACTATGAACAGGCGCTCAACGATCGGCCGGCGATCGATTGGCTGGAGATCATCAGTGAAAATTATATGGTCGAGGGCGGCAAGGCGCTGCATTATCTCGATCGTATTCGCGAACTTTACCCGATGGTTATGCATGGTGTGTCGATGTCCATCGGCAGCAGTGCACCGCTGAATCTGGATTACCTCGCCGATCTCAAGCGGCTGATCGCGCGTGTGGAACCCGAGTGGGTGTCTGACCATCTGTGCTGGACCGGTGTTCACGGGCGCAATCTGCATGACCTGATGCCGCTGCCCTATACCGAGGAAACGATCTCGCATGTGGCCGCGAGGGTCACACAGGTACAGGACATCCTGGGCCGGCAAATCCTGCTGGAAAATGTATCCAGCTATGTCACATACAACGCATCAGAACTTTCCGAATGGGAATTTCTGAGCGCGGTTGCCGAGCAGGCCGATTGTTTGATTCTGCTGGATATCAATAATATCTTTGTCAGCAGTCACAACCATGACTTCGATCCGGTCGAGTACCTCGATGGCATGCCGGGCGATCGTATCCGGCAGTTTCACCTGGCCGGACACAGTTATAAAGACCAACTGATCATTGATACGCATGATCACGCTGTTTGTGATCCGGTCTGGTCGCTGTACCAGCAAGCAATCGAACGCTTCGGACAGGTTTCGACGATGATCGAACGTGACGACAACATACCGCCGCTCGAAGAACTGCTGGCGGAACTCGACATCGCCCGGCAACTTGCGGCGGAACAGGGCGCAGCCGCAGCATGACGGCACTTGCGAACCTGCAGTCATTGTTTCAGAGCCACGTCGTCAGTGGTGACGATGCTGTTGTGCCGGCATTCGTCGGTAACGCGGCCGCTTCAGCCGAGGAACGACTGGGTGTTTATTACGAGGCTTACCGGTTGCGCCTGCTCGAAGTCCTGCGCGGTGACTTCCGCGGATTATGCGGAATACTGAGCGCTGAAGAATTCGATGCGCTCGGCTTGCGCTACCTCGATGAACATCCGTCGCAGCATCCCAACGTACGTCAGTTTGGCCGGCATTTCGCCGAGTTCCTCGTGACGGACAGCGAGACGGCCTGGCGACCGTACCTGGCCGAGATGGCTCGATTTGAATGGGCGCGAGGTCTGGCATTCGATGCCGCGAACACCGATGCGATGACGCTCGATGATCTGGGTGCGTTGCCGGCCGACGATTGGCCCGCATTAAAACTGCGATTTCATCCGTCGCTACAACGATCGCGGTTCGACTGGAACATCGGGCCGATCTGGCGCGCGATCAATGCAGAAGAGTCGGTACCGCAACCGGTCAGGCTCGAGCAACCGGAACCATGGGCGGTCTGGCGCCGCGATATTACCGTGTACTGGCGTTCGCTGGATGAGATCGAAGCCGGGGCGATGGATTTGTTTGCCGACGGCGAGGATTTCGCCGGCGTGTGCGCCGGTCTATGCGAATGGCTGGATGCAGAAGCGGTGCCGGCCACGATGGCGGGCCAACTCAATCAGTGGGTGACTGAAGGGTTGATCGCGAAATAAAACGCATCCGGTGTCAGAAGCTGTTCCTGACACCAACCTGTCAGGTCAGGCCTCTAGAGAGCAAAGATTTTCGCAAGCGCGAGCCCGATCGTGATGCCCGCCCCGCCGAAGATGATGACTTCATACCAGCGGACTTTCTTGATTGCCAGCAATTCTTCCGCCGCCGCCAGTTGGGCCTGGGCAAGCTTGAGATAGATATCGGCGCGCATCTGTTGCTCGTTCATGGACCTGATTATACAGCACCGGGTGGTTAGTCACGGTAACGAATCTGCCCGGAAACGCAATAAATAAATTTGGGGGCATTTAAATCCGCTCCTACAGTCGGTTGTTCCCGCACCTGTTACAGGCGACTCAGGCCGCCGTATCGGTGCTCAGCGCTGCGGCAACGGCGGGATGGCAGATCTTGCCTGCATGTACGTTGAGTCCTTTCGCCAGGTGCGGATCGTTTGCACAGGCACGCTCCCAGCCTTCGCCGGCCAGCGCTTTGACGAACGGCAGAGTGGCGTTATTCAGTGCGAAAGCGGACGTGCGCGGCACGGCGCCTGGCATGTTGGTCACGCAGTAATGGACCACATCGTCGACGACATAGGTCGGCTCGGCATGCGTTGTGGGTTTGCTGGTTTCAAAACAACCGCCCTGGTCAATCGAAATATCGACAACGACCGAGCCGGGCCGCATGGCGGCGATATTTTCACGGGACAGTAACTTCGGCGCTTCAGCACCCGCCACCAGCACGGCACCGACTATGAGATCTGATTCGCGCGCCAGCGAATCGACGGTATCGCGCGTGGCATAGGCGGTTGTCAGTGCGCTGCCATATTGGGTCGATAACTCACGCAGACGTTTGACAGATTTGTCTACTACCGTCACGTTGGCGCGCATGCCCATGGCCATGATGGCGGCATTGGTGCCGGCAACGCCGCCACCGAGAATCGTGACGTTTGCCGGTGCAACACCGGGAACGCCGCCGAGCAGAATGCCGGAACCGCCATTGGCTTTTTGCAGACAGTTCGCGCCGACCTGGATCGACATGCGCCCGGCGACTTCGCTCATCGGTGTCAGCAGCGGCAGCGAACCATCGGGTGCGGTCACAGTTTCATACGCGATCGCCGTTGTACCTGACTCGCAGAGTGCAGCGGCCTGGGCCGGATCAGCGGCGAGGTGCAGGTAAGTGAACAGCACCTGGTCGGACCGCAGCATGCGACACTCCTGTAGCTGCGGTTCTTTGACCTTGACGATCATGTCGGCTTCGGCAAAAACATCGGCCGCCTGGGCTGCGATCCGTGCGCCCACGTTTTCATAGTCCCGGTCACTGAAGCCGATTCCGGCGCCGGCTTTGGTTTCCATGATGACTTCATGGCCCGCAGCGGTCAGTTCCTTGACGCTACCGGGCACCAGACCCACGCGGTTTTCCAGAATCTTGATCTCTTTTGGTACACCAATTTTCATTGTTGTTGCCTCCCGGGGCGTTGGGTCCATTAATTGATACAGGGTAATACGAAAAGCCGGGCAACACTTGCGAATTTATGCACAGGTAAGTTAAAAATAGACAGAAAATTGCGTTATTATCACTTAATGAGCAAGGAACAGCGACAAATAACATTAGACTCCTATGATCATGCCATTCTGCGTGCACTGCAAACGGATGGGCGCATGAGCAATGTGGAACTGGCGGAGCACATCAGCCTGTCCGAATCGGCCACGTTGCGCCGGGTTCGGGCGCTGGAGCAGGTCGGGCTGATCGAAGGCTATTCGGCTCGCATCAACCAGGCACGCGCTGGTTTGCCTGGTAACGTGTTCATCAATATCACCCTGCAGCAGCAGGATCAGCGGGATCTCGAAGCCTTCGAGGCCGCCGTGCAACAGGTGCCCGAGATCATGGAGTGCTACCTGATGACGGGTAACTTCGACTACCTGTTACGCGTCGTCGTCGCCGATACGGCCGACTTCGAACGCATTCATAGCCAGAAACTGACCCGGTTGCCCGGTGTGTCGCGTGTGCAGTCGAACTTCACATTGCGCACCGTACGTGAGTCTAGCGTGCTGCCGGTGGGCAATAGATAGTCAGCAATTGGTGTCAGACACCAATTGCTGACTATTCGTACTTTTATTATCGAAGCGTTATAGTCGGCCCGTGATCAAATATACGAATGATTCACATTATTAATAACAATGGAGAAATAAAGCATGACCCCTATTAAGTGCATTTTGACAATTCTTGCCTGCCTGATGATCGTCGGCGGTGTGCAGGCAGGCTAGCGTGTGTGGGATGACGGCAGTGTGTGGGCTATTGGTTATGCAGAGACCAAGCCCGGTAAGTTCAACGACTATATGAGTGATCTGAACAATGTCTGGCGCGTATTCACCGAGCGGGAGATGGAAGATGGCGACATCCTTTCTTACCACGTCCTGCAGGTTCCGGTACCACGAGACGGCGAGCCGGACGTGATATTTCTCATTGAATACAAGAACTGGGCTGCCTTCGACAAGGGAACCGAATACTTCGAGAATCTGTCTGAAGAGATCATGGGCTCGGTCGAGATGGCGGAAGTAGCAAATGTCGATCGCGAAGCGCTCAGGACACTGCGCGGCGGATTGACGGCACAGGAAGTGAAGTTCAGGTAACCCGGCTGGCATGAGTTGATGAATAAAGGGCGGCCGGATGGCCGCCCTTTTTTTTAGCCAGGTTTCTCGGAGCAGCGAGCGACGATGCGCCACGGTTTGTCATTCGAGCGGTTGGCGATTATAAATGGGGGAGTATCGGTGTCAGGTGTCTGTTTTCCTGTAGTCGTTTAAGGAAGATGCAGTGGATAAACTTTTAAAACTGAGTGGATTTATTCCGTTTATCCTGATTATTTTCCTGAATGCGCTCGTCGATCTCGGTCACAAGGTTCTTATTCAAAATACCGTCTTTAAGATCTATGACGGCCAGACGCAGATTA
Source organism: uncultured Chromatiaceae bacterium (assembly GCA_964629475.1). Classification (GTDB taxonomy): domain Bacteria; phylum Pseudomonadota; class Gammaproteobacteria; order Steroidobacterales; genus SMWD01. The sequence continues at coordinate 3,424 of CAZVQW010000041.1, read as the reverse complement.
TTCTTACGGCCATTATCAATGCGTTGATTCTGCTGCCGTTCATCCTGCTTTTTTCGCCTTCAGGATACCTTTCCGACAAGTATCGAAAACCCCTGGTGATCAAATACAGTGCCGTCATTGCCGTTGCCCTGACGCTGCTGATTACTCTGTCCTATTACCTTGGATGGTTCCGCTTCGCATTCGTCATCACTTTCCTGCTGGCTGTGCAGAGTGCTTTTTATTCCCCTGCAAAATATGGGTACATCCGCGAACTTGTCGGCAAACAAAACCTCGGGACTGCAAATGCCATTGTTCAGGCGATAACCATCGTTGCGATCCTGGCGGGTATTCTAATATTCTCCATACTATTCGAGCGCCGTTTGTCGGGCGTTTCGTATGCCAATGAAGCTGAATTGCTTCGCGCCATTGCGCCGATCGGGTGGGTGCTCGTTTCCTGCGCAATGCTGGAACTGATTTCTGCGTTGCTATTACCGAAGGGTGAGATCGAGAGTCGAGACCGGACTTTCGATGTCAGGTCTTATCTGAGCGGACGGGTTCTCGCAGGAAATATCGGCAAGATATTCGGCAACCAGGCTATCTGGCTTTCCATTGTGGGCCTGTCGATATTCTGGGGGATTTCGCAGGCATTACTCACCGCTTTTCCGGCATTCGCGAAAGCGAACCTCGGGATCGAAAATACCGTTGTCATCCAGGGTACGCTCGCGTGCTCGGGTATCGGGATCGTGTTCGGGTCGTTGATTGCCGGTAAGGCATCCAGGCGTCATATCGAAACCGGCCTGGTTCCTCTGGGTGCGTTGGGTGTGGTCGTTACGCTTGCCTTTATCGCGCAGATCACTTCAATTGGGTGGTTGATTGTCGATTTTCTCGTGCTCGGCGTGTTCGGCGGCATGTTCATCATTCCGCTTAATGCATTGATCCAGTTTCATGCCCGGGATGACGAACTGGGAACTGTGCTTGCCGGCAATAACTGGGTTCAGAATATCGTGATGCTGGGATTCCTGGTATTAACCGTGACTCTCGCAGCAATTGGCGCCAATGAGATCGGGCTGCTGCATTTCCTGGTGCTGGTTGCTTTGATAGGGGCGGGTTATACCGTCTATCGTTTGCCGCAATCGCTGATCCGCTATGTCATTGCACAGATGTTTGTCAGCACGAACCGGGTTGAGGTCGTCGGCTTCGAGAATTTGCCGAGCCAGGGCGGGGTGCTGCTGCTCGGTAATCATGTCAGCTGGCTCGACTGGGCAATGATACAAATCGCCTGCCCACGATTAGTGCATTTTGTGATGCACCGCTCGATCTATCAGCGTTGGTACCTGAAATGGTTTCTGGATTTATTTGGCGTCGTACCTATTTCCAGCGGCCAGAGCCGGGAGGCGCTGGAGACGGTTAATGAATGGCTTAAGGCCGGCCATGTCGTCTGTCTGTTTCCGGAAGGCATGCTAAGCCGCAGCGGTCAGATGGGAGAGTTCAGGGCCGGTTATGAGCGGGCGATAGAAGGTGTCGATGGCGTTATCGTGCCATTTTACCTGCGCGGTCTCTGGGGTACCCGTTTTTCGAATTCAAGCGCCAGGCTGCAGAAAGTGCGCAGAACCCGCGTCCGCAGACACATCATCGTGGCTTTCGGCACACCGTTACCCATGGAAACTCCGGTCCATGAATTGAAGCGACATGTTTTCGACCTGTCGATCGATGCGTGGGATACCTATACCAGGACCCTGGACCCCATTCCATTGGCATTTATACATGCGGCGAAGCGCCGGGGATTGAATACCTGGACCGTGGAAGCGGATGGCAGCCGGACGCTGTCCGGCTATAAATTATTGACGGCCGTCATGGTTGTATCGAGATGGATTCACAAACGCAGCCCGGAGCAGAATGTCGGTCTGCTGCTGCCGACCAGTACCCCCGGCATCATGACCAACATGGCGGTTTTGTTGCTGGGCAAGACGGTCATCAATCTGAATTACACAGCCAGTCTGGCTGCGATGCAGGCGGCGGTCGACAAGGCGTGTATCAACAGTATCTATACATCGAAACGTTTTGTCCGGAAGCTGGAGGGACGTGGAATTGACCTGTCAGAGTTACTCGATCGTGTGCATGTCTACTACCTGGAAGATTTGCCGTCACAGGTTGGTGCTGCGGGCAAGCTGTTCATATTGATTGCGGCCATGCTGCTGCCGTCGAGATGGCTGTATTCGATGTTCGGAAAATTTACTACGAGCGAGAGTCCGGCGGCCATTTTGTTTTCCAGCGGCAGCGAAGGCGAGCCAAAAGGTATTGTGCTGAGCCATCGAAATTTCATGGCGAACATCAAGCAGGTTTCGGATGTTCTGGATCTGCGCGCGCAGGATGCAATTATTTCGACACTGCCGATATTTCATGCCTTTGGATTAACGGTAACCGGACTGATGCCGTTGATCGAGGATATCCCCGTGGTTTTCCATCCGGATCCGACGGATACCCTGACCATTGCCAAGGCAATAGCGAAATACGAGGCAAGTATCTTCTGCGGAACGTCTACTTTTCTGCGGCTATTTGTGCGAAATCGTCGTATTCACCCGCTCATGCTCGACTCCCTGCGCGTTGTCGTTGCCGGGGCGGAAAAATTGCATCCTGAAGTCAGGGAAGCGTTCCAGCGCAAATTTAACAAGGAGATCTTCGAAGGATACGGCACCACCGAAACGACACCCGTTGCCAGCGTCAATATCCCGGATCGAATCAATCCGACTGACTGGGCGGTGCAGCCCGGGAATCGATGGGGAACGGTCGGCATGCCACTGCCGGGGGGTAGCTTTCGTATCGTCGATCCTGAAACCATGGAAACCCTGCCGATGGGTGTGGATGGGTTGATTTTGTTCGGTGGTTCGCAAGTCATGCTGGGCTATTTGCATGATCCGAAGAAAACCGCAGAAGCGATCGTCAAACTCGACGGTCAGCGCTGGTACAAGACCGGTGATAAAGGGCACCTGGACAAAGACGGTTTTCTGACGATCGTCGATCGATACTCGCGCTTTGCGAAAATCGGCGGTGAAATGATCAGCCTGGGTGCGATTGAAACCGAACTGAATAAATCTATTCCCGAGGACGTCGAAATTGCTGCAACCTCGATACCCGATGGAAAGAAAGGCGAACAGGTCATCCTGCTGATTGCGGGAAACCTCGATGTGGACGAAATGAAAAAGTTAACAGATGAATCCGGACTGAGCCCGCTGATGCGCCCGTCTAAATTCTTCAATGTCGAGGAGATTCCAAAACTCGGCAGCGGCAAGAACGATTTCGGTCAGGCGAAAAAAATTGCACTGCAGAAATGTCTCGCATGAAGCTCGGCGACCTTTCCGTCCAGCCGTGCCATAACCTGTCTCAATTACTTTCTTTCGCTCTGCCTCTGCTTCGCCCGCTGATAAACTTCGTCAAACTTCTCTGC
>CAZVQW010000040.1:0-11351 GCA_964629475.1 uncultured Chromatiaceae bacterium | reverse complement strand
CCCTGGATGACAAAGGCCGATACACCGTCACCGACGAACACCCGACCATCATCAATCTGCCACTCTAATCTATAAACTGAAGTCAGAAGGAACGGCATGTTGCCGCTCTTTCAAGCTCTTTCCCTGACCGGTTTTCTTTCTCCGTTGACCCCTCTGAAACGCCGCTGCCATAAACTTGTCCCAGCTTATAGGGCTCTGTGTCGCGACTGAATGTTTCAGAGGGGTCAACGAAGAAAAAAACCGGGACACGCCCGTGGTACGTAGACCGGGTATCCGCCATCGTTCCACTACCATGTCGAAGGCCTTTTGTGCCGGGACTATCTCTCGGAAACATTCAGGCGCGACACATGGTCCTTTGAATCAGGAATAAACAAGGATAGCGGCGTTTCCGAGGGATAGTCCCGGCACAAAAGGCCGGTCAGGGAAAGAGCATGAATAGCGATAAGTTACCACTCCAGCATGCGCCGGTTCTTCATGTTTTATACGGTAACGTCTCGAGTTGGTAACCCGATTCATCCCAGCGCAGCACGCTTCCCTGTTCGTACCAGTCTCCGAGTACGATGCGTGTCCGTAATGTACGGAATACCTCCCGTTCCTGAATACCGGGACGATGCGTGTGGCCATGGATCATCGTCGTGACTCTGTGTTCGCTGAAAGCGCTATCGACGGCTTCTGGATTGACATCCATAATGTCCCCGGATTTCATTGCCGTGTCGGCCCGGCTTCGGCGGCGCAAGTGGTTTGCCAGGTAACGCCGTACGCCCAGTGGCAATGCGAAAAACAGCGCGCGCCAGGTCGGATTGTACGTGCGACGCCGAAAACGCTGATAGGCGTGATCGTCCGTACACAATTCGTCGCCATGTGAGACCAGCACGCGGGCACCGTACAGATGTATGACGGTCGTTTCTTCGAGTAGCTGACAGCCGGTTTCGTTGCAGAATCGTCGACCGATAGCTATATCGCGATTGCCGCGCGCAAAAAAGCATTCCGGTCCGGCTGCCGTAAATTTACGCAGTGCGGCGATAACCCGTCGATTATGCGGATCCGGGTCGTCGTCACCGATCCAGGCTTCGAACAGGTCGCCCAGAATGTACAGCGCCTTGGTAGTCGCCGCCGACTCTTCGAGGAAGCGTATGAAGCGGTCCGTCACGACCGGACGTGACTGGTGCAGGTGGAGGTCGGAGACGAACAGCGTTGTCATCGTCCTGGATCCGGTTTACTACTGCTCGAGCGTGATTCGCTCGATGATGACCGGTGCGGCCGGCAGGTTCAGGAGTGCACCCTTCGGACTCGTGGCCCGGTGACCGATATCATCGATGATTTCCTCGCCCGAGACGACCTCGCCGAAGACCGCATAACCCCAGCGCGTGGGTTTCGGGTCCAGTGGTGTGTTGTCCGCCAGGTTGATGTAAAACTGCGCATCAGCCGAGTGGGGGTCGCCCGTTCTGGCCATCGCAATTGACATTCGGCGATTGGTCAGGCCATTGCCTGACTCGTTTGGAATCGGTGGCCGTGCTTCCCTGGGTACGAGATCAGCATCAAATCCACCACCCTGGATGACAAAGCCGCTGACGACGCGGTGGAATATCGTACCGGTATAGAAACCGGACTCGACATACTGCAAAAAATTTGCAACTGACAACGGGGCACGTTCGTCATCCAGTTGCACGACAAATGTGCCGGCCGTTGTTTCGATCCGGACTCTCGGGAACTCGGCAGCATTGACCGTGCCGGCAAGGACCAGCAGGGCTGCGATCAGGGCACTGATGCGGATGATATTCATTATAAAAACTCCAAAAGAAACAGTATATTGTGTTCTAAATATAATGTAGTTAATAGTTTTTATCTGTGGGCGTTCTGGCTGCCATTAGCGCCGGCCCCGAGATCGCCGCCGTTAATGTATTGGTCAGCAGCATGGCAATCGTCATCGGACCGACGCCACCCGGCACCGGCGTGATCCATGCGGCGCGCTGCGCGGCTGCCGCGAAACCGATATCACCGCATAGTTTGCCATTCTCAAGTCGCGTAATGCCGACGTCGATGACGGTTGCACCGGGCTTGACCCATTCGCCCGGGATCAACTCAGGCTTGCCTACCGCGACGGCCAGGATATCGGCTCGCTCGACATGCGCCTTGAGATCCCGGGTGAACCGGTGGCAGATGCTCGTCGTCGTACCGGCCAGCAGGAATTCCAGTGACAGAGGTCGTCCGACATGGTTCGAGGCGCCGACGACGACGGCGTGCCGGCCCTTCGGATCGATGCCGATGCGCTCGAGCAGAACCATGATTCCGTATGGCGTACAGGGACGCAGGATCGGAATCCGCTGGGCCAGGCGGCCGATTGTATAGGGATGAAAGCCGTCGACATCCTTGTACGGTGCGATCCGCTCGATGATTGCTGTTTCGTTAATGTGTTCGGGCAGCGGGAACTGAACGAGAATGCCGTGAATCGAAGGGTCATCGTTCAGTTCGTCGATCAGTTCGATGATCCGGGTCTGCGATGTGTCGGCCGGCAGATCGTAGTCGCGCGATTCGATCCCCGCTTCTTCGCACGCGTGGCGTTTGTTGCGAACATAAATTTGCGATGCCGGATCGTCACCGACAAGAATTACCGCCAGCCCCGGGCGCGGGTGGCCGTCGGCCGCCCGGGTGTCAGTTTCCCGGCGGATTTCAAGCCGGATCTCTTTAGCGATCCCTTTTCCGTCAATAATCTGAGCAGTCATCAGTGCATTGGCGCCATGCGAATAATCAGGCGGGAAACATACCAGAGGGGTCGGGTCGGTGACACCTTTGTCGGCTTTATTTTCACACAGTCGTCATGCCGGCAATGCGGCAGGCGACGGAATGAAAATCCGGTCATTGACGGGTCAGATAGCCGCCCGTATCATCCTGCGGCCTGATCTGCGCGAGGCTATAATTTCCGGTCTCGTTGCGGCCGGCAATTATCGGGGTATGGCGCAGTCTGGTAGCGCATCTGCTTTGGGAGCAGAGGGTCGGGGGTTCAAATCCCTCTGCCCCGACCAACTTTGCGTGCAGTTGAGCACGCAGATTTTAGTGTCGCGCGAAGCGCGACTCAGTTTGCAGGTTGACCGAAGGCCGTCAGGCCTGAGTCAAGAAGGTGTCGATACGCCGAGACAGCTACGCGCCCGTAGCTCAACCGGATAGAGCACTTGCCTTCTAAGCAAGATGTTGCAGGTTCGAGTCCTGCCGGGCGCGCCAAATTTGCATGTATTTGAACATGCAAATGAAATGGCCGCGAAGCGGCACCGGGCATCCATAGGATGCCCCGCTCGAAGAGCGGCAATATCGCCGGATTGCGATATAAAATAAGAGTCCAGACAACGGTGGGTGTAGCTCAGTTGGTAGAGCCCCGGATTGTGATTCCGGTCGTCGTGGGTTCGAGTCCCATCATCCACCCCATTCCCTTGCCGGGAATGCTGCGAGCAATGTCGGCATGAAGATGCCGGCCTCGATGACGGTAATTTGGGCCGTTAGCTCAGTTGGTAGAGCAGGTGGCTCTTAACCACTTGGTCGAAGGTTCGAGTCCTTCACGGCCCACCATCAATTTTTAAACTCCCGTAGGAGCGGCTTCCAGCCGCGATTATCCGGGTTGGTGTCCCAATAGCGGCTGGAAGCCGCTCCTACGTTCGTTTACACCACAGCTACCGTATCCGATCCCGTTTTTATCAGTTGCCCGGAATTTTTGTGGTCTGCCGGTTGTCGGCCATACCCGCTATTTTCCACCCTTCGGCTCTCTTGACGACCAGGTATACCTCGGAAAACGAATTGATGTCCGCCTCGGTCGAATTGAGGGGTGTCGATGCGGTTTTTGTCTGCGCCCAGACCGTGGCGATGTCACCATCGACCCGCACGTCGAGTATTTCGATCTCGCGGACATAGGAACTCGTCGATGAGATCAGCACCGGAGCGATTACCGCCCAGTACGCGGTAAGTTCGGTCTGGATGCTCTCAGGAGGTGTGCTGTCATGCTGTGCCCTGAGGGTGAATTGTGCGCCACCTTCGGCCAGTGTCGCGATCACGGCATCCTTGTCTTTAGCGCCAAACCCTGCGCTGAAGGCTTTGACGACGTCTTCAGGTCCGCCGGATCCGGCCGATGCCAGCGATGTGCCGAGTATGCAGGCGAAAGTGATTACAAGAGTGCGCAGCGTTAACGATGTTCTCATTATGGGATCTCCGATTGAGGGTTAATCTTTCATTCTCAGCCGAGTTGTGTGGTAGCAGCAATAAGGATAATCCGCAGAACGCATATCCGTAATGGAGCAGGTTCTCTATAATGCGCCCGGAGCGCGAAATCTTTCGCGGCCATTGATGCAGACAGCGGCGAAAGTGGCGGAATTGGTAGACGCGCTGGCTTTAGGTGCCAGTGGGGTAACCCGTGAGAGTTCGAGTCTCTCCTTTCGCACCAGGTCTCGGATCGGCCGGACGTGTCACCGGGCGGACAGTATTGACGATGGAAAATTGAGAAAATGACGGATTTGCAGGTATCAGTAGAAGCCTTGGAAGGGCTGGAAAGACGTATGACGGTGACAATCCCGGCCGTACGTATTGAAAAAGAGGTCGACGTGCGGCTGCTGTCGGTCGGTCGCAAGGCCAAGCTGAAAGGATTTCGGCCCGGCAAGGTGCCACCGAAGGTCGTTCGTCAGCATTATGGCGCCGAGGTGCGCCAGGAAGTGTTGAATGAGATGATTCAGTCCAGTTATACCGCTGCACTTGATCAGGAAAAGCTGCGGCCAGCTGCGCTGCCGACGCTTGAGCAGGGATCGGCTGAGAACGGCGACGATTATGCCTTTTCGGCGACTTTCGAGGTTTATCCGGAATTCAAGCTGGATGGCATCGATGGATTTGCCGTCGACCGTGCTGAAGCAGAGATTGGTGAACCCGATATAGACGAGATGATCGAGACGCTGCGCAAACAGCGCGCGACGTGGAGTCCGGTCGAGCGCAAGGCCGCTGACGGTGATCGGGTCACCGTTGATTTCGAGGGCAAGATCAAGGGTGAGCCGATTGAAGGTGGCGCCGGTCAGGACGTACCGATCGTCATTGGCCAGGGCCAGATGCTGGAGGATTTTGAGAAAAATCTCACCGGCCTGTCCGCCGGTGACGAGAAAACCTTCACTGTGAAGTTCAAGAAGGATTATCAGGCGGAGGAACTGGCCGGCAAGAAAGCTTCGTTCACGGTCATCGTCAAGGAAGTCGCCGAGCAGGAACTGCCGGATCTCGATGCGGAGTTCATCAAGGGATACGGCGTCGACAGCGGCGATCTGGAAACATTTCGGGCCGATGTACGCAAGAATATGGAGCGCGAAGCCGTTGCAATGATCCAGTCTGATGTCAAACGGCAGATCATGGAGCAACTGCTCGACGCCAACCCGATCAATATTCCGTCCGCGCTCGTTCAGCGTGAATCCGGTTCCTTGCGGGAGGAGGCGATGCGCAATCTCGGCATCAAGGATGCTGACGCCGATGATCCGCGCGTGCCGCCGCTCAATGCCTATACGGAACCCGCTGAACGGCGCGTCCGACTTAGCCTGCTGGTTGGCGCAGTGATCGAGGAAAACAATCTCGAGGCAGACCGCGACGGTGTCAAGGACAAGGTCGATGAGATCTGTGCGCCGTACAATGAGCCGGAGCAGTACAAGAAACTTTATTTTCAGAACCCGCAATTGCTTGAGCAGGTCGAGAACATGGTGCTGGAGGAGCAGGTCATTGACTTGCTCGTGTCAAAGGCCAGGCTGACAGTGACGCCGAAACGCTTCGCTGAATTGAGCAATGGTTAGTCATTGAATTCTTTTTTAATATTTAACTGGTGAATGCATAGCATGGATATCCAACAGACTCTCGTGCCGATGGTTGTCGAACAGACGGCGCGAGGTGAACGTTCGTACGATATATTTTCGCGGCTGCTCAAAGAACGAGTCGTCTTCGCCGTCGGCCAGGTCGAGGACAATATGGCGAATCTCATCGTCGCGCAGTTACTGTTTCTCGAGTCGGAGAATGCCGATAAGGATATTCATTTGTATATCAATTCACCCGGTGGTTCCGTCAGTGCCGGCCTGGCAATCTACGATTCGATGCAATTCATCAGCCCGGACGTCAGCACCATTTGCATCGGTCAGGCCGCGAGCATGGGTGCCGTGTTATTGGCGGGTGGCGCACACGGGAAGAGATTCTGCCTGCCGCATTCACGGATGATGATTCACCAGCCGATCGCCGGTTTTCAGGGCCAGGCATCGGATATTGATATCCATGCGAAAGAAGTATTGCAGACCCGTGATCGGCTGAACCAGATCCTGGCGAGCCACACGGGCAAGCCGCTGGAACAGATTGCCAAGGACACGGACCGCGATAATTTCATGAGCGGTGAAGTTGCCGTGGAATATGGGCTCATCGATACGGTCTTAACGCAGCGCAGCAAGCCGGTTCAGGATGATAATTCAAAGGATTGAGCGGCACGATTTGACAGAATATGGGCGCCCGATCGATCTGGTGAGGAGAATCGGTCGAGTGGCGGATGGTGGCGCTAAAACGTGACGCAAGTCGGCAAATTGGGCCGCATCGCTTTGCACGTGCGGTTCGTTGCGTGCTATATACGAGATGACTGTCCTGCTATTTGTGGACAGTGACTGAATTTAAACGGGTTGAGGCAGTACATGTCGGACGAAACACGGGGCAGAAACGAAGACGGGAAACTCCTGTATTGCTCTTTCTGTGGTAAGAGCCAGCACGAGGTGCGCAAGCTGATCGCCGGGCCATCGGTGTTCATTTGCGATGAATGTGTCGAATTATGTAATGACATTATTCGCGAGGAACTCGAGGACCGTTCCGAGCAAAGCGATTCGAAGCTGCCGACACCAAAGGAAATCAACGCGATACTCGATGAGTACGTCATCGGTCAGTCGGAAGCGAAAAAGGTTCTGGCCGTCGCAGTCTACAATCATTACAAGCGACTCGGCAGCCGTGGTGAAGATCACAGCAAGGATGAGATCGAACTGGCGAAGAGCAACATCCTGTTAATTGGGCCGACGGGCTGCGGCAAAACACTCCTCGCCGAAACACTCGCCAGGCTGTTGAATGTACCGTTCACGATCGCCGACGCAACGACACTGACCGAAGCAGGTTACGTCGGTGAAGATGTCGAGAATATCATTCAGAAGCTGTTGCAGAAATGCGATTATGACGTCGAGAAGGCGCAGACCGGTATCGTCTATATCGACGAGATCGACAAGATTTCCCGCAAATCGGACAATCCATCAATCACGCGTGACGTGTCCGGCGAAGGCGTGCAGCAGGCATTGTTGAAACTGATTGAAGGCACGATCGCCTCGGTACCGCCACAGGGCGGGCGCAAGCATCCGCAGCAGGAATTCCTGCAGGTCGATACGGCCAATATCCTGTTTGTCTGCGGCGGAGCGTTCGCCGGCCTGGATAAAATTATTCGCGACCGTTCCGAGCATGGCGGCATCGGCTTCGTGGCCGAAGTCAAGACCAAGGAAGAAACACCGAACATCGGCGAGTTGTTACACGATGTCGAGCCGGAGGATCTGATCAAATACGGTTTGATTCCGGAGTTCGTCGGTCGCTTGCCGGTCGTGGCGACGCTCGATGAACTTGATGAAGACGCGCTCGTGACGATCCTCGTCGAGCCGCGCAACGCGCTGACCAAGCAATATCAGCGCTTATTCGAGATGGAAGGTGCCGAGCTCGAATTCCGCGAGGATGCCCTGCGAGCCATTGCTAATCGTGCCATGCAGCGTAAAACGGGTGCGCGTGGCCTGCGGACGATTCTCGAGAGTATCTTGCTGGAAACGATGTATGAGTTGCCGTCGATGGCAAATGCCAGGAAGGTCGTGGTGGATGAGGCGGTCGTTACGGGTGAGACCATGCCATACATTATCCACGAATCCGACGATACGACACCGCTCGTGACGATCGATGAGGAGCAGTTGTCCACGGGGTCGGACGGGCCCTGATCCGACTTGTCGGCGGGCACTTGAGGAACTCGCCCACCGCCCCCATATAGGTAGGGAACCTGTATTAAAGGGCGATGGGCAGCAAGAAACCGATGTTCTGCGTTGTTGTTGCGCAGCACATGAGGCAGCGTGTCATATTCAGCCCGATTGCGCATTCATAAATTTTGGAGAGTTATATGTCCGAGCAAGGTCAACAGCTGCATAGCCGCGTGCCGATTCTGCCGCTGCGGGATGTCGTTGTTTATCCGCACATGGTGATTCCGCTGTTCGTTGGCAGGGAGAAGTCCATTGTGGCGCTGGACGAGGCGATGAATTCGGATAAGCAGATCCTGCTCGTCGCCCAGAAACAGGCTGATGTCGACGAGCCGACACTCGAGGACATATACGAACTGGGCACGCTGGCGACGATTCTGCAGTTGTTGAAATTGCCGGATGGCACCGTCAAGGTCCTGGTCGAAGGCGGTGCTCGCGCCGCACTGGTACAGCCGTATGCAGATGAATACTTTTCGGCTGATATTCGCCTGGTCGAGGAAGGTCCGGAGGCTGAGTCGCGGGAAGTCGATGTTCTCAAGCGCTCGGTGATTTCCCAGTTCGAGAACTACGTCAAGCTGAACAAGAAAGTTCCGCCCGAGATCCTGACGTCATTATCCGGTATCGATCAGCCCGGGCGGCTGGCCGATACCATCGCCGCACATATGGCGCTCAAGCTGGATGAAAAACAAAAGGTTCTGGCCATTGAAGGCGTACGCGAGCGGCTCGAGCATGTCATGGGTCTGATCGACTCTGAGATTGACATGTTGCAGATCGAAAAGCGCATTCGCGGACGCGTCAAGCAGCAAATGGAGAAGAGCCAGCGAGAGTATTACCTCAACGAGCAGATGAAGGCGATTCAGAAAGAACTCGGCGATATGGAAGATGCGCCGAATGAGATTTCCGATCTCGAGAAGAAGATCGCCGATTCGGGTATGAGCACCGAGGCGCACGAAAAGGCTACATCCGAACTCAACAAGCTCAAGTTGATGTCGCCGATGTCGGCCGAAGCGGCCGTCGTACGCAATTACATCGATTGGCTCGTTAAGGTGCCGTGGAAAAAACGCTCGAAAATCTATCGTGATCTGGGCAAGGCCGAGAAGATCCTCGAAGAGGACCATTATGGCCTCGAGAAGGTCAAGGAGCGCATCCTTGAGTACCTGGCGGTTCAGCAGCGTGTCAAGAAGCTCAAAGGCCCGATCCTCTGCCTCGTTGGCCCTCCGGGTGTTGGCAAGACATCGATCGGACAGAGCATTGCCCGGGCGACCAATCGCAAGTTCGTCAGAATGTCGCTTGGCGGGGTGCGTGACGAAGCCGAAATTCGCGGTCATCGCCGCACTTACATCGGTTCAATGCCGGGTAAGGTCGTGCAAAACCTGGGCAAGGTCGGTGTGCGTAATCCGTTGTTCCTGTTTGACGAAGTGGACAAGATGTCGATGGATTTTCGCGGCGATCCGTCGTCAGCGATGCTCGAGGTCCTCGATCCGGAGCAGAATACGACATTCGCTGACCACTATCTCGAAGTCGATTTCGACGTATCCGATGTCATGTTTGTTTGCACGGCGAACACACTGAATATTCCGCCGCCGTTGCTGGATCGCATGGAAGTGATTCGTATTCCCGGTTATACCGAAGACGAGAAGCTTAATATTGCGCGTAACTATCTGTTGAAGAAGCAATTGAAAGCGAATGGCTTGAACGACAAAGAACTTGCTATTTCCGATACGGCGATTCGCGACATTATTCGTTACTACACACGTGAATCCGGTGTGCGCAATCTCGAGCGCGAGATTGCAAAAATTTGTCGCAAGGTCGTTAAAAGCCTGCTTCTCAAACCACGCGACAAACAGATCCACGTTGTGCCAAAGAGCCTGGAGAAGTACCTCGGTGTACGGCGGCATCGATACGGGCGCGCGGAAGAGAAAGACCAGGTCGGGCAGGTAACCGGTCTGGCCTGGACCGAAGTCGGCGGTGAGTTGCTGACTATCGAGGCGACGGTTGTACCGGGCAAGGGTAAGCATATTCATACCGGCCAACTCGGCGATGTCATGCTTGAATCGATTCAGGCAGCCACGACCGTGATCAGAAGTCGAGCAGAAGTTCTTGGAATTAAAGAAGATTTTTACCAGAACTATGATTTGCACTTCCATTTGCCGGAAGGCGCAACACCGAAGGATGGGCCGAGTGCAGGTGTCGGCATGTGTACGGCGCTGGTGTCGTCCCTGACGGGGATTCCGGTGCGCTCAGACGTTGCCATGACCGGGGAAATAACTCTGCGTGGCGAGGTGCTGCCGATCGGCGGGCTCAAGGAAAAACTGCTCGCGGCTCATCGCGGCGGTATTACAACAGCAATTATCCCGCATGAAAATGAAAAAGATCTGGCGGAAATTCCAAAGAATATCAAAGATAAGCTGAATATTATTCCGGTAAGATGGATAGACGAGGTTCTGGAGCTGGCCTTGCAGCACATGCCAGTACCCAAAGATGACGATCCGGAAATAGCCAAGGAAAAGGCACAGAAAAAAACCGGTAGCGCGTCGAAAACCGTTCGGGCACACTAGATTCTGACAATGAAGCGCTGTCAACATTTTGTTGACAGCGCTTTTTGTCAGTTGGTATAAGGTTCGCGTGCTTGAGGCATATTTGATTTGTACGGGGCGTTATCGTATTGACGATAACGAGGGACTTAAACTTTTCCAAAAGGTAGTTTTACATGAACAAGGGTGATTTGATTGATAGTGTCGCAGACGAAGCTGGTTTGTCGAAAGCTGACGCGGGTCGCGCCGTCGATGCACTGATTGGTGCCGTTACGGGTACGCTGAAAGGCGGTGGCCAGGTTTCGTTGGTTGGTTTTGGTACGTTTTCCGTCAAGGCGCGTGCTGCTCGCACGGGGCGCAACCCACGGACCGGTGAAGCCATTCAGATCAAGGCCAGCAATGTCCCTGGTTTCAAGGCTGGCAAAGCCCTGAAAGAAGCCGTAAACTAGCGCGTCCTTCGGCCGGGGTGCCTCTGAAACAGTAGTTTCCCCGGGCGTTTGAAAGGCCAAACCATGTCGCCGGTATTGACCGGTGGCAGGGTTTTGCTGGGTACGATTGTCCCTGCCGGGTGCTTAGCTCAGCTGGGAGAGCGACGCCCTTACAAGGCGTAGGTCGGGGGTTCGATCCCCTCAGCACCCACCATTTACCTGGGGAGCGGTAGTTCAGCTGGTTAGAATACCGGCCTGTCACGCCGGGGGTCGCGGGTTCGAATCCCGTCCGCTCCGCCATTTCTCCCTGGGTCTGTACCGGTCACATGGTTTACAGATCGTACCGGAGACATGCTTTACACTTT
>CAZVQW010000039.1:0-11813 GCA_964629475.1 uncultured Chromatiaceae bacterium | reverse complement strand
AATACCCTTGAGCACGACTTGCATCGACGTATTCTTCTTCAGCCACTCGACGAAGGTGGATTCTTTGACGTTCTCGCTTGGCGTGAAAGCGACTATCTATTTATTGAGTATAAGGGTAAAGGCGATAAACCGAATAGGAATGAACGATCTTGGGTAGATGCCGCTCTCCGATATGGCATACACGAATCGCAACTTCTATTCGCTGAATATGTGCCAAGAAAAACAGGTAATTTATATGAGTGAGTTCCTTCTCGATCCAATCTCCAACGGTAATCCGCGAGAGCAGGCTTTGATCAGGCGTTGGTGGCATGAGCAGCATGATGCACGTGGAATGATCGTTTGGGAGTATCGTCTACAGGGTAAGTGGGCGGACGCTATTTGGTTTCCTGATGAGGGTGTTCAAGCGATCGAGAAGCCAGGCAGAAATACGGCCGATCTATTTCCACTAAAAGACAGGCATATTGTTCTTTGTGAAGCGAAGCTAGAGCTAAATCCTGAAGTTGTAGGGCAGGCACTTGTCTATCGGCAATTCGCGCTTCACGCCGGAGCAGATGTTGAAAATACATTTGTGTTTTGTGAGTCGGGTAGTGACTCCATGAAGGTTGCAGCGACCGAGCTTGGTCTAAGCCTTGTAATCCAGCATTTGTAATCGAATAGAGAGAACAGTGATTTTCGGACACGCTGAGGGTCAGGTGTCGTGGCGGAATGTTGGCCAATCAGCAGACATGCACCAGGTCCCGCAATTCTCCCGCATACCAGGATTCGGCGCCCGCAACGTCAATATATTGTGCATCCTGGGCGGCCAACCACAGCATTCAATCTGCTGTGGCACTAGATTGCATAGCTCTCTACCCCGCTTAGAATGTTTACAGATAAAATTAATACAGTGAGCAGAATTTATGCTTGATCCGGACGCATTACAGGCCATAGCGCGTAGCGATCGTTATGCAGATACTCGCGAGTTAATTCGTGAACTTGATTTGGTTCTAGAGGTACTTGGCGAAGCAGATAGGGCGGAAGTCTGTGCTGCTCGTGACTTGTCACTTTCTGCTCATTTCAAACAAAAAAATCGACCCGATGGACAGCCTTACGTAAATCATCCTCTTCAGGTCACTCTCAATGTTGCTAGGAAATTCAACCTTTTTACTTGTGATGCTCTTATTGCTGCACTCTTGCACGATTCTGTCGAGGACCAACCCGACAGAATCGTAAGTCTTCTTGGAGGTTCTCCGGATGAAGTTGGAAATAATGAGAGCGAGGCATTTCGGTTAATTGGCGAACAATTTGGGGGCCGAGTCTCAGAGATTGTCGGCCGTCTTACTAACCCGAATTTCAATGAAATGGTGAATCAATCACAAATGGAAGGGGATTCTAGAAGTGACGATGAGTTATTTATTGAATTCTATAAGGAGCATTTCCTTGAAATAATGGATAAAGACCCAGAGGCGTTCCTCATTAAACTCGCCGACTTTTCTGAAAATGCATTTAAAATAGAAAATGTTGATGACAGTCAAAAGAAGGATTGGTTGAGAGCAAAGTATGGTCCGGTAATTCTTTCTACGAAAGAAAAACTGGCTGATGTTCCCGTCAACGATCATGTTCTCAGTGGCGTGAAGGACAGCTTAACTGCTAAATTGACCGAGGTTTACGCCAAGTGCTATGCAGTTGCTGAATGACGAAAGATCTAAAAAAAGCCCGGGATTCAGCAATCAAGTACCGCAAATTTCCCGCAGCTTATCTAGATAGTTAAGGCTGACAACGCTGATCACAGCATTCAGCCTGCCAAGATCAGCAGTTGCCCAAGTGCAATGTCTGCTTTTGAGCCTAAAGCAGCCATCCAGACGCCTAATTTGCTGAATCGCAGCAGAATGTCTGCTCCCGACCCAAAGCGGACATTCAGGTTCGATGCAAAATCGTGGTAATTTCAGGCTATGAAGGCCCAATTTTTCAACGAAATGCAAGCCTCTCGGCATGATTCGATGGTCTATTACTCCGAACGAATCGGATTGATAAGCAAACCATCATACAGCTGGCTGCGGAAGGCCGTTCTCGTGGTCGCTTCAATCATGTTGCTAACAATCAATGTTGCTTTCGGGAAAGGCGCGGCAGACCGAGATTGGATAGAAGTCAGAACTAGCAACTTTCGAGTATTCAGTGCGCTAAATGAGAAAAAGACCATTGAGTTAGCGCGGTATCTAGAAATGTTTCGCGTTGCGATAGCAATAATAACCAATATCAGCAGCACAGAAGCTAGGATTCCAACCAATATTGTCGTATTTCGCAACAGCAAAGATTTCGTTGAAGCTGGCGGAAACTCAGATACAGTGGGTTTTTTTCTGACTGATCTTCGGGCCAATACTATGGTTATGCGGAGCAGCCGTATGGCCGAGACCTCTGTTATTCTGCATGAGTACGTACACTTCCTCTTGCACAATAACAATAGCCTGCATTACCCGAAGTGGTTCGATGAGGGCTTTGCTGAATACCTCAGTGCTGTAAGAACCCGTCGTGGTGAATTTGATATCGGTCTTCCGCCTAGTCGATTGACAAACTGGCTCAACTTCGAGGCGTGGCTTTCAATTGAAAAGATTTTGTCACCAGACGGATACGAAAAGTGGCGAGATGAAAAAGTCTTCTCGTTCTATGCGCAATCCTGGCTCCTCGTCCACTATCTGATGAACAGGCCAGAGAAAGGCCCAGAATTTACACAAGATATGTCGCGCTATCTGGACCTTATGGAATCCGGATCTGGCAGTGTTGAATCGTTTGAAAAGGCGTTTGGTTTATCGGCAAAACAACTTAGAAAGGAGGTAAAACGATACTTTCGTATCAACCGGTATCGCTATATAAAATTCAAGGCAGAAAATTTGATACCCAATTTCGCTCCCGATGTCATTGCGCTAACTAAGCCCCAATCAGCATTGCGTCTTGGTCAGTTAGCCCTCCGGCTTGAGGAATGGGAAAAGGCCTCAGAATGGTTCGCCATGGCGACGGCAAGTAAAGTGACCCGACCTCGGGCAGAAGCTGGGCTTGGAAGGCTTCAGAAGAAGAAAGGCGATCTAGATGCTGCACGCATACATTTTGAAAAGGCGGTATTTCTTGCGCCTGAAGACCCTTATTCGCACCTCGAGATAGCAAAATATTGGCATAGTCGTGCCCGAGATATTGCCGATGTAAATGAACGTTCAAATAGTCTCCAGCTTGCACGCCGCGCATACACCGCAGCTTGGAAGCTCGACGATTCGATACCCGAAGTTTACGCAATGTTCGGGCAAACCTACTCTATGGACGGCAGCGACTACGCCAAAGCAGTAGAGATGCTGGAAGAGGCGCAATACTTACTCCCTTCGAATCTCGGCATACGATTGATGCTCGCGGAGGCGTACGCTGGCGCTAACCGAAGGAATGACGCCTTGAAAGCGGCTCGATCGGTACTGGCCTGGAGCCATAAAGAGGGTGAAGCGGCAGCGCGAGCTAAGAAACTAGTAGCCGCGTTGGAAACGGCAGAGAAATAGGGATTAAAAAGGAATCGAGTTTGTGTTTGTGAATGACCGCTTCTGGCCGTTAACGGACATTTGGTAAGTTACCTTGGGCGACGAAACACAAAGTCCGCTTTCGGATCGAAAGCGGACACGCAGTTTGTCCCGCAATTGTCCCGAATGGATTGACTAGAAAGTTTTGATATTAAAGTAGTTTGGGGCTCGCCATGACGCAACCACAGCATTGCTACTGCTGTGCTCGTTTTAAGCTGATCCGTAAATCAATCGGCGCCGAAGCTATATGCAAATCGAAGTCCGATCACGCGTGGATCCGGTAGGAACACTGTGTTCGTTCCCGGCAGATCGACCATGACGGCGGCACGCGGCTCGGAAACCGTTTCGGGATTCGGGCTCGGATCCGTCGGTACCGGAGTCGGCGTCAGATCGATACTACTGCCGAGAGTGAAGCAACAACCAAGTCCCGGTGCGCCGCCGACCGAGCGAACCGTATCGTCGTCGAGCAGATTGTCGACATACAGCAACGCCTCCCATCGCTCGCCCTGGAAGCCGATACGTAAGTTTAGTTCCAGGAAATCATCCGTCCAGACGTTGTTCGTGATGCCCGTGTAGCGTTTGCTCTGCCAGATCGCATCCGTTTCGACGAACGCATCGACCGACTCATCCATCGGCAGGACGTATTGCACGAAGCTGTTCACCGCATGTTCCGCGGAGTTCTCGAGCTTGTTGCCCGTATAGCTGACGATGCAGGTACCGAGCTGCACATTCAGCGTGCAATTACCGGCCTCGGCTATCGTCGTCGGACTCGTCGAATTGATCGTGAAATCGGTGTACTCGCGCGTCGGCAGCCATGTCCAACCGACTCTTGTGCGCCAGTTGCCGCCGAGAAACTCCCTGACCGGGCTCCAATCGATACTGAATTCCGAACCCCAGACCTCGGCCTTGCCGGCATTCACGATTTTCGAAACGCGTCGCTGTCCGTCAGCGGCCGGCACGGATGTCAATGCCTGCTTGTCGGTGAAATCCTGATAGAACACTGCGCCGTTCACGACAAGCGTGTTGTCGAGCCACGCCGTATTTCCGCCGAGTTCCCAGACAACCATCTTCTCGGGATCGAACTCCGCCAATTCGCGATCGAGACCGGAGGAACCCACCGTCAGCATGCTGAACCCGCCGGGTTTTCGCGCGCGCGACCATGACAAATAAAACAGCATGTCATCGGTCGCACCCCACTCGAGCCTGACCTTCGGCGAAAACCAGCTATCGCTTTCGCTCAACTGTCCGACACACCAGGGATTGAATGTATCGACCCCGACCGCCTGACCGGAATCCAGCGAAACCGGATTGCCGTTCACGTCGAGACCCTGCGCCCGGCCGTTTGCGTCAAGTATCGGCACGATGCCGTCATCCCAGACAGGCACGCCGTTCGGGCCGCGTTCGATCAGGATCGGACCCTCGTCGATCGAACGCTGCACGCCGTCGGGATCCTGCTGCCGGCACAAATCCGGAATCGCCGCGAGCGCAGCCTGATCGGGAACGAATGCGTTGAGATCGTTGCCGTCCGGCGACTCGTCGGTCCACGGAAAAAAGGAATCCGAAAACCATTTGCCGGCGGCCCGCCAATCCTCGAACGGCTCGCAACCTCGGAAAAAGATTCCGCACGGATTCAGACCACCCGGACCGCCGCCGGCGCCGGGCTCGTAAAAGATCGGGCCGAAAACGTCGACGTCTTCGTCGTTATAGCGGCCCTCAAACGCAAGCGTCCAGTTCTCGGCGATCTCGACGTCCAGTGCTCCGTAAACCGACCAGTGCTCTGTGTCGCGATCGGCCGGATGCTCGGGGCGGAACGGCTGGGCCGCACTCAGGTACGGTGCCGCAGGAACGGCCGTATAGCCCGTGCAGCTGTCGTCGATCATGTCGAATAAGGCGTTACTGATTTCTCCGGTCGCACTGTTCCAGAAACAATGCGAGCCCGACGCCTGGGCCGTGATCGAACGCGAAAGGTTGTCGACTTTTTCCTGCCAGTACAGCGCGCCAAGCATTCCGTTCACCGGTCCTTCGAAAGAAGTCGTGACGTAGACATCCTGGCTGGATATCTCCGTGACCTTGTCATTGTTGAACTGAAACGTGTTCACGTTGCCGTCAAGGAACATCCCGGCGTCCGAAGAGCGAAACCCGTACGCATTCGAATCCTGCTGCTCGATGTTGTCGTCGCGCGTGTAGCCCGTCAGCGATTTGACCGCAAAATGCTCCGTCTCGAAATCGGCAACGAATGACACACGCAGCAACTCGCGGTCGAAACCCGGGTAATCGATACCCGGCGTCAGCGGGTTCGGCGCCATATTCACGGCGAGTGAATCGCCGCCGGGGACACGGCCGACACGGTCCGGGACGACCTCCTCGCAATACGGCCCACCGCCGGCCGGCGGTACGAACGACGGCGAGTTCGGATCGAGCGTCGCCGGGTCGAGCGTCGCGACGTAGGCCGGGTCGAGCAACCGCAACCCACGCTCGAGCAGTGCCTGGTTGTTACCCGGAACCATGCCGACCGCCGCAATGAAATCCGGGAAACACTCGGCGACGCCGTTATCAATGGCGTTTTGCGGCATTTGCAGTTCGGCGTTGTAGCCGAGGAATGCCTGGGCACTGGGCTGGCCCTCGTCGTCGGTGAATTCGGTGCGAAATTTAAAACTGAGGTTGTCGCCGATATTCGAGTTCAATGTCAGCGCAAGTCCATAACCCTCGTTGCCGCCGATGCGCTGGCCCGTGATCTGGTTGCGGTAAAATCCCTCGTCGTCCCACCACGCACCGTTTAACCGGAAGCCGAGCGCCTCGCCGAAAATCGGTCCGCTGATACTGCCGATCGCTTCGTATTGGCGAACGCCCGAATCACCACTGAATCCGCCATCGAGGCTGAAACTCGTCTCGAACTCCTCCGACGCGTCTTTGGTGATGTAGTGAATCGCGCCGTTGAACGCGCTGCGTCCGTAGAGTGCCATCTGCGGTCCGAGCACGACTTCGATGCGCTCGATATCGACGAGGCGTGTGTTGAGCAACAGCGAACCTCCCGAACTCGTGATCGCCTCGCTGGACACATCGATGCCGTCGACCAGCAGCGCAACATTCTGGCGGCCGCGGGTCGGTGAGAGTCCGCGAACGGCGATGCGCGTATCGCTCTGCGCGAATGACTCGTCGAACTGGATACTCGTCGAGAATCGCGCGACATCCGTGATGTCCTTGATGCCCTTTCGCGCGATGTCGTCCGCCGAAAAAGCGGTGACGGACATCGGCACGTCCTGGAGACTCTCGGCCTTCTTGCCGACGGTCACGATCATTTCATCGACCTGTGACCACGCGGAAATTGACCAGGTCATCACCGCGGACAAAATCAGGATACCGGGCAGTACCGGCCTCGACGATGCTCGATTCATCGCGATTAATCCCCCTCTCAAGCTGACCTTATCGTTACTTATTATTCATCTTGTTTATACTAAAACATGCCATCTCAGAAACACTGCCAGTCAGGGCTTGGCTGCGTTTCACGGTGCCGATTTATCTATCCTTAGCCTCGTCTTGCGTCTTGCGTTCCACAACCAAATAGCAACATTATCTTCCAGGAATTTCTTAATTGAGATTGACGGGTGTCGAAGCCAGCGGTTCTTCGGAAGGCCCGTCAACCACGACGATTTCGGTCAGCATGCCGACAGCGGCATGGTGGAATATGTGACAATGGAATAACCAGCGTCCCAGCGCGCCGCCAGGTGAGCCATCAGACTTCGGCCGGTCCTCCAGCGGTACTCGCACCACGGCCGAATGAAATGGCGGTATATCGATGGTATCCACAAACTCATTGTACGAGAACTCGTAAGCCGTCTCTGCGCCCTCCTGTAAGCTATTGTTGAACACCATGCGCACCGGCTGAAACGAAAATCCGTGCAGGTGCATCGGATGATGCGCTTGTGAGAGGTTGGCAATCTCGATTTCCAGCATGTCGCCGACCTCTGCGAAACGACTGGAGTTCAGGTAAGGAAGATCGCGATAGTCCCGGTCGCCCGTTTCGTCGGGAGGGATGGTGGCGTGATAGCCATCCATGGCTTCGCGCATCTGAATGACGTTGAGTTGAAAGATATTACTCGACATGCCGGGTCGCGGCGGCTCCATTTCTGCCGGATCCAGAAATTCAGACAGCGCACTGTGGTCCTTGATGCTGGCTACCGGCGAACCCACCTTACGGTGGGCACGTAAAGGGTCGCCCGCGGCAAGCGTGCGCGTTTCCCGACCGGCGGCACCCTTGACGCGAAAATGCGCAACGGGAACCGTGGGCAGACCGCCGTAGCCGTACGGATAGGTCTGTGTGCCATAGCGCTGGTAATCCTGCGTCCACAGGGTCAACACCTCGCCGGGCTCGAGGTCCGGCACGTTGAACACGATGTCTGCACGGTTTGCATTGGCGAGCAGAATCTCACCTAGCCGATACTTGGTGTTGAGTTTGTCCATCATGCCGCCCTCGATCCTCACGCGATCGAGCAAACCGCCCTCGCCACCGATGCGCAGCATCGGAATATCGTTACCGGCACTGTCGGTGAGGCGCAACCAGAAATATCGAGCTGCTGCGGCGTTGATGAGTTGCAGGCGCACAGGCCCGCCGCTCTCGATATCGATTGCTTCCGCCGCCTCGTCAATCAGCGCGCCGGGTTTCTCGGGTGTGCCACGGCGGCTCGCGGCCATGCGGCCGTTCGTCAGCACCAGCTGCCCTTCGTTGACCCGGCAGCGATCGCCGATGGCACATTTCAGCGAAGGCTTCATGTTCGGAATATCGCCTTTCGCGAGGGGGCCGTCGACGGGCTTTCCCATATCATCGCGGGGCGTTTCACACAGATCGCGCGGGGATGGCCATGCCACCAGGCCCGGAAAATCTCCCAGCTTGGCGGTATGCACCCACGGCACATCCGCACCCGGTTTAAAGGTCACTTCGTCGTTTTTCCCCGATTCTTTGCATACCGTCGTATCGGCGAGTACGAGCACATGTGCATCGCTTGCCGTCGGCACGATGCCGATATCACCGAGCTTCTCGTCTGCGGTATCGGTGACGATTATCGGACCATACAGACCCTTGAATTCGTCATTGGAAGGCATCGAATGCGGGTGGTAGAAAAACACGCCGGGGCGAGGCACGACGAAATCGTAGGTGAATGTCTTACCCGTCGGTACCGGGTTCTGAGTCACCTCGGTACCATCGTTGGCATTGTCCAGTTCGATCCCGTGCCAGTGCACGACATTCGGTTTGGGCAATTCGTTACGAAAGTGCACGATAAGACGCTGTCCAACACGCAACCGGATCAGCGGACCGGGAGTGCCGCCGTTGAACGTCCAGGCATTCGCCATCAGGCCGTCGCCGGACAGATCCACCGATTTAACGGCCGCCACAAGATCGATTTCGACAATATCGGGGTCGGAATTCAGGTCGACGGCCTCGAACAGCTGGTTGTAACCGGTGCGAGGACCTCGTTCACCGGCGGTCGCCGCGGCTGCAGCCAGGAGCAAAAGCCCTGCTATATGCATGCGTATGGAAATTATCATTTTGTCACTCCCTTGACGGTCAGGTAGCCACCCTGCCACGAGTTATTGTGTTCCTGCTCTGAAAGTTCGAAGTTGGCTGGGACTCCTGGGATGTAATACTCGTTGGTCCAGAATCCCGCGGCCTCGATTACCTTGGCTTCGCTATCCGTCGATACTTTTAGCAACAGGTTGTCCCAGCTGGAATCCTCACCCTTACCCTCGGTGTCCCAGACAACAATCCCGTCCTTGCACGCCGCACCATCACGATTGTCCTGGCAGGTCATCCCCATGAACTCACCGACGCTGACTGTACCGGGGTTTCCGCCGTATATGCCGCCCAGCGCAGGGTCTCGTACATTCGGCAGCGACCCGGGCTCCTTCCATCGCCCGGCATGCCCCATGCCGCCGACGGTGGTCGGTGCGTTTTCACTCGTAAAGCAATCTTCAGGGTCGTTTTTCATACAGATCAATGTTGGAAATCCCTGCTCTCCGACCACATAGTCGAATCCGCCGTGCGCATTTGGCTCGGCGAAGTTCACCGTGACCGGCGCGACCGTATGCGTGAGGCTGTCCCACTGCTGAACGGCTCGGGGCGGCGCACCACCGACACCACCGCGTAATTCATTTACGTTGGTAACAACTGAACGTGCTGCTGGTCCGACAACCAACCTGGCGCTCAACCGGTCATCAAGAGGGTCCGGTGTGCCACGGTCATCTACGGCAATCACTCCATCGAGTGTGGGTGCGATTCGATCATCGCCCGGCACCGGGATGTAGTCCGGGTCTGCGTGCACGCTGCCCTTGGTGAAATACACCGGATTCACCGTAGGGCCGACCCAGGGCAGCTCCGCGCCAGCAAGTTCCGGCAATGAGCGTGCGTAGGTACAATCAGCGCCGAACACGAATGGCGTCATATGAATACATGCGTTCTCCTGTGTACCGTTGAGATGGCCACTCACTGTGGTCTGTTTTCCGGGCAACGGAGTATCAGCAAGGGCGTAGCTGCCGATGGTCTGCATAGCCAGAATCGACAACGTGAGAACCGAGATTCGGGACAATGTCCGCATGAGTCTCCTCCTTAAGCTAATTCTGTTGATATTCGTAATATGGCTGGCCCGGGTTCTGTATATTTCATCATATAGAAACACTTCAACATCACCCGGGTTGCCGGCTTTGAGCCGATCAACCGGCAGTATAAATTGGTGACACGTCGCGCATTAGCCATTTTGAATTTCCTTCTACTTGGCGATGGTTGCGCGCGAACTGGTTTTCTGCTGCCACCCCGGCCTAATCTAGATTGAGTGGCCCCGAATGATGGACCTTTAACTAGGTTGAAGGTCAAGGTATATAGTCGCCCTTGACCCCGATTTCACAGACACCAACGAATGGTCTGATATCAGGCCGTGGAGAGGCGAAATAGTGTGACGGTAGCTTCCAGAGGAGCTCGAACAAGAGTAGCCGGCGATAACGCTGCAGCCAAGGGCGATGTTGAAGCTGGTTGATTCCCGGAGATTGGGGGTGAATATGGGTTGCCGGCGAAGCGATCTGAAGTATCAAGGAGGCTGATTTCAATCAGGCCTTTGCGATCTCAAGCATGATAAAAATTTGTGCGAAAATAAATGCGTTTGGTCCGCTGATCTGAAGCAGTAAGCCGCCGGTCTCGGCGCAAACCTTGAGTTCTGGATGGGCTTTACAATCGGCTTCGGCTTGCACTAAACGTTCAAGCGCCCGTTCCAGTCGCGAGTCGGATTCGGCGAACAGGATTGAATAGCCGTCGCTATCCCACCATATATGAACGTGTCGGCCACGAAACTCGGATAATAAGCTGAGGGGATCGCCGTCGGCCAACTTACAGCCGACAATCTTGAACAGTTTGATAAATGAGGGGCGACCTAATGACTGCTTGTGACCGCACGCACGCTCGAGCAATTCGCGGAATTGCTCACCAATGGGTTCGCCCACCGGCTGGTCAAGGTGCATCGCCAGGTCGTCCCGTAGTAGTTCCATTTCGTGCCGAAGCACCAGAATTTCAGACGTCCGTTGCTCGATGTCCAGGAACCGTTGCTCGGTGATCTGGCGAAGGGTTGCAACTTCCTCGGATGAACGTCCGGTGGCACCAAGGATCAGTTTGATGTCATTAAGGGAGAATCCACACCGCTGTGCGCTGCGCACAAATCGAAGCGTGCGCTCAGCTTCCGGGCGATACAGTCGGTATCCGGAGTCAGTTCGACCAATTGGCAGGAGTATTCCTTCTTTTTCATAGTATCGCAGCAACGACGTAGTCACGTTGGCACGCTTGGCCAGTTCGCCGATTGTCAGCGCATTGATCTGCATCGCGTCAATTTGGGTAAGCTATTTTAAGTACATATCGGGGTCAGCGCCGAGAGATAAACGAATTCTAGTACATGTTTCACCGTCTGGCAGTATGCCACTGCGCTGGCGAATAACCCGCTCTGCTGCCTGTATGCAGCACAAGTGTCCAAACTTTAGCGATCGCTATTGGACGAAAGCAGTCATCGGAAAACTTGCGTGAGCTATCAAGCGCAGCATCTTTCTTGGTGGCTCATGGACCGACTTGGTGAAAATTGGCTGCGGGAGATTTGCGGGACCTAGTTGTGCATCGTTGTGCACAGTCAAGCACTTAGCAACGGACGCCCCTTGGCAGTTATCAATTAAAACAAATACTTATCAATGACTTAGCGCGCGAATAGGAAGTATAAGCCGCCTTTGTTTGAGCAGCCGATTCACTCGAATCGG
>CAZVQW010000038.1:0-14429 GCA_964629475.1 uncultured Chromatiaceae bacterium | reverse complement strand
TTAGAACGTCGTGAGACAGTTCGGTCCCTATCTGCCGTAGGCGTTGGAAATTTGAAGGGAGCTGCTCCTAGTACGAGAGGACCGGAGTGGACGTATCTCTGGTGTTCCGGTTGTCACGCCAGTGGCATTGCCGGGTAGCTATATACGGACGGGATAACCGCTGAAAGCATCTAAGCGGGAAGCCCCCCCTGAGACTAGATTTCCCTGGGGACTCGATCCCCCTGAAGGGCCGTTGAAGACTACAACGTTGATAGGCTGGGTGTGGAAGCGCAGTAATGTGTGAAGCTAACCAGTACTAATTGCCCGTGAGGCTTGGCCATATAAATTCAAGCGACTTCACTTTGAAATGCAGTCTTATCGTCAATCGAAAGGTTGACGGCAGATGTCAGAACAATATCCAGATTTGGGGTCAGGCTTAAGCCTGATCCCAGCCCGAATTTCCTGGCGGCAATAGCGAGCGGGAACCACCTGATCCCATTTCGAACTCAGAAGTGAAAACGTTCAGCGCCGATGGTAGTGTGGGGTCTCCCCATGTGAGAGTAGGACACCGCCAGGATTCTATTGTGAAAACCCCGTTGGTTTCGGCCAGCGGGGTTTTTTTATGGGGAGGCCCCGCTTGTATATGTGAGAGGTCCTTTGCTGTGCTCAGGGACCGGCCGCTTGGCTGCAGTCTCACGGCGTTCACACGGGCAAAGCGGTGCTTTGCTTTCACTGTAGGGAGGAAAATGGTGTCTGACACCTTTTCCCCAAGACAATTCCTGAACAAGGGGTATCACGAGGGAGTGTATGCTGCCGGCGTTCGAGTCAAAGGGACGATCAAGGGTCTAATCTCGGCGACTAAGCGCTCAACCACATCCGTCGTGTTGATTCACAGCGCTGTCGATGAAGAATAGGGGCGACGCGGTGTCATCGAAAATGAATACCAGCATCATGGAGACGATTGAAGTGACGCTCACGAACGGGAAGCTCCTGAGTAACTCGACCAGGGCTGTGGCGATGTTGGCATTAACGGCAGCTACGATTGCTGTATCCGCATAGAGCGCTTCATGGATGGCCGATCCGCCGAAAGTCGTGATCCACAGAAAGGTAAGACATGGCGGCACGAGGACGACACCCAGGATGAATTCCCTCACGGTGCGACCATATGAAATTCAGTGGCTGACTGCCGATTTGGAACACGCGATAATCCCCCCATTTACGGTTGATTTCGATGAGCAGGTCACCGAAGTGTGCGCGGAACCGGCGGGATGTGTTATTCAGTAACGGTATGTCGAATACGTATAGTCCGGAACGATGACATCGTATTGAGCCTGCAAGAATGCAACTAGGTCGATCAGTTGCTGGACGGTCATTCTGTCATTATAGATCGTCATCAGCGACTTGCCCTCCGTTGATACCTGTTCCTCCGGGTATGAGCCGATCAACTTGTGCGACGGGTTAACGACTGAACTGACGAGTTCGCCGTAGGTCTTGACAGTCCGAACCGTACCGCCAAGCGTGATCATGACGGGTCCGGACTGAACCGGAGCCGGTAAATCCACGTTCTTGATGAGATGACAGGTATTGCACTGCAATTCGACGAATACTGCCTGACCTTTTTGTGCGTCACCATCGGGCAGCCGGAAACCTTTTGACGATTTCGGGTCGGTCGTGCAGGCGGTTAGTGTTCCGATGCAAATGGAGAGTATCAGCACCCGTTTCATTCTGTTCATAAGACTGCTCCTTCAGGTAATCCATTAGCAAATCACTGTGTTTCAATCGGTATCGTGTTGTCAGACCCTTGTAACAGCTTTGGCTGCATCATTGCGCATCTGCATGGCCTGTCAATACGATATTGCCGCAAGGACAGACATCCCGGGAATGCTGCTGCGAGAGATCGCCAACGTGTCGACTTCAGCCGGCGTGACAGCTCCGGCTATAAAATGAGACAAATAGTTCGGTTCCGCCGGAGCGTCGTGTACGATGATGGCGTTTGGCTTGATGTCGGCGCACGCGCCGGGATTGGCCCACTTGCTGATGCCTGTGTGCAGAGTTGCCTCACCGTATCCGGTACCTTTCTTCGGCAGAATTGAATTACAGACAAGAGGTAGTGGCGATGAAAGCCTACAAACTAGCGGAGTTCGGCATCGATCACGTGCGCCAGGTCACGATGGACGACCCGAAGCCCGGACCCGGCCAGGTGCTGGTCAGACTGAATGCCGCGTCAGTCAACTATCGTGATTTCATGATCTGCGCGGGCCAGTTCGGATCGCCGGCAGACCTGCCGATCGTGCCGTTATCGGATGGCGCCGGCGAGGTCGTGGCCGTCGGCGACGGAGTTACCGGTCTCGTCATCGGCGATCACGTATCGCCGTTATTTTTCCCGCGCTGGATGTCCGGCGACGCGCTCGGTGACGAACGCGCTGTGTCGACGGGTCTTGAGCTCGATGGTTGCTTACGCGAATTTGGCGTCTTCGACCAACAGGGTGTCGTCAAAACAGCTGCGCACCTGACGGATGAGCAGGCCGCGTGTTTGCCGTGTGCCGGCCTGACGGCCTGGAGCGCGTTGGTTACCGTGTCGAATGTGCAGCCCGGCGAGTCGGTACTCGTGCTCGGCACGGGCGGCGTGTCAGTATTTGCACTGCAGTTCGCCAAGGCACTCGGCGCCAGGGTCATCGTCACGTCGGCCAGTAACGAGAAACTCGAGCATGCACAGGCATTGGGTGCTGACGACGTGATCAATTACCGTGACACGCCGGAATGGGGCCTGGCGGCGAAGGAATTGACCGGCGGTCGCGGCGTCGATGTCGTCGTCGAGGTCAGCGGTACGAGCACGCTCGGCCAGTCATTCAAGGCCATCCGTCGCGGTGGGCATATCCCGATCATCGGCGCGCTCGCCGGTGCGAAGATGGATATTCTCGTCTACGACCTGATCGGGACCAACGCCCATGTGCATGGTATCAGCGTCGGCAATCGCAGCAATTGCGAAGACATGATGCGCTTTGTCGGCGAACATGGGATCATACCGGTCATCCACCGCAACTACACGTTTGCCGACGCCGTCGACGCGATCCGGGACATCGATCAGGGCAAACACATCGGCAAACTGACTGTGACGATCTGAAGGCGATGAGCACACACGAATAAGAAACCTTTTTGCAAACCTATGCGTGGGCCGGCAGCTGGTAAGATCTGCCCTGAGCGCACGATACGCCGAGACGAGTGTCAGTGTCACACCGGTCGAAGCAGACATCAACGACTGTATGTAAGCCGTGGATAATACGTATTTTGATTTTGAGGCATCAACTATAATCTTTTCCGCACTTTGTGCCTGTCTTTTCCTTTCTGGAAACGCTGTAAACACGTTTTCATCGATACCGAGGCCGGAAAATATGAATTCAGATTCATTAGTGAAACCGAATCAAAGGCTTACCACTGGCGGACTGACGGCAGTATTTGCCAGTCTGGGCCTGCTGGCCGTCTCCCCGGCCCATGCATCAGGGGAAGCTGATTTCAATACATTCTGCGGTGCGTGTCATTCGATCGGCCAGGGCCGCCGGGTCGGCCCCGACCTTGCCGGCGTGTTCGACAGGCGGTCGCAGAACTGGCTCGAGGAGTTCGTCAAGTCTTCTCAATCGATGGTCAAGAGTGGCGATGCTGAGGCGGTCGCGATCGCGGCCGAGTACAACAACCTGATAATGCCCGATGCGCTTATTTCCGAAGCACAGATCAAGGATGTCCTTTCTTATATTAAGGATGCCGGTAGCAATACGGTTGCGGCCGGCGCGACGACAACCGAGAGAACCGAACAGGCACCGGAACCCGTAGCGGAACCGCCGGCCGAGGCCGATATCAGGTTCGGTGAGAAATTATTCGAAGGCAGTCAACGCTTCGAGAAGGGTGGTCCGGCCTGTAACGCCTGTCATCACGTTCGCAATGACGCTGTCATGGGCGGCGGAATCCTGGCGGCTGAACTGACGACGGTGTTTTCTCGAATGGGTGTGCCGGGATTGCAGGCAATCCTCGGTTCGGCACCGTTCCCGGTCATGCAGGCCGCCTATGAGGATCAGGCCCTGACCGATGAAGAAGTAGCCGGCCTCGTCGCCTTTCTGCAGTACGCCGATTCAGAGGAATATAACCAGTTGCCGAGAGACTACGGCATCGGATTGTTTCTGACCGGCGTTGTCGGTGCTGCGATTCTGTTCCTTCTTTTCGGCACTGTGTGGCGGGGACGAAAAGTCGGTTCAGTGAACCAGGCCATTTACGATCGGCAAGTCAAGTCGGTTTCAGACACTTAAATAACCAGTAGATAGCATAAGACAAAGCAAACCAAACTCAAGACGGGTAGACAGTATGAGCTGGATAAAAGACATCATTTCACCGGAAACTCGGAACTGGGAAGAGTTTTATCGAAATCGATTTCAGCACGACCGGATCGTTCGCAGCACGCATGGTGTGAATTGTACCGGCGGATGTTCCTGGCAGATTCACGTAAAGGATGGAATCGTCGTCTGGGAAACGCAGCAGCTCGATTATCCGTTACTCGAGGATTCCCTGCCGCCGTATGAGCCGCGTGGTTGTCAGCGTGGCATCTCATTCTCGTGGTACCTGTACAGTCCGCTGCGTATCAAGTACCCGCTGATTCGCGGTGCGTTGATCGATGCCTATCGGGAGAAAAAAGCGCAGACAGGCGACCCCCTGAAAGCCTGGGAAGCGCTGCAGGCGGATGAAGAAAAGCGCAGGGGTTACCAGAAGGCCCGCGGCAAAGGCGGTTTCCGTCGTGCCCATTGGGATGAAGTTCTCGAGATCATGGCCGCGGCGAATCTCTACACGGCAAAAAAACATGGGCCCGACCGGGTCATCGGCTTCTCGCCGATTCCCGCCATGTCCATGCTCAGTTATGCGGCCGGCGCCAGGTTCCTGCAACTGTTCGGCGGCGTCTGCCTGAGCTTCTATGACTGGTACTGTGACCTGCCGACCGCGTTCCCGGAGCTCTGGGGCGAGCAGACCGACGTCTGCGAGAGTGCGGACTGGTACAACTCGAAGATGATCGCGGACATGGGTGCGTGTCTGAACATGACGCGTACACCCGATTGTCATTTCTTCGCGGAGTCTCGACACAATGGCACGAAAGCCGTCGTCTTTTCACCCGACTTCTCGCAGGTCTGTAAGTATGCCGATCAGTGGGTGCCGCTGCATGCCGGTAGCGATGGCGCATTCTGGATGGCTGTCTCGCACGTCATTCTGAAAGAGTTCCACCACGAAAAGCAGACACCTTATTTCATCGACTACGTCAAGCAATACACGGACAGTCCGCTGCTCGTGAGACTTGATCAGGTCGACGGCAATTATCGGCCGGGTCGCTTGTTACGCGCCAACGAACTGCCGGGCCGTACCGATACGCCCAATGGCGACTGGAAGTTCGTCAGCATCGCATCGGACGACGGGCGATTTGTCATCCCGAAGGGTGCGATGGGGCATCGCTGGGACGAACAACCCGGCAACTGGAACATGACGTTCGAGGATTCGGTCGACGATCGTATATATGATCCGGTCCTGACGTTCCTGAACGATAACGACGCCGTCGTACAGACCGAGTTCGATGAATGGGGCCTGGATAACAAGGCATTACGCGGCGTTCCGGCTAAGAAGATCCAGACCGCGTCGGGCGAGACCGCACTCGTGACGACTGTCTACGACCTGATCATGGCGCAGTATGGCGTCGGACGAGGTCTCGATGGCGCTTATCCAGCCGATTACACCGACAAAGATGCGGCGTACACGCCGGCCTGGCAGGAGATCTTCACGGGCGTCGACTCGAAGACGGTCCTGCAGTTTGCCCGCGAGTGGGCGAACACGGCGAACGTCACCGAAGGCAAGTGCATGATCATCATCGGCGCGGGTATCAATCACTGGTATCACGCGAACCTGATGTATCGTGCCGGTGCAATGGCGCTGATGCTATCCGGTTGTGTCGGCAAAAATGGCGGCGGTTTGAATCATTATGTCGGCCAGGAAAAACTGGCGCCGATGGATTCGTGGAGCGGCCTTGCATTCGCAAAAGACTGGGGCGGCGCTCCCCGCCTGCAGCAGGCGCCTTTGTGGCACTACATCAACACCTGCCAGTATCGCTACGACGGTCAGTACTCGCGGTACAACACGGTGCCCGACAACGAGATGACGCGCGAGCATACGGCCGATACGATCTACAAGGCCGTGCGTAACGGCTGGATGCCGTTCTACCCGCAGTTCAAACAGAACACACTCGACCTGTGCCAGCAGGCGATCGATGCCGGCGCCGGCGACGATGATGCGATCAAGCAGGACGTTCTCGAACGCCTGAAGTCGAAGGAGATCGAGTACTCGGTGGCCGATCCGGAGGCTCCGGAAAACCATCCGCGTGTCTGGTACATCTGGCGCGGCAATGCAATCGTAGGCAGCATGAAGGGTCACGAGTATTGTCTGAAGCACTACCTCGGAACGCACAGCAACGGCATTGCCCAGGATTCACAGGATCATACCGAAGAGGTGGAATGGACCGACGTGGCGCCGGTCGGCAAGATGGACCTGGTCGTTGACCTGAATTTCCGCATGGACTCGTCGGCGCTGTATTCCGACATCGTCCTGCCGGCTGCTTCGTGGTACGAGAAGGCGGACATGAACAGCACCGATCTGCACTCGTTCATACATCCGTTGTCGCAGGCCGTCGCGCCGGTCTGGGAATCCAAGACGGACTGGGACATCTTTCGCAGCATCGCGAAAGCCACGAGTGACATGGCCGAGGGCAACTTTACCGGTCCGCGCAAGGACATCGTCAACGTACCGCTGTCGCATGACACGGCCGATGAGATTACCCAGCCGACGATCAAGGATTGGTACAAGGGCGAGACGGAGGCAATCCCCGGCAAGTCGATGCACAAGATGGTGATCGTTGAGCGTGACTATCCGAAGATTTATGAAAAGTTCATTACGCTCGGTGACAACCTCAAGAAATCCGGGCTTGGCGCACATGGTAATCATTTTGCTTGTGATGACGTCTACGACGAGATGGTCGAATCGAACCATTTCCCGGTTCGGGAATTCGAGGGCAAGGTTTATCCGTCCATCGAAGAAGATATCGATGCCGCAAACGTCGTCCTGAATCTCTCGACGCTGACCAACGGCAAGCTGACCGTCCGCGCCTACGAGAACATGGAGAAGAAGACCGGCCTCGATCTCGTGCACCTTGCCAAGGGCAGTGAGGACGTGAAGTTGCGCTACGCCGATCTGCAGGCACAGCCGCGGCGCTACAACACGTCGCCGCTGTGGTCGGGTCTGATGAATGAAGGTCGGGCTTATGCGCCATACACTTACAACTACGATATGCTCGTGCCGTGGCGGACCCTGACCGGCCGGCAGCATTTCTATCTCGATCAGGATATGTACATCGCTTACGGTGAGAACCTGCCGACCTACAAGCCCGCACCGAAGCCGGAGTTGTACGGCGATCTGAAGGAAACCCTGAAAGACGGCGAGGCATTGGTGTTGAACTATCTGACACCGCACGGCAAGTGGCATATCCATTCGACCTACATGGAAAACCTGCGCATGCTCACACTGTCGCGCGGTTGCGAGCCATGCTGGATGAGCGAGGTCGATGCTGCCAAGCTCGGTATCCAGGATAATGACTGGGTAGAGGTCTATAACGACCACGGCGTGTATTGCACTCGTGCGGTCGTTAGCGCGCGTATCCCGCGCGGTGTCTGCATCGTGTATCACGTGCCGGAGAGAACGACGGGTATTCCGAAGTCACAGATCCGCGGCAATCGCCGCGCCGGCGGCCATAACAGCGTGACGCGTATCCACCTGAAGCCGAATTATCTGTCGGGTGGTTACGGACAGTTCAGCTATCACTTCAATTACTGGGGGCCGATCGCTCCGAACCGGGATACACACGTCACCATCAAGAAGATGGAAAAGGTCGTCTTTTAATTATTGCGTTCCTATACAGATAGCAATACGGATAGGTAGAAATAAACATGGATATACGGTCACAAATCTCGATGATATTTCATCTGGATAAATGTATTGGCTGTCACACTTGCTCGATTGCCTGTAAGAATATCTGGACCGATCGCAAGGGTGTCGAATACCAGTGGTGGAATAACGTCGAGACCAAACCCGGTACGGGATATCCGTCGAAATGGGAAAATCAGGATATCTACAAGGGTGGCTGGGAAAAGAACGGCAGTGCGATCAAGCTGAAAGGCGCCGGCAAGGTCAAGGGTCTTGGAAATATTTTTCATAACCCGAACATGCCGGTTATCGACGATTACTATGAACCTTTCACGTATAAGTATCTCGACCTGATCGAATCGCCCGCCGGCAACGATCAACCGACGGCTCGCCCCGTGTCCCTGATTACCGGCAAACCGATCGACATCAAGTCGGGGCCGAACTGGGACGACGATCTCAGCGGAACACCGGATTACGCTCGCAACGATCCGAACCTCGAGAATCTGTCGCCCGCCGAGCAGGAAGCGATGTTCCAGCTCGAGAAGATGGCGTTCTTCTATCTTCCGAGGATCTGCAATCACTGTTTGAACCCGGGTTGTGTCGCATCCTGTCCGTCCGGTGCGCTCTACAAGCGCGGCGAGGACGGCATCGTGCTGGTCAACCAGGATGTCTGTCGCGGTTGGCGTATGTGCGTGACAGCCTGCCCGTACAAGAAGACGTACTACAACTGGCACACTGGTAAATCCGAAAAATGCATCCTGTGCTTCCCGCGTATCGAGGCCGGTCTGGCGCCCGCCTGTATGCATTCGTGCGTCGGCCGGATTCGTTATCTCGGCGTTGTGTTATATGACGCAGACCGGATCGAGGAAGTCGCTTCATCGGATGAGAAGGACTTGGTTCAGAACCATCTGGATCTGATCCTCGACCCGAACGATCCGGCGGTCATCCAGGCCGCCAAGGAAAACGGTATCGCGGATTCGACGATCCACGCGGCGCAGAATTCGCCGACGTATAAATTTGTCAAGGAATGGGGGCTGGCACTGCCGCTGCATTCCGAGTATCGAACGCTGCCGATGCTTTTCTACGTTCCGCCGCTGCTGCCGGTCATGGCGTCGCTCGGCAAGTCGGATTCCGCCCAGCTCGACAAAATGGGTCCGGTCGTCAAGCAATGGAACGATGACTGGCTGTACGACACGAGCACCGAGGAAATCTTCGGCACACTCGATGAAGCCCGCTTCCCGATCGAGTACATGGCGAGCCTGTTCAGTGCCGGCGATCCCGAGATCATCAAGGCACGCTTGCAGAAACTCATGGCCGTGCGGATTTATCGTCGGCACGTGACGGTAGGCGATGTCTCTGAGGAGAAGTCGAGCGAAGCGCTGAAGCAGGCCGGCCTGACCGCGAAGATGGCGGACGATATTTACTACCTGACATCACTCGCCAAATTCGACGACCGCTTCGTCATTCCCGCTTCGCATCGCGAACAGGCAATCGAGATGATGGAGTTCACCGGTGACAAGAAAGGCAGTGCCGGCTTTGGTTTCAAGGAAGGTACAGCGCAGAGAGGACTGTAACATGTCAGATCGAACTCACTATCGCCTGTTAGCCGGATTGCTCGAGTATCCGGAGGCCGGCTATCCGCAGACCGTGACTGAAATTTACAAGTTTGTCGACGGCAGGTATCCGGCGGCGGCGGCAGCCCTCGAGCGCTTCATCGAACTGCTCCCGGCCGACAACCTGCTGACGATGCAGGAGTTGTTCACGCGGTCGTTCGATGTTCAGGCCATCGCGACGCTGGATATCGGTTACGTGTTATTCGGTGATGATTACAAGCGCGGCGAGTTACTGGCAAACCTGAATCAGGAGCATCACAAGGCAAACAACGATTGCGGGACCGAGCTGGCGGACTACCTGCCTAATATCCTGCGCCTGATGAGTATTTTGCAGGACGAAGAACTGGTTGGTGATCTTGCCTATGCCATCATTGCGCCCGCACTGCTGGAAATGATCGGTGAGTTCGATACGGATCGTATTGAGCAAAAGAACAAGAAGTATCAGAAGCATTACAAGACTCTGATCGAGATGCCGGCGGTACAGACCGATGAGGCCGTGACTTTGTACCAGTTCGCGCTGAAGTCACTGTACGAAGTCCTGAAACAGGATTTCAAACTGATTGAAGCAATGCCACTCAAACGCACTAACGACTTCCTGGGGTCCATCGTCCAGGAAAACGACATTGAAGAAAATGCAAATACCCGGTACGACGGAGGAACTATCTAATGGGATCGCTAGACTATTTCTTTTTCGTTGCGTTTCCCTATATCGCCATCGCGGTGTTTCTGGTTGGCACGATTTACCGCTATAACCAGAAGGGTTACAAGGTAACGAGTCTTTCGGCGCAGTTCCTCGAGAATAGACAAGGTTTCTGGGGAACGATCCCGTTTCACTGGGGCATCCTGATGCTTTTCCTCGGGCACCTCGTCGCGTTCCTGTTTCCAAAGCTGGTGTTGTCCTGGAATTCAGATCCGGCCCGCCTGATTATTCATGAAGGTCTGGGGTTCACGTTTGCCGTTGCAGTCGTTGTCGGCCTGGGCGCGCTGATACTGCGACGTTTGACGAACGAGCGTTTGCAGCAGGTCACGACGAAAATGGACCTGTTCATCGAGTTATTCCTGCTGCTGCAGGTCTTGCTGGGCTGCTGGATTGCACTGGGTTATCGGTGGGGTTCGTCATGGTTCGCCGCCGACCTGTCACCGTACCTGTGGTCATTGATCAAGCTGAACCCGCAGCCCGATGCAGTCATCGCGATGCCGCTGGTCATCCAGGCTCATATAGTCTGTGCCTTCTCGATCTTTTTTGTCTTCCCGTTTACGCGGTTGGTCCACCTGCTCGTAGCGCCGCTTCACTATATCTTGCGCCCCTACCAGGTCGTCATCTGGTATTGGGACAAGAAGCGGATTCGCGATGCCAGCACGGCCTGGTCCGACGCGCGACCGCGTAATAATTGATTCCCGCGAGACTAAATTGATTTGCCGTGATGGGGATCCCTGGTCCATGTGGGAACGGGCCTTGAGCTGTCGGGATCCTTACTAAGAAGGAGTATTCAGGGTGTGGAAAAAGTAGCAACCGCACAGTCCCACAAGACACTGGCCCTCAATACACTGGCTTTCACCGTCTGTTTTGCGGCGTGGATGCTCAATGGCGTGTTGGTCACGTTCCTCGCGGCCAACCAGGTATTCGACTGGGGCCCGGTCGAAATCGGCTGGCTGATGGGCCTGCCGGTCCTGACCGGTGCAATCTTTCGACTACCGGCCGGTATCCTGACCGATAAGTATGGCGGCAAACCGGTCTATGGCACGTTGCTGTTGCTGTGCGCCGTCCCGATGTATCTGTTGTCCTACTCGGACAGTTTCATCTGGTACGCGCTGTGCAGCGCGGGTTTTGGCCTCGCCGGCGTCAGTTTCTCGATCGGAATTGCGTTCTCGTCCGTCTGGTACCCGAAAAAGAACCAGGGCTTCGCGCTCGGGATTTTCGGCGCCGGTAACGCCGGCGCCGCATTGACGACACTGTTTGCGCCGACTGTACTGAACAACATCACGGACAACGGGGCCAACGTCGATGCCTGGCGGCAATTACCGGTTTTTTATGCGGCGATTCTGGCCGGTATGGGCGTGTTGTTCTTCCTGACGACGACCAACAAGAAACCAGCCGTGCAAGTCGAAACGATGCGCGAGATGCTCGAGCCGCTCAAGGACGTGCGGGTCTGGCGTTTTGGCCTGTATTACTTCCTCGTCTTCGGCTGTTTCGTCGCGTTCTCACAATGGCTCGTACCGTACTTCCTCAACGTCTATACGGTCTCGCTCGTTACGGCCGGTCTGCTGGCATCCGCGTTCAGCCTGCCGTCCGGTGTCATTCGTGCGCTTGGCGGCTGGATGTCCGATGTCATGGGTGCCCGGGCCGTTATGTACTGGGTGCTCGGCCTGTCGGTCGCGATCAGCTTCATGCTCGTGATCCCGAAGATGGAAATTTATTCGCCGGGCCAGGGTATCCTGGCCGTACGCGCCGGCACCGTGACCGAGGTATCCGAATCGCTCGTCGTCGTCGACGGCAAGCGGTACCAGCTTGAGGCGCAGGACCGTTCGTTCGAAGGCCTCGACGAAAAGGTGCTCGTCTTCCCGACGAAAATGACGTGGCAGGAGCCGGCCGTAGAAGTGGGCCAGGTCGTCCAGCGCCGCGAGTTGGTGGCCAAGGGCGTGACTAAAATCTATTTCCAGGCAAACGTCTGGATCTTCGCATTCTTCGTCGTGGTGCTCGGTAGTGTCTGGGGTATCGGCAAGGCGGCGGTCTACAAGCACATCCCGGATTACTACCCCGAACAGGTCGGCGTCGTTGGTGGCATGGTCGGCGTGATTGGCGGTCTCGGCGGCTTCGTCTGCCCGATTATTTTCGGTTACCTGCTCGAAGGCACGGGCCTGTGGACCAGTTGCTGGATGTTCATGTGGGTTATTTCTGTTATTTGCCTGTTCTGGATGCATAACGTCATTCAACACATGGAACAGAAAGAGCGCCCCGAAGAACAACGGCATATTTAGCAAAGGAATCGACCATGGCTGCAAATCTCAACGACTGGAATCCGGAGGACCCTAAATTTTGGGAATCGACCGGGAAACAGATTTCGACCCGGAACCTGTGGATCTCCATTCCGAGCCTGTTGTGCGGGTTCGCGGTCTGGCTGTACTGGGGCATCATCACGGTGCAGATGCTGAACCTCGGTTTTCCGTTTTCTTCGGAGCAGTATTTCACGCTGACGGCCATCGCCGGGTTGAGCGGCGCAACGCTGCGAATTCCGAGCACATTCTTTATCCGCATCGCCGGTGGCCGAAATACGATCTTCTTTACAACCGCGTTGCTGATGATTCCCGCCGTCGGCACGGGGTTTGCGTTACAGGATGCCGAGACGCCGTTCTGGATCTTCCAATTGCTCGCTCTGTTGTCGGGCTTCGGCGGCGGCAACTTCGCATCGTCGATGTCCAATATCAGCTTCTTCTACCCGAAGAAAATGCAGGGTGCCGCCCTCGGCATGAACGCCGGCCTCGGTAACTTCGGCGTGACGACGATGCAGGTGCTCGTGCCGCTGGTCATGACGATGGGTATCTTCGGCGGCGAGTCGATGACGCTGATTAATAGCAGCGGCTGGATCTTCGGCAAGATCGCGGCTGGTACCGAGACCTACCTGCACAACGCCGGGTATGTCTGGCTCGTTTTATTGATTCCGCTGGCATTTTTCGGCTGGTTCGGCATGAACAACATCACCACCGAATCAGTGACGCCGGAACCGGGCAGCCTGGCCGGCGGCATGCTCAAGATGTCAATGATGCTCTTGATCGGACTGGTGACCGCGGCGGTGGGCCTGTACCTGCTGTTGCCGGCGCCTACAGGCATCGGATTGTTGAGCAAATGGATTGTCCTGCCGCTCGTCATTGCCGCGACGGTCCTGTTGCTCCGGTACCTGACCAGAGGTGCGTTACAGCAGAACCTGAAACGTCAGTACCAGATCTTCAACGACAAGCATACGTGGGCGATGACGGTCATCTATACGATGACGTTCGGATCGTTCATCGGCTATTCCGCCGCATTCCCGCTCGCAATCAAGGTCATCTTCGGCTTTACGCACGTGGCAGGGCCAGACGGCACGATGCTGCACGATGCTGTGAACCCGAACGGGCCGAGCGCGCTGGCGTTTGCCTGGATGGGGCCGTTCATCGGCGCGCTGATTCGCCCGGTCGGCGGCTGGATCTCGGACAAGGTCGGCGGTGCGCTCGTCACACAGATCGTCTCGATCGTCATGATCGTATCGGCGCTCGGCGTGGCATATTTCATGGCCGCGGCCTACCAGTCGGCGACGCCGGAAGAATTTTTCTGGCCGTTCTTCGGGCTGTTCATCATCCTGTTTGCGGCTACCGGCGTCGGTAACGGCTCGACGTTCAGGACCATTGCCATTGTTTTTGATCAGGAACGGCGTGGTCCCGTACTGGGCTGGACTTCCGCTGTGGCCGCCTACGGCGCGTTCATCATCCCGAAGGTCATCGGTGAGCAAATCAAGCTAACGACGCCTGAAGTCGCGTTATATGGCTTTGCGGTTTTCTATGCTGTTTGCGTCGTGCTGAACTGGTGGTTCTACCTGCGGCCAAATGCATATGTGAAAAATCCCTAAGGTACTCTCGGCGCGGTCGGACATCGCGCGTTGTGTGTAAAGGCATAAGAGTGCTTGACTGCGAGATAGACACATCGAGCAGGAACGAAAGTTGGTCTTAGTGATCCGGTGGTTCTGTATGGAAGGGCCATCGCTCAACGGATAAAAGGTACTCCGGGGATAACAGGCTTATCTCCCCCAAGAGTCCACATCGACGGGGAGGTTTGGCACCTCGATGTCGGCTCATCACATCCTGGGGCTG
>CAZVQW010000037.1:0-14604 GCA_964629475.1 uncultured Chromatiaceae bacterium | reverse complement strand
CGCTGGCGCTCGATGTTACGACTGAGGATCTGATGCCGAAGAAGGTCGATAAGGAAGCTGTTGACGATCTTCCGTAGGGGTAGCTTTTGCTCGTGAAACGAGCCAGCCAATAAATTACAGGTGCGGCGTCAGCAGCTTCTTTAACGCATTATGTACCCGGGGACTGCCGGCGATGATGTTACCGGTGGCCAGGTAGTCGTCTTTATCTTCCAGTTCGCTGATCAACCCGCCGGCCTCACGCAGGATCAGTGATCCGGCCGCGATGTCCCATGTGTTCAGGCCAAATTCCCAGAAGCCGTCCAGGCGACCGGCGGCCAGGTTGGCAAGGTCCAGTGCCGCTGATCCGGGGCGACGTACGCCGGCCGTGTTCAGCAGAACCTGTTCGAGCATGGCGAGGTAGGATTTCATCCGTTCCTGCGAGCGGTACGGAAAACCGGTGCCGATCAGTGCGCCTTCGAGTCCCCTGCGGCCGCTGACACGGATTTTATGGCCGTCAACCTGCGCGCCACGGCCGCGTATTGCGGTGAAGAGTTCTTGTCGGTTAGGGTCGTAGACTACGCCGATCGACATTCGCCCCTTGATGCGCAGGGCGATCGATACGGAAAATATCGGCAAGCCGTGAATGAAGTTTGTTGTGCCGTCGAGCGGGTCGATGATCCACGTGTATTCGCTGTCACCACGCATACCGCTTTCTTCGGCCAGGATGGCGTGGTCGGGATAATATTGTTGAATCGTCGAGATGATGCTTTCTTCGGCAGCTTCGTCTACCTGCGTGACGAAATCGTTGATGCCCTTGTTTTGAACGCGGACCTCATCGAGTCGTTTGAGTTGGCGAATAGCGATGTCACCAGCGCGATGGGCGGCCTTGACGGCTGTGTTCAATAGGGCTTGCATGAGGCTGATCCGGTGAGGGTGCGCTGCCAAAGAGGGCGGTATTGTACGGTCTGAATTGCCGGCTGACACCATTTTTCCCAGCTGATGCTGCCTGTGCCGGTTGTAGCAGGCTAGAATAACACTCACGTTTTACCTGCCGAGATTCGCTGCACGTGCCTGATTTGCCGATTCGTTTTGTCCTGTTTGAGCCGACCCACCCGGGTAATGTGGGCGCTGCTGCGCGCGCAATCAAGACGATGGGTTTTTCCGAACTGGTGCTCGTGAATCCAGCCTGCGAGATTGATGGTGTCGCCAGGGCCCGGTCATCGGGCGCCCTCGATGTGCTGATGAGCGCCCGCATCGTCCCGACGCTGGCTGAAGCGATTAACGGGTGTGGTTTTGTTGTCGGCACGAGTTCACGGCGCCGTCGCCTTGCCTGGCCGGAGCTCGATCCGCGCGAATGTGCCGCCGAAGTT
This sequence comes from uncultured Chromatiaceae bacterium, assembly GCA_964629475.1. Classification (GTDB taxonomy): domain Bacteria; phylum Pseudomonadota; class Gammaproteobacteria; order Steroidobacterales; genus SMWD01. The sequence continues at coordinate 13,255 of CAZVQW010000037.1, read as the reverse complement.
GTCGCGGCCAGTCACAGCAAGCCGGCTGCGGTCGTGTTCGGAGCCGAGCGTGCCGGGCTGACGAATGTTGAAATGGATCGGTGTAATGCGCTGGTTTATGTGCCGAGCAACCCCGAATACAGCTCGTTGAATCTCGCGATGGCGGTACAGATTATTGCCTACGAGCTTTTTTGGGCACAGGGGATCGAGAGCAAACCGCAGGATCCGGAATCAGTGCCGGCCAGTGCCGGCGATGTCGAATTATTTTATGCGCACCTCGAGCGCGTCATGCATGACAGCGGATTTCTGAACCCGGACCAGCCACGTGCGTTGATGCGTCGCTTGCGGCGCTTATTCAATCGCGCACGACTCGATGAAAAAGAGCTGAACATCATGCGCGGGCTTTTGACCGCGCTGACAAACGGCCCGGTGCACCCATCCACGCCGCCGGGTGAGCCGGGTGCGGACGCATGATCATGACACCCGTCTATCTCGACTACGCGGCGACGACGCCGGTAGATGCCGATGTGGTGTGCGCGATGACCGCCTGCCTGACCGATGCCCGGGCATTCGGCAACCCGGCATCCGGCCGGCATGAGTTCGGCCGCAAGGCCGGGGCAATGGTAGAAACGGCGCGGGAACAGGTCGCGCTGCTGATCGGCGCCAGCGCAGATGAAATTATCTGGACGTCCGGTGCGACCGAAGCCGATAACCTTGCGATCATCGGCGCGGCGCGTTTTCGTGCCTTGGCAGGCCGGCACATCGTGACATCGGCGACAGAGCACCCGGCCGTGCTTGATGCCTGTCGTTACCTGGCCAGGCAGAGGTTCGACGTGACTTTTCTGGTTCCCGATGCGCACGGCATCATCGAACCGGAACAGATTGCGGATGCATTAACCAACAGTACGACGCTCGTGTCGATCATGCATGTTAATAATGAGATCGGCGTTGTACAGGATATTGCCGCCATCGGTGCGCTATGCCGGGCGCACGGCACTTTATTCCATGTCGATGCGGCACAGAGCGCCTGTCATCTGCCGATCGACGTTGGCGCACAGTCGATTGATTTGCTCTCGATGGCGGCGCAGAAAATGTACGGGCCGAAGGGTGTCGGCGCGCTGTACCTCAATGCGGAGCGGATTCGGCGGGTCGAGCCGCTGATGTTCGGCGGCGGACAGGAGCACGGCGTTCGACCGGGTACGGTACCGACGCACCAGGTAGTCGGCATGGGCGAGGCCTGCCGGCTGGCCAGGGCGGGCAGGTCAGTCGACGAGGAGCGGATCACTGCATTACGTGACAGGCTATGGAACGGGATCAGCGCCGTCGACGGAGTGTTGTTGAACGGCGATCGCGAGCGACGTGTCGGTCATATTCTGAATGTCAGCGTCACCGGTGTCGAAGGCGAGAGCCTGCATTACGGTCTGCGTGACCTCGCCGTTTCGGCCGGTTCGGCCTGCACAACGAGCAGTGATGAGCCGTCTGCAGTGCTACGCGGCCTCGGGCGTGGCGATCAGCTCGCGCGCGCCAGCGTCCGTTTCAGCCTCGGACGGCCGACGACCGAGGCTGAGATCGACTTTGCAATCGAGACGTTTTGTCGCGTTGTAGCGCACCTGCGCAGTATTACGCCAACTTCGACGCAGGCGCTTGCATGAGAGGCTGGCAACGCTATTCGGCCCTCACAGAGCAATATTTTGCGCAGCCACGGTGTGTCGGGACGTTGGCCGCAGATCACGAGACCACGATTTGTGGCACAGCCGGGCAGCGTGAGCATGGTACGGAAGTCGTGTTTTATATCGGTGTCGATGATGACCGGATCGGGGAAATGACGTTCCAGGCCTTTGGCTGTCCGCATACGATCGCCGCCTGCAGCGTTCTGGCCGAGCGTTTGACGGGCTGGCCGGTCGAGTCACTGGATGATTTTCGGCCCGCTGAGATGGCGGCCACCCTCGACCTGCCGGTCGAGAAAATGGGGCGATTACTTATCATCGAGGATGCCTTGCGCAAGTGCCGTGTGGCTTGGGACAATACACGGCTGGGCCGACGCTAGCTGTCTGGCCCTTTTTAAAAGGAGCGACTTAACAGGAGTGACGATGGCTATCACGTTAACCGACAGTGCAGCCGACCGGGTGCGAACTTTCCTGCTGAAACGCGGTGCCGGAATCGGGCTGCGTCTGGGTATCAAGAAGACGGGCTGTTCGGGTTTTTCGTATGTCGTAAATTATGCCGACGAGGTCGGTGCAGACGATGTCGTTTTCTCTGTCGACGATGTCAAGGTCATCGTCGACAGGCAGAGCCTCGAAATTATCGATGGTACGGAGATCGACTACGTCCGCGAAGGGCTGAACGAGGCATTCAAATTTCGAAATCCACAAGCGACGGGTGAATGCGGGTGTGGTGAGAGTTTTAGTATTTAATTATTTTTAGTATCTGTTTTTTTAATACGGGTTTCCAAATCCGGCAGACTGCCGGGAATAACCAACATGGAGTTGTAATGTCTATCGAGCGTACTTTTTCAATAGTTAAGCCAGACGGTGTCGAGAAGAATCTGATCGGTGAGGTGTATCGCCGCTTCGAGAAAGCAGGTTTGAGCATTGTCGCGTCGCGCATGCTGCACCTGACTCGTGAACAGGCTGAAGGGTTTTATGCCGTGCACAAGGAGCGACCCTTTTACAATGATCTCGTCAGCTACATGATGTCGGGGCCGGTTATGGTGCAGGTGCTCGAAGGAGAAAATGCCATCGCGAAGAATCGCGAGGTTATGGGTGCAACGAACCCGGCCGAAGCGGATGCCGGCACGATTCGCGCCGACTTTGCTGCAAGTATCGAAGAAAATGTCGTGCACGGATCCGACGGGCCGGACACGGCGCGCGAGGAAATTGCGTTTTTCTTTTCCCCGGATCAGGTCTGTCCACGGACCCGCTGATCGCAGGCGCTGCTGAATGACTGCTGATCCCATAAACCTGTTGGGCCTGCCGCGCACGGATCTTGAGCGGTTATTCGTAGATATGGGCGAGAAAAAGTTTCATGCCCGCCAGGTGATGCAATGGGTGTACGGTCGTTCGGTGTTGCGTCTCGATGACATGACAGACCTGAGCAAGGCGTTACGGCATGCGCTCGAGGATCGTGTCGAGTTCACTCTGCCCGAGGTGCAGGAGCGTCACGATGCAGCGGATGGTGTCATCAAGTGGCGCCTGCAGGCCGATAGCAGTCAGGCAATCGAAACTGTCTTCATTCCTGAAGACGGCCGCGGCACCCTGTGTGTTTCGTCGCAGGTAGGGTGTGCAATGGATTGCCCGTTCTGTGCAACCGGTCGGCAGGGATTTAATCGTAATCTGAGCGCAGCTGAAATTATTGGCCAGGTGATGCTCGCCAGGCGGGAACTCAATAAAATCGATGGGCCGCGGATCTCCAATGTGGTGTTCATGGGTATGGGTGAGCCGCTCGCAAATCTGCGTGCAGTGGTTAAGGCTGTCGATATCCTGCTCGATGATTTTGGCTTCGGCCTGTCGCGCCGACGCGTGACTGTCAGTACATCCGGGCTGGTGCCGCAGCTCCGGAAGCTTGGTGAGGAATCGAATGTCGCCCTCGCGGTGTCTTTGCACGCGTCGAATGACGCACTCCGCGATGTTCTGGTGCCGAGCAACCGGCGTTATCCGATCGCCGAGCTGCTCGATGCGTGCTGGGACTATGCACGCCTCGCGAACCTCAAGGGCGTGACGTTTGAATATGTCATGCTTGCCGGCATCAATGATGGCATTGAACAGGCGCGTGAACTGGCCCGCCTGCTTGCCAACCGTCCGGCCAAGGTCAACCTGATTCCTTTTAATCCGTTTCCCGGCAGTGTTTATCTTCGCTCACCGCAGGAGGCTGTCGACCGATTCCGACAGGTAGTGCTCGACGCGGGTATCATGACCGTGACGCGTAAAACCCGCGGCGATGACATTGCGGCGGCCTGCGGCCAGCTTGCCGGACAGGTCAGCAATCGGGTGCGTGCGCCCCTTGGGAGCAAGATGCAGACGAGCAAGATACAACAGGGTTTATTGCAATGAGTTTATTCCGTTTGATCGTCACCGTGTTGAGCCTTTTGCTGATGGTTGCTTGTGTTACGGAAACGACTGGTCGCGTGCAGCCCGCCGAGCAGCCAGATGAGGCTGCCGATCTGAACATGAAGATGGGTAGCGAGTATCTACGCCAGGGCGACTGGCAATCTGCGCGTGTCAAGCTCGAAAAGGCGGTGGAGCTCGATTCCGATAACATCGTCGCGCACAGATTGCTCGGTTTTGTCTATGAGAATCTCGGCGATATCGAAGGCGCCGAACGACATTATCGGCGTGCGGTTTCGTTGGCTCCACGAGACCCGGATGCACTGGCCGGTCTGGCGATATTCCTGTGCCGTAACGAATCCAGCCGTAAAGAAGCGCTGGAATTATTTGACCGTGCATTGTCCGTGCCGTTGTCGAAAACATTCTCGGACAAAGCGGTGCTCTATACGAATGCCGGTGTCTGCATGAAGCGACTTGATCTCGCGCGTTCGGAAGACTATCTGCGCGCGGCGTTGGCGGCCAACCCGCAATCTGCCGAGGCCCTGTTGCAAATGGCTGATGTCTCGAATCAACGCGGCAATTACCTGCAGGCACGCGCCTTCCTGCAGCGTCATCTGGCCGCGGCCGCACCGTCACCCGCTGCATTATGGCTGGGTGTTCGCATCGAGCAATCGATGGGGGACTTCACGGCATCCGACAAATTCGGTAGCCAGTTGCGCAAGACATTTCCGGAGTCTGTAGAGACACGTTTATTACTGGAGCAGCTCCGTGACGCAGGTTGATGACGCTCCGGCCGATAAAGTGGCAGCCGTGGGTGCTGCAACCGAAGATCAAACAACCGGGAAAAATCTCGGCGACAAGTTACGTGCGGCCCGCGAGCAACAGTCATTGTCACTCGAGCAGGTATCCGAGGTATTGCATCTCGATGAGACAATTATTATTGCCCTCGAGCAGGGCCGCTTCGAGACGCTCGGCGCGCCGGTGTATGTGCGCGGTCACCTGAAAACCTATGCACAACTACTCGGTTTGTCTGTGGATGAATTTCTCAGCGCTTATCATGGCGGTAACCCGGAGCCGGTTGTGGCGCCGGCGCTGCGACAGCCGGGCAGTGTTCCTGCTACCGCCAATCCGGTTGTGTGGGCCGGCGGGGCGCTCACAGTCCTGCTCGGTTGTGTGTTGGGTATTTATCTTTTGCTCGGTAATGATGATGCTGGGGACCCCGTTACCGATACCGTCACCGATGTCGGCAAGGATTCCGCTGTAACACCGGTTGCCGATGCACCGGTCCTGGCTGAGTCGCCCGCAGACGATGCTGTTGACGTAACGCAGAAAGCTCCGGTTTCCGAACCGCGCCGTGCTGTTGTCGTGCCGGAAGTCAGGGTTGCGCCTCCGGCTGTGCAGGCCGAAGTCGATGACCGTGCGGTTGTCGAGCAGCCGGAAAAACTTCCGGTAAGCCGGCCGGTTGCCACGATGCGTCTCGGCTTGCATTTCAATCAGGAGTCCTGGGTCGAGATTTCCGATGCCAATCGGCGCTTATTATTTGGTCTACAGCGCGAGGGGAAGCGTCGTGAAATTACCGGCGAACCGCCGTTCAATCTGCTGATCGGCAATGCACGGGGTGTCGAATTAACGATCAACGATGAACCGTTTGCAGTGCCTGTATCTCGTGTTCGCGGCAAGGTCGCGCGTTTCGAGATCACCGGCGAAGAACCCGAGTAAGGCGAAGTCACGATGTCCCAAGTCCAGCCAATTCGGGGAATGAACGATCTGTTACCACCCGAATCTGCAACATGGCAGGCGATCGAATCCAGTCTGCGCGATTTGCTGAATGCCTATGGGTTCGCCGAAATTCGTGTGCCGATTATCGAACGTACTGATCTTTTCAGGCGTTCGATTGGTGAAGTGACGGATATCGTTGAAAAAGAGATGTACACGTTCGAGGATCGCAACGGCGAGAGCCTGACACTGCGCCCGGAGTCGACAGCCGGCATTGTTCGAGCGTGTATGACAAATGGTTTGCTTCACAACCAGCGGCAGAAACTCTGGTGCATCGGACCTATTTTTCGCTACGAGAAACCACAGAAGGGCCGTTACCGGCAATTTCACCAGTTTGGTATTGAGGCGCTCGGCTTCGAAGGGCCGGATATCGACGCCGAGATTATTATCATCACGCATCGGCTATGGCGGACGCTTGGCATCGACGCTGTTGAGCTCGAATTGAATTCTCTCGGCACGCCCGAGTCACGCCTGGAGCATCGTCGGGCATTGACCGAATACTTTGAGCGGCACAAGGATGATCTCGATGCGGACAGCCTTGATCGGTTGACGCGCAATCCACTGCGTATCCTGGATACCAAGAATCCTGATATGAAAGAGCTCGTCTCCGCCGCGCCGGTCACGACCGATTACCTCGATGCCGAATCCGAGACACATTTTTCCACGCTGCGTCAGTTGCTTGATCAGGCCGGTATTAAATATCGTGTGAATCCGCGGCTCGTGCGTGGGCTGGACTACTATTCAAAAACTGTTTTTGAATGGGTAACCGGTAAGCTAGGTGCGCAGGGTACAGTTTGCGGAGGTGGGCGTTACGATGGTCTCGTCAGCCAGCTGGGCGGGAAGCCAACGCCGGCAATCGGCTGTGCGATTGGCATGGAGCGCCTGCTCGAACTTTACAAGGCTTGCGGTGGGCAGCCGGTGACGAATAAACCGGATGCATACTTCGTTGCCGTCGGTGACGATGTGTTGTTGCCGTCTTTTGCCCTGGTTGAAGAGTTGCGCAATGAACTGCCGAGTGTCCTGATCGAGATTAACTGTGGCGGCGGTAGTTTTAAGTCGCAGATGAAGCGAGCCGACCGCAGCGGTGCAGCTTTCGCATTGATACTCGGTGAGAAAGAGGTGGCAGAGAAAACTATTGGAATTAAGGCACTGCGGGAAGATCTCGGGCAGATCAGCGTTAGCTGGGCTGACCTCGGCGCGGCATTGACACAATATATCGATAACATGGGTACCGTTAATAATGGATGAAGAAAATCTTACAGACGAGCAGCAAGCGGAGCGTATTCGCCAGTGGCTCAGAGAAAATGGCCCGGCAGTATTCGGAGGCATTGGGATTGGCCTCGTAGCGTTGTTCGGTTGGAACCAGTGGCAGTCCTACGGGATCCAGCGCGCGGAGGAAGCTTCGATAATATATGAAGAACTCGTCGTCAAAACCCAGGCTAATAAACAGGATGAGGCCAATGTATTGCTGGCCGAGCTCGCGTCCGACTATAGCGGGTCTCCGTATATCGACCAGGCGCATTTGCGCCTCGCGAAGTTATCTCTGGATCGTAACGATTTCGAGTCAGCAGCCAGCCATCTGGAATCTATTATTGCAAAAAGCAGTATTGAGGCGATGTTGCAAATTGCCCGTATCAGGCTCGCGCGTATTCGCCTGCAGCAGGAACAATATGATGTGGCGCTCCTGGCGCTCGACGGAATGAAAACGGATTCTGCATTCTTTGCACAGGCTAACGATGTGCGAGGCGATGTTTATGTGGCGATGAATCGTGCCGAAGATGCGCTGGCCGCATACGATGCGGCACTGACAGATATGCGCCAGCCGCCGGCAATTGACCGAGCCTATGTACAGGCCAAGCGTGACAGCCTCGATGTCGATGAGCCGGTCATCCTGACCGGGGCACCAGTGGAACTTTCGAACGAGGGCGAGGCGGGCGATGCATCGGCTGCAACTGAGTAATCACCGGTTCGACATTATTGATCGTTCCGGAAACCTGTTATGACGCCGATCAGTAATCATCGTCGTTTCGTTCCGCTGCAGCTCATCATTTCGCTGCTAATCGTACTGCTACTTCCCGGTTGCGGCATGTTCGGCGGTGACGAGGAGGTTAATGAACCGGCCGAACTTGTAAAATTCAAGTCCACGTTGCGCATCAAGAAGGCCTGGAGTCATAGCCTTGGTGACAGCGCCGAACATTTGCGACTTGCGCTCGTTGCGGCAAGTGACGGCAGCAACATCTATGCCGCCGCACATGATGGGCGGGTACTTGCCGTTTCTGCAGACAAGGGCAAGAAGCAGTGGCGCAAGAAGACCAGGTTACCGTTGTCTGCCGGACCGGCGGTCGGCAACAATGTTGTCGTGCTGGGTTCGAGTAACGGTGATGTTATCGCTCTCGATTCGGCCGACGGCCACGAGCTTTGGCGCACGATCGTATCGAGCGAGGTCTTGGCCGTACCGGCAGTTACTGCCGACTTCGTCCTCGTGCGCACCGTCGACGGCAAACTCATTGCGCTGAATATCGATAGCGGCAACGAAGCATGGTTCGTTCAACAGTCTGTGCCGCGGCTGACGGTACGCGGTACCGGCCAACCAGTCGTGGTCGGTAATGTCGTCATCTGCGGATTCGATAACGGCAAGATCTCGGCCTACGATCTCGGCGATGGCAGCCTGATGTGGGACGTGCTGATGTCGCCGCCAAGCGGCCGCACCGAGGTTGATCGATTATCAGATATCAATGCGTCGATTCGCATTGTCGGCAGCGATATCTACGCTGTCGGTTATCAGGGTATTCTCGCGGCGCTGGCCGTCGAGTCGGGGCAGATTCTGTGGACTCGCGAAATCTCTAGTCATAACGGCATCGGTGTGGATTTTAATAACCTGTATGTATCCCGGGACGACAGCAATCTGATTGCGATGACCCGGCGCGCCGGCCAGGAGCAATGGCGTCAGGAATCGTTATCGTACCGTGATATTTCGGGTCCAACTCCGTTTGGCAGCTCGGTCGTCGTCGGTGACTTCGAAGGCTACCTGCACTGGTTTGATGCGGCCACCGGTGAATTGCAGGCTCGTGTCCGTGCAGGTGGAGACCGCATCACAACCGCGCCGGTTGTCGTCAATGAGACCCTTTATGTCGTCACGGATGGCGGCAAACTGTTTGCTTTCAGAGACCGGACTCCGAAAGCCGGGGATTGACCCGTCGTGATTCCGGTATTGGCAATCGTCGGCTGCCCGAACGTTGGCAAGTCTACTCTGTTCAATCGATTGACGGGTACGCGGGATGCACTCGTGGCAGATTACCCCGGGTTGACGCGTGATCGGCTGTATGGGTTTGTCCGTGCCGAAGCGGGTTCCGCAATCGTCGTCGATACGGGTGGGCTGACGGGCGACAAGGCAGAGCTGGATCGGCGCATGAGCAAGCAGGTCGAAGCTGCGGTCGGCGATGCCACCGTTGTGATTCTGCTTGTGGATGGTAATATCGGTTGCACGACCGGGGACGAGAATATCGCCGCGACATTGCGCAAGACCGGCAAACCCGTTTTACTCGTCGTCAACAAGACCGAGGGCCGTGTCGGTGATGAAGTAACCGGTGATTTCTATCGGCTCGGGCTCGGTGACCCGATTGCGATCTCGGCTGTGCGTGGCGATCGTGTCAATACCATGATCGAACGTGTGTTCGAATTGTGTTCATCTGAAACCGTACAGGAATCCGCAGTTTCAACTGCTGACGGCACGCGTATTGCCGTGCTCGGCAGGCCCAATGTAGGCAAGTCCACGTTGATCAATCGCTGTATCGGCGAGGATCGGTTGGTAACTTTCGACGAATCGGGTACGACTCGTGACAGTATCGCCGTGCCATTCACGTTCGATGACGAGCCTTTCGTGCTCGTCGATACGGCGGGTATCCGGCGGCGTGCGAAAGTGCACGATACCATCGAAAAGTTCAGCGTGGTCAAGTCGCTGCAGGCGCTTGAAGAAGCCGACGCGGTCATCGTCCTGATCGATGCGCGGGAAGGTCTGACAGAGCAGGATGTCTCGCTGATCGGCCTTATTCTTGAGCGCGGCCGTGCGTTGACGATTGGCGTCAACAAGTGGGACGGATTATCGGAACGGCGCCGTGCCGATTTACGTGAAGCGCTCGACCGGCAATTGCCGTTCGTCGATTTTGTCGAGGTCTTTTTTATCTCGGCTTTGCATGGCAGTAACATCGTCGATGTGCTGCGCGGTGCATCGCGGGCAGCGGCTGCTGCCATCCGTGATTTGCCGACCAGTGACCTCAACAGCATCCTGCAGACAGCCATCGAAGCCCACCCGCCGCCGATCGTGGGTGGACGCCGGATCAAACTCAGTTATGCGCACCAGGGGGGCAAGCGCCCGCCGGTTATCGTGGTTCACGGCAACCAGACGAAGCGCCTGCCGGGTAGTTACCGGCGTTATCTGATCAACCGGTTTCGCAAGGTATTTCGGCTCAAGGGCACGCCGATCCGGCTCGAGTTGCGGACCGGTAAGAATCCCTTTGAAGGCAGGAGAAATAAGCTGACACCGCGTCAGCAGCGAAGCCGGGATCGGGTTCGGAAGCGGAAGTAATACTCTGTGTCCCCCGTAGGAGCGGCTTCCAGCCGCGATCAGCACTAATCAATTAGAGAATCACTAACTTCTGCCCATTTAATACAAGGGCAACACATTACCGGGATAGCTACGATGCCGAAATGGCATGCCCGAAACCACACGCCAGAAACCTGCGCAAAGGCCGCCACTCCCAGCCAGGTCATTATAATTTTCTGACCACGTCCGTTGATCTGACTAACAGGTGATTGCGCTGGGCCTGTACTTCGCTGGTCGATTGCCGTGAATCTTCTTTGAGTGCCCTGGTTTGGTCTTGGGACCGGCCTTTCAGGCTATACGATTTCAGAAGGCCCGTGTCGACCTGAAAGTGCCATCATCAGTAACTTGGCAGTACTATCACATCGCCGGGTTTTCTCTGCCTGGAAACGATGGTGCGTAGCTGCTCAAACTCCTGCTTGAGTGGGCCTCTTTTGGCTCTATTGAAATGACGGCGAAAGACTCTTTTTGCCAGTCTGAGACATTCATCTGCGACGTTGTCACACGGACAAAAAACCACGTATTTGCGAAAAACAAACACAAATGCGTTATTATTTAGCTGTCGAGCATGTGATTTGGGTCACAGTTTAAATACGCAGGTGCGGCAATATTTATCCATGAATTCGGGGCGTTTGGCTGGATCGTGAAGCAGGCGGAGACTATGAAAAGCTCAGGGCGCGATCACAGAGCTGGATTTGGACAAAAAATCGGGAGATAGCAGCATGAAGCTAGGTAATTTTCTTAATACGTTGATAATGACGCTGGTCTTGGCCGGTCTTGCCGCGTGCGGTGGTGGTAGTGGCGGCGGCGGACCAGCTGCACCCACTTCCGGCAGCACAGTAGTCGGTACCATCGGCGGTTTTGGCAGTGTCATCATGAGCAACGGTAATGAGTACAGCACCGATAATGTGACCAGCTGCGAGGTGGATGACGTCAGTGTGGGCGGAACCTGTGAGGAGAGCTTGGCCGTCGGCATGAGCATCAGCATGCAGGTCAGTGCCAGCGGTGCGGTGTCATCAATCAAGTACGACGACGAACTGGAAGGACCAGTAACTAATGTTGCCGGCGCTGACGGTAACTTCACCTTCGACGTGTTCGGCGCAAATGTCATGACCACCAACCCGGGTACCCAATGGCGGGATTTCACCACCAACCCGCCGGACACATTGGAACTGGACGGCGCTAATATCGAGGTCAGTGGCGAGTGGCATGGAACTACGCTGAATGCCCTGTATGTCGAGAAGCAAAACGATTCGAGCCACGAGGCGAAGGGCACGGTAGGTGAGGTGACCGGCTCGACCTTTCCGCTGATGCTTAAGGACGGCACGGTCATTGATGTCGATGCCACGGGTGCGAACCTGATTCCACAGGAAGGTGACTATGCCGAAGTGAAAGGCAACTACGACGGCACCACCTTCACGGCTATCGAGGTCGAACTCGAAGATGAGGATGATTTTGATAGCGACGGAGAAGCGGAAATCACCGGAACTCTGATACAGGACGACAATAGTTCGACGGGATATTCGATCGGTAACACTGAGGTGGACATCATCAATGCCCCTGGCTGTGAAGCTCTTGTTGGCACCTTGGTTGAAGCTGAAGGCACATACGATGAGGCCATCGGCGTTCTTCTCGTCGAGGAATGCGAAGATGAGGACGATGAGCTGGAAATGAAGTGCTCGGTCATGAATACGAATGTCCCGGATGGTATTAATTCACCGAAGGTCGGTTCTTTGGACTGTTCTTTCCCCGGAGTCACCGAAACGTTGCCGATCGAGTTTCGTGATGTACCCGAACTTGCGGTATTTTCCAACGACGACTCACAGGATCCCATTGATCTGACCGTTGTCCATGACGGTGACTGTGTGGAAATCAAGGCAAGTACGGATACTTCAGCAAACACTGCTGTCTATGTTGCAGGTCTGATCGAACTCGAAAGCGTCACGAGTGCCTGCAGTAGCTATAAGCTGGAAGGACCGGTCGACGAATTCACGGATAATGTCAGCATCGTGGTTCTCGGGGTGACATTTATCGTTACCACCGGCATCACCGATTACCCGGATGGTATGCCTGTCATGGGTGACATTGTGAAGATTGTTGATGCGGCGGGTGGGGACGGTGTTGCCGACTCGGTGGAAATAGACTAGCAGCTTCCCGACAGGGAACAGATAGTCACCTGATTGCAGACGGGCCACCCTTGGGAGGTGGCCCGTTTGAATGGAACTGGGAAATGAATATTTCCCGGCTGGTACAGAATAAGTTAAACGTTAAGCGCCTTTCAGGCGCTAGATGTTATATTGTGGCAAAACCTCAAACCGAGGGCGCTTTACTGAGAAGGGCAAATAACACAAAGAATACAAATAACAAATTAACTAGGGGTTTTGTCTGCTGGGCAAAAATAGACATTATGACCAGGTCATTTTTTTATATCACTTTTAGCATCTGCGTAGTCACCTTTTTTTCTATGCCGGTAGTGGCTGCATCCGTAATCGTTCACTCGGGTTCAAATGATCCGGTTAGCGAAGGCTGGACGTACAATTCGGTTGGTGCCGGTAGTGTCGGTGGAGGTACCGAGGCAACCACTTCAGGCAGCTACGATTATTGGAGAGTTCAGGATGCTGCAACCTGTTCTGGTTGTGCTACCAACTATGAAGCTTTTCTGGATACAGATGACCTCTTGGGGGATTGGACGCTAAGTTCAACTTTACGCATTGTTGATCAGAGCCTATGGGGTAACCATGTTCTAGTTGCCGATGGTCTGAATTATTGGAGTATCTATTTTCGTAATGACTCTGGCAGTTAGGTAATCCCCCCATTTATAACGGCATTCAGAAGTAGAGGTCACGCGGCTTTCGCC
>CAZVQW010000036.1:4019-15082 GCA_964629475.1 uncultured Chromatiaceae bacterium | reverse complement strand
ATACCGGCCTGTCACGCCGGGGGTCGCGGGTTCGAGTCCCGTCCGCTCCGCCACCAGGATTGAAAAAAAGTGTCACGAGAGTGACGCTTTTTTTTTGTCTGGCTTTTACAATACGACCCATCACTTCTTGCGGGACGGAACCATAATGCTGCAATTAATTCGAGACCGGTTTACCGGTGTCGTTGCTTTTATCGTCATCGGCGCCATTGGCGTGACGCTGGTTATTTCATTCGGGAACATGGATCAGGGCGGCGTGGCCGGCAATTTTGCCGCCGAGGTTAACGGCGAAGAGGTCGATATGCGCAGCTATCAGCGCGCCGTGCAGAATCAGTTGCTGCGTCAGCAGGATGCGCTGCAGGGTGAGCTGCCCGAATTCTTGCAGGAACAGATTCAGCGCAACACTCTCGAGGGGCTGGTGCGCAACAAGGTCGTTACTCAATATGTACGAGATGCAGGTTATCGAGTCGATGATCAGCGCTTGTCGATAGCCATTAGCAGTCGGCCCGTTTTTCAAATCGACGGTGCTTTTTCCAGGGAAAGTTATATTGCGGTCCTGGCGAGTCAGGGAATTTCACCTGAATTCTACGAGCACGAACAGCGTGCGCAGCTGGAAGTCGGGCAGCTGCAAAATGCGATCTTGTACACTTCCTTTCTTACGCCGCGTGAATACCGGCGCTATATCGAGTTGCTGGCGGAAGAGCGTGAAGCGACGAGCATAGTTCTGGATCCTGCAGAGCTTGCCGACGGAATCGAGATCACAGATGCAGAATTGCAGGTGTACTACGAAGCCAATGCCGATGAATTCAGGACCCAGGAGAGCGTTAGCCTGGATTACATAGAGATTCGACTCGCTGATATTGCGGCCCGGATTAGTGTCGATGAACAGGCTGTCCGGGATTATTACGATGCCAATGCAGATCGTTATGTTGCCGAAGAGCAGCGCCAGGGGCGACATATTCTGCTCATAATAAATGATGATACTGAAGAGGCTGCGGCACGTACTCAGGCCAATGAGCTTCATCAGAGGCTCCTCGATGGCGAGTCATTCGAGGAATTGGCGCGCGAGTACTCGGATGATCCTGTGTCGGCCGAGCAGGGTGGGGGTCTGGGCTGGGCGAGTCGCAGTGACTATGTTGACGCTTTCGCGGAAGTTCTGTTCGGGCTCGACACCGGTGCAATTTCGGAGCCGGTACGAACCGAGTTCGGTTATCACATCATTCGTCTGGATGCTGTCAATTCGGGTGCGTTACGTTCTTATGCTGAAGTTCGCGATGAGCTGTTCGACGAGCTGAGGAACCGGCAGGCCGAAGATGGTTTTTATGCTCTGGCCGAGCGGGTTGATGATCTGGCGCTGGAAAATCCGACCAGCCTTAGTACTGTTGAGTCTGACACGGATCTCAAGGTGCAAAGAATCGAGCAATTCACGCGCAACGGTGGGCCGCCGTTCGGCTACAACGCAGCGATGGTTGATGCTGCGTTCAGCCTGGCCGTACTTGATGATCGTGAAAACAGCCCGCTGATCGAGGTGACCGAAGACACTGCCGTCGTTCTGCGTGTTGACGAACATCAGCCATCGGTCGTACCGCCACTGGAGGAAGTCCGGGAACAGGTGGAAGCCAGTGTCCGATTACAAAAGGCCGGGGATCTCGCCCAGGGTCGTGGAAAGCAGATTCTCGCTCAACTCGAGACGGGTGAATCGGCAGAAGCTGTTGCCACACAATTCGATGTTAAGCTGCAGAAGCTAGCTACACTGAAGCGCAGTTCGAACGAGGTTGCCCCGGAAATGCTTGCTGAGATTTACAGAATGCCCCACCCCGTCGATGATGCCGGGGTCTATCGTGGTCTCCAGCTAGCCAATGGCGGTTATGCGGTACTTCGGCTGGATAAGGTAGTGGCTGGTCGCGCCGCTGCAATTCCACAGGAGGCACGAGATCAGCGAAAACAACAACTGGCGCAGCAGTCCGGCAATAACACCGTCACGGCGCTGGTCGTCGATTTGCGCGAGAAAGCGAAAGTTGTTATTGCTCCCGATCTGTTCGATAAACCTGAGACTTTCTGACGCCATTTTGCCTATCAATGATCAGCAAGCTAACTGAGCTCAAACTCCACTGGCAGATATTGATTGCCATCGGGTTGGCAGCTGTTGCCGGTGAGTTGGCTGGTGCAGAGGCGACGATCGGCCCCGTTACCTATTACGCAATATTTGATTTTTTCGGTACGTTATTCATCAACGCGCTGAAGATGTTGATCGTGCCGTTGATTGCTTCGTCGATTGTCGTCGGCGTGGCCGGCATCGGTGCCTCCGGGAACCTCGGCAAGCTCGGTGGCAAGACGCTGTTGTTTTATGCCATGACAACGCTGTTTGCGATCCTCGTCGGCTTGTTACTCGTCAACATCGTGCGACCGGGGATTCTGGACGGGCAGCCGGTCGGAGAGTTGCTGGCGCTGGATACGGACACGAGCGCAGTGCTTGCGCAGGTGGGCGACCGGGGTGTCGGCGACGTCGTGAGCATTTTCCTGCGCATGGTGCCGACCAATATCGTGCGCGCTGCTGCCGACGGGTCGATGCTCGGCATCATATTCTTCTGCCTGTTATTCGGCTATTTCATGACGAAGCTCGAAGAAAACCTCGCCGAGCCGTTGTTTCGTTTTTGCAGTGGCGTGTTCCACGTCATGATGCACATGACCGAATGGGTCATGAAATTTGCGCCGATCGGGGTCTTCGGGCTCGTCGCCCGCGTCGTTGCCAAGACGGGTTTCGATGCGGCGCAACCGCTGCTGATATTCGCCCTCGTCGTCCTGGCGGCGTTGTTTTTGCATGCCGCGGTCACGCTGCCGTTGCTGTTGCGCTGGGTCGGTCGGGTGTCGCCGGTGGCGACGCTGCGCGCAGTTTCACCGGCTATGTTGATGGCATTTTCGACGGCGTCCTCCTCGGCTACGTTACCCGTGACCATGGACTGCCTGGAAAAGAATGCCGGGGTGTCGAACCGGATCAGCAGTTTCGTGCTGCCGCTGGGCGCGACAGTCAACATGAATGGCACGGCGTTGTACGAATGTATGGCGGCGATGTTTCTGGCCCAGGCGTATGGTCTCGACCTGAACTTTATGACCCAGTTTTCGATTGTCGTCATCGCGCTGATCACATCGATCGGTGTTGCCGGCATTCCATCAGCATCGCTCGTGGCGATTGCCATTATTCTTGCTGCCGTAGGCTTGCCGGTCGAGGCAATTGCCGTGCTGTTCGTTTTCGATCGTGTCCTCGATATGGCGCGGACCAGCATCAACGTATTCGGTGATGCGACCTGCACAGTGATTATCGCGCGGCTTGAAGGGGAAGAGACGAACGTCGCTCGGACGGAGGCAATCGTAGGAGCGGCTTCCAGCCGCGATTAGTATGATTCGCGGCTGGAAGCCGCTCCTACGCAGGGTAGGGCCTACCTTCGGTCAGCTATCAGCTGATACCAAAACCAAGAATGTTGTATCCGGCATCGACATAGACGATCTCACCGGTAATACCCGAAGCGAGATCGGAACTCAAAAACGCGACGACATTGCCGACCTCTTCCGTCGTGACGGCACGCCGCAACGGAGCGACTTGTTCAAACTGGGACATCATGCCGCGAAATCCGCCGATGCCCATTGCCGCTAACGTCTTGATCGGCCCGGCCGAGATGCCGTTGACACGGATTCCATGCTTGCCCAGATCGGCCGCCATGAAGCGGACATTGGCTTCGAGACTGGCCTTGGCCGGCCCCATGATGTTGTAGTTCGGGATCGCGCGTGCGGCACCAAGGTAACTGAGTGTCAGCAGGGAACAATGTGCCGACAGCATGGACCGACCCGCCTTTGCCAGTGCCGGAAAGCTATAGCTGGAAATATCATGGGCAATCTGAGAACCCTCCCGGTTGACGGTTTCCAGGTAATTGCCGGACATCTGATCACGCGGCGCAAAGCCGATCGAGTGCAGGATAATGTCGAGTTCGTCCCACTCCTTGTTCAGATTCCGGAACACGGCATCGATTTCATCATCGCTCGTTACATCCATCGGCAGGCAAATCGAACTGCCGACCTGTGCGGCAAATTCGATGACACGATCCTTGATCTTGTCGCCCTGATACGTGAAAGCCAGCTCACAACCCTCGCGGGCCATGGCTTGTGCGGCTCCCCAGGCGATCGAGCGATCGCTCGCAATGCCGGTTATCAGAGCTTTTTTTCCTGTCAGAAATCCCATAATTCACCAAGGTCGCCAGTTTTCGCCGCACATTGTACGACGAAAAACGATATTGCCTTTATCCTGTTCCAAAATGCCCGGTATATTCCCCGACATAAAATGTGAGTCTGCTGGATATTCGCCCAAAATCGAATTTTTCCATCCGTGTTCGGTATTATAAAGCTGCGATTCTACACACAAGACAAGATTGATTTGCACCGATGACTTATTCCGATTGGCTCAAAACGGCAACCGGCCGCATCCTGCTTCGCCAGGAGAGCGCTCGGGTGCGTTTGGCGCTGGAGAGTATTTTCGGCGATCAGTTTCTGCAGATCGGTGCATGGGGTGGTGATGAATTTCGGCGCTTTGCTCGTACCAAACGGGCGACCGTTATCGGCGAGGCAGAGGGTTCGGCAGAGGGCAAGCGGGCTGATCTGATCACGGCGGCAAATTGCCTGGGGATCGCTAATGATTCGGTCGACGTCGTTTTGTTACCGCACATACTGGAAGCTGCCGACGATCCGCACGGCGTCTTGCGCGAACTGGATCGGGTGTTGCGATCGGATGGTCATGTTGTGATTCTCGGCTTTAATCCCGTCAGTCTGTGGGGGTTGCGGCATTTTTTGTCACGGCGGCGATTTCCCCCGGGTTGCCGGCGGCTGGTCTCCGAACATCGATTGCGTGATTGGCTACGGCTGCTTAATTTTTCTGTCGATCATTCGTCATTTCATTATTTTCCGTCGCCGATTCTTCGCCGCTCCGGCAGTCGATACCGGCAAGCATCTGTGGCGTCCGGCGACGGGACGGCAATGAGACGAAAGCGCGACCCGGCACGCCGCGCGAATCGCTTTTTACGCGCCATGCGGCTCAGTTTTACGGCTGCATCCGCAGCCTGGCGCAGGCATGCGCCCTTTGCGGGTTGCTATATGCTCGTAGCCAGGAAAACGCTGTATACCGCGACGCCGATTAAACCAGCCTGGGCACCGAAACGCAGACTCGTCGGCGGATTAGTCAACCCATCAACGCGCAACGTCGCATGAACGGTATTGAGATGTACACGGACGGCGCATGTCGGGGCAACCCTGGCCCGGGCGGCTGGGGTGTGTTGTTGCTGGCGCCCGGGCGAGAGAAAGAAATCTGCGGTGGTGAGCTGGTGACGACGAACAATCGCATGGAGCTGACCGCCGCCATTTGCGGCTTGCAGGCACTGAAGCGAAATTGCAGTGTCACGGTCTATACGGACTCGGAATATGTTCGCCGCGGGATAGATGAATGGCTGGCCAACTGGAAGCGCCGTGGCTGGAAAACGGCAAGCAAAAAACCGGTCAAGAATCAGGATTTGTGGCAGGCGCTCGATCAGGCCATTGGCGATCATGTTGTGACGTGGCGCTGGGTCAAAGGTCATGCCGGCAACCCTGGCAATGAGCGGGCTGACGCTTTGGCCAACCAGGGCCTTGATGAAATGCTGACGGCCAATAGTCGGTAGTGAACAGGCAGGATTTAACTATGGCTGAAACAGGATTGAAGCGATGAGGCAGGTGGTTCTCGATACCGAAACGACGGGCCTTGAAGTGTCGAAAGGGCATCGGGTGATCGAGATCGGTTGCATCGAGTTGATCAATCGTCGGCGGACCAATGAGACGTTTCATCAATATATCCAGCCGGACCGGGATATCGATGAGGCTGCCGAAGAGGTGCATGGCATCTCCAGTGAGATGCTCGCGGACAAGCCCCGGTTCGCCGAAATTGCCGAAGCCTTTATCGAGTTCGTTTCAGGCGCCGAACTGATTATTCACAATGCCGATTTTGATGTCGGCTTCCTCGATAACGAGTTTCATTGTGCGGGGCTGAATTCGACACGCATGGCATCGGTCTGCGAGGTAATCGATACCCTGCATATGGCCCGCGAGATTCATCCTGGTCAGCGCAATAGCCTCGATGCATTGTGCAAACGTTACAGCGTCGATAATTCGGGCCGTGCGTATCACGGTGCTTTGCTCGATGCCGAGTTGCTCGCCGACGTTTACCTGGCGATGACGGGTGGGCAAGGCGCGTTATCATTTGAGCGCGAAGTGACCGGGCAGGACCTGCAAAATAGCGCTGTTGCAGCGATCGACAGACGTGGCCTCGAACTGGTTGTCATGAAGGCGACCGAGGCGGAACTCGAGGCGCACGTCCGGCAACTCGACCTGATTGACCAGAGCGCTGATGATGGCGCTCTCTGGTGGAAGCTGGATAGCTAGCTTCCCATTGTCTAGAATCTCATCCCACTGAATTGAAAGGCTGTAATTGATGACGCAGACAATGCGCATGGCATTTACCGAGAACTTTCTCGGTCGTTCTCCGGACTGGTACAAGCTGGTGATCATCGGTTTTCTTGTGGTGAATCCGATCGTTGTGTTCACGATGGGTGCGTTCATCGGCGGTTGGCTCCTGATCGCCGAATTTATTTTCTGCCTGGCCATGGCGTTGAAGTGCTACCCGCTGCAGCCCGGCGGCCTTTTGGCCATTGAGGCAGTCGTCATCGGCCTGACCTCATCCGAGGCGGTTTATCACGAGACCGTGCAGAATTTTCCCGTCATCATGTTATTGATGTTCATGGTCGCCGGCATCTACTTCCTGAAGGAAATGCTGTTGTTCGTGTTCACAAAAATCCTGCTCGGGGTTCGCTCAAAGACATTGTTATCCGTTTTGTTTTGCGCGGTCGCGGCTGTGTTATCGGCTTTTCTGGACGCGCTGACCGTCACGGCGGTCATCATATCTGTCGCCGAAGGATTCTACGCCGTCTATCACAAAGTAGCTTCCGGGTACGATTATGACCACGATCATGACAATACGACCGACGACGAGATCAACGAGACGCATCAAGTGGATCTCGAGCAATTTCGGGCCTTTCTGCGCAATTTGATGATGCATGGGGCCATCGGTACCGCCCTCGGCGGCGTGACGACACTGGTCGGTGAACCGCAGAACCTGCTGATTGCCAAGGAAGCCGGCTGGGGATTTCTCGAGTTTTTTCTGCAGATGGCGCCGGTTACCATGCCCGTGCTGGTTGTTGGCCTGTTGACCTGTGTCGCTCTCGAGAAACTGGGCTGGTTCGGTTACGGTGCAAAACTGGGTCCGGTCGTTCGTGAGATTTTGAGTGATTTTGATCGCGTCGAGACTGAGCGGCGCACGAAACGTCAAACCGCCGTGCTGATCGTGCAGGCACTGTGCGCCATTCTGCTGGTCATGGCCCTCGGTCTGCATCTGGCCGAGGTCGGCATCATCGGCCTGATGGTCATCGTGCTTGCTACCGCATTCAACGGCATTACCGAAGAACATCGTATCGGCCATGCGTTCGAAGAAGCGCTGCCGTTTACGTCATTGCTTGTCGTATTTTTTGCGATCGTTGCGGTTATTCATGATCAGCATCTGTTTTCGCCCGTGATCGACTTTGTCCTGGCACTCGAAGGCGATGATATGCGGACTTCCATGTTCTATGTGGCGAACGGCGTGCTGTCGATGATCAGCGATAACGTATTCGTTGCAACGGTTTACATCACTGAGGTCAAGGACGCGCTGCTCGAGGGCGAGATTACGGTCGAGCAATTTAACCTGCTGGCCGTGGCGATCAATACCGGCACGAATATTCCGAGCGTTGCGACGCCGAACGGCCAGGCGGCATTTTTATTCCTGCTGACCTCGGCGCTGGCCCCGCTGATTCGTCTGTCTTACGGGCGAATGGTGATCATGGCGATTCCTTACACGATAACGATGAGTATCACCGGGCTGCTGGCCGTTATCTATCTGCTTTAATGTGACGGATTAAATAGCCAGGCGGGACTTTTTCACCGAAAATGCATGAGCCGCTGGTCACTGGTGCGTCATCGAATGCCGACCAGTCTTTGTTAACTCATTGAAGAAGAAAGACAAACATGAAATCCCTGGAAGAGACTAAAGTCGCCATCGTTGGCCTCGGCTACGTCGGCCTGCCACTGGCCGTAGAGTTCGGCCGGCATTTCGACACGGTTGGTTTTGACATAAACAGCGCCAGGGTGGCGGAGCTCAGGGACGGGCATGATTCGACGCTCGAAGTCAGCAGCGAGGAGTTGGCCGCATCCGAGCGGCTGACCTATTGCGAGCATCTCGACGGGCTCGAAGACTGTGACGTGTATATCGTCACCGTGCCGACACCGATCGATGAAGCCAAGCGCCCCGACCTCAGCGCGCTTCGTGGCGCGAGTCGCAGCATTGGCACGGTGCTTGGCAAAGGCAATATCGTGATCTACGAGTCCACCGTGTACCCGGGTGCCACGGAGGAGGATTGCGCGCCGATTCTCGCCGATATATCGGGATTGAAGGTCAATAAAGACTTCTTCCTCGGCTACAGCCCGGAACGCATCAACCCGGGTGACAAGGAACATCGGGTTACGGATATTCTGAAGGTAACTTCCGGTTCGACGCCGGAAGTCGCCGATTTCATCGATGCGATGTACCGCAAGGTCATTCGTGCCGGTACTTATCGTGCATCGAGTATTCGCGTCGCCGAAGCGGCGAAAGTCATCGAAAACACGCAGCGCGATGTCAATATAGCGCTCGTCAATGAGCTCGCGCTGATCTTTAATCGTCTCGGCCTGGATACCCTCGAGGTTCTGGAGGCAGCCGGCACCAAGTGGAATTTTCTGCCGTTTCGGCCTGGCCTTGTCGGTGGCCATTGTATCGGCGTCGATCCGTATTACCTGACGCACAAGTCCCAGGAGGTCGGTTATCACCCGGCCATGATCCTTGCCGGAAGGCGAATCAACGACAACATGGGCTTGTTCGTGGCATCACAGGTCGTGCGGCTCATGGTTCGCAAGGGCATTAGCCTGCCGGACTCGAGGATCCTCGTCATGGGCATCACGTTCAAGGAAGATTGCCCGGATGTGCGCAACACCAAGGTCGTGGATGTCATTCGCGAACTGCAGGAATTTGGCGCAAAAATCGAAGTCTATGATCCGTGGGCGAATCCCGATGATGTTCGTGAGGAATACGGTATCGATATCGTCACGGAAAAACCCGCGGATGGGCGCTATGCCGGCATCGTGCTGGCCGTGTCCCACCGGCAATTCATCGACATGCCGATTGACGAAATACATGCGCTCGGCACGCCGGACCATATTCTTTATGACATTAAATCGGTATTGCCGACCGGGCGGATCGATTCGCGGCTATAATTGCAGCGTACATCACTGCCAATGTCCCACAATCGGCCACATGCTGTAGGAGCGGCTTTAGCCGCGATTAACACGCCACGGTCAGGTAAATCTCGACCACAGCAGTATGAGCAGTGGGCGTTAATAGAATTTCTTTAATCTTGCGTTTAACGGGTAACGCATCGCGATCACAGGCTGTTTGTTCATGAAGATATTGGTCACGGGTGCAGCCGGGTTTATCGGCTTTCGCGTCAGTCAGTTGTTGCTGGAGCGCGGTGACGAGGTTGTCGGGCTTGATAACCTGAATGACTACTACGACGTTAACCTGAAAAAAGCCCGCCTGGGAATACTTGAGCAGACCGCCGGGTTCAGTTTTGAGAAGGTCGAGCTGGCCGATCGCGCGGCGGTCGAGGCGCTGTTTGCGACCGCCGGATTCGATCGCGTCATTCACCTGGCGGCCCAGGCCGGCGTGCGTTATTCGATCGAGAATCCACATTCATACGTGGACAGCAATGTCGTCGGCACGCTGCACATACTCGAGGGTTGTCGTCATCACGATGTCGGGCATCTCGTCTATGCATCGACGAGCTCGGTGTATGGCGCGAACACGAATATGCCGTTTTCGGTGCATCAGAACGTCGATCATCCGCTGGCCCTGTACGCGGCGACCAAGAAAGCAAACGAGCTGATGGCACATTCCTATTCGTCGCTGTACGACATGCCGACCACCGGGCTGCGTTTCTTTACGGTCTATGGACCCTGGGGCCGGCCGGACATGGCCCTGTTCCTGTTTACGAAAAATATTATCGAAGGCAAGCCGATTGACGTGTTCAACTACGGCAATCACCGCCGCGATTTTACCTATGTCGACGATATCGCTCGTGGCGTCATCGCCTCGATGGACACCGTCGCGACAGCGGATCCGGACTGGGATTCGAATCACCCGGACCCGGCTACGAGCCGTGCACCGTATCGAATCTACAATATCGGCAATAACCGACCGGTCGAACTGATGCACTACATCGAGGTGCTCGAAGATTGTCTCGGCCGCAAAGCCGAGAAAAACCTCTTGCCGTTGCAACCCGGCGACGTGCCCGATACCTACGCAGATTCGCAATCCCTCGTCGATGCCGTCGGCTACAAGCCATCGACCCCGGTAGAGGAGGGTGTCGCAAAATTCGTAGAATGGTATCTCGAGTACCACAACGTCAAGCTATAACGAACCAAACACCGATAACAGCGCCTGTGGGAGCGGCTTTAGCCGCGATAAACACATTGCTGGAAATCAATCGCGGCTAAAGCCGCTCCCACAGGCGCTCCTAAAACATATAACTAATTAGATATTGCAGGGGAGCAAGAATGACAACATTAGCTGAACTCACCGCAGCCGCTTCCGGCTTGCGCACCTGCCCCGCATGGAACGCCCTCACCACCCACCACCAATCCATCGCCAGCTTGCACCTGCGCACCCTGCTGGACGAGCCCGATCGCTACGAAGCCTGCTCCCGACAAGCCTGTGGCCTGACCCTCGATTACTCGCGTAACCTCCTGACCACCAAGACGCTTGAGCTGTTGGTGCAGCTTGCAGCAGAGCGTCAACTCGTTCCGTGGATCGAACAACTGTTCGCCGGCGCCCATGTCAACAACACCGAAGACCGCCCGGCCCTGCACATGGC
>CAZVQW010000036.1:0-3919 GCA_964629475.1 uncultured Chromatiaceae bacterium | reverse complement strand
TCGACGATCGACGGGACGCAACTGGCCGACGTGCTCGACCGGGTCAACGCCGAGACCACGCTGTTTATCGTCTGCTCGAAAAGCTTCACGACAATCGAGACGCAGCTGAATGCTGACGCCGCACGCCGCTGGTTCCTCGATTCGATGCCCGCCGAGGCCATCGGTCGGCATTTCGCGGCAATTTCGACTAACGCCGAGGCGATGGATCGTTTCGGGATCGGCGCAGACCTGCGTTTTGCGATCTGGGACTGGGTTGGCGGCCGTTACTCGCTGTGGTCGTCAATCGGCCTCGCAGTCGCGATCGGTATCGGCGCAGATCATTTTCGCGCACTCCTCGCCGGGGCTGCGAGCATGGACGAACATTTCGAGACGGCGCCGCTGGCCGACAATCTACCCGTATTGCTCGGCCTGATCGGCGTCTGGCAGCGCAACTTCCTTGGTGCCGCAAGTCACGCTGTGTTGCCTTACGACCAGCGCCTGCGCTATTTCCCGGCCTTCCTGCAGCAACTCGAGATGGAGAGCAACGGCAAGAGCGTGGCCCGTGACGGCGAGCCCGTCGAAACGGCGACCGGTGCCGTGATTTGGGGCGAGCCGGGCTCGAACGCGCAGCATTCGTTCTTCCAGTTGCTGCACCAGGGGACCGCCAAGGTCAGCCTGGATTTCATCGCACCGATTGCCGCTTCGAGCCGTTATCCGGATCAACACCTGCACGGCCTCGGTAACCTGCTGGCCCAGGCCGAGGCATTTGCCCGCGGCTATCCGGCTGCAGCCGTGGCAGCGGATCTGAGCGCCGCTGGCCGTTCTGCGGGGGATGTGGCGCGGCTGGCGCCACACAAGACGCACGCGGGCAACCGGTCGTCCAGCGTGTTGCTCACGGACCGGCTGGAACCGCGCAGTATCGGCGCCCTGATTGCCCTGTACGAGCACAAGGTCTTCGTCCAGAGCGTGATCTGGGGTATCAATCCGTTCGATCAGTGGGGCGTGGAACTCGGCAAGACCATGGCCGGCGTCATGAGCGCCGGGCTGGCCGCGGCGGAGGATGACCCGGCGCTGCCGCCGATTGCGCGGCTGATCCGCACCAGACGCTCCTGAAAACCTTACCGATTGGTAATCCTGAAAGTCGTTAACGGGTTGCGGTCCTGCGGGGCGAACCGTACCATTCCGGCTGATTGATACACGCCAACAACACCCCGTTTATGCTGCAAAATAACTATTTTCTCTCACTGGTTCTGCTATTCGCGTTCTGCTTGCAGAGCGGTGGCATTTTCGCACAGACGGCGATTACCCCCGAAATGATGCGTGCGTATCAGAACCTGACGCCTTCCCAGCGTGCGCAGGCCCTGCAGATGCTCCAGGGAGGGGGGGCAGGATCGGCTATGGGAGCCGGAGATGTTCAGGAAACAAACTCCGGCGGATCACCGGAACTTGCGGGGTTAGACTTTGCTGCTATCGAAGAAGCGGCTCAGTCTAACCAGGAAGTTTTGCGCATCGAAGGCAACGACACGATTGTTGTTGCGGTCTCACTCAAGGAGGATGTAGAACCAGAAATTGCGCGACAGTTGATGGCAGATATCAATCGCTCGCGCATCATCGGCAACCATCTCTACAAGCTGGATAAGCGAGGCGTCCTGGAGTTACCGGGCATCGCATCGATTCCACTGGCGGGGCTGACAGCCGAGGAGGTCGCAATTCGTCTCGGCTCGGAGCCACTTTTGGCGCCGGTTTATATCAGCGTGACAATTCTGCCCTTAACGCCAGTCGGTACAGCTGCTTTGGAACCGTTTGGTTATTCACTGTTCGGGGAAGAGGAATCGACCACGGCCGGGCGGGTTGCCAGCGCGTTGCGTAAAGTCAGCACGTTCGATGCACAGTCGCTGTCGTCCATGCCCGTACCGCGTGACTATGTGCTCGGCCCCGGCGACTCGCTGCATATCCAGTTGTATGGCAGCGAGAATGATTCGGTGGCGCTCACGGTACAGCGTGACGGCACGATTAATTTTCCACGGCTCGGCCCGCGACCCGTGGCCGGGCTAACGTTTGGAGAGTTGCGCGACGAGATCAAGCAGTGGGTTGCCAAGCAGTTAATCGGCACTGAGGTCTCGGTCAGCATGGGTGAGCTGCGCTCGATCAGGATCTTCGTCGTCGGCGACGTCAAGGTTCCGGGTGGTTATACGGTCAGTGGTTTAGCTCGCATGACCAATGCACTGTTTCTGGCCGGCGGCATCACAAAAATCGGTTCACTACGCCAGGTGCAGCTGCGGCGCGACGGCAAGACAGTCAATACGCTCGATCTCTATGACCTTCTGTTGCGTGGTGATACAGGCAAGGATATGCAGCTGCGTGCCAATGATGTCGTGTTCATACCATCGGCCAGGACCCAGGTTGGAATCGATGGTGAGATTCGGCGCCCGGCGATCTACGAACTCCGTTCCGAGCGCACGGTCGGTGAGGTAATCGAACTGGCCGGCGGAATGCTGCCGACGGCCGATGCCACGACGGTGCGACTCGAGCGTGTCAGCAGTCGCGGCACACGCAGCATCGAAACGCTCGATGTGGATCAGCAGGCTGACCTGAAAATGACGGTGGAGGCGGGCGATCTCGTATCGGTGCTACCCGTACTCGAAGAGGTAGACGATTCTGTCTCGTTGCTGGGGCATACGACACGACCGGGTCATTATGAATGGTCGCCGGGCATGCGAATCATCGATCTCGTGTCGAGTGAACGCATGCTTAAGCCAAAAGCAGACCTCGGTTATGTGCTGATCCGTCGTGAGGAGGGTCCCGACAGACTCACCACGGTTTTGTCGACAAATATCGGTGCGGCACTTGCCAACCCCGCATCTGCGGCGAATATACCGCTGCAGGTTCGTGATCGGGTGATGATTTTCGAGCTTGGCGTCGTTCGTGCTGCAGTGATCTCGGCCATACTCGAGGAGCTCGAGGCAGAGGCTACGCAGAGCCAGCCATTTCAGATGGTCAAGATTGCCGGAGAGGTGCGCTCGCCCGGTGACTACCCGCTTGAGGCGGGCATGCGAATCAGCGATTTGCTCCGGGCTGGCGGTGGGCTGAGTTCGAGTGCGTTCTCATCCGGTGCAGAGCTGACTCGATATACGATCGATGCGAGTGGCGAGCGACAAACCCGGCTCGTTGAGATCGATCTCGATGCCATTCTGGCCGGTGACGAGGCGGCAGACCTGCTGCTGAACTCTTATGATTATCTCAGCGTTCAGGAAATCACCGCGTGGGAGAAGCAATACGAGATTGAACTGATAGGCGAAGTACGATTTCCAGGGGTCTATCCGGTCCGGCGTGGCGAGACGCTGCGCTCGGTGCTGAAGCGGGCGGGTGGTCTGACTGACCTGGCGTTCCCGGCCGGTAGCGTGTTCACTCGCGAAACCTTGCGCGAACGCGAAGCAGAACAGATAAAAGTGCTGGAGCGGCGCCTGGAGGCTGATATCGCAGGCCTTGGATTGCGCGCGGCGGCCGACCCGAGCGGTAATGCACAGCAGGCGATGTCCGTCGGCCAGTCGTTGCTGGAGCAGATTCGCACCACCGTGCCTACCGGCCGACTCGTGATCGAGCTCGACAAGATAGTTGCGGCCGATTCGGACGAGTATGACGTTGCTTTACGAAATGGAGATAAGCTGTACGTTCCGCATATCTCTCAGGAAATCATGGTGCTCGGTGAAGTGCAGTATGCGACTTCGCATCTATATGCCAGTGGTGAACCACGCGATGCGTATATCGCGCTGAGTGGTGGTCTGACGTCGAATGCGGATGGGAAGCGGGTCTACATAGTACGCGCCAATGGCGCGGTACAGGCTTCCGTGGGCTCTCGTTGGTTTGGTGGTGGCGGCGGAAAAATGTATCCGGGTGATACGATTGTTGTGCCGATGGATACTGATCGTGTGCCGAGTGT
>CAZVQW010000035.1:10962-15375 GCA_964629475.1 uncultured Chromatiaceae bacterium | reverse complement strand
GTCGATCCCGATCCCATCGTCGATCCCATCGCGAGCATCGGAACCCCGATGACCCCGATCATCGCAGACCGTGCCTCGACGGAGATGTCTTTATGGGACGCGACACTCACGACAGCCGCCGCCTATGCCGACCCGGATGGTGATGCCCTGGCCTATTCTGAATGGCAGATTGCCGTTGAAGAGACATTTACGGACCTGATTTTCTCGCAACAAGCACCGGAACAGGTCAGCATCGAGTTATCGGCTGGTATCCTGGAGCCCGGTCGCGGTTACTGGTTCCGCACTCGTCATGTCGATACGCTGGGCCAGCAGTCGGAATGGTCGGATCCGCGTTACTTCACCACCGCTCCCGCTTATCCGAACGATCTCGATGGTAATGGCGTCGACGACGACTACCAGGTCGATGGCTTCGCCGACACGAACGCAAACGGCATTGACGATACGTCGGAGGGGTTATGCAACCTGTTTGATGCGGACACCTTTAACATTGTCGGTTTCGAAGCTGACGTGGGCCGGATTCAATGCTACCGCTCGGTTCCGTCCAGCATAATTCCGGCGCCCGATAGCTCGGAGGGCGACTTCGGATACGGACTCTTCAGCTTCCGCATCGAGAACCTGCCCGTCAACCCGGTTGAACCGGCGACCGTGACCATCCGCGTGTATCTTCCGGAGATCCCGGTCGGCAGCGTCGACTGGTATAAAGTCGGCCCGGCGGACGACCAGCCGATCCTGCACGACAGCAACATCAGATTCGAAGGTAACGCCGCGCTGATTCAGCTCACGGACGGTGGCCCGGGTGACTTCGACGGCATCGTAAACGGCATCATCGTCGACCCCAGCGGGCCGGTACTCAATGAATCTTTGCTGCTCGAAACTCCGGTACTTCCGGCCATCACCGATGAAAATGCCGGTGATTCGACCAGCACTGATGCAGCCGGCGATGCCGAAGCGATGGCGCTTGGCCTGCCATGGCTGGCACTGCTCGCGACAATCGGCTTGAGCCGCCGTCGCATTAGTCGAATAGATCAGAGAAACAGGCCATAACTCATTGATTTATTTGTGATCTAGCAAGATTCAGTTATTTTCAAACCAGCCGAATGATTCGTCAATTAACCGGAGCGATCGATAAAACCCGGTTGACTATGGCGCCAACTCAAGAATTGGCGCCGTAGTCAACCGAATGAACCAACCTGGCAAACACTCGCAAAGCCCTGCTGCACGTGGGGTTTATTAACTCTTTAATAGTGTTAACGATTTAAACCAAACCGGTGTTTTGCGCGCGGCGGTGCGGTTCGAGCCAGAATCGCCGCAGCGCTTATCTAAAGTAAATTCCTAACGGGCGTACATAAGCCTCGGTACGTCCTAAATTTTGTGGATCACGTATTTTTTGATGCGTTGCGCCAATCCGCACTCGGCGTTTGCAATTCAACACATTATGGTAATCTGCGCCGCGTTAAGGGTTGGGTTATGGGTTTGTTTTGATCGTAATTCTTCGTGCGCTTGCAAGAATTCTCGATCCGCCGGCACGAGTAACTAATTGTTTCTGTGTTGTTTTCTGTCCAGCAGCAACACTTGGGCGATTATGTCACAAGAACCAGGCACAAACTTGATAACCGCATCACCCTTTTCTATAAAAGCCTTCGGCATATTCGCACGCATTGACAAGGGCAAACTCATCGAAAGGTGGGGACGCAAAGCTACCGGTCTACGGAGTAATTCTATGACAGCGGGGTTGCCGATAACCAAAGCGGAACGCTACGCGTGTCCGCAATGCGCATCACTGCCACCTCCGTTCTCAGCGAACAACTCCCTAAACCTTGTGCTCAGGTTTGTCAGCAACCCAGGTCGACGCTGGTCCAATGCATTGTCGATCCGGCATGACTCATTGATACGGATATTGGTGAACTAAAATTATGCGCAATCTGGATTCAATACGGACGTTTTCCTTGCTGGCTGCTCTGTTCGGTGGCATGTGGATGTCGGCTGCAAATGCCGGCCCCATCGACAATCTGCAACCGGGCCAGTGGTATGAGTTCCCCAACTCTCGCCTGGAAACAGTTCTGCCGAACCCTTTGCCCGAAGGCGTTCCAAATGGAATGATGGGGGCCGGCTACAGCGGCGGCGCCTACGACACAAAACGAAACAGACTGATCGTCTTTGGTGGTGGCCACACCTCTTACACAGGAAACGAAGTCTATGTCTTCGATGTTTCCATCGGCGCCTGGAGTCGCCTGACGAATCCGACCCCGGCGGGCAGCAACAGCCCCCAGTCGGTACATACATACGATCAGCTTGAATATCTGCCGAGTCAGGATGCCTTGTTTTCAGCGGGCGGTTCAACCTGGGAAGGCTGGGCGGATCGGTCCACCTGGTTATTTAATTTCTCGTCTAACTCGTGGACAAAAGGCGTCAACATGCCGGGTGAGGCTTACGAGTTTTTCGAATACAACATGACGACCGATTACGATCCCGCCAATGACGAGATCATCATGGCCGGTTACACTGAATCCGGCAGTTACAATCCGGCCAGCAATCAATGGACTCTTCACGGTAACAATATCCAGCGTGATCTTGGCCATACAGCCGCGCTCGACCCGAATCGCCGCAAGTATGTCGCGATAGGTCGCAGCACCGCTTATATCTTTGATGTCGATGCGCAAGGCCGGCTGGGATCACGCCAATCGTTGAACGCATCCGGCGCGACCGATATTCAATCCTGTAACGCACCGGGCCTGGTCTTTGACCCGGCCAGCGACCGGCTGGTCGCATGGTGCTCGGGCAGTGAGGTCTATTCGTTGAATCTCGATAACCGAGTCTGGACGAAGCACACGGCCACCAACAGCGTATCGCCGGGCAGCCCCGGCAGCGGTGGCGCCTACTCGGGAACGTTCGGCCGCTGGCGCTATATGCCCGATTACAACGCCTTCATCCTGGCAACCAATTCCGATAAAAATGTCTTTGTCTACAAGCTGAGCAACGGCAGCGGCACGGCGCCGGCAACTCCCGCTGTGTCCCTGAGTGCGTCGTCACTGACCATAACAGCCGGTAGCTCGAGCTCCCTGAACTGGTCCAGCACCAACACCAGCTCCTGTAATGCTTCGGGCGGCTGGAGCGGCGCCAAGGCAATCAGCGGTATACAGAACATTGGCCCGCTGAGTTCGACTACGACCTACACATTGACCTGCAGCGGCTCAAACGGCAGCGACTCTCAGTCTGTCACAATCACCGTTTCTGCAGACAGCGGTAGCGACAGTAGTTCTGGTGATGGCACAGGTGCAGCCGGAGGAATCAGTGCTAGTGACGACTGGAACCAGAGAGCGAGCGATCCGAATGTAGTCATGGCCCTGAATTTCGATACCCAGGCCGAGTGGCTGGATCACGTCTGGGACAATACAGGCTGTAACTCGAATTACGCACCGGGCTGTCGTACGAATGCCTGGGACCAGAACGTGTCAGCCTCGGGCGGTGGTTCCGTACGCTTCGATATCCTGTCCGGCTCCGGTCCGGCCAATGCCGGTAATCTCGCGATCAATTTTTCAGAAGACTATTCGCAGCAGTTTGGTGAGAACGAAGAATTCTGGGTGCAGTGGCGCCAGCGATTCGATCCGTTTGTCATCGATCATAACTATCGCAATACGAGCGGCAATGGTGACTGGAAACAAGTCATCATAGGTCAGGGCGACAGAAACCGGACCGATGGCAATGGCGTCATCGTGGCAAATTCGTGTGTCGAGTCAGACCTGGTTGTTCATCATGACGGCGCCCGCGATCATCCCGCCATGTACACCGAGTGCGGTGGTTACTTCGGGCTGCAAAGCACCCTGAGCAACGGCAGCATCACGCGCCAGAACCAGCGGAGCAATTGCGAGTGGTTTCCGATCGGCAATTCAAGCGGCTGCATGCGCTACTACCCGAACGAATGGATGACATTCATGGTGCACGTATCGCTCGGCCCTCAGGGTGAGGCGCACAGCAGTGCCAGCGGCCAGACGGACAAAGGCTTTATTAACAGCACGGTCGAGTTTTATGTTGCGCGCGAGGGCGGCACCATGGAACTGGTTCATCGACAGGAAAATACAGTCATCACACGCGGTCAACACTATAACGCGAGTGTCGGCAGCAACCCCGACAATGCGGATGATCCGGGTTACAGCGGAGGCTATGGGCCAAACGATGCACATCCGCAAGCTGAAATCGGCAAGATTTGGTTAACCCCGTTCAATACCGCAAAAGACCCGGGTGAGTCTCATCAAGATGCGTCGATCTGGTACGATGAAATAATCGTCTCTCGTGCCGCAATTCCGGCCCCGAACGGCGAAACAACTGGTGGCGACACGACCGGTGGCGACACGACCGGCGGCGACACGACCGGCGGCGACACGACCGGCGGCGACACGACCGGCGGCGACACGA
>CAZVQW010000035.1:0-10862 GCA_964629475.1 uncultured Chromatiaceae bacterium | reverse complement strand
GGCGACACGACCGGCGGCGACACGACCGGCGGCGACACGACCGGCGGCGACACGACCGGCGGAAATATTGGCAACAACCCCGACCAGCCCCCGGCGACGCCCGACTTGTCTGCATTTCCATCTGTCCTGGCATTATGGGGGCAAACCATAGACACGTCCGCTGCATATTTTGATCCCGACGGCGCCAGCTTTGATGCATCGGAATGGCAAATCAGCCGAAATTCCGGCTTTACTGATCTCGTCTTTTCGCAGCGCATTTCAGGCAAGACAGATGCCAATATATCTGCCGGCATTCTTGCGCCATCGAGTAGCTACTGGGTTAGAACCCGACATTTTGACGTGACCGGGGCGGTATCTGCATGGTCAGAGCAACGACTGTTTTCGACTGCATCGACATACCCAAACGATGCGGACGGCGATGGTGTTGATGACGCCTACCAGGTATCCGGATTTGCAGACGCCAACAACAACGGTATTACCGATGTCGATGAAGGCATCTGTAATTTGTACGATGCACAAACATTCAGCATCGTCGGCCTTGAATCCGAGCAAGGTGACATCCAGTGCTTTCGCTCTGTCTCATCGGCAAGTCTCGATGCATCGGCCAGACCGGGCACGACATTCCCTTACGGACTGTTCAGCTTCCGCATTGAAAACCTGCGCGCAGACCCGGCTCAACCCGTCACGGTATCCGTCAAGGTCCACCTGCCGGAACGTCCCGATGGTGAAATTGCATGGTTCAAAACCGGCCCCGGAGACAGTGCTCCCGTCGAATATGCAGGTAATGTGACCTTCGACGGCAATACCGCCGTGATTGAACTGACTGACGGCGGCGCGGGCGATTTTGACGGGATCGTCAATGGCACCATCGTTGACCCCAGTGGCCCGGCACAAGTCACGCCGGTACTCTCATCTACCCTTGAACAGGGTTCCGGTGGCGGCTCGGCATTCGGCATTGAGATGCTGGCGCTGACAGCGATTGCCGGATTTCAGCGGCGCCGCGATCGATCAAGAATTCAGGTCTGACCAGCCTGAACCCCGGCTGCAACAGTATATTATTGCCGTGTACCAATACCCGGACAGGCACAACAAAATTAACTGATTACCTCCGCCACGTTCGGCGCAAAAGGTAACGTCATGAAAGCTCGACAAGCAGTTACCCGCATCTGGATCAAAGTGACCGTCAGCTTCATTGTGGCCGGTATATCTGCCCCGCTCCCGGCAGCGGACGTACATATTTTTCCGGGCGACAGCTTTGAAAATGCGGTTGAAAATCTGAGCCCGGGAGACACGCTGACAGTCCACGAAGGCACCTACACGGATACGGGCCGCATCGCCATCTCCGTGGTCGGCACTGCACAGCAACCAGTTATGATTCAGGGCGCGGATGGCGAGCAACGCCCGCATATTACACGTGCCAACGGCTCCCCTCTGCAAAACACGATCAACATCGAAGGTGCGCATTATCTCACGATCAAGGGACTCGAGATTTCCAGCAATGGTGTCGCTGGTGACGGATTCAATCTGAACGGCAATCCGTCCTTCATCACTCTCGAAGATCTCGTGATTCATGACATCACTGTCGGCGTGAACTTCAGGAGCAGCATGCACCACATCACGGTGCGCAAGAATCACATTTACAGAACCTACGATACCGGCGAAGGCATGTATGTCGGTTGCAATAATGCCACCTGCGCCGTCACCGAGTCGCTGATCGAAGATAACTGGATTCACGATACGACGGCGGCATCGCAGGGTGACGGAATCGAAATCAAGCACGGCTCTCACTCCAACATCATTCGCAACAATGTCATCCACGATACCGGCTGGCCCTGCATTATCGTCTATGGCACGGTCGGCAACCCGCAGAACATCATCGAGGGCAATGTACTGTGGAATTGTGGCGCATCAGGCATTCAGGCCGCATCTGACGCAGTGATTCGCAACAACATCATTCTTAACAGCCCGGGCGACGGATTTAACTCACAGCCGCATCAGGGTGCAACCCCACAAAATATTGAATTCGTACACAATACCGTGATCGGCGGCAATCCCTGTGTTCGTCTGCATGACTGGAACAATAAGACCGGTCTCGTATTCGCCAACAACGCCATGTATTGCGACGCGGAGAGTTTTAATGTCAGTGGCCTGAGTGGAGTGACGATCAGTGGCAACGTGTTCGTGCCGTCTATGTCGGCGTTCCCGAGCAGCGGCTATGTCGTCGGCCGTTCATCCGAGCTCGATTTTATCGATGTCGTGAACCGGCAAGTCTATCCAACCGCCGATTCCGCCGTGCGCGGTGTCGCCGATCCGGCCCATACCACCGCCATGGATTTCAACAATACGGCACGCGTCGGCAACAATGATGCCGGCGCGTATACATGGACGATGGCAGGAAATCCTGGCTGGTACGTCGCACCCGGCTTCAAGAATGCAGCTGTGGCTCCCGCCTTGCCCACGGTGATGATCAATGCCGACCCGGGAACGGTCACGGCACCGAACACGACGACTCTGACCTGGTCCTCGACAAATACCGACAACTGTATTGCTTCAGGAGACTGGTCCGGCACCCGGGAAACCTCCGGCACCGAGATGACCGGTTCGCTGACTCAGGACTCGACCTATAACCTGAGTTGCACAGGACCCGGCGGACTTGCAGCAAGTAGCGTGTCGGTCATCGTCCAGCCGCAATCCGGGAACGATGACCCGCCTGTGGATCCGGAGCCGGATCCGGAGCCGGATCCGCAACCAGACCCAGACCCAAACCCACAACCGGACAGCGACGACACGACGGAGAATGCCGGGTTATCCGCAGATTCCACCGAGAGCAGCAGCTCCGCTCTCGATCCTCTAGTGCTGTCCCTGCTGTTACTTGCCGGCCCTGCCCTGCGACAAAACACCCGCTCGCGTTCGTCACACTGATCGGCTGACCCTCGTCTGCCAGGTCTCACCGACCCGCACAACAAGGCGTGCTACAGTCGCCAGGTCCGTCGCGGGCAGTCAAGGAATGATCAGTCTGAATGGATAGAGTCGATTGCGTTGTTGTTGGAGCCGGTGTCGTCGGGCTGGCCGTCGCTCGTGCAATGGCTCAGTCCGGGCATGAAGTCATCGTGCTCGAGGCCGAAGCGGATATCGGCACGCACACGAGCAGCCGGAACTCGGAAGTCATTCACGCCGGTATCTATTACCCGACTAACTCGCTCAAAGCACAGTTCTGCGTAACGGGCAAACAACTGCTATACGACTATTGCGGAACCAAAGACATTCGCCACACGCAAATCGGCAAATTGATCATCGCCAATTCGCCCGATGAGATCGAAATATTAACCCGCTATGAACAACAGGCATCCGCCAACGGCGTGCAAGATCTGCGCTGGCTCGAACGGGAAGAAGTTACAGAACTGGAACCGGCAGTCAATTGCAACAAGGCCTTGCTGTCGCCGTCGACGGGCATCATCGACAGTCACGAATTCATGCTCGGCTTGCAGGCGGACATCGAAGCGGCAAATGGGGCCGTGATCTGTCACAGCCGGGTCGAAAAAATCCTGCCGACCGACAGAGGATTCATCTTGCACGTGGACAGCGGTGACGAAGTGACCCTGCGCGCGGACAGGGTTGTTAACGCCGCGGGTCTGTGGGCGCCGAGTGTCGCCAGAAAGATTCAGGGCATCGACAACAGCATCGTGCCTGAATCCTGGCTGGCCAAGGGTCATTACTACACGCTGGCCGGCAAGGTTCCATTCAAACGCCTCGTCTACCCGGTCGCCGGTCGCGGGGGACTCGGCATTCATCTGACCCTCGATCTGGCAGGTCAGGGGCGATTCGGCCCCGACGTGGAATGGATCGACAGCATCGATTACACATTTGACGAGTCACGAAAACTGAAATTCGTAAACGCAATCCGAAGTTACTATCCGGATCTCAATGAAAATGACCTCGTCGCCGGATATACAGGCATTCGTCCGAAGCTGTGCGGACCCGGTGAACAGCCGGCAGATTTTATGATTCAAGGCATGGACCGGCACGGCATCACCGGACTGGTCAATCTGTTCGGTATCGAATCGCCGGGGTTGACAGCGTCGCTGGCCATTGCAGCGCAAATCGCCTCGGAACTCACCGGCCATAAGCCCACATAGCTACCGGCACAATTTCTCAGTCTTATGTTAAGACTATTAAAATATGTGGCAATAACGTGTTATGGTGCCGATGATTCAGATGACCAGTGACGCAGGTTTCTGACACTTATAAATACAATCAGATTGGCAGTCAGGCTACGTGCCTGCCAGCTAATCAGGGTATAGGTATCAATAGTGAAACTCTTTTTTGCGTTATGTCTCTGTGCACTCGCCTTCTCGGCCGCACAAGCAGCGACGGTGACCATCGGCTCTGGTTCCGCTGTATCGTTTGTCGACCGCACTGCCACGTTCGATACCATCACGACGGACGGCCTGGATCTCAGCGCTTATACTGAAGATAGCCTGAATATTTCTGTCGCCGATACGTCCTTGGTCAACTTGAATCCATTCGGTGACGGTACGCTGACGGAATTTTTTTACGGCGACGCTGGCAACAACTCGTATGTCAGTATTTCGACAACCGACGGCACCAAGATCAAAGCGTTGGAATTAAAAATCGGCGACGGCTGGCAGACTATAGCCACTACGAATGTGCTCTGGGAGACACTGGTCAACGGCATCTCAACCGATCTGGGCGGATTATCCCCCTCCGACGGCTCAATCATCGGCTGGAGCGATTCCAATGGCTTCGATGAACTACGCATCGCAGCCAGCGGGGAGATTGTCAATAATTTTGGTGACTTCCAGGGAGCCGCAATCGACGATGTCAAAGTACAGCTGGTGCCGATTCCGGCCGCTGCCTGGCTGTTCGGCTCAACGCTGGCGGCACTCGGCTGGGTGGGGCGCCGCCGCAGCAGAATCAAGATCTCTAATTAACATTGTAAATTAACTGTAACCTACTTATTTAACTGCACATTTAATGCAATAAAATGGTGCCCTAGCAAGCTTCGATGCACTCCAGGATCTCTGCCGTGCGACGCTCCATCAAGGCCAAATCACCACGTGCCTCAACATTCAACCGAATCACCGGCTCGGTATTAGACATGCGCAAATTAAACCGCCAGTCCGGATATTCAAAACCGTACCCGTCCATTTCATCGACCGCCAGCGCACTCGCCGCATAGCGCTCATGCACGGCAGCCAGCGCCTGCCGCGCATCGGCGACCTCACGATTGATTTCTCCGGACACGGGATACTTTGCAATCCTGGCATTGACCAACTCGGACAAGGGCCGCCCGGATGACGACATGATGCCGGCCACTAGCAACCATGGAATCATGCCACTGTCCGCATATGAGAAATCACGGAAATAGTGGTGGGCACTCATCTCACCGCCGTAGATCGCATCCTCTGCACGCATCCGTTCCTTGATGAAGGCATGACCGGACTTGCACTGTATCGCGCGACCGCCCAGCTCACTGACGATCTCCTGCGTGTTCCACGTCAGACGCGGATCATAGATCACCTTACCGCCCGGATTTAACGCCAGCATCGCCTCGGCCAGTAAACCGACGATGTAATAGCCCTCGATAAAACCGCCATTCTCGTCAAACAGAAAACAGCGATCGAAGTCACCATCCCAGGCAACACCCAGATCCGCACCCGACTCGCGAATGGCGTCAATCGTACTGTCACGATTACCCAGCAACATTGGATTCGGCACACCGTTCGGAAACATGCCATCGGGCTCATGATGCACTTTGATGAACTCGAAAGGCAGGCTGGATTCGAGCCTGTCAATCGTTGCACCGGCGCCACCGTTGCCGGCATTAACTACGATCTTCAGCGGCTTCAAAGCGTCGACCTCGACATAACTCAGCAAGTGCTCGAGATAGTCATCGACGGTATCGGTCGGAATTACTTTTCCCTTCGAATCTGACTCAGTGAGTCCGCCCGCGGCAATCAGGTTTCGAATATCATTCAGGCCGGTGTCTGCGCTGATCGGCCGCGCTTCTTCACGGATGAACTTCATGCCATTGTAGTCCGACGGATTGTGGCTCGCCGTTACCATGATGCCGCCATCGGCGCCTAAATGTGCCGTTGCAAAATAGACTTCCTCGGTGCCGCAGCGTCCTATATCCCGGACGTTTACGCCTGCACTCGTCAGACCGTCAATCAACGCCGCAGCCATCGACGGGCTGGATAAACGGATGTCGTGACCGACTACGACCTCATGTGGCTGCAAAAACTGTGCAAAAGCCAGGCCGATCTCACGCGCGAGGCCTTCGTTGAGTTGATCCGGAACCCGCCCACGCAGGTCATAGGCCTTAAATCCACTGAGATCTCTTGTCATCACTATTGCCTGTATTTTGTGGCTTATATATCAGGACCGGTTTTTAAGCCCTGTCTGAATTACTTATTTTACATGACCGGTACAAACCGGCACTCAATACTGCCCCGGATACTCGAACTCCCGTAGGAGCGGCATCCTGCCGCGATTGGCAGTCGATTAATCGGTTCGGCCTTCCCGGCCGTATTTGTCCTCAAAACGAACGATATCGTCTTCTCCGAGATAGTCACCGACTTGCACCTCGATGATATGCAACAACTCATCACCCGGATTTTCGATGCGATGCTTTGCGCCCACCGGGATAAAAGTGTGTTCGTTCACGCCAAGATCAAACACCTTGTCATCAAGCGTAATCCGCGCGACGCCGGCAACGACGACCCAGTGCTCGGCCCGGCGGTGATGCAATTGCAGCGACAGTATCGCACCGGGCAACACGGTCAGTCGCTTGACCTGGAACCCCGCTGCATTTTCGAGGCTGTCATAGCTGCCCCAGGGCCGGAATACCTCCCGGCCGAGCTGTGTCTCTTCACGATCGCTGGCTTCGAGTTCGCCGACAATATCCTTGACATCCTGGGCACGACTTTTCGGTGCGACGAGCACTGCATCCTTCGTTTCGACAACGATGCATTCGTCCAGACCGACGGCACCGACCAACCTGCTATCAGCGCGAATTAACGTATTCGTACAATCGACGGCAATGACATCACCCTCAAGTGTATTGCGCTGCATATCCTGTTCGCTGACATCATGCAGGGAGGCCCAGGACCCGACATCGCTCCAGCCGGCATCGAGAGGTACGACGCTCGCCAGGGCAGTTTTTTCCATGACGGCATAATCGATCGAATCGGCGGGACAGGCGGAAAATGCCTCGGCCTGTAACTGGATCTGCCGATCCCCGGCCGCAACATCGGCAATTGAACGCCGGCAAGCGGCCAGCATGTCCGGCGCATGCGCCTGTAATTCTTCCAGATAAGCTGTGGCTGAAAACAGAAACATGCCACTGTTCCAGAAATACGAACCCGACTGCACATAGCGCCGCGCCGTTTCATAATCCGGCTTCTCGACAAACTGGTCGACATCGAGGATGTCACCGCTCGAACTGACCGAGCGAATATACCCGTAACCGGTCTCCGGCGCGGTCGGCACAATGCCGAAAGTCACCATCCGTCCGGCCTCAGCTACCGGCACTGCAGTTTGCACAGCACGAATCAGCGCATCTGGTTCCAGAATGACATGATCGGCCGGTAACACGAGCAGCAGAGTTGATTCGGGAGCCTCCTGCAGCAATGCCGCGATGGCAACGGCCGGCGCTGTATTGCGCCCCTTTGGCTCCAGCACCAGGGTAGGCTCGATACCAATTTCAGCGAATTGCCGGGCGACGAGAAAGCGGTGAGCTTCATTGCTGATTACCAGCGGATCGAGCAGTTGCGCG
The DNA here is from genome assembly GCA_964629475.1 of uncultured Chromatiaceae bacterium. Lineage (GTDB taxonomy): Bacteria > Pseudomonadota > Gammaproteobacteria > Steroidobacterales > SMWD01. Next base: position 3,064 of record CAZVQW010000035.1, on the reverse strand, counting down.
GACAACCCGCCGAGTCGCCGCATCGTATCCTGAAGCAGCGAATAATCACTCGTCAGCTTCAATAACTGTTTCGGGTACTGCGACCGGGACAACGGCCAGAGTCGAGACCCCGAGCCACCACACAATATGACAGGCAGTATCTTCATGACCGGATCTCTCTCATAGAATCACCATGAACCACAGTACATTGATTATGCCTACTCAACCGGGCTAAACGTGTGTCGACAACCGTAGGAGCGGCTTCCAGCCGCGATTGCACGTACCACCGCAGGCCATCGCGGCTGGAAGCCGCTCCTACGGGAGTTTTTGTCCACCCTGCTGAATTTTCCCCGTTCCACCCGATTCATGCACCAGGTTTATGATCCGGACGCCCCACGGAATAGTACGTAAACCCATGATCGGCCATCGTTTCGGGATCATAGATATTGCGACCATCGAATAGGGTCCGCTCCGTCAATTTATCGGCGATCAGTTCGAAGTTGGGACTGCGAAATTCCTGCCACTCCGTCACGACCGCCAGCGCATCCGAGCCTTCCAGGGCAGCGGCCGCAGAGTCGCAATAAACCAACCCATCCCGATCACCAAATATCCGCCGCGTCTCATCCATCGCCTCGGGGTCGAAGACGCGCACCGTGCCGCCCGCCGCCCAGATCTGCTCTATCAACACGCGACTCGGTGCTTCTCGCATGTCATCGGTTTTCGGCTTGAACGCCAATCCCCACAGTGCAATCGTTTTACCCGCAAGGCCGCCGCCGAAATGTTCGATAATCTTGCGCCCGAGAACCCTCTTCTGCCGGTTATTGACCCGTTCGACGGCGCTGACCAGCTCCGCGTCATAACCGGCCAGGCTGGCCGAATGTGCGAGCGCCATCACGTCTTTCGGGAAACAGGAACCACCGTAACCAATGCCCGGATAGATAAACTCATATCCAATCCTCGGATCGGAGCCTATGCCGATCCGTACCTGCTCGATATCGGCCCCGTAGAGGTCGGCAATATTCGACAATTCGTTCATGAAACTGATCTTGGTTGCCAGCATCGCGTTGGCCGCATACTTCGTCAGTTCGGCCGATGCAATATCCATCAATATCAGCTTGTCATGATTGCGACTGAACGGCTGGTACAAATCCTTCAGGTGCTCGGCTGCCCGCTCACTGTCCGTGCCGATGATGATGCGATTCGGTTTCAGAAAATCGCCAATCGCCGCCCCTTCTTTGAGAAACTCCGGATTTGACACGACATCGTAATCAACCTGAATGTCGCGCTTCGCCAGTACCTCGGCCACGGCGCTGTTCACCCTGGCAGCGGTACCAACCGGTACGGTCGATTTGTCGATAATGATCTTGAACTCATCCATGTGCTCGCCGACCGAACGTGCGACCGCCAGCACATACTGCAGATCGGCCGAACCATCCTCATCCGGCGGCGTACCGACCGCGATGAACTGGAACAGTCCGTGCTGCACGCCCCTGGCCACATCAGTCGTAAAACTGAGCCGACCCGCCGCAAAGTTCTTCCTGACCATCTCGGCCAGCCCAGGCTCATGAATGGGGACCTGGCCATCCTGCAGCATTGCGATCTTGTCCACATCGACATCGACGCAAACCACCTGATTGCCAGCGTCTGCCATACAGGCGCCTGTGACAAGGCCGACATAGCCCGATCCGTGTATTGTCAGATTCATGTTTCTTTGAGTCCTGGCCGAAGAAAAATCAACGCAAGATTAATGGGTTCCGGGGTGGATTGAAATGGAAAGCATCACGCTATCGGACGATAACAGGCCAGAATCACCCATTTTATCGAAAAAAACCGAGTACCCTAACCGTAGGAGCGGCATCCTGCCGCGATTAACACGCCAACACAGGAAACCAAGAACGGTATCGAAAATCAATCGCTGCCGGTCGGACGCCGTGAATCCAGTTGTGTCACGACGGATGCCGCGGCAGCTGGCTGGTCGCTACCAGGCGTACCCTGCTGAACCTGCCAGATCAGATCGTCGATACCGTTGCTTGGCTGATAGCCGTCGATACCGGCCAGCAAAATATCTCGAGTACGCTGACAGTCAAAACTGCTGATGGCCTCGGTAAGATCATCCAGATGCACCTGAAGCTTATCCCAGGGCACTGACTCTTCTATGGCCCGCATGATCATCGGGTGATCGGTTCCCGTGACGTTATTGCCGATCAACAGTTCCTCGTAGAGCTTCTCGGCCGGCCGCAGCCCCGTATATTCAATTTTGATATCACCTTCGGGATTCTCCTGGTCACGCACGGTCAGGCCCATCAGGTGAATCATGCGCTGGGCCAGGTCCTTGATGCGCACCGGCTGGCCCATATCCAGCACAAATACATCGCCACCCTCGCCCATCGAACCTGCCTGAATTACGAGCTGAGCCGCTTCCGGAATCGTCATGAAGTAACGAATGATCTCCGGATGCGTCACCGTGACCGGCCCACCGTGCCGGATCTGCTCACGGAACAACGGCACGACCGAACCGGAAGATGCGAGCACGTTGCCGAACCGGACCATGCAAAACCGGGTCTGGCCATCGTGCTCATGCAACCCCTGCAGAACGAGCTCGGCAAAGCGCTTCGTCGCACCCATGACGTTGGTCGGCGATACCGCCTTGTCGGTCGATATGAGCACGAACGTCTCGACACCGGCATCTGCGGCCGCCTGAGCCGTATGCCAGGTACCGAAAATATTGTTATAGATACCCTCGACCATGTTGTGCTCGACGATCGGCACATGCTTATAGGCCGCGGCGTGATAAACGGTTTGCGTATCGAATGACTCGAAAATCATCCGCATCCGCTCCCGGTGATTCACCGAACCGAGCAACGCGACAAGTTTGACTCCAAGTCCTTCGCGCTCAATTATCTTGCGCAACTCCCGATCGATCTGGTACAGCGAGGGCTCACAGATATCCAGCAGTACGAGCTGCCGAGGCTGCAGCATCAGGATCTGCCGACACAACTCCGAACCGATCGAGCCGCCGGCGCCCGTCACCGCAACCGACTTGCCGCGTATACAGGCATCGAGCAATTGCTCGTGCGGCGGGACC
>CAZVQW010000034.1:0-15573 GCA_964629475.1 uncultured Chromatiaceae bacterium | reverse complement strand
CGCGAATGATTTCTTCAACGATCTCGATGTTGGAGATCTCGTCAAGGCCAAGGGTGTCGAGACTTCGACCACGGCGCTGGACGCCAACGAAGAAGTCGAGTTCGAGGATTAGGTGTTTCCGGGCCCGCCTGCTGGGCGGGCCCGGGTTAGGGCTGCGTTGTTACAGAAGGGAAAGCAAAATGAAGAAGATTCTCGTCTATTCGCACGATACGTTCGGGCTCGGCAACATTCGCCGGATGCTCGCGATCGTGCAGCAGATCGCGCAGTCGATGGAGGATGTGTCGATCCTGGTCGTCTCCGGTTCTGCAATGATGCAGGCATTTCGACTGTCACCGGGCATCGACTACATCAAGTTGCCATGTCTGGCACGCGATGCAACCGGTGCCTATGCGCCCAAGACGCTCGGTGTTTCGTACCGGCAGCTACTCAATCTCAGGGCCGACCTGATCGTCAACGCGTTTCTCAATTTCGAGCCGGACATGGTGCTGGTCGACAAGAAGCCGCTGGGTGTTCAGAACGAGCTCGCACCCGTGCTGGAGGTTCTGCGGCGGCGGGCGAATCGGCCCAAGCTGGTTCTGCTGTTGCGCGATATTCTCGACGATCCGAAAAAGACCGCCGAGATCTGGCACAAGAACAACTACCACCAGATTATCAATGAACTCTATGACCGTGTGCTGATTCTCGGCACCCGCGAGGTGTTCGATACGGTCAACGAGTACAAGTTTCCGGCGACGTCGCAGATCAAGAGTCACTACTGCGGCTATATCGCCAAGCAGAGGTCCCGCCGCTCCGCGGCCGACATACGCGAACACCTCGACACGGGAAACCGGAAAATTCTCCTGGTCACGGCAGGCGGCGGCGAAGACGGCAAAAATATTTTCAACACGGCACTCGACGCCATCGAACGCCATCGGCTCAACGACACCTATACCTGTCTCATGTTTCCCGGTCCCGAGATGGAGCGCGCGGATTGTGATGCCATCAGGGAGAGGATCCGGAACACATCGAATACGATACAGATGGACTTTTCCGGAGACTTCATCAGCTACCTGGAGGCGGCCGATGTCGTCGTCTCGATGGGCGGCTACAACACGGTGACCGAACTCATGACCGTCGATACGCCAGCCGTCGTCATTCCGCGGGTCGAGCCGTGCAGCGAACAGTGGATGCGGGCGAAGAAGTTCTACCACATGGGCCTGATCGAAATGATCCATCCGCGACTGCTGGATCCGGAGCGGCTCGTCAAGGCGATTGAAAAAGCCGGCACAAAACGGCCGCGCTCGACCATCCGACAGGACCTGACCGGCGCGAGCGTTGTCGTTAATCATGTGCGCGAATTACTCGAGGAACGATTCGCGCGCGGCTGGACACAGATTGATTTCTCCGACTACGACAGGATGCGAGTCGACTCCACACTGACGGGCGATGACAGTTACGTCGATCTGCCGTCCATTCGCCACGTCCAGTAGCCGTCATGAACGGTTCAATCGGAATTCTCGTCAAGCGATTTCCAAAATTATCGGAAACGTTCATACTGGGCGAAATCGAAAACCTGGCGAACGCGGGTGAGCATGCCGAAATTCTCAGCATGTACGAGCCGAGCGACGACCTGCAGCAACCCGCGGCGAATCGCTTTCTCGATCGTGTCACGTACCTGAATCGCGTATCGGTCATTGCGGCATACGCTGCCCTCGTGTTTTCGCTGTTGCGCAATCCGAGCGGGTGCAAACCGCTATACCGCCTGGCAAAGCTCGATCGACGCCAGCTGATCAGGCTCGGGGCATTGCTGTCGGCCTGCCGACGTCTCGGCATCAGACATATTCACGCACACTACGTCTCCGAGCCCGCGGCGCTGGCGGACGCGGCCGCCGCAATCGGCCGGTTGACGTTCAGTATTTCCGCGCACGCAAAGGATATCTACCTGACGCCACCGGCCGAAATCGCCGAGCGGGTTTCGCGTGCCCAATTCATCGCGACCTGCACCCGGCATAATTTCGAACATCTGCGCAGCCTGGCGGCCGGCCACCAGGATCGTGTGCATCTCGTGTACCACGGAATCGATACCGAACAATTTTGTCCGGACGCGACCGTCGCGCCGCACGTTCCGCCGATGTTGCTTGCCGTCGGACGGTTCAAAGAGAAAAAGGGATTCGATCTTCTCATCGACGCCTGCGCCGGTCTCGCGGCCCGTGACGTCAATTTTCGCTGTGAAATAATCGGTTACGGCGACCAGGAAACTCGACTGCAGTCGCTGATCGTTCACCACGGTCTGTGGGATCGGGTAACGCTGCGGCCGCCGGTCGATCATGCCGAGTTGCAGGCAATTTATCGCGACGCATCGATCTTCATTCTGCCGTGCCGACTGACGGCCGACGGCGACCGCGACGGGATACCGAATGCGATGCTCGAAGCCATGGCATCGAGACTGCCGATTATCAGTACGTCCGTCTCCGGAATCCCCGAAGTCATTGTCGACGGAACGAACGGCCTGCTTGTCGAACCGGAAAATGCACCGGCGCTGACGAACGCCGTCGTGCGGTTACTCGGCGATGGTCAGCTCGGGGAAAGACTGGGTGAAGCCGGTCGCCGGACCGTGCTGGAGCAATTCTCGTGGGAAAGAAATATATCGAAACTCGTCCGACTACTCCGGCCGAGTGACCGCAATTCACATCTGACTTTATCGGCAGCGAGATGACTGACGCAACGATTGCATATGTTCTCAAGGGGTTTCCACGGCTCTCCGAGACATTTATTGCCAATGAAGTGCGATTGCTGTCGCGCATGGGAATGCGACTGCGGTTGTTCTCGATCAAGCAGGGCGATGACCTGGCCGACGCCGACGGACTTCCCGACGTGCACTACCTCCCCCAGGTCACGTCGTTATCGGCCACGACACTGGTCAAGTGGCTTGCCGCCAATGCCGGCCAGTTCATCGCGTGCCAGGCATATCTCTTGCGCACATGCCCCGGCCGTTATTTCCAGACACTCGCATTCACGATCAGGTGTGCCGCCAAGTACCGGACACGGCCCCTGCCGGCCGTTAAAAAGACTTTCATCAAGGAATTCCTGTTCGCCAGCCACATCGCCGAGAACATACTGCGCGCGGGTCATTTCAGGCACATACACGCACACTTTTGCCACGACGCAACGAACGTTGCCTGGATGACCAGTTTACTGACGGATATTCCGTTCAGCTTTACCGCACACGCCAAGGATATCTACCGGGACGGCCTGAATCCCGGCGATCTTCTCGAACGCAAGCTCACGGCATCCCGTTTCGCCGTCACCTGTACCCGGAACAACGTCGAATTTCTGCGCAATCGTACGTCGGAGCCGGAAAAGGTTCGCTGCATCTATCACGGGCTCAATACCCGCATGTTCCAGCCCCATGACGGGCAGACCAATGGGCGGGTGCCGAAATTACTCACGGTTGGTCGTCACGTGGAAAAGAAGGGTTTCAGCTACCTGGTCGAAGCCTGTCGAATCCTGCGCGACCGCGGCATCGACTTCGAACTGGATATCATCGGCGAACGCGGCGATCAGACCGATGCCATCGTGGCCGCTATCGATAACTACGATCTCGGCGACAGGATTCGAATACTTCCGCCCGTCCCGCAGTCGGCGCTGACCGACTTCTACCAATCGGCCATGGCGTTCGTGCTGCCGTGCATCGTGCTGGACGACGGCGATCGCGACGGAATACCGAATGTCATGGCCGAAGCGATGGCTTCCGGCCTGCCGGTCATCGTCACCGGCGTTTCCGGCATACCGGAACTCGTAGACCACGGCGTTAACGGCATCATCGTTCCACCGCGCGACAGCGAAACGCTGGCCGATGAAATTCAGGGAATCCTGGCGAACGATGAACTGCGTCGAAATCTCGCCGCGTCAGCACGCACGCGCGTGGAACAGGTTTTCGACGCGGAACAGACACACGTCACGCTGAAGCACCTTTTCGAAACGGAACTCGGCAATGCATATTGAGCCGTCACACAGTCCGGTCGGGTTACCGAGTCTGCAAGCCACCGCCGGCGTTGCCGGCAGCACACGGATTTACCCGCAATTCGAGGAAGAGTACTGCTCGCCGGAATTTCTCGATGGCGTGCTCGAGCACCGCTTCAGTTTCAACGGCGAAACTCATCAGCTGGGTCGGTGCATCGATTGGCTGACCAATCCGGCGCAAGACATCGAATGGCATATTCTGTTGCACAAGTTCTACTTCGCCGCCGGTTTGGCCCGTGAATACCAGCGATCGCACGATACTCGCTACACGGACTGTTTCATGAACATGGCGAAGAGCTGGATCGATCAGGTCGAACCCGGCTACATCGCCACGGACGTCACGGGCCGCCGTGTCCAGAACTGGATTTACGCGTGGTATCTGTTTCAGCAAGACGGCAGCTCGCCGTTCGATGATCGGTTCGAGCAGGCGTTCATGACGTCGATTGTCGAACAGGTCGAGTACATCCGGGAACACATGGCGCCGGCACGAAACCATCGGACGCTGGAGCTGTATGCCGTATTTCTGGCCGCGATCGCCTTTCCGGATCTGGACGAATTCGGCCGCTGGCTCGAACATGCGGTTGCGGAAATGGTCGATAACATCGGCAGCGACCTGCTTCCTGACGGCGTTCATTGTGAGCTGGCGAGCGATTACCACCACATCGTGTTGCGCAGTTACCTGCTGTTTTATCAGTTGGCGAAGATCAATCGCGTTAGCCTGCCGCCCGAAGTCGGCACGGCACTCTGCCGTGCCCTGGAGTTCTCCCTTTGGGTCCATCGACCGGATGGCCTCATACCGGCGCTTTCCGATTCGGATTCACGGTCCTATTTGTACCTGCTGGGTTGGGGCGCCGATATGTTCGACCGGCCGGATTTCGCGTTCGCCGCATCGCGAGGCTGCGAGGGCGAGCCGCCGCGCGAAACCAGCCGAATATTTACCGCGAGCGGCTACGCGATGCTGCGTTCCGCCTGGGAAGCCGGCAGATTCTTTCACGATGCACGTCACCTCGTGTTCGACTGCGGCCCGATCGGCGCCGGAAATCACGGCCATCTCGATGCGCTGAGTGTCGAGATCAGTGGCTGCGGACGGCCGCTCATCGTCGATCCGGGAAGGTATTCATACGACGAGCAAGAGCCGAATTGGCGGGCGCGTTTTCGGCGGACCGCGGCGCACAACACCGTGACGGTCGATGGAATGGATCAGGCAATCTACCTGCAGAACGGATCGAGAAAGAAAATTCACGAACCGCATCCCGTGACTCGTCTGATCGAAGTCGATACCGCCAGGCATATCCCGTATCTCCACGGGCGAGTCGACAGCCCGAACTACGATGCGGTGCACGATCGTCGCATCTGGTTTCCACGCAGCCAGTATTGGGTCATCGTCGATTCACTCACCGCCATCGAAAGTCACTGTTACGACCTTCGTTTTCAGCTCACGCCGGACGCCGAAAACGCCGTAAAAATAATCGACCATGACGGTGTCACCGAAGTCTTGAGTCCCGGGCTGCAAATGATTTGCCTGGCACCGGTTGAGCAGGTATTCGTCGACGACAGCTTCGTATCCGTCGATTACGGCATCAAGAAACAGGCGCCGCTCGTGCGAATTCGAAAGCACTGTGTCAGTTACGATTTTATGACGATCATCCGGCCGGTCAGCGATGAACCGACGGCGATCACGGTAGACCGGAATGATCGTTCCGCGACAGTTTCCTTTTTGTCCGGAGTGCACACCGACGCGTGGGAATGGTGTACCGAAGAAAGAACTCTATCCATGTTACTGCCACGCTGGAAGAACACTTGGTTTTGCGGGGGATCGGAACGTGCGCACCACTGACTTCAGCATCTTTGCCCGAGATCAGAATCTGCCGCTCGCGGCCGATCTCACGGTCGAACGAATTCGGGACGAATTGCGGCATGCAATTCCCGCCGATCTGTTCGATACCGATCCCGATCACTATGAAATTACGAACCTTCGTTACAAACCGGGAGAGAAACTCATCCTGAGCCTTGCTTCGGCCGAGGGCAAGAAGCCGATTGCATTGCGTATGTTTCGTCCGGGGATTGCATACGGTCGCTTCAGGAAGGCTCAGTCCTATCATCCATCCAATTCATTTCTACTTGAAGACTTGCATGCTGTCGCATGGGTTTTCCCCGCAGAACGAAAACTGGATTTAGGTATCGTCGCTAATCATGATCGGCTGTCGGAAATTATCGAACAGCACCGCGGCATCACTCTGGAGAAATTCGAACTCGTGCATTTCGTGCCGGAGCATACCTACACGGCTCGTATCGAAGGCACCAAAATCGACAGTGGATCGGTTACCGAATTCCTGAAAATTTACTATGACGGCAGCGGCATGAGAACGGTGTCCGTCATGGCGGATCTCGCATCGCAAGTTACCGATGACCGGGCCGCGATTACTTTGCCGACGAACGCGAGCTACGTACCCGCCGAGAAAATGCTCCTGCAATCCGCGCTGCCGCGCGTCCCTGATGCCGAACTGGATGATGCGACCGCAGCCCGGGCGCTGGCCGCTTTTCACGATCTGAAGACCCGACGTGCGCACTGGGAAAAAGATATCGACGGACAAGCGTTCCGACAGGCCGAGGACATGGTCGGACTGTTGTTTCCGCGGCATCGACACGAGCTTGCGAAAATCCGCGCCGAAATCAGCGCGCGGAGCGCCAGGGTAGAAAGCCCGGGCCGTGTCCTGATTCACGGCGACGCCCATCTCGGCAATATGCTGCCGCTCCCCGGCGGAAGGGTGGGGATGATCGACCTCGACGGCACCTGCTGGGGATCCCCGAATCAGGACCTCGCCACGTATTTTGGATTCAGATTGTGGCTGCGCGTGCGAGCCAATGAGTCGACGGATGATTTACTCGATGAATTCCCGGCATTCATAGACGAGTACAACCGGTTTGCCGCCCATCCGGTCGGCCTGACCGGAGCGTATTTGCGTCTGGCGACCAAGATGGTGACGCAGCGCGTCCGACGCGCTATTTCCAGGGGTAAATTGACCGACGGGGCGGAACTGGACTCATTTATCAATCTTGCAAATCGGTGCGTGGAACTCAGCGAGTACGACTATGCGTGAGCTATCCGCAACGATCCGCCGATTTGCGCCGCACCTGACGAGCCAGATGCCGCGCGTGGTGCTCGCCTATGCGACATCCGCGATTGCCGTCCTGCTAACGCTCACGCTGCCGTGGCCCCTGAAGTTTCTGATCGACGACGTTCTGACGGATACATCCAGCCTGACCGCGCTGGGTTTTCTCACCCGCACGGAGCAGACACTGATTCTGGCCGGCGCCATCGCGATTCTGGCGGCTCTTACGGCCGTATTCATTTCCATCGAGAAAGTACTGCATGCGCGTATCCGGGAACGCTTTGGACTGACGCTGCGTGACAGGCTTATTCGGCACATTTACAGATTGAGTATCTTCAGTCGGCAACGCGAAAGGTCCGGCGAGTTGACAATGCGCCTGGTTGGAGACGTGCAACTGACCAGCCGCCTGTTTTGCAAGACACTTCCCGTGGCACTCAAGCACATCGTTACGGCGATATTCACGCTGGCCGTGACTTTCTATATCAGTGTAACGATCGGTGGTATTGCCCTGCTGATGGCCGTTCTGCTCGGTAGCCTCGTGATCTGGTTCGGCCCGAAACTCACTCGTGCCGCAAAAGACAAGCGTCAATGGGAGGGATCGGCCGCCGCGCTCGCACAGGAAATGATCAATGGCATCGAGCACATACAGGCGATGGCTCTGGAAAATCAGTCCAGAAAAAGATACATGCAATTGACCACCGCCAGCCTCGACGCCGGCGTCGCCGAAGTCCGAGTCTCGGTGCGCATGGAACGAGCGGCGCAGATTTTTGCCGGCTCGGCCGTGGCGCTCGTCGCCGGCATCGGCGGATTGATGGTCCTCAATCAGCAGCTTTCCCTGGGTACGCTGACCGTTTGCATCGCGTACATGACCCAGCTGCTGAAACCGATAGAGAAAATCAACGAAATCGCTACTTCGGTTTCCCGTGGCCTGGTCCGCACACAGCGGCTTGCCGCGATTCTGGATGCGGAAGTCTCGATCACCGAAGCGGGCAACGCGGTGCCGGATGCCGATATTGCCGCTATTTATTGCATCGATGTCGGCTACCGCTATCCCGATGCGGTCGGTCCGGTCATAGAGAATTTTCACCATGTATTCCGTCGTGGAGAGTGCACGGCACTGGTCGGCCCGAGCGGTAGCGGAAAAAGCACAATACTTCGGCTGATGCTGAGAATCGTCGATCCCTGCAACGGGTACCTCAGTGCCAACAAAACTGACTACGCATCACTCGACCCGACGTTGTTACGTTCTCAGTTCGCGGTTCTGATGCAGGATGCACATTTATTCGCGGGCACGATTCGAGAGATACTGGTCGAGCTGGAACCGTCGGCAACCGATGCCGACATCTACGCGGTACTCCGGGACGTTCACCTCGATGAGCTGATTTCCGATCTGCCGCAAGGGCTGGAGACGTCGATCGATGAGGCCGGCGGACGTATATCCGGCGGACAGCGCGCGCGCCTGTTGCTGGCGCGCGCCCTGCTCTCCAGGCGGCCGGTTCTGATCCTCGACGAACCGTTTGCCAACATCGATTCGGTATCAAAGAGAATCATTCTAAGCGCGCTCGATCGAGCAAAAACTACTCGCATACTGGTCGTCGTTACCCACGAACGCGACCTGCTCGATATAGCCGATACGATCCTGACGCCCGAAATCTGGCGTCAAAACAATATCGCGGAGGTACGTCATGTCGCCGGAAGAAATTAGCCCGCAAATCGCCGCGGTCGAAAAATGGCTAGGCGGCCGATGGCAGCAAAACCATACGGCCACGAGGTCCGATGGCAGTCAGATCTATGTATTGCAACGTAACGGTGGAACGCGAGATGTCGTCGTGCTGCGCAATGATCTGAACGTCGAGGGTTCACACGAGCTGAGCGTTCCCGATATAGGCGAGATGTGTTGTCACACGTTTGACGAGGATCCCGCATTACCGGGACTCAAGGACATCTTCACATCGTACCGTAACGTCGAAGTGCTCCGGTACCGGCCCGGCAAACGTGTGACGCTGGCCGCGATCGACGGCGCGGATCGTCCTGTCATTATCAAATGCCTGGCGAGAAACTGTGAATCCGTGTTCGATCGACTACGCGCGATATTTCCGCATCGATCCTCGCTGCGATTTCGGGTCAGCCAGCCCTTGTTGCTCAACAAATCCACACAGATTCTCGTGCAGTCGAGGCTGACCGGTCAGCCGTTGCAGCCGTTTTTGACTTCCGGCGGCACCGAGTACGGCGGCTCGATCGCCCGGGCGATTGCGTCTTTGCACCGGAGCGATGTCGTTTTTCCGGAGCGGTTCGGCCTGACCGAACAGCAACGGCGCACGAATCGTTATGCCGAACAGATCCGCTCGCGCATACCGACACTGGCAACCAAGGTCGATCGCGTGATCGATCTGTTGGAGAAACTACATAGTTCACTCGCCGTGCGCCAAATGCCGCTCGTGCCTATCCATGGATCATTGCACAGCAACCAGTGGCTGATCGAGGACGACGACCTGGCGCTCGTCGACTTTGACCGCGCCGCAATGGGTCATCCGGAACTCGACTTCGCGACTTTCCTCGCCGAGTGGGATTACGAGCCAGAGCATATAGCAGCGCCGGTCCAGATGGAGTTCCGGTTCTCGATGCCGCTGGTCGATCAGCATCTGCTGGCGTTCTACCGCTCGCACAAACATTTCGCGAAAGCCTTCAAGGCCGCGAAGGCCCCGGATGTATGCCTGGCCGCGCGAAAAGTCCGGCGCAATCTCGATCGGGCCGCGCGCCTGGTCGTGGAAATTACGCAATGAAAACCCTGTTTTATTGTCAGCATTCTCTCGGCGTGGGTCATCTGATGCGCGTGCTGCAACTCGCCGAAGCATTCCTGCGCCTTGGCCAGGTGTGCGTGATCAGCGGCGGCAAGATTCCGGAATCGCTCGCAATCAATCCGGATATCCGGCTGGAAAAACTCCCCCCTCTCGACATGAACACCGGCGGTCAGCTGGAAAATAACCACAGCGGCGCCGACCCGCAGGCGGTGCTCGACCGGCGACGCGATCGGGTCGTTAAAATCGCGCAGGAGTACAGGCCCGATACATTGATCGTCGAAATGTTTCCTTTCGGCCGCAAGAAGTTTCGTGACGAGATCACGTTACTGATTCAACAGGTTCGCGGTGAACCGTTGACCCAGGTCCTGTGCAGCGTGCGTGACATACTGGTAACCGCCCGCAGTGATCAGGCGAGATTTGATCAGCGCGCCGCACGCTGGCTGAACGAGTACTTCGACGCCGTACTGGTACACGCCGATTCACGGTTCGTGCGTCTCGAGGAAACCTTTTCCGCGCACGGCGATATCGGGATCCCGGTTCACTACACGGGCTATGTCTCCCGGCCGGCGCCAGCGCAACCGGCGGAACGCGAACAGAGAATCGTCGTATCCGCAGGCGGCGGCCGCGTCGGGCATCAGTTGCTCGAGGTGGCGGCACATTCATTCGCGCGCCTCAAGGCGGAGGTTTCCCTGGACATGCTGATCATCGCCGGGCCATTCGCGAAAGACGGATTTCTCGACAGTATCAAATGCCCGGGACTGAGTATCGTGCCGTATGTCGAGAACTTGCCGCACGTGCTTGCAGCGTCGCAAGTGTCGATCAGTCAGTGCGGCTATAACACGTTTACCGACATTATCCGTGCCGACATTCCCGCGATTCTCGTGCCGTTCGAGGCAGAACAGGAAAACGAGCAATACCGTCGTGCCAAACTGCTGCAGGAATGCGGCCGTGCCACCGTATTGCGGGAATCGGAACTGACGACCGATCGCCTGGTGCAGGCTGTCGACCAGATACGGGACGCGGATACGTCCTGCCGGATTGATTTGAACGGCGCAGCGGAAAGCCGGCGAATCGTCCACGAGTTGTATGCCAATGGTTAGTCTGGACACAATTCGAGACACGCTGGCGCGCAAGAATCGGCCCACACAAATCTTTTTCCGGGATGACGATGGCGGGTGGGCAAACGATCGGCTCGTGTGTCTGGGTGAGCTGTTCGAACGGCGCGGTGTGCCGTTGGATATTGCCGCGATCCCCACAGCACTCGACGACGAATGCATCGACACGATTGCCGACCTGCTGCACGCGGCGCCGCAACTATTTCATATTCACCAGCACGGCTATTCTCACACAAACCATGAGATCAGCGGGCGGAAATCAGAATTCGGCAAATGTCGGGAGGCTCAGAACCAGTTCGTCGATATCGAAAAAGGATCTGCGCGACTCCGTGAAGTATTCGGTGACAGGGTTGAACCGATATTTACACCGCCGTGGAATCGCTGCACTCAGGACACGGTCGACGCGCTGAATGAGGCGGATTTTTCGATCCTGTCCAGAGATGTCGGCGCGGAATCAACGGCACTGATGGACCTTGTCGAGATTCCCGTTGCCGTCGACTGGGTCAAGCTGAGAAACGCGGACAAATCCGGCGACAACGTATCCATCAGCCGATTGAGTAAACACCTTGCCCGCGCGGATGTCGTTGGAATCATGCTGCACCACGAACACATGGGCGGTGTCGAACTCGACTATCTCAACAATGTATTAGATGCCCTGCAAGCATCCGGACACGTCAGCTTTGCTTCGATCATGGAATTGGCAACCCGGAATCATGCGCAGAGGATCATGAACAGGGGTTACGGATAAGATGAAAAAAAGATCAGGGTACCTGGATGTCTGGGTCATCAGTCTGCTCGTGATATCGACAATGGATATCGCACTCGCTGCCGAGCAAAGGCTGAAGGTCGAGGGTGTGTGGTCCGAAGACCGTCTGACCGTTTATAAGATTTCACAACGCGATTCGAGCAAGAATCCGAGACGGATCCGGGTTACGGGCGAAGTCCTGTCAATCGATTCGGAGAACCGCAGGTTGCGTGTCGGACCCGTATGGATGAACTGGCGCCAAAAACAGCAAGGTCAACTCGACGGTATCCAGAAGGGCAGCACGGTCGAGATTGATGCAAACCTCACGGGCGTTCTCGGCGGTAACCAGGTTTTCTATATCAGCCGAATTGAATCCGGCGATATCGACTCACCCGACAGCGTGGAGATCATCGGCACGGTGACCGGGGCGCAACGATACCGGTCCATGAACCGGATCGACTTGGCCGGCATCCCGACCTGGGCACCCACGCGCCTTTATTCGAACGGCCGCGCCCGAACCCGCCGTCTCGGCGATCGACGTCCCACGGACCAGTTCACGATTCAGTTAGGTGATGCCGAACTCATCGTGGGCGGAGAAGTAGAACTGTCTTCGTCGTACGAGCGCGACCAGAACCTGGACAACGAGAACGATGACGATCTGATCGACTTTCAGGAAGAGGTTCAGCTGGACCTGTTTTTGTCGCTCAATGAAGTCGTTTCGGCCTATCTGGAGTTCAAGGCCGAGTTGAGCCAGGAATATGCGACCCCGTTGAGCAGGGTTGACAGCGATACCGAGTACAAGCGGGGACAATCCTGGATTTATTTTGATCAACCATTTAACTGGCCCGTCGGCCTGCAGATAGGACGGCAGAATTTTGCGGAAGAACGAGAATGGTGGTGGGACGATGACCTCGACGCGGTCAGGTTTTTCGTCGGTTCCGACAAGCTCGGGTTCGACGTCGGCATCGCGCAGGAGATCGCCAGGGAAGATCTGCGCGCAGACGATATCGACCCCGAAGAAGAAGACATTCTCCGGCTCCTGTCGAGTGCGCGATGGAAGATTTCGTCCGCCGCCGATTTCAGGTTGTTCTATCTTCATCACGACGACCGCTCATCGAGACTCCTGTCCGGGATGACGGTCGACAATCGGCGCGAGGACGATATGGATGCGCAGCTGGACTGGTTCGGGGCGCGGCTTTCCGGAGATTTCGACGCCGGCGATGTCAGCGAAGTCGAATTCTGGGCCGACTCGGCGATCGTTCAGGGCGATGAAATGAACTATGACTTCGACGACTTCGACGATTCGCGCTCGATCGTAACGGCCGCTGACGAGCGCAGCCGCAGCGGCTGGGGTGTGGACATCGGCACCAGCATCAGATTCGACAGCCGTTTTGAGCCGACACTCACTCTCGGTTATGCATTCGACGATGGTGATTTTCGGCAAACGGGTCTCGACGATAACAACAATCGATTCAACGGCGTGAACCGCTTCCGGTACTACGGTGAGCTGGCCAGGCCGGAGCTCGCCAATATTCGAATCACGACGCTGGCATTCGGATTACGGTTTTTCGACAAGAGCTCACTGGAATTGATTCATCATACCTATCGGCAGAAAAATGCCAGCAGCGAGCACTCGCTCAGAATCGACGCCGACAGCAACGGACTGTCGACGAGCCTCGGCACGGAACTCGATATCGTGGCCGGGTTCCGGGAATGGACCCACTGGGATTTCGAAATCGTCGGTAGCTATTTCTCGCCCGGATCCGCGTTCACATCGAACGATCCCGCCTGGCTCATGGAGCTGGAAGTCAGCTACAGCTATTGATTTTCCATGGCAGCGACTAGAAAACGGGTATCGACCGCCGGCGTCTGCCGCGCATTATTTCCGGGTTCCTTTAAGCCTCCGCACCGCGGTCACTTCGAATCGGTGCAGAGTTTGCTCGCACGTCCCGAGGTCGACGAAGTGGTTATCGTCATCTCGAATCGCTGTCGCATACTTCCGCAGACGGGGCTCGCCATCGATGCGGAAACCGCACGGTCAATATGGCATCTGTATCTCACGGATATAACCGGCGTTCGTGTCGTCATTGCCGAGCATACCGCCATCGAACATGCGTTGACGTACTTCGATCATTCCTGCGCCGGTGACAGATTACTATTCTGCATCGGTCGGTCGGATCTCGCGGCGGGCGATGATCGCTTCACCGAAATCGACCGGCTGAGCCGCGAATCCGGTGTTGCCGCATCGGTCGTGACGACGCAAACGAAGATTCGGTCGACCGATTTGCGCCGCATGCTTGCCGCCGGCGACGCGGGCCGCGGCAAATTTCTCACGCGATTGCCCGACCATCTTTCGGCGAGTGACCGGGACACCGTCTGGAGCACCTGCCGCAATCGCCTCCGCACCGTAACGGACGTGTTTCTCGAAAAGATCACCCCTGTGCTGCATTCCAGAGACATAGACATCCGCGGGCCCTTGCGCGCAATCGACGCGCAAACCGTCGATCCCGAATTCGCATTGACGACGTCCTGCGGTACGGAACTCATCGTCAAATATGCCGGCGATACCGTCGGGTCGGGCTCGTATACGGGACCGCTCGAACAGAAACCGCGCCAGCGGCTGGCCGCGGAGCGACGCACCCTGAAGCACCTGGCCGCATTGAATTCCGGACAATACGCATTGCCGCAGGTCGTTTTCTTCGACAAGCGCACGCGCACCCTGGCCCTGACCGGTTTCGGTGAAAGTACGGCCCCGCTGGCGATGCAGATCGACCGATTCGTCACCGACCAGCGTATCGCGGAACAGATTGGCCGTTTTCTGGCGGAACTGCATTCAATGCCGCTGCCGGAAAATCCGTTGCGGGGCGACGAGCGGGCCGAAACCGATCACTGGAACGCGATTCTGCGCGGCTGCGTGCGCCTGATCGAGAGCAGAATCGTGTCGTCTGCGGCGAAGAAAACCTGGTTGACATCCATCGCGGGCAGTGCCGACATCGTGCTTCGACATGTTGTTCATCTGGACTTCTGTCCCGAAAATATCTGGTTGGCAGGCGAAAAACTCGGTGTCTCGCGATTCGAGCGTAGCTCGAGCCACGGCGATCCGGCCTATGACCTGGGGACAATCATTGGCCATTTTTTCGCGCACGCGCAGCGAACGGGCCATGTGGATTTCTGTGCCGCTAATGTCGGCTACCTGCTACGCGTTTACAGGGATAACGTCATCGGCGCAGATGCTGAACGTCTCGAGCGCGCAATGACATTCGCGTCGATAACCTCGATTCGACTATCTGGCAGGCAGATATCGGCGGCTCAGGTCATTCGCTTGCTGACCGAATGCATTTGAGGCAGATTTAGATCGCCCTCCGAACGTCTATTCTGATTCAAAAAACTCATTGAGATCGGATAGCTCGTTAGCTCGAAGCCGCTGCGGAATCTGGCCGGATACAGGATGGTTTGCAATGCTGGCACGCCGTTCGACCTTTGACAGAGACTTGATCTCGGATAGCGCCGGGCCTCGACCGTCGGCGCCATGGCAGAAGCCACAGTTGTAGTCGAACACCTGCGCGCCGCGTGCAACTGCCTCCGGCCCGGTGAGCGGCCTGTCAGGATCCGGGGTGCATGCCGATACCACCAATATCGTGCCAGACAAGATTCCAAATACGATCGGCATAACCGAATGAGTAACGCGATTAATCTGATTCATATTATTCACCTCCGGCGCCAATTCATTGACTTGCTTTTCAGACTTTATTGCGCGACTCGCTGCGCTGGTGCCGAAGCCCCGCGCCCACCTGACC
>CAZVQW010000033.1:0-15676 GCA_964629475.1 uncultured Chromatiaceae bacterium | reverse complement strand
CATTTACATGGGGCTTGGTGCGCTCAAATTTCTCCTTAGACATCGACCTCTCCAGGTTTTCTTAAATTATCTTGCTCGCACAAATGCGAATTAGTTTCTCTTAATCAGTGTCTCGACGACATTGGCCGGGACTTCGTGGTAATGACTAAAATCCATCGAATAGACCGCGCGGCCCTGCGACATAGAGCGCAGATCGGTCGCGTAACCAAACATCTCGGCCAGCGGCACCTGCGCGCGAATGATCTTGCCTGCAGGTGATTCGTCCATGCCCCGCATGACGCCACGCCGCCGATTCAGGTCGCCATTGACGTCACCCATGTAATCATCCGGCGTCACGATCTCAACATTCATGATGGGCTCGAGCAATGCCGGGCTCGCCTTGCGAACGCCCTCCTTAAAGCCGATCGAACCGGCAATCTTGAATGCCATCTCGTTCGAATCGACATCGTGGAACGAGCCATCGTACAACGTGACCCGGACATCGACGATTGGATAGCCGGCCAGCACGCCCGAGGTCATGGCCTCTTGCGCGCCCTTGTCGACGGCCGGGATATATTCCCTGGGTACGACACCGCCAACGATGCTGTTGATGAACTCATAACCTTCACCAGCCTCGAGCGGTTCCAGCTTCAGCCAGACATGGCCATACTGCCCGCGTCCTCCGGACTGACGCACAAACTTGCCTTCGGCCTCGACCGTCTTGCCAATCGTCTCGCGGTAGGCGACCTGCGGCTTGCCGACATTCGCCTCGACGCTGAATTCGCGCCGCATGCGGTCGACGATGATATCGAGATGCAGCTCACCCATGCCCGAGATGATCGTCTGGCCTGACTCCTCATCGGTATGCACCTTGAACGACGGGTCTTCCCTGGCCAGTTTCTGTAACGCGAGGCCCATCTTTTCCTGATCCTGCTGCGTCCGCGGCTCAACAGCCACCGAAATAACCGGCTCCGGGAACTCCATGCGTTCCAGGACAATCGGATTCGCCTGCTCAACGAGACTGTCACCCGTCGTGACATCCTTAAGGCCAACAGCGGCGGCAATATCACCGGCGCGCACTTCTTTAATCTCTTCGCGCGAGTTCGCATGCATCTGCAGAATGCGCCCGACACGTTCCTTTTTACCCTTGACCGAATTCAATAACGTATCGCCGGATTTCAACACGCCGGAATAGACGCGAAAAAATGTCAGGTTGCCGACAAACGGATCGGTCGCAATCTTGAATGCGAGCGCGGCGAACGGCGCATCGTCTTCCGGCGGACGCTCGCCTTCGGTCTCATCCTGAAGAATGCCGCGGATTGCCGGCACATCGACGGGCGAAGGCATGAACTCGATGACGGCATCGAGCACGGCCTGCACGCCCTTGTTCTTGAATGCCGAACCACAGACAACCAGAACGACCTCATTCCTGAGCGTTCGCAAACGCAGGCCTTCCTTGATTTCCTGTTCCGACAAGTCACCCTCGCCGAGATATTTATCGAGGGTTTCTTCCCTGGCTTCGGCCGCCGCTTCGAGCATCTTCTCACGATACTCATTACACAGATCCTGCAATTCGGCCGGGATCTCGCTGTATTCGAACGTCGTACCCTGGTCGTCCTCACTCCAGTGGATCGCCTTCATCTTGATCAGGTCGATGACACCGGCAAATTCGTCTTCCGCACCGATCGGAATCTGGATCGGAATCGGGTGAGCACCCAGACGCGCTTCGATCTGTTGCACGACACGCAGGAAATCGGCTCCGGCACGGTCCATCTTGTTGACGAATGCCATGCGCGGTACATGATATTTATTGCTCTGCCGCCAAACCGTCTCGGACTGGGGTTCGACACCGCCCACGGCACAGAATACAGCTATGGCACCGTCCAGCACGCGCAGCGACCGCTCGACCTCGATCGTGAAATCAACATGCCCCGGGGTATCGATAATGTTGATGCGGTGCTCCGGGAAGCTGTTATCCATACCCTTCCAGAAACAGGTCGTCGCCGCGGACGTAATCGTGATGCCGCGCTCCTGCTCCTGTTCCATCCAGTCCATGACGGCGGCTCCGTCGTGAACCTCACCTATTTTGTGTGATACACCGGTGTAGAACAGAATGCGCTCGGTCGTGGTCGTCTTGCCTGCGTCGATATGCGCCATGATACCGATATTTCGATAGCGCTCGATGGGAGTACTGCGTGCCATGATACTGCGTCTTTTTCACCGGGCGCAGTAACTACCAGCGAAAATGCGAGAAGGCCTTGTTGGCCTCAGCCATGCGATGCGTGTCTTCACGTTTCTTGACCGCCGCGCCGCGATTGTCAGCGGCGTCCATAAGTTCGCCGGCCAGTCGCTGCGCCATGGACTTTTCATTACGCTTGCGCGCGGCATCGATAGCCCAGCGCATCGCCAGAGTATTACGGCGTGTAGGGCGCACCTCGATCGGCACCTGGTAGGTCGCACCGCCGACACGGCGTGATTTAACCTCGACCATCGGTTTGATATTCTCGAGTGCCTGCTGGAGTAATTCGACAGACTGCTCTTCGGTTCCGCCACGGCGCTCGGATATCTGTTCCAGTGCCGTATAGACAATATTTTCCGCGACCGACTTCTTGCCGCTCAGCATCAACATATTGATGAACTTCGCGAGCAGTTCACTATTGTGTTTCGGATCGGGAAGAATCTGGCGCTTCGGCGCCTGAGTACGTCTGGACATGGTTCTTTCAGCTCAATGTTTGTTTATCTGACCGGTGCAGTAGTTAAGTTTCCGGGAATTATTCCCGGGAATATTTTTTCCGAGCTAGCTCTTAGGCCGCTTGGCGCCGTATTTCGAACGGCCATTACGACGATCGGAAACGCCGGAACAATCCAGCGTGCCGCGTACCGTGTGATACCTCACACCCGGAAGGTCCTTGACTCGACCGCCGCGAATCAGGATGACCGAGTGTTCCTGCAGGTTGTGACCTTCGCCGCCGATGTAGCTCGTGACTTCATAACCATTGGTCAGGCGCACACGCGCTACCTTGCGCAGTGCCGAGTTCGGCTTCTTCGGCGTCGTCGTGTAGACACGCGTACAGACGCCGCGTTTCTGCGGGCCGGCCTCGAGCGCCGGTACGTTGCTCTTGGAAGGTTTCGTCTTGCGGCCCTTGCGGACGAGTTGATTAACTGTAGCCATAGTGTCGTGCTCTCTGAGCGGTTTTCGCTATATGCAAATACGAAGGTAGCCGGCGAAAAAGGTACCGGGTTTATTTTTCCCGAAAAAGATGCCTTTTTCGGGAAAAATAAACCCGGTACCTTTTTCGCCGGCTATCCTGATCACACCGAACCATCGTGTCCGGTCTTCATTGTTCTTGCGACGCAATCGGCGTTCGCACGGGACCGCGAATTGTAGGGCCGCCGCCGAGGCTCGTCAAGAAGGTCCGGGGAGGGGAAGGAGGAAAACTCCCCCTCCCCGGCCTGGTTAGCTTGCAGCCGTTTCCGACTCAGCCGGGTTGTCACCCGAATCCACAGGCCCATCGACCAGTTCGGCAACCTCTTTGGCCGCTTCTTCGGCTTGCGCGGCCTGTTCGAGCTCCTGAAGCTCGGCGGCCAGCTCATCCTCACGGGTGCGGCGCTGTTCCTGATGGTAAGCGTAACCGGTACCCGCCGGAATCAGACGCCCGACGATGACATTTTCCTTAAGCCCGCGCAGATCGTCGCGCGAGCCCCTGACGGCCGCTTCGGTCAGGACCCGCGTCGTTTCCTGGAACGACGCAGCCGAGATGAACGATTCGGTCGCCAGCGATGCCTTCGTGATACCCAGCAGCAGCGGCTCGGCCGTCGCCGGTTCCTGGTCAGGCGCCAACGCCTGATTTGCCTCCAGCAGGCGGGTGCGCTCGATCTGCTCGCGATGCAGCAAGTTCGTGTCGCCCGGAACGAGAATCTCGACCTTGCGCAACATCTGGCGAATGATGACCTCAATGTGCTTGTCGTTGATCTTGACGCCCTGCAGACGATAAACGTCCTGAATTTCGCGGATCATGTAGTCGGCCAGCGGCTCGACGCCCTGCAGGCGCAGGATATCGTGCGGATTCGGCTCGCCGTCGGCAATGACTTCGCCGCGTTCGACCTGCTCACCCTCAAAAATACTCAGGTGACGCCATTTATGAATCAGGTCTTCACGCTTCTCACCATTCTCAGCAGTAATCACGAGACGGCGCTTGCCCTTGGTTTCCTTACCGAAACTGACGGTACCACTCGCCTCAGCCATGATCGCCGTGTCCTTCGGCTTGCGGGCCTCGAACAAGTCGGCAACACGCGGCAGACCACCGGTAATATCACGCGTCTTCGAGCTTTCCTGCGGAATCCTGGCAATAATATCGCCGATCGAGACCTTGCCGCCGTCACCGATGACGATGATCGCACCAGGCGGCAATGCATAGACGGCCGGAATCGCGGTGTTGGCGAAACAGATTTCCTTGCCCTTGTTGTCGACGAGGCGTGCAGTCGGGCGCAACTCCTTGGTCGAACCGCCGCGTTGCTTCGAATCCATTATGATAATGCTCGACAGGCCCGTTACCTCGTCGATCTTCTCCTCAACGGTCACGCCGTCGACAAAATCATCGAACTTCAGGATACCGGAAACCTCGGCTACGACCGGGTGAGTATGCGGATCCCAGGTTGCAACAATCTGGCCGTTCGTCACCTTGTCCGAATCCGATGCTGTAATCATCGCGCCGTAAGGGACCTTGTACCGCTCACGTTCACGACCCATCGAGTCGATGACACCAATTTCACCGGAACGGCTGACCGCGACGAGGTAGCCCTTTTCATGCTCTACCGTCTTGAGGTTGTGCAGTCGAACGACGCCATCCTGCTTGACCTCGACACTGTTAGCCGCGGCTGCTCTGGATGCCGCGCCACCGATATGGAACGTACGCATCGTCAGCTGCGTACCCGGTTCGCCAATCGACTGCGCCGCAATGACGCCGACCGCCTCGCCGATGTTGATCTGATGCCCGCGCGCCAGGTCACGACCGTAACACTGCGAACAGACGCCGTAGCGAGTTTCACAGGTTATCGGTGAACGAACCTTGACGACATCGACGCCGAGTTCTTCGAGCAACTGGACCAGTTCCTCATTGAGCAGCGTATTCGCCTCGATGCGCACTTCTTTGGTTGCCGGATCGAGTACCGGCTCCGCCAGTACGCGGCCAAGCACGCGATCGTGCAACGGCTCGACAACATCACCGCCCTCGACGAGCGGCATCATGACGATGCCGCGATCCGTTTCGCAATCCTGGGCCGTCACGACGAGATCCTGCGCGACATCGACAAGACGGCGAGTCAGGTATCCGGAGTTGGCCGTCTTGAGTGCCGTATCGGCGAGACCCTTGCGTGCACCGTGCGTTGAGATGAAGTACTGCAGGACGTCGAGACCCTCACGAAAGTTCGCCGTAATCGGCGTCTCGATGATAGAACCATCCGGCTTGGCCATCAGGCCACGCATACCGGCCAGCTGACGAATCTGTGCAGCGGAACCACGCGCACCGGAATCGGCCATCATGAAAATCGAGTTGAACGAATCCTGCTCGATAGTTTTGCCATCCTCAGTCTTGATCTGCTCCTTGCCGAGCTTGTCCATCATGGCCTTGGCCACCTGATCGTTGGTACGTGACCAGATGTCGACAACCTTGTTGTAGCGCTCACCGTTGGTGACCAGACCACTGGCGTACTGATCCTGAATTTCATGGACCTCGACCTCTGCACTGTCGAGGATGCCGGCTTTCTGCTCCGGCACGACCATGTCATTCACACCGATCGAAACGCCGGCTCGCGTTGCGTAACCGAAACCCATGTACATCAGACGATCGGCGAACACGACGGTCTTTTTCAAACCGACCTGGCGATAAGACGCGTTGATGCAGGCGGAAATCGCCTTCTTCGTCATATTCTGGTTGACGTTGTCGAAGCTCAGGCCCTCAGGCAACAATTCTGACAGCAGGGCACGACCGACCGTCGTCTTGGTGGTCACGGTCTGCGCAGTGAACTCGCCGTCTTCGCCCTGCACCGATGTCTTGATGCGCACCCTGATCTCTGCGTGCAGATCGACAATGCCATTACCGTAGGCGCGATGAACCTCCGCCACGTCAGCGAAGATCATGCCGCGACCCTTCGCATTCACATGCTCGCGAGTCATGTAGTACAGACCGAGGACGACGTCCTGTGACGGTACGATAATAGGCTCGCCGTTGGCCGGCGACAGGATGTTATTGGATGACATCATCAAGGCGCGTGCTTCGAGCTGCGCTTCGATTGACAGCGGAACGTGCACAGCCATCTGGTCACCGTCGAAGTCAGCATTGAATGCCGTACAGACGAGCGGGTGCAGCTGGATCGCTTTGCCTTCGATAAGAACCGGCTCGAATGCCTGAATACCAAGACGATGCAAGGTCGGAGCACGGTTCAGCATAACCGGGTGCTCGCGAATGACTTCCTCGAGAATATCCCAGACTTCCGTGCCCTCGCGCTCGACAAGACGCTTGGCGGCCTTGATCGTCGTCGAGTCGCCGCGCAGCTGCAGCTTGCTGAAAATGAATGGCTTGAAAAGTTCAAGTGCCATCTTTTTCGGCAGACCGCACTGATGCAGTTTCAGGGTCGGGCCGACCACGATAACCGAACGGCCCGAATAGTCGACACGCTTGCCGAGCAGATTCTGACGAAAGCGACCCTGCTTGCCCTTGATCATATCGGCCAACGACTTCAACGGCCGCCGATTCGTACCTGTGATCGCTCGACCACGTCGACCGTTGTCGAGCAGTGCGTCAACCGATTCCTGCAGCATGCGCTTCTCATTGCGGACAATAATGTCAGGCGCGTTGAGTTCGAGCAGGCGGCGCAGGCGGTTGTTGCGATTAATAACCCGGCGATACAGATCGTTCAGATCCGAGGTCGCGAAACGTCCGCCATCAAGCGGTACGAGCGGACGCAGATCCGGTGGCAGAACCGGCAGGACTGTCAGCACCATCCATTCGGGCTTGTTACCCGACTCGAGGAACGCCTCGAGCAGCTTCAGGCGTTTAGCCAGGCGTTTGATTTTGGTTTCGGATTTCGTCGCATTGATGTCTTCGCGAGCCTGGGCAATGTCACTTTGCAGGTCGATCGTGCTGAGCATCTCGTGCACGGCTTCCGCACCCATCGCGGCGTCAAACTCGTCACCGTATTCCTCGATCGCTTCCAGATACTGATCGTCGGTCATCAATTGGCCGCGTTCGAGCGTCGTCAGACCAGGCTCGGTCACCACAAAGGCTTCGAAATACAGGACACGCTCGATCTCGCGCAGCGTCATGTCGAGCATCAGGCCGATGCGTGACGGCAATGATTTCAGGAACCAGATGTGGGCAGTCGGGCTGGCCAGCTCGATGTGCGCCATGCGCTCGCGGCGCACCTTGGTCTGCGTGACCTCGACGCCGCATTTCTCGCAGACGACACCGCGGTGCTTGAGGCGCTTGTACTTGCCGCACAGGCACTCGTAGTCCTTGATCGGCCCGAAAATCTTCGCGCAGAATAAACCATCGCGTTCGGGCTTGAACGTCCGATAGTTGATCGTCTCGGGCTTCTTGACCTCACCAAATGACCAGGAGCGGATCAGCTCCGGTGACGAAAGACCGATACGGATTGCATCAAAATCCTCGACATCGGTTTGTGTTCTAAAAAGCTTCAGTAAGTCTTTCATGTATCACCTACAAAGGTAAAACCGGGGTAAAAGTGGCCAGTGCCGCTCTGAATTTAGTCTTGTTCCAACTCAATGTTGATACCCAGAGAACGAATCTCCTTGACCAGCACGTTGAACGACTCGGGCATACCCGCATCCATTTCGTGCGTACCATCGACGATGTTCTTGTACATCTTCGTACGACCCTGCACATCATCGGACTTGACGGTCAGCATTTCCTGCAGTGTGTAGGAAGCACCGTAAGCTTCGAGTGCCCAGACTTCCATCTCACCGAAGCGCTGGCCACCGAACTGCGCCTTACCGCCAAGAGGCTGCTGCGTCACGAGGCTGTATGGCCCGGTTGAACGCGCATGCATCTTGTCATCGACGAGATGGTTCAGCTTCAGCATGTACATGTAACCAACCGTCGTCGGTCGTTCAAAATACTCACCGGTACGACCATCGATCAGGGTCGTCTGGCCGGAACGCGGCAGACCGGCGAGTTCGAGCAGGTTTTTGATCTCCTGTTCGGTCGCACCGTCGAAAACCGGCGTTGCAATCGGTACGCCGTTGCGCAGATTGCCGGCCAGCTCCTTGACCTCGTCATCGGACAAGCCCTTGATGTCTTCCTGCTTGCCACCCGACTTATTGTAGATCTGGTCGAGGTAACCACGCAGTTTCGCCATCGTCCCGCCGTTATCGACCAGCTCCGCGAGCTGACGACCAAGCTGCTTGGCCGCCCAGCCGAGATGGGTCTCGAGTACCTGACCGACATTCATGCGCGAAGGCACGCCGAGCGGGTTCAGGACAATATCGACCGGTGTGCCGTCTTCGAGGTATGGCATGTCCTCGACCGGCACAATCATCGAGATCACGCCCTTGTTACCGTGCCGGCCGGCCATCTTGTCGCCCGGCTGGATGCGGCGCTTAACGGCAAGGTAGACCTTGACCATCTTGAGCACACCCGGCGCCAGGTCATCACCGGCCGTGATTTTGTTCTTCTTCTCGTCATAGCGACGATCAAACTCTTCACGCTGTGACCGCAGACGCTCGGCAACCTGTTCAAGTTGCTTGTTCGCCTCGTCATTGCGCAGCCGGATTTCGAACCATTGCTCGCGTTCCAATTCGTCGAGATAGGCTTTCGTAACCTTGCTGCCGGACTTGAGCTTGTTCGGGCCGCCGTCAACCTGCTTGCCGACCAGCATGCGCTCGATTCGATCGAAAATATCTTCTTCGAGAATGCGGCGCTGATCGTCAAGGTCCTTGCTGACACTCTCGAGCTCCGCCGACTCGATCGACAATGCTCGGCTGTCCTTGTCGACACCGTCGCGTGTGAATACCCGGACATCGATGACCGTACCATCCATACCCGGTGGTACACGCAGCGACGTGTCTTTCACATCGGACGCTTTCTCACCGAAAATGGCTCGCAGCAATTTCTCTTCCGGCGTCAACTGGGTCTCGCCCTTCGGCGTGACCTTGCCGACGAGAATCTCGCCCGCCTTGACCTCGGCGCCGATGAAGGCAATACCGGCCTCATCAAGCTTGCCGAGCGCAGAATCACCGACATTCGGGATATCGGCCGTAACTTCTTCCGAACCGAGCTTCGTATCGCGCGCGACACAGGTCAGTTCCTCAACGTGGATCGTTGTGAAGCGATCCTCGTGAACGAGGCGTTCGGAGATCAGGATGGAATCCTCGAAGTTGTAGCCATTCCAGGGCATGAATGCGACGAGCAGGTTCTGCCCGAGCGCCAGCTCACCCATGCTTGTCGACGCGCCATCGGCCAGTACATCGCCGCGAGCAATAACATTGGCAGCATTGACCAGCGGTCGCTGATTAATACACGTGTTCTGGTTTGAACGTGTGTATTTCGTCAGGTTGTAGATATCGACGCCCGACTCTCCGGCACTTGTCTCATCGTCATTGACACGCACGACGATTCGCGACGCATCAACCGAGTCGACAATACCGCCGCGTTTGGCGATGACCGTGACACCGGAGTCAACGGCAACGGCGCGCTCCATCCCGGTACCGACAAGCGGCGTATCCGAACGCAGCGTAGGCACAGCCTGGCGCTGCATATTCGAGCCCATCAACGCACGGTTGGCGTCGTCATGCTCGAGAAACGGGATCAGGGATGCGGCCACCGAAACGATCTGTTTCGGCGACACGTCCATGTAGTCGATCCGCTCACGTGGCAACAGCGTAAATTCATTCTGGTGGCGCACGGACACCAGTTCTTCGACGAAACTGCCCTTCGGCGTCAGGTCGGAATTGGCCTGCGCAATAACGAACTGGCCTTCTTCGATCGCCGACAGGTATTCAATATCGGCCGTCACCTTGCTGTTGACAACCTTGCGGTACGGCGTCTCGAGGAAGCCGTACTCATTGGTCCGGGCATAAACTGACAGTGAGTTAATCAGGCCGATGTTCGGGCCTTCAGGGGTCTCGATCGGGCAGACACGACCATAGTGGGTCGGGTGCACATCGCGCACCTCGAACCCGGCGCGTTCGCGGGTCAGGCCACCCGGGCCAAGCGCCGAAACGCGGCGCTTATGGGTCACTTCCGACAGCGGGTTGTTCTGATCCATAAACTGCGACAGCTGGCTTGAGCCGAAAAATTCCTTGACGGCCGCTGCTACCGGCTTCGCATTGATCATTTCCTGCGGCATCAACCCTTCAGACTCGGCCAGCGTCAGACGCTCCTTGACGGCGCGTTCGACGCGGACGAGACCGACACGGAAGGCATTCTCGGCCATTTCACCGACGCTGCGAATGCGTCGATTGCCGAGGTGATCGATATCATCAACCACGCCCTTGCCATTGCGAATATCCAGCAGAACCTGCAAAACGGCAATGATGTCTTCGCGGGTCAGCGTATCTGAGCCTTCGCCGCCCGAACGCCCGACACGCCGGTTAAATTTCATGCGACCGACAGCCGACAGGTCATAGCGCTCCGGATTGAAGAACAGGTTCTGAAACAGGTTCTCGGCGGCATCCTTGGTAGGCGGCTCACCCGGGCGCATCATGCGGTAGATTTCGACGAGCGCTTCCAGGCGTGTTGTCGACGCATCTATACGCAGCGTGTTGGAAATGTATGGCCCCTGATCCAGATCGTTGACATACAGGGTCTC
The DNA here is from genome assembly GCA_964629475.1 of uncultured Chromatiaceae bacterium. Taxonomy (GTDB): domain Bacteria; phylum Pseudomonadota; class Gammaproteobacteria; order Steroidobacterales; genus SMWD01. The sequence continues at coordinate 4,870 of CAZVQW010000033.1, read as the reverse complement.
AATTTTCTCGATACCCGCTGCGATCAATTTCTCGACGGTTTCGACGGTCAGCAAGTCATTTGCGGTTGCGAGTAACTCACCGGTTTCCTCATCAACGATGTCATGCGCCAAGATCTTATCTTCGAGGTATTCGGTTGGTACCACGATGGACTTGACGGTCGACTTTTCCATCTCGCGAATGTGGCGTGCTGTGATTCGCTTGCCATCCTCGATGATCAGCTTGCGCCCGACCTTGACGTCAAAACTCGCCGTTTCGCCACGCATCCGCGACGGTACGAGCACCATCTTGATGTCTTTCTCAGACAGTGAGAATTCATTCTTTTCGAAGAACATGTCGAGCATTTCTTCATTCGTATACTCGAGCGCTCGCAGAATAATCGTGACCGGCAATTTACGGCGACGGTCGATACGTGCGAAAACCGCATCCTTCGGATCGAACTCAAAATCGAGCCATGAACCGCGATATGGAATTACGCGAGCCGAAAACAGAAGTTTGCCGGATGAATGCGTCTTGCCCTTGTCATGATCGAAGAACACACCGGGCGAGCGGTGGAGCTGCGAAACGATGACGCGCTCCGTACCATTGATGACGAACGTACCGTGATCGGTCATCATCGGCATCTCACCGAGATACACTTCCTGTTCGCGAACTTCCTTAACGGCCTTCTTCGGACCATCCTTGTCATAAATGACAAGACGAACCTGAACGCGCAGCGGTGCCGCGAAGGTCAATCCGCGTGACTGGCACTCTTTGACGTCGAACACCGGTTCGCCGAGGCGGTAGCTGATATATTCAAGTGCCGCACTACCGGAGTAGCTGATGATCGGGAATACGCTCTTAAAAGCAGCGTGCAGGCCCCGGTCAGCGCGGTCCTCGGCAGCAATGCCTTCCTGCAAATACTTGCGGTAGGAATCGACCTGAATTGCCAGCAGATACGGCGTGTCCAGAATACTGGACCGCTTGCCGAAATCCTTACGAATTCGTTTCTTCTCGGTAAAAGAATACGCCATGAAGTAGCACCTCTGTATTGCTACGCGTTAATGCGTCACCGTTGACGCAACGCCGAAAAGGAAGAAAAAGGTGCCGGGTTTATTTTCCCGGCTGCCGGGAAAATAAACCCGGCACCTTTTCCCCTACCTATCGGTTATTTGATCTCGACAGCAGCCCCAGCTTCTTCGAGTTGCTTCTTGACCTCTTCGGCCTCGTCCTTTGGCACGCCTTCCTTGATGCTGGCAGGTGCGCCTTCGACCGTATCCTTGGCTTCTTTAAGGCCAAGACCGGTGATCGTGCGTACTGCCTTAATGACGGAAACCTTGTTGTCGCCGAAACTCGTCATGACGACGTCAAATTCTGTCTGCTCTTCGGCAGCCGCGCCACCGGCATCACCTGCCGGGCCTGCAGCCACTGCAACCGGTGCAGCCGCGGAAACGCCCCATTCGTCTTCGAGCATCTTGACGAGCTCGACGACTTCCATGATGGGCTTGGCGCTCAACTCTTTGAGCAGATCTTCGTTAGAAAGTGCCATTGTTCAAAACTCCTGTGAGTGTTACTCAATAAATAATCAGTAATGTGTATTTCAATTGCCTTAAGCAGAGGATTCAGCGTCTCCACGAGCACCGAGCACCCGCGCCAGCATCGCCGGCGGTTCGGCCAGCGTTCGAACCAGCTGACTTAACGGTGCCTGAATGACACCGAGCAACATGGCCCGCGCCTGGTCAAGGTTCGGCAGGCTGGCGAGGCGATTCAAATCTTCAGCGCCATACAATGCGCCACCAATCGCCACAGCCCTGGTTGCCAGATCCTCGTTCTCCTTGGCAAATCCCTTGACGACTCGAGCAGCAGCGCCCGGATCTTCGCGAGAAAATGCCAGCAAAAGCGGACCTTTCAGTGCATCGCCAAGACATTCGAAATCCGTGCCCTCTATGGCTCGTTTGGCCAAGGTATTTTTGATCACGCGCACATAGACTCCTTCGCTGCGAGCCTTAGCCCGAAACTCTGTCATCTGCTCTACGCTCAACCCCCGGTATTCGGCTGCAACAACCGATTCCGAGCTGGCTGCGACCTCATTCACCTCGGCAACAAGCGCTTGCTTGTCTGCGAGTCTGAGTGCCATCTTTATTCTCCTAGCGTTGTTGTCACGGGGAGGAGGAGAGAAAGGTTCGAGAAAAAGGTTCCGGGTTTATTTTCCCGGCTGCCGGGAAAATAAACCCGGAACCTTTTTCCGGAACCTTTTTCTCGAACCTTTCTCTCCTCCTCCCCTCCATAATGGTGACTTTCACCAGGAAAACCTGATTCGAGTAACACCATCTGCGCAGGCCATGCAATTAAGGCATTGGAATACTTCCGATACCGCCTGCGGTCTCTGATGAAGAATGCAGTGTCAGACACCGCATCCCTGCCCTGCGTCAATAGCTTGACGCTACTACCCGTATATCAGTGTCAGCCACCAATACACGAACAATTCTTAAACTAACTAACCGTCGAATGATCGACTGGCACGCCCGGACCCATCGTCGACGAAACTGTCATCTTCTTCAGAAACTGACCCTTCGAGGATGCCGGCTTGGCCTTGACGAGATCAGTCATCAACGCAGCGAGGTTTTCACTCAGCGCGCTCACTTCGAAATCAACCTTACCGATTGAACAGTGCACGACGCCCCCCTTGTCGGCACGAAACCGAACCTGGCCCGCCTTGGCATTCTTTACCGCGCCTTCGACATCCGGCGTGACCGTGCCGACCTTCGGGTTCGGCATCAGTCCGCGCGGGCCGAGGACCCGGCCAAGCTGTCCGACGATACGCATCGCGTCAGGCGTCGCAATGACGGTACCAAAGTCCAGATCACCACCTTTCATCTGTTCGGCGAGGTCTTCCATGCCAACGGCATCGGCGCCGGCAGCCTTGGCCTTCTCGGCATTCTCTCCCTGGGCAAAGACTGCTACCCGCACTTCCTTGCCGGTACCGTTCGGCAACACAACAGAGCCGCGTACGACCTGGTCGGATTTGCGCGAATCGATACCGAGATTGATAGACACATCGACCGACTCGGTGAATTTCGCGGTGGCCATTTCCTTGACGAGTTTCAGGGCATCGGCGGCAGGCAGAAATTCACTGCGCGAAACCTTGTCCTCAAACTGCTGCTGCCTCTTACTGAGCTTTGCCATGTCAGACGCCCTCCACTTCGATGCCCATGCTACGGGCACTGCCGGCGATCGTACGCACGGCTGCGTCCATATCGGCCGCGGTCAAATCAGGCTCCTTCGCCGTCGCGATCTCTTCGAGCTGGGCACGGGTCACTTTGCCGACCTTTTCCGTATTCGGCGTGCCGCTGCCCTTCTTCAGACCGGCCGCCTTCTTCAGCAAGACCGACGCCGGCGGCGTCTTCTTGATAAAGGTAAAACTGCGGTCGCTGTAAACCGTGATGACAACAGGCACCGGCATGCCGGCTTCCATGCCCTGCGTCTCGGCATTAAATGCCTTGCAAAACTCCATGATATTGACGCCGTGCTGACCCAGTGCCGGACCTACCGGCGGGCTCGGGTTTGCTTTGCCGGCCGGAACCTGCAGCTTGATGTATGTTTCTACTTTTTTGGCCATTTTTTACTCTCTCCGGGTTCAAGCGCCGTTGGGCTCCCCATTGATTTGGTCGTTCTACTTGCAACCAGTCGAACCATGTAAGGGGACAGGGCCCTTCGGGACCTGTCCCCGGCTTTCCCGGGTCTTAACTCTTCTCTACCTGTGTAAATTCCAGTTCTACCGGCGTCGAGCGTCCGAGAATCTGGACGGCGACGCGTAGTTTGCTCTTGTCGTAGTTGACGTTTTCGACGACACCGTTGAAATCGTTGAACGGCCCATCGACGACACGAACCACTTCGCCGGGCTCGAACAATACTTTCGGCCGCGGCTTGTCTGCGCCTTCTTCGACCCGATTCAGGATGAAGTTGGCTTCCTCTTCGGTGATCGGCGCCGGCTGGTCACTGCGACCGCCGATAAACCCGAGCACTTTCGGCACACTCTTGACCAGGTGCCATGTCTCTTCATCGAGATCCATCTGGACGAGTACGTAGCCGGGGAAGAACTTGCGCTCGCTGCTGCGCTTCTTGCCTTCCTTCATCTCGACGACCTCTTCGGTCGGAACAAGAATCTTGCCGAACTTGTCTTCCAGTCCGTTCAGCTTGATACGTTCCTCGAGCGAACCTTTGACCTTCTTCTCGAAGTTCGAGTAGGCGTGCACGACATACCATTTAAGCGCCATGCGTCAGCCTCCCTGCCCGGTCAGTATCCGCGTGCCCCAGAGCAACAGCAGATCCAGGATCCAGAAGAATACGCCGAGAATTAACGCAAAAACCATCACCGTCAGCGTGGTCTGCAGCGTCTCCTGACGCGTCGGCCAGATCACCTTGCGCAATTCGTTGCGTGAACTGTGAATAAAGCGCCACAGCACCTGGCCCTGTATCGACTGGAATGCAATGACTGCGCCAATCACCAGTCCCACGAGCAGGCCCGCCACGCGCAGCAATATCGATTCGTTCTCGAAGTAATAATAGGCAACGATGCCGCCAATCAGCACCGCTGCAGCCAGCACGAGCTTGGCCGTATCGACTACTCCCGGAGCCGACTCTGCTTTCGTATTCATATTCGCCATAAAAAACCGACTGCCCGGCCCGATCGAAATGGCAGGCCAGGAGGGAATCGAACCCCCAACCTGCGGTTTTGGAGACCGCCGCTCTGCCAATTGAGCTACTGGCCTATTGATCGTGCCTCTTTAACTAACTACCGTGGTCCGCTGCGTTTGGGGTCAGACCCCAGTTTTCCCGTTATTCGAAGATCTTCGCTACCACGCCGGCGCCGACCGTTCGGCCGCCCTCGCG
>CAZVQW010000032.1:0-17371 GCA_964629475.1 uncultured Chromatiaceae bacterium | reverse complement strand
GATGAAAACGAAAGTATTAACAATGTGTGTAGTAGCAACAGCCATGGCCTGCAGTAGTGTGGCAAACGCAACCACAGTGAACATGGCATGGGGCGCATCATTCAACAGCCCACCAACCATGACCGGTGCTGCGGTTGTCGGCAGTGCAGGAGATGAATGGAATCAATTATTCGCACCGAACTTCTCTACCCCGGCATCTCCAGGCCCCGTTTTTAGCAACATGATTGATTCAGACGGCAACGCAACCGGATACAGCCTCTATTCGGGCGCCAACGACGGCTGGATGACGCGTCAGGCAAACAGCAGCGTGTGGCAAGGTACCGGCTATGAGGGTCTGATGAACGGCATGAACCTTAATGCATCAGAAGTCACTGACCATACCTGGACGGTCCAGAACCTGCCGGCGAATTCAGCATGGGACCTATATATCTACATCCAGGGAGACTCGGCGGCCACCGGCCGCAGCGCCACGTTTAACATCGACGGAGTGGCACAAACCTCAAATCCTGCCGATGGAGCCGACAACACCTTCATCCTGAACAAGAACTATCTGCTGTTCTCGGGAGTCACCGCCGACAACGCCGGCGACCTCGATATTCTGTGGAGGAGCAACTCGGGAGAAGCCAACTGGAACGGCATGCAGATGGTCGGCGCTCCTGTTCCACTCCCAGCTACGGTCTGGTTATTCGGTTCGGCTATAGGCTTACTCGGCTGGATGCGGCGTAAAACAGTGTAACTATTATCCCTCAATCCACATCAGGAACCCGCTTTATGGCGGGTTTCTTTTTGCCCGAATTCAGGATTGTAAACGATCGGTTCTGGCCGTTTCCTGCCTGTTACAGCTTCATATTTTTTATCATTTTAGCGACAGCTTAAGGGCTGCGGTTTCAACCGGTCGAGTCGGGGCCGTCGGGCAGCGTACCTCGATGTGTCGTAGGTTTTATGGACGCCATCTATCCCTCGGAAACGCCGCTATCCTCGCTTGTTCCTGATTCAAAGAACCATGTGTCGCGCCTGAATGTTTCCGAGGGATAGATGACGCCCAAAAGCCGGTTCAGGGAAAGACCAGGAGAAACACAAAGAATCACACCAAATAGCCACCCCAAAATATACACTGACCCCGTTTCCCCCTATCGTAAACACACCCATGAAATATAACCGGTCAACAATTCGCCTGAGTATCGTGCTCATCGCGGGTACGCTGTGCATGGCCGGTTGCGGTTACTACTGGCAGGCAGCGACCGGTCACATGGCGTTGATGCGTCAGGCCAGGCCGGTCGAAGAGGTCATCGCCGATCCGCAGGCAGCGCAAGAATTGCGCGACAAGCTGATCGGTGCCACGGCGGCCGTCATGTTCGCCCATGAGCAATTGTTATTGCCGGACAACGGTAGTTATGCGTCATACGCCGATCTTGGCCGGCCGTATGCAGTCTGGAATGTCGTAGCAGCACCGCCGCTGTCGCTCGAACCGCGGTCCTGGTGTTTCCCGGTTGCGGGCTGCGTCAGTTATCGCGGCTATTTCTCGCAGGATCGTGCAAATGCATACGCCGCAGATTTGCGTGCGGGTGGTGACGACGTAATGGTCGGCGGTGTGGCGGCCTATTCGACGCTGGGCCGTTTCGCCGACCCACTGCTCAACACGATGATGGACAGTTCGGACTATCGGCTGGCCGGCGTCATTTTTCACGAACTCGCTCACCAGCTTCTTTATGTGCGCGGCGACACACAATTTAATGAAGGGTTCGCCAGCTTTGTCGAGGCCGAAGGTATTCGACGTTGGCTCATGATGCGCAATGACGTGGAGGCGTTATGCCGCTATCGTCTCGAACGCCGTCGGCAACGCCAGGTGCTGGATGTCATCGGTGTGACTCGCACAGCATTGGCTGCCGTGTATGAGCAGAATAGCCCGGATGCCGCGAAGCTCGAGGCTAAAACCGAGTTGCTCGTGAGCCTGGATGCGGCCTATGACCGGTTGAAGGCATCGTGGGGCGGTCGGTCGGATTTCGATCACTGGTTTGCCACGCCCTTCAACAATGCACGGTTTGCGACACTTGCGACGTATGACGATGATGTCCCGGCATTTGCTGCATTGCTGGTACAGTCAGCTGGTGAACTCAGCGAGTTTTATCGCCGGGCGGCCGAACTGGCGGCCGAGCCCGCCGAAGAAAGGCGGGCTCGGCTCGATGTTTTACGTGCTGCAGCGCGGGACGAGCCCGGGACCGAACCAATCTGTTCGCCGTTGCAGTCTGCGTGGTCAGCGAATCTGTAGCAGCAGGTCTCGCTGGCCCCGGCGCAATTGCAGAATCAGCAGGCTCTGGCCTTCGGCCAGTTCGCTGAGTTCCCTGACATTGTGGATGCGTCGCCGGTTCAGCGCCGTGATGATATCGTTGCTGCGCAGGCCGCGTTGTGCCGCCGGACTGCCCGGTACGACCGAACTGATGATCACGCCGTCGTCCGAAAAACCCTGCTCACCGCCCGTATAGTTCTCGAGCTCGGCACCGGCCAGGGCCGGATGGATTTCCTCTGCCGCCAGTTGTTGATCTGCTTCCAGTTGCGTCAGCGTTGCGCTGATCGTGCGCTTCTTGCCGTCACGAATCAGTTTGATCCGCACCGTGTCGCCGCTGCGCCGCAGGCCGATGGTCGTGCGCAGCTCCGACGCACTTGTCACCGGCTCGTCATCGACGGCGATGATGATGTCGCTAACCTCGATGCCGGCCACCTCAGCGGCCGATCCGGAGACGACTTCCTGCACGAGCGCGCCTTCGACATCGTCTTCTATGCCGAGCGCTGCGGCGGTTTCGGCGTTGAAATCGCTGATGCTGACGCCGAGCAGGCCGCGTTGTACTTCGCCGTGTTCAATCAATTGCGCCATGATCGATTTGGCAATATTGACCGGTATCGCGAAGCCGATGCCGATGTTGCCGCCGGAACCGCTGAAGATCGCCGAATTGATGCCGATCAATTCTCCGCCGAGATTGATCAGAGCGCCACCCGAGTTGCCGGGGTTGATCGAGGCGTCGGTCTGGATGAAGTCCTCGTAACCGTCACGGCTCAGACCGGTGCGGCCCAGGGCGCTGACGATGCCGGATGTCACGGTATGGGACAGACCGAACGGATTGCCGATCGCGACGACGAAATCGCCGACCCGGACCTGCTCGGAGTTGCCGAGCGGCATCTGCACGAGATCGTCAGTGTCGTCGATCTGCAGAACCGCGATATCGGTGCCCGGGTCAGATCCTACTACCGTAGCCTTGAGGCTGTGTTTATCGGAAAACAGGATTTCGATCTCATCGGCGTGCTCGATGACGTGGTGATTCGTCAGGATGTAGCCGTTCTTCGCGTCGATAATGACGCCTGAACCCGCGCTGCGTACCTGGCGTTGGCGCTGCTGTTGTTGCGGGGCGCCGAAGAAGCGTTGAAAAAATGGGTCGTCAGCGAGCGGGTTGCGCGGAGCGTCGACCGTGCCGCTGGTAGCGATGCTGACGACAGCCGGCGATGCGGTGCTGACGAGTGGCGCCAGGCTGGGTAGCTGTTGATCGTTGACCATTGCCGGTAGCGCGCCGGTTGCAGCCTGCATCAGCAGGCCGGCGGTCAGGGCGAGGGTGATGGATCTGAAGGCATTTTTTGGCATCGAGTAGTTTCCAGGGGGGTGGTTGTCAGGGGTGCATGGTACCTTGATGCGGTATGTGAGTTGAATGGTCGCAGTGGTGGGTCTTTCCCTGGCCGGCTTTTAAGTGTCATCTATCCCTCTGAAACGACGCGCTTGTTCTTTGTGGGTAAAGGATTTCTCGGTCTGCGTCTGAATGTTTCAGAGGGATAGATGACACTTAAAAGCCTTTGACGCACCGGGGTACGATGCCGGATGGTCACGACTAACTTTCCCCTCAATGTGACTAACTTGCGGATATTCTGTGGATAAAATATGAATTTTCTGGGGGTAAGTAAAACACAACATCTTGTGTTTCATTGATTTGGTTAGAGTTTTTGTCGGGTAAAATATTTATTTTGAATGACACTTCGAAATAGTTTGTAAGTATTTGTTATTTATATAAATTGCCTATATAGGCGGTTACAGAAATATCTTGACAGCGCGCCTCAGTAGACATAACCTATGACCTCGTTGACACAATATCTTGTGTCACGAAATTTTTCACCGGTAGGCTGTATCGGCTGCGGAGTCCTTCGACTCGAAACGCTGCTGAGGGGATTCCTTCCCCTGAAATTCGGGGTACAGCTGGCCGGTTGTGGGGGGGGGTCCGAGTCGCGTCGGGCCGGCTTAGTGAATATGGACAAGTCCGGGGTTGTACCGTCGTAATGAAATCTGCACTGCAAGTTGAAAAGGCCAAAGCATCCACAGTTGGTTTCCAGGAAACCTCGCTGGATATCTGGGACAAGAAGTATCGCCTGAAAACCAAGGAAGGACAGGTTGTCGATGAGACGATGGACGATACTTATCGTCGCGTCGCGCTCGCGCTGTCCGACGTCGAGCCTGAGACAGACCGCGAGAAATGGTACGAAACATTTCTATGGGCACTGCGGCGCGGCGCCGTGCCCGCCGGGCGTATCATCTCCAATGCCGGTGCCCGCGAGCACAAGCCGGCCACATCGACGATCAACTGTACCGTGTCGGGCAGCATCGGCGATTCGATGAACAATATCCTGGAAAAGGTCCATGAAGCCGGTCTGACGTTGAAGGCCGGTTGTGGCATCGGCTATGAGTTCTCAACTCTGCGACCGAAGGGCGCATACGTGTCCGGTGCCGGAGCGTATACGTCCGGCCCGCTGTCGTTCATGGATATCTACGACAAGATGTGTTTCACGGTGTCTTCGGCCGGCGGCCGCCGCGGCGCCCAGATGGGTACATTCGATGTCGGCCATCCCGATGTTATGGATTTCATTCGCGCCAAGCGCGAGGACGGCCGCCTGCGCCAGTTTAACCTGTCGTTGCTCGTGACCGATGCGTTCATGCGGGCAGTCAAGAATGAAGAAGACTGGACACTGGCATTTCCGGTCGACAAGCAGCAGATCGACAGCGGTGAGGTCGATATTGAAGATTCGTCCGGCCTGTTGTGGCGGGACTGGCCAATCCAGCGTGGCTACATTACGAATGCGCAGGGTCAGGTTGCGTGCAAGATCTACAAGACCCTGCCGGCACGCCGGCTCTGGGACATGATCATGGCGTCGACTTACGATTTTGCCGAACCCGGTTTTGTGCTGATCGATCGCGTCAATGAATTGAACAACAACTGGTTTGACGAGACGATTCGCGCGACGAATCCGTGCGTGACGGCTGATACGTGGGTACAGACAACGGTCGGGCCGCGCCAGGTGACTGACCTGATCGATCAGCCGTTTGAAGCCCTCGTCGATGGTCAGCCGTGGGCGTCTTCCGATGCCGGGTTTTTCCGTACCGCAACGAAACAGGTCTGGCGTCTCGAGACGGCGGATGGCTATAGCTTGCGGCTGACCGACGATCATTGCGTGCGCAAGGTCGTGCGGTTCGATGGTGATGCGACGCAGACTGACTGGTGCCCGGCCGGCGAACTTGAAGCCGGTGATCGCATCGTGCTGCACGATCATCGTAGTGCGACGGACTGGCAGGGGCAGTCGGAATTTGGCCGCCGCGAAGGCTACCTGCTCGGTTTAATGCGCGTCAGCGGCGGGTATTTTGATGGCAATGGCAATAGTGACAGCAGCGGCGCGACGGTCTCTCTGTATCGTTCTTCAGCGGTGGCAAACGCCCCGTATGCCAACGCTGTCACCAACACTGTTACCAATGCTGTCACTAAAGCAGCTGTGGATGCGGCGTGCGCGTTCACGGGCGTACCGCATGATCTGGCCTGGGAAAAGCTGGCCGGACAGGACGAGTGCCGGCTATCGGTACCGGGTCTGCGACACGTCGCCGAGCAGCTTGGGCTCGCCGACAGCGATACATTCATCACACCGGCGGTAGAACGATGTTCGAGCGAATTCTATGCCGGGTTTCTGCGCGCCAGCTTTGACGTTCGGGCCGAAGTTCTGCCCGGAGGCAATGCCGGGCCGGTGATCCGCTATTGCGATATCCATGACGAAGACACCAGTAAGATTCAGCGGATGTTGTTGCGGATGGGGATTGTTGCCGGCCGCAGCGGTGTACGCGCTTCAGCCGTCACCGGAACATGCTTGTGGATTACTGGCTCAAATCTGACCCGATTTGCGAAAGTCATTGGTTTCACCGACGACGAAAAAGCAGAACAACTGCGCGATGCTTTGCTGAGCACCGCGGTTGGGCAGGCCGACGAACGTTTCGTGGCACGTGTCAAGTCAGTGGTTCGCGATGGCAGCGAGGATGTCTACGATTGCCAGATTCCCGGTATTAACGCATTTGATGCCAACGGTGTGTATGCACATAACTGCGGTGAGCAACCGTTGCCGCCGTACGGCTCTTGCCTGCTCGGTTCGGTAAATCTGACCAAGTTTGTTGTCGATCCGTTCACTGAAAAGGCACGCTTCGACTGGGATGAGTATCGCAAGGTTGTCTCCGTATTCACCCGCATGCTCGATAACGTCGTCGAAATCAATGGCCTGCCGTTACCCGGTCAGCGCCAGGAGATCGAACGCAAGCGCCGTCACGGCATGGGGTTCCTGGGGCTTGGTTCGACACTGACGATGTTGCGCATGGAGTACGGCGCTGATAATTCGGTCGAGTTCACCGAAAAGATTGCACGTGAAATGGCGTTGGCCGGTTGGGAGGCTGCACTCGAACTGGCCCGGAGCAAGGGCCCGGCACCAATCATGCTCGAGGAATTCACAGTTACGGAAGAGATGTTGCGCAAGCGGCCGGAGATGGTTCGTGATAACTGGAAAGTGGGCGACACGATCACTGGCCGGGTTCTGCATGCGCGGTACAGCCGTTATATGCAGCAATTAGCCGGGGTTTCACCGGAACTGGTTAAGGATCTGGAGCAAACCGGGGCACGTTTTACGCATCACAGTTCGATTGCGCCGACCGGCACCATTTCGTTGTCTCTCGCGAATAATGCAAGTAACGGTATTGAGCCGAGTTTTGCGCATCATTATTTTCGTAATGTGATTCGGGAGGGTAAGAAAACCAAGGAGAAAGTCGACGTATTTTCCTTTGAGTTGCTCGCCTATCGTGAGTTTGTCAATAAAAACGCGATGCCCGATTCGGATAAAACCGAAGAGCAATTGCCCGATTACTTCATCACGGCAGACGACATTTCGCCGAAGCAGCATGTCGATATTCAGGCTGCCGCACAAAAATGGATCGATTCGTCAATCTCCAAGACAGCCAACGTACCGACCGATTTTGCGTTCGAGGACTTCAAGGACGTTTACCTCTATGCCTACGAGAAGGGGCTGAAGGGCTGCACGACGTTCCGATTTAATCCCGAGGCGTTTCAGGGCGTCCTCGTTAAAGAGAAAGATCTGCAGAACACCGAATACACATTTATCCTCGATGACAATTCCGAGGTCACGCTCAAGGGTGACCAGGAAATCGAATACGACGGTGAGACGCACACGGCGGCCAACCTGTTCGATGCCCTCAAAGAAGGTTACTACGGTAAGTTTTAACGCGGGATTCGGAAAAATATCCAGATAAAGAGCACCAGGGAAAGAGTATAAGTTCATGGAAACAATCAAAATCGACAAAACAATCGTTGACTATCGCGTGGAAGGCAACGAGGCGAAACAACCCGTTGCGGAAAAAGTCGCGCCAATCATCGAGACCAGTGAGGACGGCAAGGTCGTGCGCATGCACGAGAAGCTCGAGCGACCGGAGATGCTGCTCGGCTCGACTTACAAGGTCAAAACACCGATCTCCGATCATGCGATGTATGTGACGATCAATGACATCATCCTGAATGCCGACACCGATTACGAGCAGCGCCGCCCGTTCGAGATCTTTATTAACTCGAAGAATCTCGACCATTATCAATGGATCGTCGCCCTGACACGCATCATGTCCGCCGTGTTCCGCAAGGGTGGCGACGTCACGTTTCTCGTCGACGAACTGAAAGCCGTGTTCGATCCGCGCGGTGGATATTGGCAACCGGGTGGCAAGTTCATGCCGTCGATCATCGCCGAGCTCGGCTATATCGTCGAAAAACACCTGCAGTTCATCGGTTTGTTACCGCCACAACAGCTCGACGAACAACAGCAGAAACTCGTCGACCAGAAGCGCAAGGAATTCGAAGAGCAGAACAAGCAGCAGGATGCCTTCGCGAAAAGCGAATTTCCGGCCGGCGCCCAGTTATGTGCGAAGTGTAGTTTGACCGCTGTTGTCATGATGGATGGGTGTATGACGTGTCTGAACTGCGGTGATTCGAAGTGCAGTTGATTCATGAACAATTGGTAGGAGCGGCATCTTGTCGCGATTCTTTGTTTCTCTCCGGATTTTTCCCTGACCGGCTTTTTTAACGGCATGTATCCCTCGGAAACGACCGACCCGGGGAAAGATCCAGAGAGAAACAAAGAATCCCAGCCAAAACACACCCCCACGAGAGGAGTGATCTGCATGTTAATATCGGCGCCGTCTTGAGCCATTACAGCGACACCCGATGAGCCTGACAGTCCCGGATTTTTCCACCGCCAACGTACTGACGGTCGGCGACCTGATGCTGGATCAGTACTGGTTCGGCCCGACCTCCCGTATCTCGCCCGAGGCGCCCGTGCCGGTCGTTAACATCACCGGTGCGCAGGCTCGTGCCGGTGGCGCCGCGAATGTTGCGATCAACCTCGCAACACTCGGTGTCAACACATCGCTGGTCGGCATCACGGGTGATGATGCAAATCGCAGCAAGCTGCTCGAGTTGCTCGATGCGCAGGGCATCGATGCGGATCTTGCGAAGGCGGCAGACCGGCCGACGATCACGAAGCTGCGGGTGCTGAGCCGCAATCAACAACTGATTCGGCTCGACACCGAGGATGCGTTCGATACACAGGATGCCCGCTTGTTGGGGCCGATACTCGAGCGCCGCATCCCGCAGGCATCGGTCTGCATACTGTCGGACTATGCGAAGGGTACATTGGCTCGAATACCGGAGATCATCGCGCAGTGCCGGGCACACGGTATGACGGTACTCGTCGATCCGAAGGGTCGCGATTTCACGCGTTACCGTGGCGCGTCGGTTCTGACGCCCAATCTGTCCGAGTTCGAGGCGGTCGTCGGCCGCAGCAGTGACGATCAGCAGCTCGCCGATCGTGGCCAGGCGCTGTGCGCCGAGCTCGATATCGATTCGCTGGTCGTGACGCTTAGCGAACGCGGCATGGTCGTTATCAAGGATGGTGAGGCGCCGCAGTTCCTGCCGGCTCGCGTACGCGAGGTGTTCGATGTAACAGGTGCGGGTGATACGGTTATTGCCGTGCTGGCCGCTGCACTTGCCGCCGGCCGGGCGCTGGCCGATGCTGCTGCGCTCGCGAACCTCGCCGCCGGACTCGTCGTGCGCAAGATTGGTGTTGCCAGCGTGACGGCCTCGGAATTGCGTCTCGCATTACATGAACACGGATTCGGCGGACGCGGTCTGCTGACGCGTGCCGAGGCGCCGATCGTGATGGATGAAGCGCGTGGACGTGGTGAGCGCATCGTCATGACGAACGGTTGTTTCGATATCCTGCACCAGGGACATGTCGCGTACCTGGAAGAGGCCAAGGCACTCGGTGACCGGTTGCTTGTTGCCGTCAACGATGATGCATCGGTCGCGAAACTCAAGGGCCCCGGCAGGCCGGTCAACCCGGTCGCCGATCGTATGGCCGTGCTCGCCGGATTGGCCGCGGTCGACTGGGTCGTGCCATTCGGCGAAGATACGCCCGCAGCCTTGATCGCAGACTTGTTGCCCGATGTGCTGGTCAAGGGTGGCGACTACAAGCCGGACGAGATCGCCGGTGCCGATGCAGTCCGGTCGAACGGCGGCCGCGTCAAAATCCTCAGTTTCAGCGAGGGTCGCTCGACATCTGCGATCATCGATGCGCTCAGGAAACTGTCGTAGACTCGTTTCCCCGCGTTCAATAGCAACGATCAGCGATAAAACATCATGTTGCGTTTTGCTTACGCCGTGTTGACTTACCTGCTTACGCCGGTGCTGATCGTGCACCTGTACTGGCGCAGCATCAATAACCCGCCCTACCGGCAACGCATCGGTGAGCGCTTCGGTCGATCCGGCCGGCAAATAGAGTCATCGAGCATCTGGATTCATGCTGTGTCGGTCGGCGAGGTGCAGGCGGCGGCGACGCTGATCCGCGCCTTGCTGAAACGTTACCCGGACCGCCAGTTGATCGTGACGACGATGACGCCGACCGGTGCCGAACGTGTGCGTGATTTGTTTGGTAATGCCGTTATTCACAGTTATGTGCCCTATGACCTGGCCAGGGCGGTACGGCGGTTTTTCGATTGGGCAAAACCGGAACTCGTCATCATCATCGAGAAAGAAATCTGGCCGAACCTGTTTCGAGAATGTGGTTTGCGCAAGGTTCCGCTGGTGCTGGCCAGTGCCCGGATCTCGACACGTTCAGCCAGACGTTATCGCCACCTGGTCGGACTGTTTCGTGAGACGCTGTCACATGGCATCGTAATTGCGGCGCAGAGTGATGTCGATGCGTCGCGGTTCCAGTCACTGGGAGTGAGTCCGCAGCGTATTCACGTGACCGGCAACATCAAGTTTGATTTTGACCTCAACCCGCTCGTGCCCGGTCGCGGTACGGCGTTCCGTGCCGAGCACGCGCCCGGTCGGCCGATCTGGGTTGCTGCCAGTACTCACGGTGATGAGGAGCAGGTCGTACTAGCTGCGCACCAGAATGTTCTTGAACGGTTCCCGGATGCGCTATTGCTGCTGGTACCGCGTCACCCTGAGCGCTTCGCTACGGTCGCATCGTTGATAGATAAAACCGGTCTGGCCTATGTCACACGCAGCAGCGGTCATCAGTGCACGGCAACGGACAGTGTTTATCTCGGTGACAGCATGGGTGAACTGATGACGTTTTATGCAGCGACGGATGTCGCGTTCGTCGGCGGTAGCCTTGCGCCGCGCATTGGCGGACACAACCTGCTGGAACCGGCTGCGCTCGGTCTGCCGGTGCTGACCGGCCCGCATTTCTTCAATACACCGGAAATTGCCAACCTGATGATCGAGGACAGCGCCGCACAGGTTGTGCATGATGCGAACGAAATTGCCGAGCGGGTTGTCGCGCTATTCGGTGAACCGGTCGAGCGCCAATGGCGCGGAGGCGCAGGCCAGAAAGTCGTTGATAATAACCGCGGTACGTTGACGCGTGTGCTGGACCTGATCGAACCGCTTATGGTCCGAGCCAGCCGTTGACCTCGACAAGGTCATCGACCATCAGGTTGCCGGCAGCCTGTTTCAGTCTGAGTACATTGATGATGTAGTCGTACCGGCTGCGCGCGTAGTTCACATCGGCAATGAACAGCTGGCGGCGCTGATTCAGCACGTCGACGGTGGTTCGGGTGCCGACATCGAAGCCGGCCTCGGTCGCCTCCAGCGCGGTCTGCGCCGATGCACGCGCTTGCTTGAGTGCCTTGACGCGCGCAATCTCGGAGACGACGCCGAGATAGGCGTCGCGGGTTTCGCGTTCAGTCTGGCGCGCAGTACGTTCGAAGCGCTCGCGTGCGGCGCGATGTTCATAGACGGCTTGCTTGGTTCGCGACGATACCGAACCGCCGCTGAAGATCGGGATGCTGAGTTGCAGGGAAATGTCGTAGCCGCTGCGGTCGCTGTCCGTCGGCAGCGTTGTTTCAGGGCCTGTGCCCACTTGGTTGGTTCTGTCACCCGTGGCGTCCGATCCGTTGTATGCGCCCTGAATTTCAAGCGTCGGATAGTGGCCGGAGCGCTGGAATGAGACGTTGTCGCGGGTAATCTGTGCACCCAGCTCGGCGGACAACAGGGTCAGATTCTGTTGCAGGGCCATGTTGACCCACTCGTCTTCGATTTCCGGTTGCGGGCTGATCAACGGAATCTCGTCTTTCGGCGACACCAGGTCCTCCGGGTACAGACCGATGATTTCACGCAACGATTCCTTGCTCGTGGCGAGGCTGCGTTTCGCCAGGATCTCGGTCGCGACGGCCTGGTCATAACCGGACTGGGCCTCCTGCACGTCGGTGATCGCGATCAGGCCGACTTCGAAGCGCTTGTTGGCCTGTTCTAGTTGCCGGGCGATCGCCTCCTTGGCGGCCTGTTCCGATTCGAGCGTGTCCTGTGCGGCCAGCACGTTAAAATAGGCCGTCGCGACGCGGATCGCCAGATCCTGCTCGGCGGCCCGGTAGTCGGCCTCGGCCTGGGCGACCTGTTTGTCGGCTCGACGCAACGTGACCCACTGGTCCCACCTGAAGACGGATTGGCGCAGATCGACATTCCAGCGTAGCGTCGTCGAGTCCTGGTCGAACTGGTTAGGTACTTCGACGGTTATTCTATCTGTGGGATCTGTGGGATTAGCGGGATTCTGAATAGACTGGGGGAATACACTGGTGCCATCGGCCTCGCCATAACCGTAACTGCCACCCGCGTTCAATTGCGGCAACAGTGCGCTGAGTGCCTGGGGCTTGCTCTCGAGCGTAGCCAGGCGGTTCGCTTCCGCTTCCCGGAGGCCCGGGTCGCTGCGCAGGGCCTGTTGATAGATCTCGAGCAGATTTTCGGCACCGGTCGGCGGCGCGATGAGCAGAACTACGAGACAACTCAGCAAAATCCAAATTTTCTTCATGATGGAAACATACCTGATTTGCATCCGTCCGGATGCGCGGGAACCCTTGAAATTTTGCCTATTATGATAGGCCTTTGATCTTAAGCCTATATATAGACGCGATATAGCGGTGACCAACCGCTGCAGTGCAGACACCGTATACCAGACCTGCTCTGTTGTGTCAGCTTGAGGCGTCGTACCGGTTCCTGAGCGGGCGTCGCCTTGAAGGCTCTGCACCCATCTATATCACCTTGATGAAGCATTAAAAGATGAACTGATCTGCAGACCGGGTATTCGCCAGTGACGGGATGACGGTTTCGAACAGGGAGCGGTAAGCGATCTCACCAGTTTCCGGGCGCTCGACAAGGCAGGCTTCCATGGCCGGTGCCGTGCCAACGACGACAAACGCGCGTCCACCGGGCCTGAGCCAGGCTTCGATGCGTGCATCGTAGACGGGTAGTGAGCCGGTAACGGCAATCACGTCGAATCTGGTCGTCGTCGCTTGAGCGAACATGTCCTGATTGAGCAGGTCGACGTTTTCGATGCCGAGGTCGTCGAGACGTTGCCTGGCCTGGTCGATGATGCCCGCCGATGAGTCGATACTCGTGACGTGTTGCGCGAGCCGTGCGAAACAGGCCGTCAGGTAACCGCTGCCAGTACCGATGACGAGCGCACGGTCTGTTGGCAGCACGTCGAGCGCCTGCAGCATTCGCCCCTGGAGCTTCGGGTTCAGCATCTTTTGCTCATGTCCTGCGACGTCCGGATCGAGTGGCAGCATGACATCGGCAAATGCCAGGTCTGTGTATTGTTCGGGCACAAAATGCTCACGCGGCACCGTTTCCAGTGCAGCCAGTACCCTGGGGTTGGAGACATCCCAGCAGCGGACCTGCTGTCGAACCATGTTCTTGCGGGCAAATTCGGTATCGAGATTCATTGCTGATTTTCCAAAAAATTAACGCAGCCCACCAGAATGAGCCAAAAGACGGGCGTAGATTAAGTAGTATGTCTGATACACACAACCCGCGCATCGGGATTATGGTGAATAACCACGTTGTATGAGGGGTGCATCGGCTATTCTACCAAGCATGATCGAAGCCTGGCTGATTCCGTTATTGGCATTGGCCTGTCTGGGCTTTGCCGTTGCCTGTTGGTTGTTCTGGCGCCGTCACCGGCGCTTTAGCCGACAGGTCGTCGCGCTGCATCAGGATGTTGTCGAATCGGCCGAAGCTTCGGCGTTTGGACAGCGTATTTCCCGACGCGGCTTGCCAAACGAACTCGGTGAGCTCGGCGGGACAATCAACCTGCTGTTTGATGCGCTTGCGTCGAAGGACGAACAGACGCGTCAGCGTGAATCCCTGTTCCAGGAACTCGCCAACACAGTCCCGGACCTTGTGCTCGTACACCGCGAGCGAATCGTGTTCGCCAATTCGGTTGCCGCAGAACCGGTCGGACTTGCGCCGGAGCAGCTGGTCGGTCGGCCGGTGACGGACCTGATGCGGCCGGCATTCCGGGCCATGATGCGCAATGCGATTACGATGCGGCTTGCCGGAGAGGGGTCTGATGAGTCAGTAGAATTTCAGCTGATCAACGGCGATGAACGGGGTGTCTGGGTCGAGGCACGCAGCTCGTTGATCGAATATCGTGGTCAGCAGGCTATTTTGACGGTCGCCCAGGACATCACGTATCGAAAGAGTGTCGAGGCGACGCTTGGCCGCAGCAAGCAACAGGCACAAATTACGCTCGAATCCATCGGTGAAGGCGTCATCACATCCGATACACAGGGTGCGATCGACTATCTGAACAGCGCAGCCGAGAAGCTGATTGGAATGGACCGTCAGACCGTGCTCGGTAAACGGCTCGGCGACATCGTGAATCTCGTCGACGAGGGTGACCGCCGCGATCTCGGCGACCCGGTCGTTCGCTGCCTGAGTGACCGCCGCCGGATCAGCATGGGTAGCCGGGCGCTGATGGTTTCGCATGATGGCGATTCGGAATTGTCAATCGAGTTAACCGCGTCGCCGATCAAGAGTCCGGACGGTTCAATCGCCGGTGTCGTTGTCATCATGCATGACGTTTCCGAGACTCGCGGACTGGCGCAGCAGATGAGTTATCAGGCCGCTCACGATCCGCTGACCGGCCTGATCAACAGGCGTGAATTCGAACGCCGACTCGAGCACTCGCTGCACTCGGTACGCGATGAAGATTCAACACACGTGGTTTGTTACCTGGACCTCGACCGCTTCAAGGCCGTCAACGACACCTGCGGACATATGGCCGGCGATAATATGCTGCGCGAGCTGTCGGCCATTATCAAAGATCAGGTCCGCGATTCAGACTTCGTCGCGCGGCTCGGCGGGGACGAGTTCGGCATGCTGCTGATCGGTTGCCCGCTGCGCAAGGCACGCCAGATTGCCGATGACGTGATTCGTTCCGTTCGTGATTACCGTTTTGTCTGGCAGGACAGGATATTCACCGTCGGTGTCAGCATCGGCCTGGTCGAGATCGGCCGTGAAAGCGGGACCATCAAGGAGATTCTTAGCGCGGCCGACTCCGCATGCTACGTCGCCAAGCAACGGGGGCGGGGGCAGGCACATGTCTATTCGGTCAAGGATGAGGCTTTGGCACGTCAACGGGGCGAAATCCACTGGCTCGGGCTGTTGCAGGATGCTCTGAAGGAAGACAAGTTCGAGATTTACAGCCAGCCGGTAATTTCAATGTCCGGCACCGGGCAAGGTGGTCCGGCCGTCGAGGTGCTGCTCCGTTTGCGCGACGATGAAAACAATATTGTCCTGCCGAAGCACTTCATCAAGGCTGCTGAGCGCTACCAGTTGATGGCGTCCGTGGATCGGTGGATGGTGCAGGCGACGCTGGCTGCAATCGGGCAGGGTGCGCTTCGGCTGCCCGAAAGCCGGAGTTGCAGCATCAATATTTCCGGGCAGACGCTCAGTGAGGGTGGGTTCCTGGAGTTTGTTGTCGATTGTCTGGATCACAGTCAGGTGGACCCAAGTCAGATTTGTTTCGAAATCGGGGAAAGCGCGGTTATGGCGGACATGGAGCATGCACGTCGTTTTGTCGGCGTTCTGCATGGCATGGGTTGCCAGTTCGGACTCGATGATTTCGGGCGCGGCATCGGTTCTTTTGCCAGTTTGCAGGATCTGTCGATCGACTTTCTGAAAATCGATGGGGCGTATACGAGCGATTTGCAGGACGATAGTCTGAATCATCAGGTTGTGTCGGCTATCACGCGTTTGTCGAAGACCGTCGGATTCAAGGTTATTGCCGAGCAGGTGGAAGAGCAGGAAGACTTCGATGCTTTGCGGGAGGTCGGGGTCGATTACGTTCAGGGTTATTACGTGCAGCGGCCGCAGAAGCTCTAGGCAAGTGAATCAGTCCGTGGGTGCCGGCAGTGCCTGGATCAATACCCAGCCCGCACGTCGTCGCGACATGGTTACGACGGTCAGCTGATATCCTCTCCAATGAATGCGATCACCGACGCGAGGCAGCCGTTCCAGTGATTCCATCAGCAATCCGCTGACGGTTGTGATGTCTGCGTCCGATTCCCATTCCAGTTCCAGATAGCGGCACAGTCGGCGTAAATCGACATCGCCTGCAACGCGCATCGTGCCGTCAGGCAGGCGCAAAATGTCTTGTCTGGGCGTATCGTGTTCATCGATGATCTCACCGACTATTTCTTCCAATATATCTTCCAGCGTCACGATGCCTTCAACACTTCCATATTCGTCCACCACGATCGCGAGATGCCGTCGCGCCTTCTTGAATGTTCGCAATAGTGTCGGCAGCGTCATCGAGTCCGGCACGATCACCGGGTCGCGTACTATCTCGGGCCAGACGATTTCCTGATCCGGGTTGGCGAGCATCCAGTTCATGAGATGCTTTGCCAATACGACTCCGTTCGCCTGATCGAGTTTGTCCGTGGGAGTAAACGGGAACCGGCTGTGTCCGGAACTCCCCAGGATTGCGAGCGCTTCCTTTCGGGATAGCTGTCCTGAAAAAAATACAACATCACCGCGCGGCAGCAGGACATTCCGAACACTAAGGCTGCGCAGGTGTGTCGCCCCCTCGATGATGCTGGCAGTCCGCATGCCCACCACGCCCTCACTTCGTCCCAGTGCCGCGAGCAGGCGAATTTCTTCGATGGAAGTAACGGGTACTTCGTGGTTGCCGCGCAGTGCGCGCGAGATTCGCTCACTGCCCAGAACAAGGGGTTTCAGCAAGACGGTGAGTGCCTTTATCCCAAATGCGACGGGTCTTGCCAATCGCGATGCATAGGTGACGCCAAGGGTTTTTGGGATGATTTCCGTAAACAACAGCACTGCTGTCGTGAACACGATGGTAAAAATCCACAGTGTCTCTGCATCGAAGGCGTCGGCATAACTTGCACCGGCTACCGTGGAACCGATTGTATGAGCAATCGTGTTGACGATCAGTATCGCTGCGATGGGCATGTCGATATGACGCTTGAATTCGGTCAGCAAATGCCCTTCCGGCTTACCGTCACGCACGAGTGCCTGTACCTGGGCATGGTTTATGGACAGTAAGACCGACTCGAAAATGGAGCAGGTGAAGGACACTACTAACGCGACGGAGACTGCAATTATAAATATGGTCATAAGTTTCTCGGAGCGAACGAATCTATACACAGCGTAGACTGATTTTGGTT
>CAZVQW010000031.1:0-18185 GCA_964629475.1 uncultured Chromatiaceae bacterium | reverse complement strand
CATAGTCTGTCCACATCCAATGACTCTGGAACCACGTACCGAAGCGAGTCTCCGGCACCCAGTTATCGAGTGCGGTTGCCTGACTCTCGCTCATTGGCGACTTGCTCTCGGCCTTTGTTGTATCGGACCGCGAACGTGTTGCCACAATGGTCCATGTAACCCAGCGTGTCGCAGTCGTTTGAACATATCCTCGTCGAAATTGATGTTCAACGCCGGAATGCTCCACTGGGGATAGTCATTCTTGTGTGCAAGCAACAGCTTTTCGATCTCCGCCCGTAATGCAACACGCTCTGATCTGAGAGCGGGGTCCAGCGTTTCGTAGTCGTCGACCCAGATCATCAATATGGCGCTGAATGGGTCGAGGTCAACGATAAAATCTATGGTCTGTTCGACATCTGCCATGGTCTCGCCTTCGGTACCGAGTATGAAAGTGTGGCAGTCGCGAATGCCCGATGACTCACAGATATTTCTTAACTTGCGAATATGATCAGTTGTAAATCCCTTCCGAAGCCGATCCAGCACATGATTGCAGCCTGAGTCCGAACCGATTTCCATACCAGCGCAGCCTGCCTCGAACGCCAGTTCGGCGAATTCCAGATCGAAACCCAGTGGGTTCGCGTAACAACTCCATGGCACGCTCCAGTTTCTGCGAATCAGTTCTCTGCAAACTTCCTTGGCATGCGACTTGGGGAGATTGAAGACAGAATCAACGATAAAGAAGTGTTTAATAGCTGGTTGGGTTTCCAGTGCTGCGAACATTTCATCGATGATCGATGAGGGTTTTCTGACGCGACTCTTGCGGCCTTCTATGGTTGGATAAGTGCAATATTCACAGCGCAGTGGACAGCCGCGCTTCGTTTGTACGGAGTCGATGCCGTATTCTTCATAGTAGAAAGATTTGACCAAATTACGATCCGGCATCGGCAGTGTGGTCAGGTCGAGAAACATGGGGGGGTGCGGGTTCGAGACGACTGTATTGCCGTTCCAATGATACAGCGCACCGATGGCATCCATGCCCAGGCCATCATTATCCAACGCAGTGACGAGTTTGGTGAATGCCTCTTCACCTTCACCCGAGATGCCAAAATCAGGTTTGAGTCGCTCCATTAGCGCTTCCGGCATCACGCTGAACCCGGAGCCGCCCAATACTACTGGAGCATTGCACGTATCTTTTGTAATCTGAATTAATTCAGCATAGTAGTTGAGGTTGTCAGAGATACCTGAGTAGTCGTTGTTCTGAATGTTGCGCATGCCGATCGCCACGAGGTCGGGCTTGCTATCGATCAGGGCTTTTCGGAGTGTTGCGTAAGAATCAGGCTCGAAACACAGATCGATCAGGCACTTCTCGTGCTGATCCGGTGTGCTACTCATGACGTACAGCAGCCCCAGCGGAATGACCGCGTCGGGCAACAGCTCGCGATTACCGGAAACGAATGCAATCTTCACGATTGGGGCCCTAGATCCAATGGTTGCCTTCGATCTCAACCATTAGCTCACGGCGACAGATATCACCCTGTAGAAACACTATATGTTCGAGTGGGCCGAGCGTCTCGGTCAACTCTTTTTTCACGATGCCCAGATTACTCGGTTGTCTGACGTAAACGCGGAAACACGAATGACTCAAGTCACCGTGTTGCTCGCTGGACTTGCCGGTCCGGGTGTTTGCGTGGCTGATCAATGTGTCGATATTCCTCAGGGCTTCCCGACATTGCCCGACGATGTCGCCGTCATGTCGCGAGGCATGTCCAACCACGCTCGCGGTGCCCGAGATCAGCAACTGGTGTCGATGGCTTAATGGCACCAGCGCGGCGCGGGCAAACGACGGACTGCGTTGTCCGTACTGGTGCGGGTACTCGTAGGCGCTTATCTGGCGCGGGTTCTCAAGCATCAAACACGGTTGTTTCGCGACCAGCAAAGTCACCGTCAACGGACTGTCTTTGCCGGTACCGATTGCGGTGCCGGCGGGAAGCTGCTGCTTGGTCAGGCCGAATTTCTCGAATGCGACCGCCCGACCTATGCTGAACTGGCGATAGCGCTCGGTGTCGCCAGTGCCGTGATTGATCTGGGGAAAGTAATTCCAGGCTCGCTGCAAATGCTTGAAACCGCGTATGTGCGCTATATCGTACAGCTGGCGATAAGTCCGTTCGGTAACATCGATGAGTGTTTCGTCCGAGATCGCATGCTCGACATGCAGTGCAATGTAATCCGGGCTCTCAGCAATTATGACGCCCTGATCCTCATAATTGGAAATCGGGCCATTTGTATACCAAACTTCGTCGTTGACGTCATTGCCGATGGGCCTCAACGATAGTGGAAAACAGTTAATCGCTTCGTGACCGGATCCAGTACCAAAACGGAAGCGGAAAAGCTCAGTCAGGCCCATCGGCACGTCCAGGCTGTTCGAGCCTGCAGACTCCAGCGAGGCAAAGAGACCCGGTGCCTGCGCGTTAGGAGAAGCTTTTACCATATATGCAAGAACCTTCAATCATGTCACGATACCGGGTGAGTTTGTGCTGTGCGCCAATTTTTCCCAGAATATCACTAAAATTATCAACCCAGAGCGCTTAACAGGTAGCTTTGATACCAATCGAAGAATAATATGGATTTTAAGAGGAATATACCCATGGGGGAAATGACTCCGGAAGAACATCGCCTGGCATCCTTGATAGTAGAGGTCCTGAACCTTGAAGACGTAAAGCCGGAAGACATAGAGCCCACAGAGCCGCTATTCAACGACGGGCTGGGTCTGGACTCTATTGATGCTCTAGAGATCGCTGTTGCTGTTGCCCAGACGTTTGGCGTACATCTCAAGGCCGAGGATGAGGAAACTCAGAAGATTTTCACCACCCTGCGCAGCCTGTCGGGTTATGTGACGCAAAATCAAAAAACTGTCTGATTCGATCGGGTTAGATGGACCGATCCAACCGTCGGATCGCAGAGGATCGATCGCCAGGCTAGATCGACAACAGGAAAAATTGCCTGACACAAAATACATGTACCCGCTCCTGGAACAGTCACTGGACCGACCTGTCGTAATCGTCGATGGTCGCCCCGTAAGCCGCCAGGGGTTCGTTAACGACGTGCTATGGTGGGCGAACGTCCTGCCGGACAAGCCCTACGTCATCAACCTGTGTCGTGATCGCTACAGATTCATGCTGGCATTTTTCGCGGCCGGCGTTCGTGGTCATTGCACCCTGCTACCACCGGGGCAACAGCCTGCCCACGTTCACGAGATCCGGGCTCTCTATCCTGACGCTATGATTCTGTGCGATAACGACGATCAGGATTTCGAGGAGCCGACATTCAGGATCACGGGTCGCCCGGCAACGGCGGAGACCATTGCGAGAGTACCGAAACTCGACGGGGACCGACTCGCGGCCATCGTTTTCACATCCGGCAGCACTGGTACTTCCAAGCCGATCGAGAAATTCTGGCGTACTATGTACGACGGGGCCTACCTGAACGCATTTAAATTCTTCGACGAGGAACCAAATACGGCGACACTGTTCGCGACGGTGCCTCCGTGGCATATGTATGGTCTCGAATGGTCTGTCATGATACCGATGGTCAGTGATTTCGCTGTGTATTCGGGCAATACATTTTTTCCCGATGATATTCGAGTGGCGTTGAATAATGTCCAGGATGGACGAATTCTGATTACGACCCCGCTGCACCTGCGCGCTCTCATCAAGTCCGGAATCGAGTACCCTGAACTGTCAGGGGTGCTTTGTGCAACCTCCCCATTGTCTGCGGAACTCGCCCAAGCGGCCGAAAACTATCTGTTGGCAGACTTGATCGAGATCTACGGTTGCAGCGAGATCGGCTCAATGGCCGTGCGCCGACCGACGCAGAGCGAATCATGGAGATTTTTCCCGGAGATAAAAATTCGCCAGACTGATGACGACGTATATGTATCCGCTACACATGTACCCGAAGGAGTGACACTGTCGGACACGCTGTCATTCGACGCTGATGGAAGTTTCATTCTTGAGGGCCGCAGCGCGGATCTGATCAAGGTGGCCGGTAAACGTACGTCGCTTGGCGAACTCAATAACCGGCTGCTGTCGATAGACGGCGTTATCGATGGTGTGTTCTATGAGCCCCGAGCGATGGGGTTGGAGGACTCGGGGCGACTCGCAGCCCTGGTCGTGACCCAAAAGCGCACAGTCGATGACATTCGCAAAGCACTCGGTGAACACATCGACCAGATTTTTTTGCCCAGGCCATTGCGGATCGTCGACCGGTTGCCGCGCATGAAAACCGGTAAGCTCGAGATTGCCAGTCTTCGTGAACTAATTCAGGAAGTGAGTGACAAGTCTTGAGACCGGGCATCAACAAGCAGACGGTGGGCAATAACTGGAGGAATCGACCCGAAGGTGGCAACGCGTTCGGATTGAGGGCAACGGTTCTTGTGGCGCGCTGGTTGGGCCGACCGTTACTGCACATCATGCTGTACCCGGTCGCGTTGTATTTTTTCGTAATGCGTAGGGTGGAACGCGAGGCTTCCGTTGCATATCTCAACCGCGTACTGGGGCGACCACCGCGCAAATCGGAGGTGTTCAGGCATTTCAGAACATTCGCCGAAGTCACAGCGGACCGGATATATTTTCTGACCGGTGAGACCGAGCGACTGTCAATCACCGTACATCAGATTCGCGAGATGCGGGAACTGGTCGATATCGGCAAAGGAGGCGTGGTGCTGGCAGCCCATATCGGTTCGTTTGAAGCAGCCAGAGTGCTCGGCTCAAGACTCGGCGGCGTTACATTGCGGGTTGTGCTCGACCGCGAGATAGGCAAACAGCTGACCGCACAACTCGAAGCGCTCGATATTGATCTGCAGGATTTGACAATAGACGCCAACTTGCCGCCTGCAGCGCGTGGCCTGAAAATCGCCGAATCACTGGAGCATGGCGAGTGGATCGGGTTTCTGGCCGACCGGTATCGTCCCGGTGATCGGACGGTCGAGTGCCAGTTTCTGGGTGATATCATCCGGCTGCCGCTCGGACCTCTAATTATTGCGGCGACGTTCAAAGTTCCCCTCGTTAGTATCTTTCCGTTGTATATCGACGGTCGGTACGAGGTTCACTGTGAGATATTGTCTTCTTCGTTCATCTTACAGCGTAAGAATCGTGAGGCCGCACTGGGCGAATATACACAACTGTTCGCCGATAAGATGAGCAAGTATGTTCGGGCAGCACCTTATAACTGGTTTAACTTCTACGATTTCTGGCGGGACGATGCATAGCATTCTGGCTGCGCTACTATTATTCGTCATGGGTCAGGCGATAGCCGGCGACACTGCGCGCGAGAGTATCGACAAGATCCTCGGTGGTCTCGCTCTGCCCGACTATGCGCCACAAGCCTTCGTTGAGCGGCGCCAGAACAAACTGTTGACGGAACCGCTGGTCTTCCGCGGTGAAGTTATATTGTCGTCGGATGGCACATTTTTAAAAATAATCGACACCCCTTTCCGTGAGCGGGTCCTGATCACAAACGATTTTCTGGAACTTGAGCGAAACGGCAAGACGAAACGTCTGTCGTTACAGCGTGCGCGAGGCGCACACGGCCTTTATGCCGGACTGCGCGCGTTCCTCGAACGGGATATCGAAACACTGTTGTCTCTGTTCGAGGTCGCGGCAGTTGAGACGGGTCAATCATGGCGCGTTGAACTAGTGCCGCTGGACTCCAAACTGAAACGCCACGTTGTCCTGATGATGATTGCCGGCGAAGGCCCGGATATCGTCAGCATCCGGACGATGCAGACGGAAGACAACTGGCAAGAAATGCTGTTTAGTCAGGAGGCCCTGCCATGAACGTGCCTGCACGTTCGGTACGATCATATAAGCTTCAGGCCCTCATGCTGGCCATATTGTGCATTCTGTCGATCATCATCATTGTGACGCGTTTCGAATTGACGGTCGACCTCGGTTATTTCCTGCCCACTCCCATAACGGATCAGGAGAAGGTGCTTGTCGACCGTCTCGGCCAGGGACCCGGGTCCAGGATTCTCTTCATTTCTGTACCACTGGTCGATGGACAGAGCGCGATCGAACAGCAAGCACAACTAAGTGAAGCATTGCTTGCGACCGGCCTGTTTAGCAAAATTATCAGCGGTGATGCAGATATAGGAATCACCGCGATCCCTGCAAGCATCAGGGAAGATCGATATCTGCTAAATGATGTCGACCTGAGTGAGGCTGGCCTGCGTGCCGCCCTGCTCGAGCGACGAGCCGACATGGCCGTCATCGCCGATGAAGAACTGCTGTCACTCATCGCCGAAGACCCCTATCTCGCGAGTGTATCCACACTAGAGAAACTGAGTTGGTCGGGCGACGGGGACATCGGCTGGATCAGTCCGGACGGACAGACACTGTATTTAGTGGCCGAAACCGTCGCACCGTCATTCGATATCGCCGCCCAGACCCGCGCTGTGGAAACGATCGAAGCGATCGTCAGCGCAACGACGCAGCGCATGCCGGAACTGCATGGCGTCGGCGCCTACGGTGTCAGTCTGCAGGATGTCATCAAGACGGAAGCGCAACAACGAACTGTGCTGGCCGTGGCAGCCATCATCATCGTTCTGCTATTCGCCTATCGTCGTTGGCAAGTAATCTGGCTGGCTTCAATTCCGCTGGCCATCGGCGCGCTGACCGGGCTGGCGGCAGTTGCCCTGTTGTTCGGGCGCATCCACGGGATCACGCTGGCATTCGGCTTCACGCTATTTGGCGTTGCGGTCGACTATCCGCTGCATCTGCTGAGCCATATGCGCCGGGGCACACCTGAGCGGTCTATCGAGCTGACCTGGCCGACACTGCGACTGGGCGCCGTCAGCACGATCATCGCCTATTTGGCGCTGACCATTTCCGGGTCAACCGGACTCGCTCAGCTCGGCGTATTTTCCGCCACCGGCATTGTCGTGACACTGTACACTGCACGCTACATACTGCCGGTGTTGTATCATGGATTACCGGAGCCGAAGGTCACCGACGAAATATCCAGCATTCATTCGCCGAAGTTTCGACATACGTTCTGGATTGCCGGGCTACTGATGACGGCGATGCTGTTTGCGCTACTGCCACGCGATATCTGGAACAACGATCTCGGCTCCATGTCGCCGATCGCCCCCGAGAAACTCCGACGAGACCGGGAGTTACGTCTGGGTCTGGGTGCACCCGACATTCGTTATCTTGTGATGGTCATCGCATCGAGCCGGGAAAACGTCTTGCAGGAGACCGAACGCCTGGAGCCACTTCTAATAGAGGCGCGACGCCAGAACTGGCTCGACGGCTACCAGCTCATAACGACGCTGGTACCGAGCCAGATGACCCGCGATATTCGACATGCACACATCGTGAACGCCGCGAAGCAGACGGGCCAGCTGCAACGGGTAATGCAGAACCTGTCGATGCGGCCCGAGGCGTTCCAGCCCTTCCTGGACGACCTGCATCACGCGGCGAAGAAATCGAGCCGTGCACCGGTTGACGGATTTGCCGACACGTCGTTGCAGGACCTGGTCAACAGCCAGGTGTACTTCGACGGCGACGACTGGATCTCATTGACGACACTGTTCGGATTGCACGAGCCCGGCTCTCTTGCACAGTCAATTGAGGCAGGGCTACCTGCCGTAACCGTTGTCGATCTCAAGGCAGCATCCGAGTCCCTCATCGAGCAGTACCGGCAACGAGTGCTGCTGTTGCTCGGTGCGGCATTCCTCGTGATCGTCGGATTCCTGCGCTGGCGGATCGGGTCGGGCTCCCGGTTACTTTGGGTATGTGGCACCTTGCTGAGCACTGTTTTTCTGACCAGCGTACTGACCGCTTTGGTTTTGGGCCAGCTGTCATTGTTCAGCCTGTTTGCGACAGTTCTCGTTGCAGGTCTCGGACTGGACTATGCATTGTTTACGAGCCGAACCGAGGTCTGTCTCGAGAGTCGCCGGGACACGCTGCATGCCCTGACAATCTGCGCATCGTCCACTCTGCTCGCATTCTTGATTCTCGGCTTTTCATCCGTCCCAATACTGCAGGCAATCGGTGTAACCGTCGCAATCGGCGTCGCACTGAACTACGTCCTGACGCTGGTCGGTTCACGCCAATGATGAATTGTGAATCAAGCCTGAGTTGTAGTATCGATCGACAGACTCAGATGGCAGTACTCGTTTAGCGGCAATCGCAGCTCAGTCGGGTTTGTGCCAGCAAATGCTTCGAGAAACGCGAGCGAACGTGCTGCAGGATTGGATTCACTCAATTTGGCCAGTGCTGTATGCCCGGGCAGGGGCCACGCGACGGGACCTGTGCAATATTCCAGATCCAGGGACCAGTAGTTCGTATCCGGTATCGGGTCAAGCAGGACTGCACACGCGAATGAATGCTCGATGCATACGATATCTTCGAACGGAGCGCGATGCGCAACGTCATTGGCAACCAGTACGACAGGGCAGTTTTCCGTTACGCAAAGTACTGTGGCCTCAAGTAACGCGACGGAAAAACTGTATTCGAAGCCACAAATGAAACCACTGGATGAACGGTTCTGTGCGGCGATAGACCAGTAGCCCGATGGCGCATTGTGTACTGAATTATGAAATTTTGTCGGTGATAACATTTTTTGCGGACTGGCGAGTTGCCGGCACATATAGTCGGTGATGCCGGTATCGCCCATCGCAGATGTAAACACAGAGGCAACCGTCGATGCGTCGATACCGGCCATGTCACAGGCTTGCTGCGCGACCTCCACGCCGAGCTTCACCGGTAACGGTGACCGGCGACGCTCCCGAGCGGAAATAGTCGACGGGTTCGGCGCAGTGAAATCCGACAGGTTATATTCAGCCTCGCCCGCAAACACCGGTAGGATTTCCTGCCAACCCTGCAGTGCAGGACCCCACAAGCCAATGCCGTTGATACCAACCTTCACTCTCGCGCCATCCGAAATAAGATGCTGCAGTTATTACCACCGAACCCGAAGGAGTTGGACATCGCACAGCTAATGGACGAACTGCGATTCTTCAGCAACAATTTACTGGCCACAGTACCTTCGGGCACAGATGTATTGGCCGTGCCCGGCACGATTCCGGTCTCGAGTGCATTCATCGTCAGCACGGCCTCGGTAATACCGGCAGCGCCGAGTGTGTGTCCGGTATGGCCCTTGGTCGCGCTCATCATCGTCGCGCCCGAAAAGAGCTCGTGACAGATGAGGCCCTCGATTGCATCGTTACTTCGCGTCCCCGTGCCGTGCAGGTTAACGTAGTCGATATCTGTAAACGAAATTCCGCTACGCCTGACTGCCGCTTCCATCGCCAGCCGTGCACCAAGGCCTTCGGGGTGCGCGCTTGACATGTGGTAAGCGTCCAGGCTCTCGCCGTATCCTGTTAACGCAATCTGCCCCGTTTCCGTCGCATCGCGGGTCAGCAAAACGAAACCAGCGGCCTCGCCGAGATTGATGCCTTGTCGATGCTGATCGAAAGGCCGGCATACATCCGATGAAACTAGTTGCAGGGCATGGAATCCGTATATAACGCTCAGGCAAAGTGTGTCGACGCCACCGACGACGACGGCGTCCGTAACACCAGCTTGCAACCAGCGAGCGGCGCTGGCAAAAACCTTGGCGCTGGAAGAACAGGCGGTACTGACGGTACCGGACGGTCCTTCGCAACCGAGAGACATGGCAACGAATGCCGAAGGTGAATGCGGGTTGTGAATCTGCGGCTGGCGGAACTCGGGCGCGAAACGGCCGGCTTCGTCGAGCGAACGATAGCCGGCTTCCGTTCTGCCGATACTCGATGTACTTGTCCCGATAATGACGGCACAACGATCGGCGCCGTATCGCTCGATCGCGGCCCGGACACGCTCGGTAAAACCGTCTTGTCGCAGGCCGAGAGCGGTCAGACGGTTATTGCGACTGTTCCACTCGGGCGCGAGAGCCGGCATTCCCCGATCAAGATCCCGCACGCGACCGAACCAGGTGGGAATATCGCAGTCAGGCCATGGCTCGTCACTTAGCCCCTTTGCACCGCTGGTGATGGCCTGCCGGATAGCCTGCATGCCGGTGCCCAACGCACAGGTCAGCGTGTAGGCTTGTACGGGTACGCTATGCATCATGGATCGAGTCGGTCAGCAAGTGGTGAAATGCTGAGTCTAGCGGCAATGTGTCCGCGTTCAAATTCACCCAACCCGAGCTACCCGCGTCCGCTGTCGTGTAAAGTCGTACCTGAAAGCCGGCGGTCGGGCGAGCCAGCACAGTCATGTAGAACGAATCTGCGCTCGACCATCGGCGGCATGCCCAGCCACTATGATTATCGCTCGGTTCGCAGTTCTGCCGTGCACTGGTCGCGAGGTCCGCAAAAACCTGCCGATGGTCGAAGTCTCCCCAACCGGAGGTCGCCTTGATCGCCGCCTCCCAGAGTGTCCAGAGCATAAAGAACTCATCGCTGTTATCCGGTGCCGAAGCCGCCGTCAGTGATGGCCACTCGAGAAAGCATGCGATGTCCGCAAATCGACGCTGCCTCGGTACTTCAAGATCGATTCCAAGGCACTCAACTGCAGCGGCCGCCGCGACCACGAACTGGCCGGAGTGGCTCAGGCTCAATGTGATCGGGCGCGGGACAGGCGGATTGGCGACGGCCACTGGTCGACCGTGTGCGTCCTGGTCGATTGTCCACTGATCGGGATTGGTCTCGCTCGCCAACGCGGCCGCACCGCGAAGGCAGAACTGTGCCAAGGTCCGGCTACGCTTATTGCGTGGCGCACCCGGCCTGGTCACCAGCGCTTTGTCACGGGCCAGCACAATCGTCAGGTCTGTTAGGTCAGGCATTCAGCAGAGGTTTCGTTCGGGCATGTCCGGTCAATACTGTAGCTCAATCCAACACAGCGGGTCCGTTATCTATTCCCTGTGGCAAAATCGACTGGACATTCATATGGGTGGTCAGAAAATCGGTCTATTATGGCACTGCTCAATTTCTGCTGGCGCTGGTTAGGTACCGCATCGAGTTTCGCGGTCTTCGGTATCGGTGGCCTGATACTCGGGACGACGGTGCTGCCGCTGATCGCGCTGGGCATTCGCGAACGTGAACGGAAATTGTATGCCATTCGCCGGGTCATCGGCGGCAGCATGCGGTGTTTCGTCATCTACATGCATTGGGTCGGCGTACTGCACTACCGCATCGATGGGCTGGAGAATGTCGATCCGCATGAAAACTACCTGATCCTCGCAAATCATCCGTCGTTGATTGATGTTGTATTCCTGCTCGCGTACTTTCCGACGGCTGACTGCGTCATCAAAGGCGCTTTGCTCAAGAATTTCTTTATGCAGGCATTGCTGCGAGCAGCCGATTACATTCCGAACACGGACTCCACCGAGTTTATCATCTCCACAGTCGAGCGTTTACAAAATGGTCATTCGGTCATTCTCTTCCCCGAGGGGACCCGCACGACGCCGGGGAAATCCCTGGACTTCAAGGCCGGTGCAGCAGCCATAGCGACACGCTCGGGCAGTCAATGCCTGCCGGTATTCATTCATTGTCAGCCTACAACACTGACCAAGTCGAACCGCTGGTACCATGTACCCGAACGTCGTGTCTTCCTGAGTTTTGCGGTACAAAAGCCGCTGGTATCCGAAGCTGTCGTTGGAAAGGAAATAAACGCACGGTTTGCTGCACGTCAGTTCAACGAGTATCTGGAGAATTATTTCACCAATGGCCTCAGCAAGGACCCGTCTGTCGAGGATCCTGTCCGGCATTGAGGCGCGCGCTGCGCCAGATAGTACCACTTGAGGTATGATATGAGTGAGTGGCGCTGGAGGCCCGGTCATGCGACTAGCAACAGTTTACCAGTTAACATGGATGCAACCAGAGGATTCAGGAAGACAGGTTTGAGTATCCAGGCAGATTATTTGGGCAAGTTACGCGAAGTTCTGGTAGAAGAATTCGAGATTGATTCCGATACTATCGTTCCCGACGCGAGTTTGTATGAAGACCTGGAAATCGACAGCATAGATGCTATCGACCTGATCGTGCGCTTGAAAGAGATTACCGGCAAACACGTCCCCCCCGAGAAATTCAAAACGGTGCGAACCGTCGGGGATATCGTCAAGGTTCTCGAGAATCTATGAGTCTGAAAGCGCGGAGGACGATCATCGTAAACCTGGTTTCGCTGGCTGTCTTCGTCTATCCGTTCGCGATCTACTATCTTATCGGCACGATTGATCCGCTCTGGTTCGGAGCAGTACTGATTGCCTTGGTCACGTTGCGTCTGGGGCCGATGCTGCGTCAGGGTTTCAACGGAGTCGCACTCCTGCTGTTCGCTGTCGTTTTCCTGGGATTGCTGCGCTGGACGGGTAACGACTTCGTGCTGCGCCTGTATCCGACAATCATCAGCTTGGTATTGCTCGGCGTATTCGGATTCAGTCTTATCCGGCCACCATCGATGATCGAGAAAATTGCAGTACAAATGGGCATGGAGCGCGACACCAGCAGCATCGCATATACACGAGCTGTGACAATGATCTGGTGCGGTTTCTTCGCTTTCAATACCTGTGTATCGGCTGGCATTACGATCAGAGGGTCAATGACGGCCTGGACCCTGTATAACGGACTGCTGTCCTACATGCTCATCGGCATGATTTTCGGCGCCGAGTACATATATCGACAGTATTACTTTCGTCGGCAAGACATTCAAAACAGGGTCGGCTGAACGATCAGCGCATAAAGTTACAATCTTTTTATGCAAGGAACCCCAGTTAAAATCAACAAGCCGGTGGTGCTGGAATGTACTGAAACGGAGAATGGCCTGGAACTGCTGCTCGAGATTACAACCGAACTGGCCTGTTTCGATGGGCATTTTCCGGGGCGACCGATCCTGTCTGGCGTAGCGCAGGTCGATTGGGCGGTACGATTCGGCAAGAATCTCGGCTTCGATCCCGACAAGTTTACGGCAATACCGCGATTGAAATTCCAAACCCTGATCGAACCGGATTGCCGGGTTGCGCTGATCCTGCGCCGCACGAACACCGGGCTGCGGTTCGCCTATACATCGGGTGAGACGCTTTATTCTCAAGGCCTGATCGACTTTTCCGGATAATAAGTTGATGTGACAAACAGGTTTTGCATCGTCATTCCACACTACAACCATGACCGGCAGCTAACCACGTTGCTGCCAGAAATACTGGCATACGGACTGCCGCTCATCGTTATCGATGACGGCAGCGACAGGTCGAGCCACGAGGCCGTGAGCCGCCTGGTCTCGACCGTGTCTGACGCTACATTTGAGGCCATTTCTCCGAACCAGGGCAAGGGTGCCGCGGTGATTCGCGGCGTCCGGATCGCAAAGGGACAGGGGTTTACCCACGCCATCCAGATCGACGCGGACGGCCAGCACTGTATCGCAGATATCGCCCGATTGATCGCAGAATCCGAAATCCACCCCGATAGCATCGTGTCGGGTCTGCCTCGGTTCGGAGAAGATGTCCCAAAGTCGCGGCTGCACGGGCGCAAGATCACATTGTTCTGGTCACGTATCGAGACGCTGTCGTCAGAGATTCTCGACGCGATGTGCGGTTTCCGTGTTTACCCGATCGAACCATTCCTTTCAGTCTGTGAAGGTGGGACGATCAGACTCAGGATGCAGTTCGATACCGAAATCCTCGTCCGCTCGTCATGGCGCGGCCAGTCAATTCGGTTCGTGCCGACGGAGGTGTGTTATCCGGATGACGGCATTTCGCATTTCCGCCTGCTGCGCGATAACGTACATATCACCCTTATGCATATACGACTTTTTTTTGGGATGCTGATCCGCCTGCCCAGATTACTCTATAGAATAGCTGCCGTTCGACTGGTGTGAGACCATGGACCCCGAATATCAACTGACTGCGTGCATTTCGTTAAAGGTGCCATTCCAGGACGCCGATCCGGCCGGTGTCGCGTGGCATGGTAATTATTTTCGTTACTTCGATAGTGCGCGGGTCGAACTGCTCGAGAAGCTGGATTATGGCTACCGGCGTATGGTCGAATCAGGTTTTGTCTGGCCGATCATCGATACCCGGGTGCGATATATTCATCCGATCCAGTACGATCAGATGATCAACGTCGAGGCAAACCTGCTCGAGTGGGAATATCGGCTGAAGATCGGCTATGTGATTCGAGACGCTGATGGCAAGCGCCTGACGAAGGGCTGGACAGTACAGGTCGCAGTTAACCTGGAATCCGGCGAACTGCACTTGGGCTCACCGCCGGCACTGCTCGACCGACTGCATCATTCGCTCGGATGAGCGGTCTACGGGAGGTCGCATCTTGAATTCGAATCACGGTAATGCGAAAACTGCCGGCTGGCAACTGGAAGACCTGGTTCTGCACCGCGGTCCGATGTTGCTGCTTGACCGCGTGCTAGAAGTGGGTGACGAGCACATGATCGCCGAAGTCGATGTTACCCCCGAGCAGATCTACTGCGATCCGGCCAACGGTGTGCCCGCCTGGGTCGGAGTAGAATACATGGCGCAGGCGGCAGCAGCACTGTCTGGCACATGGAGTATCCGCAACAATGAACCCATTCGGCTGGGCCTGCTGATCGGGTGCCGGCGCTATATAAGCAAGGTACCGGCATTCTCGCCCGGGTCCGTGCTGCAGGTACATGCGCGGTTGGAGGTAGCGTTGGACGAAGAACTCGCGGCGTTCAATTGCGAAATTATGGACGGTGCAGTCATCGCATCGGGACGACTAACAGCATATGGCGGGGCAATGAACCTGAAATAGCGTGGAGATGGACTCAGAACGACAATCGGTTCTGGTTACCGGCGCGAGTCGCGGGATCGGCCGCGCCATCGCATTTGCATTGGGGGAAGCGGGTTTCGACGTCGTAGTTCATTGCGTCAGGGATCGTGACGCAGCGGATGAAGTCGTTGACAGCCTGCGCACCTTCGGCGTGGAAGCACGGCGCCTGACATTCGATATCGCAGACCGGGCAGCAACACGGGCGGCCCTCGAAGCGGACCTCGAGGACCATCCAGCCTATTTCGGCGTCGTCTGCAATGCTGGTATCACACGGGATGCAGCATTCCCGATGCTGTCCGAAGACGACTGGGATTCGGTGATCAACACTAATCTCGACGGGTTCTATAATGTCCTGAACCCCATCATCATGCCGATGATTCGCCGCAAACGACCGGGCCGGATCATTACAATTTCCTCCGTGGCCGGTTTAGTCGGTAATCGCGGTCAGGTTAACTATAGCGCCGCCAAAGCGGGCATAATTGGCGCAACAAAAGCGCTGGCACTGGAGCTGGCAAAACGACAAATCACTGTGAACTGTATTGCCCCGGGTTTGATCGATACGGACATGACCCAGGATGTTCCCGGGGAGTTGATTAAGAATATGATCCCAATGCGAAGAATGGGCCAACCGAACGACGTGGGCGCGCTCGTCGCCTTCCTGTGCTCACCGGCCGCCGAATACATCACCCGGCAGGTCATAGCAGTAGACGGTGGCCTGACATGACTCGACGAGTTGCCGTCACCGGGATCGGGGGCATTTCGCCGCTGGGTTCGACCTGGCAGGAAATAGAATCGAGGCTGCGTGCACGCGAGAATGCCGTCGTTGTCATGGACGGCTGGGATGAATACAAGGGACTCAATACCAACCTGGGTGTGCCAGTTAGCAATTTTTCGGTACCCGATCACTACACGCGCAAACAGACCCGAAGCATGGGTCGCGTCGCGCTCCTGGCGGTGCGAGCATCGGAACTCGCGCTCGAGCGTGCCGGACTGCTTGATCACCCCGCCCTGACATCGGGCGCCACCGGTGTCGCGTTCGGGTCCTCAACAGGCAGCCCGGGCGCAATCCTGGAATTTGGCCAGTTGCTACTGAACAAATCAACTGACGGCCTCAATGCAACAAGCTACGTGCGCATGATGAGTCACACGGCGGCAGTCAACGTTGGGGTATTCTTCGGGCTGACCGGACGCATCATACCGACAAGTAGTGCCTGCACCGCCGGCAGTCACGCGATTGGTTATGCATACGAATCCATCAAGTACGGCAGCCAGGATATCATGGTTGCCGGTGGTGCAGAGGAACTCTGCCCGACCGAGGCTGCGGTATTCGACACACTTTATGCCACCAGCACGATGAATGAGTATCCCAAGTCCACGCCCCGGCCATTTGACAAGGAGAGGGACGGTCTTGTACTCGGCGAAGGTGCCGGCGCATTCATTCTCGAAGAGATGGAACATGCGAAGGCGCGCCGTGCGCCTATCCTCGCGGAGATCGTCGGCTTCGGCTCGAATTCGGACGGCAGCCATGTCACCCGACCCAATCGCGTGACGATGGCGCGCTGTATGGAGAAAGCATTGGAGAGTGCAGCGATACCGGGCAACGAGGTAGGCTACGTAAACGCACACGGAACGGCGACCACATCAGGAGACATTGCGGAGAGCCGGGCGACTAGCGAGGTTCTCAGCAAACAGACACCAATCAGTTCGCTGAAGAGCTATATGGGTCATACGCTGGGTGCATGCGGAGCGCTGGAGGCCTGGATGGCCATCGAAATGATGAACTGCGGCTGGTATGCGCCGACGATCAACCTTGATCATGTCGATCCGGAATGCGGCGAACTGGATTATATCGTCGACACCGGCAGAGACATGTCAAATGAATTCATCATGAGTAACAATTTTGCGTTTGGTGGAATCAATACATCGCTCATATTCCGCCATATGTAGCATCTACTCTGCGTTCATTCCTATACACCAAATCCGGGAAGTAGCAGTGCTGACGGCGAGGGAATTTACAGGTCACAGGATTCATTGCAGGGGAAGGAATATGATCACCATATATAGACGCAACTCGCTGGTCGTTTGTTGTCTCGCCATCATGTGTGGATCGGCTTGGGCCAACACCACCATAGATGAGTACATCCAGGTCTTCGAGACCGGAACCACTTTTCAGCAGCAAACGGTTGTGAAAGATCTGCCTTATTCCGGAATCAACGATCCACGATTCTTCGATGTGATGGAGAAGCAGTTACTGGGCATGTATCTGACAGCGACCAGCAAGAATAACGCCGAGGCGGCGTCCTGGCTTGCCAAAGGCCTGGCGTACTCAGGACTGGAGAAATATCGCGGTACGCTGGAACTTGTGGGACAGAATGCAGGCTCCAAGAAGGTCCAGAGACATGCGACCAAGGCCCTGATCGATCTGGACCGTTTTGTTGCCTGGAATCCGATCATCAACGATACCAGTAACAATAACCCCGATATCTCGGAACGTTATAACCAGTACGCGAATATGCTCCGCAGCAGCATCTATGAACTCAAGCGGGTCGGCGCCAAAAAAGTCTACTATGAAAGGATCACGGACAAATTCATGATTGACATCGTTCAACGGCAGATCGAGGAAAACTATCGGGTCAAAACCAAGGATAAACTCCAGATCGATACCCTGTCATGGCTATGCAAAGGACTGGCCGCAACGACGCTACCCCAATACAAATCGACAATCGTGAAGGTCTCAGAGGATGCTGCTTCGGGCAAGGTTCGTTCGAATGCCAGGAAGTACCTGAAGTACTTTGATGACTAAAAACAGGTAAAAACCTGATCTATAGGGGCTTAATCTGTATTTATATGGTTGAGTGGTGGCCTGAAAATAACGAACCCCCGAACTCAACCAGTGTAGGCGGAATAATCCAGTATTGGAGCGACCGATAACAACACTGCAACTGGTCATTTTAGTCACCAAAAAATGATTTGGCGTGTGCGATTTCAGCAACCGTTGGTTTATAGGTGGTCCAGTCACTATCCTTTTCCAGCCTGTAGCGAACCACGCCTTCTTCGGAGTCAAACTCATAGTAGGGAAATACTTCACGAAGATTGAAGAACATCGCTGGAGCGAAAAACAAGATATCCAGCGCCAGATAGCCACCATTAAATTTCAGCGGCACTAGTCCATACATCGGATCCATGCCTTCCTTTGTGGCTTTGAACTTATATTGACCGAAACTCGTTGTTGCGTAGCTTTGCGATGAGCTCTCCCCGACGGTGAAAGCTGCTTTATCGTTAATTTTTATCGCAAGATCCGCGTCATCCTATACATGATTTTACGAACCATCCGGAATTGGTGTCTGACACTAATTTCCCTGAGGTCGGGTAGCAATGGTAACTTTATAGCGTATTTCGCAAAATCAATGTTCGGCAATTCACCACTGATGCC
>CAZVQW010000030.1:8403-23303 GCA_964629475.1 uncultured Chromatiaceae bacterium | reverse complement strand
TCCATATCGATATTCAGCGCCAGCCCGTGGTAACTGCAGCCACGTCTGATACGCAAACCGATACTGGCGAGCTTCGCTTCGCCGACATAGACGCCCGGTGCATTGCCCCGATTGCGCGCCTCAATCCCGTATTCGGCCACGGTATCGATAACGGCATTCTCCAGCGCCGACACGAGATCACGAATCGTCAGTCCGGCGCGTTTGAGATCGATCAGCGTATAGGCGACGAGCTGGCCCGGCCCGTGGTACGTCACCTGCCCACCGCGATCGACCTGCACGACAGGGATGTCGCCGGGCACCAGTACGTGGCTGTGCTCGGCGGCCAGTCCGAGGGTGAAGACCGGCGCGTGCTCGAGCAGCCAGATTTCGTCGGGTGTGTCAGGTGAGCGACGGTCCGTAAATTCGATCATCGACGCGAGTGTCGATTCGTAATCAACTAAGCCAAGATTGCGGATATGGGTCATGGTGGTGTTTATAACAGGGAAAATGGCTCGATTCGATGTGAGTTTGGGAAGGGCTCTC
The DNA here is from genome assembly GCA_964629475.1 of uncultured Chromatiaceae bacterium. GTDB lineage: Bacteria > Pseudomonadota > Gammaproteobacteria > Steroidobacterales > SMWD01. Next base: position 22,781 of record CAZVQW010000030.1, on the reverse strand, counting down.
AGCCGTGATTCATGCTCTTTCCCTGGTCGGTCTTTTGTGCCGGGTATACCTCTCTGAAACGCCGCTATCCCTGTATCTTTCTGAGTCAAAGGACCATGTGTCGCGCCTGAATGTTTCACCCCAAGGGCACTTCCTTCGGGCGCCGAGAGGTATACCCGGCACAAAAGCCCTTCGACACGGTAGTGGAACGATGACGGACACCTGGTTTGCGTTCCACGGGCGTGTCCCGGTTTTTTTCTTCGTTGACCCCTCTGAAACATTCAGTCGCGACACAGAGCCCTATAAGCTGGGACAAGTTTATGGCAGCGGCGTTTCAGAGGGGTCAACGGAGAAAGAAAACCGGTCAGGGAAAGAGCTAAGAATCACGACTGAAAGCCCCTACAACACGTACAGCACTTTCTCGCTGGATGACAGCGTCCGGTAGATGCGATCCAGCTGTTCCTGGCTGGTTGCGTCGACCGTAACCGTCACCGACAGGAAATTGCCATTCTTGCTGGGCTGGATCGCAATGTCGTCGGCCGCAATATCCTCGACATGGGCGCTGATGATTTGCAGCACATGGGCCTCGAACTCTGACTGGTTGCGGCCCATGGCCTTGATCGGGAAACGGCACGGAAACTCGATCAGGCTTTTCCTGTCAGCCATGCAGCCGCGTCTCATACAATTGGTACACGGCGGCCCAGACCGGACCCGGCTGTCCTGCGCCGATGATTTGTTCATCGACCCGCACCACCGGAGCGATACCTCTCGTCGCGCTGGTCAGCCAGACTTCGTCGGCTGCCAGCAGGCGTTCGGTCGTGACGAGCTCTTCATGACAGGCATAGCCTGCCTCGCCGGCCAGGACAACGACATGGTCCGTCGTTGTGCCGGGCAGCACTTCCGTACCGTGCGGTCGACGCACGAGCGTCCGGTTCTCGATGATAATGACCGAACTGGCGCCGCCTTCCGTGACATAGCCGTCATCGATCAGTATTGCGTCGATAGCCCCGGCCTCGGCCGCTTTCTGCCGCGCCAGAATGTTGGGAAGCAGCGATGTAGTCTTGATATCGCAGCGGTCCCAGCGCTCGTCCGGCAGCGTAATCGCTATGACACCGTCGGTGTAATCATGGGCACTGATTTCCGTGGCCATGGCAAACACGGTCGGATGAATATCCTGCGAATAGACGTGATCCCGGCTGGATTCTGCGCCACGGCTGACCTGCACGTACAGTGCCATCGTGCCGCCGCCGTTTCGTTCGATAAGTTCGGTCAGGAACTGCCGCCATTCGTCATCGCTATGCGGATTTCGAATGTCGATCGCCCCGAGGCTGCGATTGAGCCGTGCCATGTGCGCATCGAGCAGCAATGGTGCGCCGCCGTACACCGGTATCACCTCGTAGACTGCGTCACCGAACAGAAAGCCGCGATCCAGCGGCGATAGTCGTACCTCGGTCAGCGGCAGGAATTCACCGTTCAGGCCGGCAATTGCGAGTGGATTTGCCACCTACTCGAACCAGAGCAGCACCGAGTCTTTGGTGATCTGCCACAGCGTGCCTTCATTGATCGGATTCAGTGCAAAAAGATTAGCCTCGGCCACTGTCTCGCTGTTCAGGTTCACGCGCACCGTGCCGAGCCGGGTAGTCCGGTCGACGGGTGCGACGAGCTGCGGCGGCAATTCGACTTTGGCCTCGAGCTGTTCATAGCTGCCGCGCGGGATCGTGACGTACAGGTCTTGATTGAGTCCGATGCCGGTCATCTCTGTCTCGCCTTTCCAGACCCGTGCTTCGGTCACCGAATCGCCGGCCGGGTAGAGCAGCCGGGTTTCGTAGAAGCGGAAGCCGTAATTCAGCAACGCTTGTGAGTCCTTGGCCCGGGCCGACGAGCTTTTAGTACCGAGCACGACACTGATCAGGCGCATGTCGTCGCGTTGTGCCGATGACACCAGGCAATAGCCCGCGGCGTCGGTCATACCGGTTTTCAGGCCGTCGACACTCGGATCGCGCCAGAGCAATGCGTTGCGATTTTTCTGCGTGATCTTGTTGTAAGTAAATTCTCTCTGTGAATACCACTTGTAGTAGCCGGGAAATTCTTCGATCAGCACGGTCGCGAGTCGCGCTATGTCGGTCGCGGACGTAAAGTGATCCTTGGCCGGTAACCCGGTCGAGTTCTGGTATTGCGTATTGAGCATGCCAAGTTCGGCGGCATACTGATTCATCATCTGTGCGAATATCGCTTCGTTGCCGCCGACATATTCCGCCAGTGCGACACTGGCATCGTTGCCGGATTGCACGATCATGCCTTGCAGCAGTTCTTCGACCGTGACTCGCGTACCGACTTCGATGAACATGCGTGAGCCGGCTGTACGCCAGGCCTTTTCGCTTATCATCACCGGGTCATCCAGCGAAATTTGCCCGGATTTAAGGGTACGGAACACGACGTAGGCCGTCATCAGCTTTGTGATGCTGGCCGGATCCATCCTCTCGTTCTCGTTTTTGGCAGCGAGAATGCGGCCGCTGTTGTGATCGAGCAGCACATAACCACGCGCTCCGATCTCTGGCCCCGACGGCACCGGGATCTGAGCTTGTGCCAGCCCGGTAAGCCACAAGACGCAGACGCTCAGAAGCGCCGTGTTGCCGAGTTTAGTCATGTCGAACTCCCGACGGAATACTCTGATAAAAAGCCAATAGATTAAGTCTCAAAGAACAGGCCCAACAACAAGCCATGAAGCGCCAATAATATAACGGTTGATCATTAATGGGCATCAGCCGCTTGGTACGCTCCCGGACTCGGTGACGAGATGCGTATCCACGATTTCGAGTTCGGTCATTTTATTAACCAGCTCATCGTACTCGGCGACATCGTTGACCGGCCCGAGCCGTACACGGAAAATCGGCGGTACCCTGACTGTGTCGGAGCGGATAGCGGCACTGTGATAGCCGTTGCCGTGTAGCCTGTCGACCAGTCGCTGTGCATTAGAACGGTCGCCGAACGCACCAACCTGCAGATACAGATTCACAGTAGCCGGTTGTGGGGCGGACAGTTCCAGCCCGGTCGTGGTGACTACTGCGACCTCTCCGCCGGGCGGCAGTTCGCGTTCCTGTAACGCTTCGATTTCGACGAGTGCTGTGCCGGCCCCGATCATATCGAGCCGCGTTGCGGCAGCGTATGACAGGTCGATGATCCGGTTATCGACGAACGGACCGCGGTCATTGACCGTAACGATAATGCTGCGGCCATTCTTCAGGTTGCGGACACGGACTCTGGTTGGCAGCGGCAGCGTCTTGTGAGCGGCCGTCATCGCATGCATGTCGTAAATAGCGCCGCTCGATGTCGGGTTGCCGTGAAATTTTTTGCCGTACCACGAGGCGACGCCACGTTCCTTGAATTGGTAACTGCTGTCCAGAACGTAATAGCGTTTGCCAAACACTTCGTAGAAAGGTGGATTGCCTCGAGAGCTGCGTTTTTCTGATTTTTTAGTCGTTTGTTGTGGTAATGAACCGGCTGAGTTGTCCCATTTGACTGCCTGCCCGCAGCTGGCCAGCAGCAACCAGGCACCGATCAGTATCGCGCTTGTCAGGAGTCTGCGCGGCAAACGTGCCGGATTATCCATTCTGTCTGACATGACGTGTGCAGGTTGGTCAGGAGATGTCGTGTGGCCCGGCGCTGACGGATCCGGCGGCTTGTGCGCTCGATAAGGCAGCAGACAACTGATATACGGCCAGCGCATACATTGCGCTGCGATTGTAGCGAGTGATGACATAAAAATTATGAAATCCGACCCAGTATTCAGTCCCGGCTTCACCTTCCAGGCTGATCAGCTGCGCCGGTGTTGCAACATCGAGATCTGACTCGAAATTGATTCCACGTTTTGTCAGTGAGCCGACGGTTTCGTTTAGTTTCAGCGAGTTACTGCCGGTTGGTACGGGGAAGCTATTATCCGACGTACCGGGCACGGTGACCGGTTCGCCGGTGCGCCAGCCGTTCTCGACAAAATAATTAGCGACACTCATCAGGATGTCGTCCCAGTTATTGAGCAGGTCACGACGCCCGTCGCCGTCGCCGTCGACGGCATAGGCCCGGTAGCTGCTTGGGATAAACTGCGGCGGCCCCATCGCGCCGGCATAAGAGCCGACCAGCCCGGCCATTTCGAGTTGCTCCTCCCGGGCGAGCATGAACAGGGCTTCGAGCTGGCCACGAAAGAACTTCGCACGGGGCGGGTAGTCGAAACCGAGCGTCGCCAGCGCATCGATGACCCGGTAGCTGCCGGTGCGGCGTCCGTAGAATGTTTCTACGCCGATAATGGCGGCGATAATTTCTACCGGAACGCCGGTTTGCGCAGCAATGCGGGCCAGCCTGTCGGCATGCTCATCCATGAATGCCACGCCGGCATCGATTCTTTTCGGCGTGATGAAAATTTCCCGGTATTCATGCCAGGGGCGGGTTTTCTCCGCAGGTCTGCTGATTGCATCCAGAATTTTCTGTTTGCTTTCGGACTGCGCAAGCATCGACCGGACGTAGTCCCGGTCGAAGTCGTGCTTCTTCACGAGGGTGTCGATGAATGCCCTGATATCGTCACGGTCTGCATCGAGCGCGAATGACATGCCTGGCAAGGCGCCGGCGATGGCAATGGCGGTCAACAGGACAGCAAGAAAATATCGGTGCGGTGGGGGTGGTCGGTTCTGTGTCATCTGGTCAGTAGCTTCCGATGTGTCTGAATGGACATCAGAATACCGAAACCGGCCAGCAGGGTCACCATTGACGTTCCTGCCGCGCTGACGAGCGGTAGCGGTACGCCGACCACCGGCAACAGTCCGGTGACCATCGACGTGTTAACGAATACATAGAAGAAAAAAGTCAGGCTGATGCTACCGGCCAGCAGGCGCGAGAATGTGTCCTGCGCACCGACTGCGATGAACAATCCACGGCCGACGATAAACAGGTACACGAGCAAAACGACGAGTGCCCCCATCAAGCCGAATTCTTCGCCGATGACCGCAAAGATGAAGTCGGTCGAACGCTCGGGCAGAAACTCGAGTTGCCCCTGGCTGCCGTTCAACCATCCTTTACCGAACAAACCACCGGAACCGATCGCAATTTTCGATTGAATTATGTGGTAGCCGGCGCCGAGCGGATCGTTATCGGGATTAAGCAGAGTCAATACGCGGTTCTTTTGATAATCGTGCATGACGAAATACCACAGCAGCGGCATCGAGATCAGTGCCGTGGTGATTGCGCCGATGATATATCGTGCACCGATGCCGGCGAGGAAGATTACGGTTGCGCCTGACAGCACGATCAGGATGGCCGTGCCGAGATCCGGTTGTACTGCGATCAGCCCGACGGGCACAAATATGATTATCAGGCTGGCGGCGATCATGCCGGGCGATGGCGGCAGCGGTCGATCGTGCAGCAGCCATGCCAGCATCATCGGCAGGCCGAGCTTCATGATTTCCGATGGCTGAAACCGGACGCCAAGGTCCAGCCAGCGCTGCGCACCTTTGCCGACGTCACCCGTGGCAAAAACCAACACGAGCAGAAACAGCCCGAGTCCGAAGATCCATGGTGCGGCCCGACGCAGCCAGTCGGGGCTCACCCGTGCCATGATAAGCATCGCGGCGAGCGCGGCGCCCATGCGTATCAGTTGGCCGACGAGCAGGGCAGCGTTTTGTCCGACCGCGCTGTACAGGGCCGCGAGTCCGATCGTGAGGATGCAGATGATGCCGGCCAGCAGTGCGCCGTCGAGGTGCAGGCTGCGTAGCATGAAGGGAATTGTACCCAGCGGCTGATGACGCTTGTCGGCAATGAGTGTCGTCATAACAGGTCCCGCAGATACTTGTCCATGACCGTTCTGGCGATCGGCGCCGCTGTGCCACTGCCACTTTCGCCGTTCTCAACGATAACGGCGACAGCAATCTGTGGATCTTCGAGTGGCGCAAAAGCGATGAACAAAGCGTGATCGCGCATGCGTTCGGTGAGTTCTTCAGCATCGTATTCCTGATCCTGAGCGACGGTGAAGACCTGCGCCGTGCCGCTCTTGCCGGCTATCGTGAACGGTGCGTCCACGCCAACGGCTCGGGCCGTGCCGCGCGCACCCTGCATGACGGCATTCATTGCGCTGATGATTCGCTCCCATTGCTCATCATCAATGATGCCCACGGAGTCCAGTGGTATATTTTCCTTGAAATCTACTGCGTTACTGCCCGGATCGGTAAATCCGCGCAACAGAGTTGGCTGGAAGCGCCGGCCGCGGTTTGCGATCGTCGCCGCAGCATGCGCGAGCTGCAGTGGCGTCGCGAGTACGTAGCCCTGGCCGATACCGGTGATCAGAGTCTCGCCGGGAAACCAGACTTTGTCGCCGCGCTTGGAAAAAGCATTACGCTTCCAGCCCCGACCCGGCACCAGCCCGTTTTTCTCGCCGCCGATGTCAATTCCGGTTGCGCTGCCGAGGCCGAATCGTTTCAGAAAGGATTCCATGCGGTCAATGCCGAGCTCACGTGCAAGCTGATAGAAATAAACATCACACGACTGTTCGATAGATTCGTGCATGTCGATCCAGCCATGACCACCGCGTTTCCAGTCACGATAACGGTGGGTGCTGCCCGGCAGCGTGTAATGGCCGCCACAGAAAACGGGTTCATCCGGATCTGTTACCTCGTAATGCAAAGCAGCCAGCGCGAGGATCGGTTTAATCGTCGAGCCTGGTGGGTACGTGCCCTGCAGTGCTCGATTGAACAGGGGCAGGTCCGGGTTGGTTTGTAGTGCACGATATTGCGCACGGCTCATGCCGATACTGATCGCGTTTGGATCAAACGAAGGCTCACTCACGAATACGAGGACTTCGCCGGACTTGGGATCGATTGCGACGACGGCACCCCGGCGCCCTGCGAGCGCCTCGTGTGCGGCAAGTTGTAATTCGATGTCGAGTGTCAGGATCAGATCCTTGCCGGGATGGGCCGCTTCGGCATCCAGACTCTGCATGATGCGGCCACGTGCGTTGACCAGAACTTGTTCATGACCGACATTGCCGTGCAATTCGCGCTCGTAGTGTCGTTCGAGTGAAATTTTGCCGATCAGTGATGTGCCGGCATAGTCGCTCGTATCGATACGCTGCAAATCTGCCGCGTTGATGCCGCCGACGTAGCCGAGTGCATGCGCGACGGCGGTGCCGTACGGGTAGTTTCGTGTCAGTCGGGCATGAATATCGACGCCGGGGAAGCGCGGACGTTCAAGAGCAAATTTTGCGACTTCGACGTCAGTCAACCGGCGCCGGATCGGAATTGAGTCGAAACGTCTGTGCTGGCGAATCAATGCCTTGAGTGAGTCGATATCTTCGCTGTCGATGAGTCCGAACTGCGCGAGACGATCCAGCGTCTCCTCCATGTCGGGTACCTGCTCCGGCGTTAATTCGAGCTGATAGCTCGGCAGGTTTTCAGCCAGTATCGTACCGTTGCGATCGTAGATCAGCCCGCGCGTCGGTGGCATCGGTTGAACACGAATTCTGTTGCCCTGTGACTGCGCCGAGAAATACTCATACTCGGTGATTTGCAATTGCCCGAGCCTGGCCAGCACGATCAGGGTCAGGCCGACGATAAAGATTCCGGCGGCGATGACCCGATGCAGGAACAGTCGCTGTTCCGCCCAGTGATCCTTTAGCCTGTCTCTCGTCTCCATGTCTTTCTTACCGGGGAGTGCCTTGCCGGGTCACGTGAAGGACGGGCCGCGACGTTCGATTCGTTCGCGGATGCGATCCATGATTGACATGAGCAGTGGCCACAGGATTCCACCGACGATGACCTGTGTCCAGCGATCGAGGCCGGCCGGCGGGTGGCCGGCAACGCCGTCAATCCAGAACAGGATGAATGCATTGATGACGAGCAGCGCAAATACCGTCATCGTCAGTTGCCAGAGCGGGAAGATGCGAATCTGCAAATGAAAGCGCAGCGTCAGGTAACCGATGACGCTCAATGCGAATGCATTCTGGCCCAGTACATCGCCCTGCAGAACGTCAAGCAGTAGTCCGATAATCCAGGCGCTGCCGACACCGAACACCCGCGGCCACATCATGATCCAGTAAATCACCGCAATCGCGGCCCATGGCGGCCGAAACGGTGTAAAGAAGTCGGGCAGCGGCAGGCTGACGAGCGCCGCGGCGGTTACCAGCACAAGCCAGGCGGGCCAGCGTGGCGCACCATGCCTGCTCATTGCGATCGGTCCTCGACGGGCCCGCCTTCAATGGGTCCGACCCCGGCGGGCGGTTCCGCTGCCGGCACAATCATTTCGGCAGGTTCGGGAAGGTCGGCCGGACGGTCAACCCCTTCGGCAGCCGCGCGTTCGGCAGCGGCGGGTTCGGGCCAGATCAGCAGGACTTCACGAATCCGGTTTAGCGCCGCCGCCGGCCTGGCGCTGACGGCCAGGAACGGTTCGCCGCTGTCACGTGCGATCTCGCTGACAATGCCGACCGGATAACCGGGCGGAAATGTTCCGCCGAGCCCGGAAGTCACGAGAATATCGCCGTCCACGACATCGGCATTGCGGGGCAGGAAGGGCAGCGACAGTCGTTCGAGGTCACCGGTTCCGACCGCGATGGTTCGTAACCGGCTGCGGACGATTTCTACCGGTAAGGCATGGTCGATGTCGGTGATCAGCAGCGCTTCGGCGGAAAAGAACTGGTCGCGAACCACCTGGCCGATGATGCCGTCGGCATCGATCAGCGCCTGGCCGACGTAAATTCCGTCGTTACTGCCCTTGTTGATGGTAATGTGGTGCCGGAACGGGTTCATGTCGACCGACAGGATCTCGCCGACCAGCACGCGGCCACTGACCTTGGCCGTCGAATCGAGCAATGCCCTGAGCCGTGTATTTTCTGCTTCGAGTGCAACCAGTCTCTGTAGGCGAGCACTCTGGATCAGATTCTGGTCTTTCAGCCGACGATTCTCATTCGTCAGTTCGCTGCGCGTCGCGGTGCTGTCGCCGATCCAGTGGCCGAGAGAAAATGGTGCATCAATCACCAGGCGAACCGGGTGTACGGCGGCGGACAGGATGCGCCGCACCGTCTGCAGGTGGTCGTTGTTGTGGTCGAGTACCATGATGGCAACAGACAGAATGCACAGCACGATCAGCCGCAGGCCATAACCTGTGTTGCGAAATGCGCGTTGGTCGCTGTCGGGTGTGCTGAGCGCCATGCCCTGCCGTCGTCATGCTCCACTCGGCTGACTGGTGCCGAGTCCGGGGTCGGGAACTTGAAGCGGTTAATCCAACCCGAAAACGCCGGGTCCCTGTTCATCCATCAATTCGATGACACGGCCACCGCCGCGGGCCACGCAGGTCAGCGGGTCGTCGGCAACGACGACCGGCAAGCCGGTTTCTTCCATCAAGAGTTTGTCGAGATCGCGCAGCAGTGCACCGCCGCCGGTCAGGACGATGCCACGCTCCGCGACATCGGCGCCAAGCTCGGGTGGGGTTTGCTCCAGGGCGCCCTTGACGGCGCCGACAATGCCCTGCAGCGGTTCCTGCAACGCCTCGAGAATCTCGTTGCTGTTCAGGCTGAAACTGCGCGGCACGCCTTCAGACAGGTTGCGGCCCTTGACCGACAGCTCGCGTACTTCTTCGCCCGGGTAGGCCGAGCCGATCTCGTGCTTGATGCGCTCGGCCGTGGCCTCACCGATCAGAATGCCATAATTGCGCCGGACGTAATTAATGACTGCCTCATCGAACCGGTCGCCACCAATGCGTACTGACGAGGCATAGACAATACCGTTCAGTGAAATCACCGCCACTTCGGAAGTGCCGCCGCCGACATCGAGCACCATCGAGCCGCGTGCCTCGTGTACCGGCATGCCGGCACCGATCGCTGCAGCCATCGGTTCTTCGATCAGAAATACCTTGCGCGCGCCGGCGCCTTCGGCCGACTCACGGATCGCCCGACGCTCGACTTGGGTCGAACCGTATGGCACGCAGACGAGTACGCGCGGGCTTGGACGGAAATAACGGTTGGGGTGGGTCTTGTGAATGAAATGCTGGAGCATCTTCTCCGTGACCGTGAAGTCGGCGATAACGCCGTCCTTGAGCGGTCGGATTGCCGTAATGTTGCCGGGCGTGCGACCCAGCATGTTTTTTGCCTCGACGCCTACCGCTGCAACGGTCTTGCCGCCCCGCCCCGGCTCTTCGCGAATCGCCACGACCGATGGTTCGTCGAGCACAATACCGTGGCCGGACAAATATATGAGTGTGTTGGCCGTCCCCAGATCGATCGACAGATCGTTGGAGAAGTAGCCAAGCAGCCCTTTAATCATTGAGATTACCCGCGAGAAAGAACCCGTAAAACGCGGGCTACTCTAGCAATCAGTGGGATTTTGGGCAACTGCGGATTATCATTGTCGCCCCCGGCTCCCCGCCCCTACGGATATCGCCCCATGGCATTGTCGAAACAGGATGTCGAATACATTGCGCATCTTGCGCGTTTGGAAGTCAGTGATGAAGAAATCGCCGGCTATGTAGACAAGTTGTCGAGCATCATTGACCTTGTCGCCAAGCTCGGCGAGCTCGATACCTCGGCTGTGTTACCGATGGCGCACCCGCTGGATATGAGCCAGCGCCTGCGGCCGGACCAGGTGACCGAAACTAACCAGCGCGACCTGTTCCAGCGCAACGCCCAAGCTGTTGGCGACGGGTTTTATCGTGTGCCCAAGGTGATTGACTAAGGGTGATTGACTAAAAGCCTCCCGATAATAAATCTGATTACGCCATGCAACGACAGACGATTACAGAAATCTCCGCAGCCCTGAGGGACGGTTCCGTCACGAGCCGTCAGTTGACCGAGGCCGCGTTGGCCCGGATTGCTGCGGGTGATGGAGTACTGAACTCCTTTATAACGCTGGCGAATGATACCGCCCTGGCAGCGGCCGAGGCCGCCGATGCCTTGCTTGCCGCGGGCAATGGCGGGCCGCTGACCGGCGTACCGATTGCGCACAAGGACATCTTCTGCACACGCGGCATCCTGACGACATGCGGTTCAAAAATGCTTGGGAATTTCATCTCACCCTATGATGCGACCGTCGTCGTGAACCTGGCCGCGGCCGGTGCCGTCGTCGTCGGCAAGACGAACATGGATGAATTTGCGATGGGCTCGTCGAACGAGACGAGTTTCTTCGGCCCTGTCGCCAATCCGTGGGATGTGTCGCGATCGCCGGGTGGCTCGTCAGGCGGTTCGGCCGCCGCCGTTGCAGCCGGGTTCGTGCCCGCCGCAACCGGTACCGATACCGGTGGTTCGATTCGCCAACCCGCCGCATTGACCGGTGTCACCGGTTTCAAGCCGACCTACGGTCGTGTGTCGCGCTACGGCATGATCGCGTTCGCATCGAGCCTGGATCAGGCCGGTGTCCTGACGCTTACAGCCGAAGATGCGGCGTTGTTGATGCAAGAGATGGCGGGGTTCGATCCCAGGGATTCGACTTCGGCAGATCGCCCGGTTCCGGACTACACGGCGACCCTCAGTGCCTCTCTCAAAGGCAAACGTATCGGCATTCCGGCTGAATTCTTCGATGCCGGCCTCGAGGCCGAATCAGCCGCTTGTGTCCGTGCGGCGATCGCGGTTTTCGAGGAACTGGGCGCGACGACCGAAGAAGTATCCTTGCCGCACATCGGTGCATCGGTGCCGACTTATTACATCGTTGCGCCGGCAGAGTGCTCATCGAACCTGTCGCGTTTCGACGGTGTGCGCTTCGGTCATCGGCACGAAAACCCCGCGAGTCTCGAAGAGCTGTACAAGTTGACTCGCAAGGAAGGCTTCGGCGCCGAGGTCAAGCGGCGCATCATGACCGGCACATACGTGCTGTCTGCCGGTTACTACGATGCTTACTATTTGCAGGCACAGAAGGCGCGACAGTTGATCGCCGACGATTTTCGCCGGTGTTTCGAGTCGGTCGACGTCATCATGGGCCCGACGTCGCCGACACCGGCATTCGGGCTCGGTGAGAAAGTCGACGATCCTGTGCAGATGTATCTGAATGATATTTATACGATCGGCGTGAATCTGGCCGGTTTACCCGGCGCATCGGTGCCGTGCGGATTTTCGGCCGGCCTGCCCGTCGGTCTGCAACTGATCGGACCGGCTTTTGGCGAACAGGCAGTGTTGAACTTCGCGCACCGCTATCAACAACAGACGGACTGGCACTTGCGGACGCCGGATTTAGCGGCGGAGTGAAAACGATGAGCCAATGGGAAACAGTCATCGGACTGGAGATTCATACGCAGCTCGCGACGAAGAGCAAGATCTTTTCCGGAGCATCGACGGCCTATGGTGCCGAGCCCAACACTCAGGCCTGCATCGTCGACCTCGGTTATCCCGGTGTGCTGCCGGTACTGAATGCCGAGGTCGTGCGCATGGCGGTGCGTTTCGGCCTGGCAATTGACGCTGAGGTTGCACATCGTTCGGTATTTGCGCGCAAGAATTATTTCTATCCGGATCTGCCGAAGGGTTACCAGATTAGCCAGCTGGAACTGCCGATTGTGGGTTCCGGTCATATAGAAATTGCTCTTGAAGACGGTTCGCTGAAAACGATCGGCGTGACTCGTGCGCATCTCGAGGAAGACGCCGGCAAGTCCGTGCACGATGCATTCGATGGCGAGAGCGGCATCGATCTGAACCGGACCGGCACGCCGTTGCTCGAGATCGTATCCGAACCAGACATGCGTTCGGCGAAAGAGGCCGTTGCCTACATGCGCAAGATTCACCAGATCGTGCGTTATATCGGTGTTTCCGACGGCAACATGCAGGAAGGTTCGTTTCGTTGCGATGCAAATGTGTCGGTGCGCCCGGTCGGGCAGGAAGCGCTCGGTACCCGGTCGGAGTTGAAGAATCTGAATTCGTTTCGCTTTGTCGAACGTGCGATCAACATCGAAGTCGAGCGGCAGATCGATGTTCTCGAAGATGGCGGCAAGGTTGTGCAGGAAACGCGTTTGTACGATTCGGCTCGTGACGAGACGCGTTCGATGCGCTCGAAGGAAGAGGCCAACGACTATCGCTATTTTCCGGATCCGGATTTGTTGCCGGTCGAGATTGAGCCGGCTTTTATTGCGGAGGTACGCGGTGAGCTGCCCGAATTGCCGGATGCCAAGCACCTGCGCTTCCTCGACGAGTACAAACTGAAGAATGCCGATGTCCTGTTACTCGTTGCGAGCCGATCATTGGCGGACTATTTTGAAGCTGTTGCAAAGGCTTGCGGCGAGGTGAAGCTGGCAGCAAATTGGGTCATTGGCGAGTTGTCGGCTGCCTTGAACAGGGAAGGGCTCGGTATCGCGGCGAGTCCCGTGGCGGCCGGTCAGTTAGCCGGCCTGCTGCTGCGCATTGCCGATCACACGATTTCGGGCAAAATTGCCAAAGAAGTCTTCGAGGCCATGTGGCGGGGCGACGGCACGGCGGATGAGATAATCGACGCTCACGGCCTGAAGCAGATCAGCGACAGTGGTGAGCTCGAGAAAATCGTCGATCAGGTCATCGCCGATTTTCCGGAACAGGTTCGGCAGTATCGCGACGGTAAGACGAAAGTTCTCGGCTTTCTGGTCGGTCAGGTAATGAAGGCGACGCAGGGCAAGGCCAATCCGGGTCAGGTCAACGAAATACTGCGCGGCAGGTTGTAAACAGTAATCGGGTTTTCGGCCATTCTTCATGGTTTAATCGCGATCCCGCCGGTTGCCGATGTCGGGCAGGGCGCCCGGCCACAAAAAACAGGATGAGTTGTGAATTGGTTGACAGGTAATACTTCGGTGAGTCGATATATGCGGAGTGTCGCGCTGATTGTCGTGCTGGTGGCCGGCATCGTCTCGACGCTTGGTTCGGGTTCCGGCAACGATAATATCGACAACAGTCCATGGGCCATAGATAAGACCTTCAGTGTAGGGGAGGAAGGGGTGTTGGTTGTCGATGTGTCAGCATTTCTGGACAGCACGGGCAGTTATGTCGTCAACGATCTGGGTGTGGAGCCGAGTGTTGTCACGATAGGGGCGACCAGTCATGGTACGGTGGAGCTCGACGATACACTTATCACCTATACGCCAAATGCCGGTTTTCTCGGTACGGAGATGATCGAGTACACGATCACGGATTCGAATGACAACGCCGATACCGGTACGATCACTGTGGTCGTTACCGAGCTGATGCCGAATCCGCGCCAGATTGCAATCGACAGTGCGAATGACCGGGCGCTCGTGACCGACGATGTCCTGCAAGCTGTCATGAGCGTCGATCTTGCTACGGGTGTACGGACCTATTTATCCGGGCCGGCTGCGCCCGATACAGCGAATCCGTTCAGTGCACCGAATGGCATTGCCATAGACACGGCAAGCAATCGCGCTCTGGTCACAGATATTTTTCTCGATGCCGTCATTGCCGTCGATCTTGC
>CAZVQW010000030.1:0-8303 GCA_964629475.1 uncultured Chromatiaceae bacterium | reverse complement strand
CTCGATGCCGTCATTGCCGTCGATCTTGCCACAGGGACTCGTACGATTCTGTCGGCGGCAACGACACCCGATGACGTGAATCCTTTCAGTGCGCCGACCGGTATCGCCATCGACGCGGACAATAATCGTGCGCTCGTCACGGACCGGATCCTGGCATCCGTCATCGCGGTCGATCTGACGACCGGAGCGCGCACGATTTTGTCCGATGAAACAACGCCGGATTCAATCAATGCATTCAGTGCACCCGATGGTATCGTTATCGATGCTGCGAATGACAGGGCGCTCGTAGTTGAGCGCGAACTGTCGGCGCTATTGGCAGTCGATTTGACGACCGGCGTGCGTACCGTTTTGTCATCGTCATTTTTCCCGGATTCAAAAAATGCCTTGGCCTCGCCGGGTGCGATCGCGCTCGATGAAGCGTACGAGCGTGCACTGGTCATCGATGCCGAGCTGGCAAATATCATCGCGGTCAGCCTGACCGGTGACGATGATCTCGATATCGATACCCGGGTCGGCCAACGGTTGCCGTTACCCGAGGGCGCGGCGCTGTTGACCGATATCCAGCTTGCTACGCCGCACGGTATAGCAACCGACGTCGCCAATAACCGCACTTTGGTGACCGATAGCGTGCGCAATGCCGTGGTTGCCGTCGATGCAGTGACCGGCGCGCGCACGATTCTGTCGGATGAGACGATACCGGACGCAGACAACCCGCTCGACGGTCCGTTCGGCCTGGTCATCGATTCAGCTGCCGGGCGGGCGCTGGTTGTTGACCAGATTTTACAGGCCGTTCTGGCCGTTGACCTTGTGACCGGTACGCGCACGATCCTGTCCGATGGGACAGCGCCTGACGAGCAGAATCCGTTCGACACGCCTGTAAATATTGCACTGGACATCGCCAGCAACCGGGCGTTGGTCACCGATCAGGGTCTCGATGCCGTCCTGACTGTCGATCTGGTGAGTGGCGCGCGCACGATTTTATCCGATGCGACGAGGCCGGATGCCGAAAACGAATTCGAGGTTCCTGATGCGATTGCGTTTGATACGGAGAATAATCGCGCACTGGTGGTCGACTCGGGTTTGCAAGCCGTCCTGGCTGTCGACCTGGTGACCGGTGCACGCACGATCCTGTCCGATGCGACGACACCGAATACAAGTAACGCCTTTTCATCACCGACAGGTATTTTTATCGATACCGATGTCGCAAAAAATCGTGCGCTGGTCGTTGATCAGGCGCTGGTGTCGGTAATCGCCGTTGATCTGACCACCGGTGCACGCACGGTCTTGTCAGCAGAGGAGAACAGCGTCGGTAGTCGACTGCTGTTTCCGATTGATATTACCGAAGGGTTTTCTGACGGGCAGGTACTGGTCCTCGATCAGGTTATGCGTGCTGTTTACACTGTATCGGACAGCGACGGCGACCGTGCTGTCATTTCGCGATAATTAATTTGAGAGGCATGCCGCGAGCGAGGCCAGAATTAATCCAGCTTATCGTCGCCGTCATCGTGCTGACGATCGGCGTGCTCGTCTATCTGCTCGATCGTCCGAGCACAAGCATTTACCTCGTCCCCGATAGCTGGTCATTCGGCGACTGCATTCCACCGGTGTTCGGTGCGATCGGCGATCATCTGCCGACTTTCGCGCATACGTTTGCGTTTACCCTGTTTACATCGGTGGTGCTGGAGCCCTGGCGATGGTCGGCGCTTGCCGCCTGTGGCGGCTGGTGGATCGTCGGCAGTTTATTCGAAATGGCACAGAGCGATGCGTGGTCCGCGGCGATAGCGACGCGCGTGCCGGAGTGGTTCGCCGATTGGCCGTTGCTGGATAACGTGGCTGATTACTTCGTTGTCGGACAATTTGACGCGATTGATCTCGCCTCGATCGGTGCGGCGACTATCTGCGCCTTTATCGTGATTCGGATTTCGTATCGTTTCGGCTGTCGGTCAACACAATCGAATCCTGTAAAGGTCGATGTGTGAGCACAAAAAAGTGGCCCCGCATATGCGGGGCCATACCTTGGAGGATTAGGGGAAGCCGGTAAATGTACTCAATAGATACGTGGAGCTTGTTTCTGCATAGAGCCAGTCAATAAACTAGGCCCAATTATAAAAGGAAAATTGCTAATGGGCATATACCCAATTTAGGTGATAATTGTTTTATAGCTTGGACTGTTTCAGCCGGTTCCCGGTTCGGCGGCCGTGTAGCGAGATAGGCTCTCGCTGAATTTCCTGTATAGATAGCTTTTACCGTATGTTTCGCGATATTTCGTGAACGTTTGAGGCATTTCGTTACTAACTGACCATTGGGAGCCTGTTCAGCCAGATTGTGATGCGGCTTCTGGATTAAATATAAAGATTCCTTTATATTCCCTTGTCATGTCATTGATATCAGCCATCCAGATGCTCAAGGCCGCGGCGGATCCGACCCGTCTGCGGCTGCTTGCGTTGCTCGCCAATGGCGAGGCGTCCGTCGGTGAGTTGCAGGAGATTCTCGAGCAGAGTCAACCCAGGGTTTCGCGGCATCTTCGCCTGCTGGATGACGCCGGTCTCGTCGAAAAATTCCGTGACGGACATTGGGTTTACTATCGATTGGCATCTGCGCCGTCGTCATCGCCCTCGACACTGGTCGATGAGGCACTCGCGCTGGTCGGTACCGACGATGATTTGGTTGTGCGTGATCGCACGGCGCTCGATCGGGTCAAGGGCAATCGCGAGCGTGATGTATTCAAGGTACGGGCTCTGAGTTCAGCCGGCATTACCGAGCGACCCTCGACCTCGAGTCTGGCCGAGGCCGTCGATGAATGTATTGGCGACCGGCACCTGAACGACGTGCTGGATATCGGCTGTGGCGGCGGCACATTGTTGCGCATGCTCGGCCGGCGGGCGCGGCGCGCGGTCGGCATCGATGTGTCACGGCGCATGCGCCTGCTGGCCAGGTCCCGCCTGCACCGCGCCGGCCTTGCGAATTGCACGGTCCGTAACGGCGACCTCGTGAATCTGTCGTTCGACGACGACTCATTTGACCTGGTGATTCTCGATGAAGTACTGGATGGTCTTGATGAGGTTTTAACGGGGTTGCGTGAAGCATGCCGTGTATTGCGTCCGGCCGGCCAGTTATTGATCGTCGACCGGGTGCGGCCGATTGCACGGCAATTGCCGGATCAGCGGGGCGGCGCGCGACTGATCGAGAATCAGCTCACCGCAATGCTGTCCGAACTTGGCTACCGTGTCGCACACCGGATCTGGTTTCCGGGCAGGGTGATGGAATATGCGTTATTTGCGGCGGAGCCCGATAACGTGCAACGAAGGACAGGTACACATGGCTGAAAATAAAAACCTCCAGGTTTCATTCGAGTTTTTTCCGCCGGGGACGCCGGCGATGGAAGAAACGTTGTGGAAATCCATTCAGCGGCTTGCACCGTTAAACCCGCGATTCGTGTCGGTTACCTATGGCGCAGATGGATCGACGCGTGATCGCACGCATCGCATCGTCCACCGGATCATCGCGGAGACGGGTTTGCGTGCGGCACCGCATCTGACCTGTGTCGGGGCGACGAAGGAAGAGGTGCAGGCCATTGCCAGGCAATACTGGGACGAGGGCATTCGCGACATCGTTGCGCTGCGTGGCGATCCGCCGGCTGATGCCGAAAAATACGAACCGCATCCGGGCGGCTACGAGTATGGCGTCGATCTTGTCGAAGGTTTATGCGAAGTAGGCGAATTCGAGATTTCCGTTGCCGCCTATCCCGAGGTACATCCGGAGGCGCCCAGTGCGGCGTTCGACCTGGAAAATCTTAAACGCAAGCTCGACGCAGGTGCGACGCGGGCAATCTCACAGTTTTTCTTCGATGTCGATAAGTTCCTGCGCTTTCGTGACCAGTGCGTCTCGGCCGGCATCACCGCCTCGATCGTGCCCGGCATTCTGCCGATCAACAAATTTCCGCAGTTGCTGCGCTTTGCCGGTATGTGTGGCGCCACGGTGCCCGCATGGCTGCACGAGCGTTTCGAAGGGCTCGATGACGACACGGAGACGCGGCAAATGATCTCGGCAAGTATTGCCATCGAGATGGCCGAGCGACTGCAGGGCGAGGGCATCGATGAGTTTCATTTTTATACGCTGAACCGGGCAGAGCTGACGTATGCGATCTGTCATGCACTCGGCATTCGGCCCCAGGATGGCAACGATGGCTAACCGGAATTTCAACAAACTCACCGAACTACTCAAGGAACGTATTGTTTTTCTCGATGGTGCGATGGGCACTATGATCCAGACCTGTGGCCTCGACGAGGACGATTATCGTGGTGACCGGTTTACCGACTCGACAATCGAGCTCAAGGGTAATCACGATCTGTTGAGCGTCACGCGTCCCGATATTATTCGCGGCATACACGAGGAATTTCTCGATGCAGGTGCCGATGTCATCGAGACCAATACGTTCAACGGCAATGCGCCGGCACTGGCCGATTACGGTCTCGAGGATTGTGTTGCCGAGTTGAGCCTGGCCTCCGCCCGGCTCGCGCGCGAAGTTGCCGACGAGGTCGCCGCGAAAACCGGCAAACCACGCTTCGTCGCCGGCGTGCTCGGGCCGACGAACCGGACCGCGTCGATTTCACCGGATGTTAACGACCCGGGGTTTCGCAATATTCTGTTCGATGATCTCGTCGAGACATACGGCGAAAGTGCGCGGGCGTTGCTCGAAGGTGGCGTCGATTTCCTGCTCGTCGAGACAATTTTCGACACGCTGAATGCAAAGGCCGCGCTGTATGCCATTGCGAAGCTCGGTGACGAACGTGGCGAGAAAATTCCGGTCATGATCTCCGGCACGATCACCGATGCCTCGGGGCGGACGCTGTCCGGCCAGACCGTCGAAGCGTTCTGGAATTCGGTGCGGCATATCGAGCCGTTCCTGATCGGCCTGAACTGCGCACTCGGTGCCGCGGAACTGCGTCCGTGGTTGTCGGAATTGTCGGCCGTCGCCGACACGCGCGTCAGTTGTCACCCGAACGCGGGTCTGCCGAACGAATTTGGTGGTTACGATGAGACGCCGGAGTCGATGGCAAAGATCCTCATTGACTTTGCCGAGCAGGGCCTGATCAACATGGTCGGTGGATGCTGCGGGACGCAGCCGCAACATATTGCGGCGATTAGCAAGGCGCTTGCCGGTAAGAAACCTAGGTCCGTGCCGCAAATCCCGGTCAAGCTTCGTCTGAGCGGCCTCGAGCCGATGAATGTCGGGCCTGAATCGTTGTTCGTTAATGTCGGCGAACGGACCAACGTGGCCGGATCCGCGAAGTTCAAGCGACTGATCACCGAGGATAATTATCCCGAGGCGCTGTCGGTGGCACAGCAGCAGGTCGATAACGGGGCACAGGTCATCGACATCAACATGGATGAGGGCATGCTCGATTCCGTGCAGGCCATGGATCGTTTCCTGAAACTCGTCGCAACCGAGCCGGGCATCGCGCGCGTGCCGACGATGGTCGACTCGTCGCGCTGGGAAGTGATCGAGACCGGGCTTAAGTGCATCCAGGGTAAGGCCGTCGTAAATTCGATCAGCCTGAAGGAAGGTGAAGCGCCGTTTCTCGACCAGGCGCGTGAGATACGGCGCCATGGTGCAGCCGTCATCGTCATGGCGTTCGACGAGGAAGGTCAGGCCGAGACCGTTGAGCGGCGCATCGAGATCTGTTCGCGGGCATATAAGTTGTTGACCGAAGAAGTCGGCCTTGCAGCCGTGGACATCATTTTTGATCCGAATATCTTCGCGGTTGCCACCGGTATCGAGGAGCATAACGATTACGGTCGTTCGTTTATCGAGGCGACAAGACTGATCAAGGCGCAGTTGCCACATGCGCTGGTTAGTGGCGGTGTCAGTAACGTGTCGTTCTCGTTCCGTGGCAATAATCCCGTGCGCGAGGCGATGCATGCCGTGTTCCTGTACCACGCGATCGAAGCCGGCATGGACATGGGCATCGTTAACGCCGGCCAGCTCGCGATTTATGACGAGATCCCCACCGAGCTGCGCGACGCGGTCGAGGATGTAATTCTGAATCGCTGCGCCGACGCGACCGAGCTGCTGCTCGAGATAGCCGGTAACTACCGTGGTGACGGCAGCGCAGCGCCCAGAACAATGGATCAGGAGTGGCGTGAGTGGCCGGTCATCAGGCGTATTGAGCACGCGCTCGTCAAAGGACTTGATGCATTCATCGTCGAAGATACCGAAGAGGCGAGGCAGGGTACGGAGCACCCGATCGATATCATCGAGGGACCGTTGATGGACGGCATGAATGTCGTCGGCGACCTGTTCGGTGCGGGTAAGATGTTCCTGCCGCAGGTCGTCAAATCTGCGCGCGTCATGAAGAAGGCCGTCGCGCACCTCGTGCCTTACATCGAGGCGGAACAGGGTGGTGAAGCGCGGAAACTCGCAAAAATCGTCATGGCGACGGTCAAGGGCGATGTCCACGACATCGGCAAGAACATCGTCGGTGTCGTGCTTCAGTGCAACAACTTCGAGGTCATCGATCTCGGTGTCATGGTGCCGCGCGACCGCATCCTCGACGCTGCACGCCGTGAGAATGCGGATATTATCGGCCTGTCCGGCCTGATCACGCCGTCCCTAGAAGAGATGGTGCAGATTGCGCGCGAGATGAAACGCCAGGACCTGGAGGTGCCGCTGCTGATTGGCGGTGCAACGACGTCCCCTGCGCATACGTCGGTCAAGATCGACCCGGAATATGAAGGTGCCGTTGTCTACGTCAAAGATGCGTCCCGTTCGGTCGGCGTTGCGCAGAAACTGATTAGCGCAACCGACCAGGCTGATTTCGTCGCGTCGGAAAAGAAGGACTGTGCGGTCCGGCGTGAGCGACACGCCGGCAAGACGCGTCTCGCGCCGCAACTCAGCATCCAGCAGGCGCGTGCAAACCGGGCCGTCATCGATTCGAGTGTCGCACCGACCGTGCCGACGTTCACCGGTGTACGCACATTTGATATTCCGCTCGCCGATCTCGTCGATTACATTGATTGGATGCCTTTCTTCAATGCGTGGGAGTTTCACGGCAAGTTCCCGGCGATTCTCGAAGACGACGTCGTCGGTGAAGCGGCGTCGAATTTGTATCGCGATGCGCAGAGCATGCTCGAGCGGGCGATTGCCGGAAACTGGTTGCAATCTCGTGCCGTTATCGCGCTGCTGCCGGCCAACTCGGTTGGCGATGACGTCGTCGTCTATACCGATGAGTCACGTAAAACGCCGCTGGCGACGCTGCACCAGCTGCGCCAGCAACGACAAAAACCCGACGGTCAGCCGAACCTGTGCCTGGCCGACTATATCGCGTCGAGCGATGCGGGCGTCGCCGATTACATCGGTGCGTTTGCCGTAACGGCGGGACTCGGCATGGAACCGCATGTCGCCGCCTTCGAGCGCGCACACGACGACTACAGCGCAATTCTGCTCAAGGCGCTGGCCGATCGCCTGGCCGAGGCCTGTGCCGAGTATATGCACGAGCGAGTCCGCAAGGAGCTCTGGGGTTACGCGAGTGACGAGCAACTTGCCAACGAGGAACTGGTTGGTGAGGCCTACCGGGGTATTCGCCCGGCACCCGGTTATCCGGCGTGCCCGGATCACACGGAAAAGGCGACATTGTGGAAACTGCTGGATGTCGAACACAACACAGGCATTGAATTGACGGACTCGTTCGCAATGTATCCGGCCGCGTCCGTCAGCGGCTGGTATTTTGCGCACCCGGACGCAAAGTATTTCCAGGTCGGCAAGATCGCGCGTGACCAGGCGGAAGATTATGCTCGGCGCAAGGGGTTGTCGCTGGCGACGGTTGAGCGTTGGCTGGCGGCGAACCTGGGGTACGATGCTGAGGCGGCGTGATGGTTTGTCGTCTGTCACGGGGGTAAGTGGAGCGGCATTTTGCCGCGGTTCATACTCTTTCCCGGACCGGCCTTTTGTGCCGGGTATACCTCTCTGAAACGCCGCTATCCTTGAATCTTTCTGATTCAAAGGACCATGTGTCGCGCCTGAATGTTTCACCCCAAGGGCACTTCCTTCGGGCGCCGAGAGGTATACCCGGCACAAAAGCCCTTCGACACGACAGTGGAACGATGACAGATACTTGGTATGCATACCACGGGCGTGTCCCGGTTTTTTTCTCCGTTGACCCCTCTGAAACATTCAGTCGCGACACAGAGCCCTATAAGCTGGTACGAGTTTATGGCAGCGGCGTTTCAGAGGGGTCAACGGAGAAAGAAAACCGGTCAGGGAAAGAGTATGAACCACGGCAAGATGCCGCTCCACTTAATCA
>CAZVQW010000029.1:0-26524 GCA_964629475.1 uncultured Chromatiaceae bacterium | reverse complement strand
AGCGGTTGCAGGATCTCGGCAAGCCGTTTCAGATCATGGCGTACCCGGGCAGCAAACACGGTTTGTTGCGGTTTCCGAAAACCGGCCCGCATGCATACGCAATGGTGAAGCGGTTTTTTGATCAGGCACTGGCGGTAGATTGACCGCGAGCGTATCTGCCGTCAGGAACCCACCGCTTTGATATGTCGTGGCAAAAAAAAAGCCCCGCCAACAATGGCGGGGCTTCTGTTTTTACCCGTCTGTCAGACCGTTTTCACGCAGCCTCGCATGAGGCCGGGGTGTGCTCTCCGATTGAAGGAAAGCGGTTACACTGCTTTACGCCGCGCCCAACCAAGCAGACCGAGAGCGGAACCAAACAGCCAGACGGCAGCCGGAACCGGAACATTGGTCGTGAAGGTCATCAGGTCACCACCTTGGCTACCGAGGCCAATGCCGGTGCCGACAGTCAGCGTCGTGCCATCAAACGAAGTAACGGCAAAGTCGAACGTCGCGATGCTGCGCGGGGAAGCACTAGCAACGTCATCGCCGCCAATGGTCTGGCTGATCGATGTGCCCGGGCCCCATATCGTTACAGAGTCATCGATAGTGTCCGTACCGAAGCTGTAACCGCCGCAAGAGCTGGCGCCTATGCCGCCAAGGAACGTGCCTTCGACACAGCTATAAGACGTCGCACTCGCACCGCCAGCGGTGATCGAAAGATCGTCGACCACATCAGCCTGAATCGAATCCGTGTAGGGGCTGCTGCCGATAGCTTGCAGACTCGTGAACGTACCGCTTGAACTCAGCGTCGTGCCATCCCAATCCCAAGTGGCAGTCGATGCCCCGACGCTAAACGCCTGATGACTACCATCTGTGATCAGTGTATAGACCGTGCCGCTGCCCGACGTGGTATTTTGCGATATTAGTTTTACCTGAACCGCGTTAGCGGCTGCAGACACGGCAAATACCGCAAGTGCAAAAATTACTTTCTTCATTCTAGCTAATCCTCCAAACATATAGATAGGACGAACCTATAGAGGTAATAGCCCGGCGATCTTCCCCTATATATCGATCACCCACTTACAAAAGTAAGTGATGCGACGAAAGTAAGACCCGTAGCTTTCCGACCCAGGCTTTCGCCTGGTGTGGCCTTTCCCTTAAATTATTTAGGTTTCGTTATTCGCCCTAATCGGTGTTGCGTCATCGGTCGGGGCTTGCAAGCACCATACCCCCTAAATCAGAGATATTCAAAGCTTCTGACATAAGATGGAAACTAATCGGAACTATCAAGTACTTATGGGCGAATGCCCATGCTGTAACCGGATTTTGCTGCACTACTTGCGCGGCGTTAAGTTAACTCGCGCATGAACATCCGCCTGTGCCGGACCGGAGCTTTTTCTGTCATAGTGATTATAGTGATGGGCCCGCCGGTTCGGGAGCTGGCTGGAAAAATAAGGAGAATTTCTTCTAAAGGGGTTCGATGCGATCGAGTGAATCAATTTTTAATATCTGGAGGAAGGCGGACGATGCGTTCAAAATTAATTTTATTGGCTGTGCTGCTGATTTTACCGGTGGTACAGGCTGTAGCAGCCACAGATTTCGAAGCGCAGGTCGATCAGGTTACGCAGGCAAGTCCGGCAATAGATAACGGCGTGCAATCACCGGATGTACAGGACGGCGCACTGGCGGAGCTCAATCGACAGCTGGGTGCGTTAGCTGAGGACGCGATCTGGGAGCGTCGCCGATTGATCAGGCAGATCGATGATCTGCAGATCGAGCGGGCTACCGCAGGCGTGCTCGATTACACGAAGCTGTCGTACCGGAGCAGTGACGGATTGATGATTCCGGCTTACTTGTTCAAGGCACTCGAGCCGGGACCAGATGCTGCTCCGGCGGTCATCTTTGCGCATGGCGGGCAACACGGCTGGTTTCGCGCGCAAACTGTCACCCATGTCGCGGCCCTGGTGGAGCGGGGCTATGTCGTACTCGCGCCCGATTATCGCAGCAGCTCGGGCTATACGCAGGAATTCTACGAGGCGGCGGACTATGGCGGCATGGAGATCGACGACATGCTGGCTGCGCGGGATTTTCTCGCTAACCTGCCGGAAGTCGATGCCAGGCGGATTGCGATCATGGGGATGAGTCATGGTGGCTACAACTCGTTAATGGCTTTGATACGTGCGCCGGGACAATTCGCTGCAGCAGTGGATTTTTTCGGGCCGACCGATATTGTCTGGCGGGTGACTGCGACGCCTGACAAGAGCCCAAATGCCGAACCGGGTGATCGTGAAAAGTTTGCCGATATGATCGGTAAGAGTTTTGATGAGGCCCCGGAGCTCTACCGCGCACGTTCACCGCGCTATCTTGCCGATAAGATTCGCGAGCCGCTGTTGGTCGTGCATGGTGATGAGGACAGTGTCGTATTGTTACAGGAGTCAGAATGGCTCGTTGCGGCGCTGGAAGAGGCGGGTAACAAGAACTTCACTTTCCATGTTATCAAGGGCGGAAAGCATGGCCACCCCGTACCTTTATGGCAAGAGGGTTGGCAACTGGCATTCGATTTCCTGGATCAGGTTTTGGCTCCGGTGCCCGTGAATAATTAGTCACCGGTATCGATAATTGTTACTTGATCGTGTTCTTATAGATGATGCCGTCTTTCATGATGAGCCGGATGTTGTTCTCGTAATCTTCCAGCACCCTGATGTCTTCGAGTGGGTTGCCATCCACAATCAGAATATCAGCGTACGCACCTTTCTGGATCACCCCCAGCGGCCCGTCCTGATACGGATTTCGCGGGCCAGTCAATTCCAGCAGCTTGGCATTGTGGCTGGTCGCCTGCTTGAGTATTTCCAGCGACGTGAACCATCTGAGGCGAAAGCCGAATTCGGTCACGGCACCCTCGTAGGCGCGCAGGGAACCGAACGCATCGGTGCCGAAGGCCACGGGAATGTCGAGTTTTTTGGCCGTCAGCATCAGGTTGTCCACGCCCTCCATGACCTCGGCGGCTTTGCCGGCCGCGCCTGATTGTCCGGGCCTGATGTATCGGCGGACAAATCCGAATGACTGTGACGACAGGTAAGCATCCTTCTTCTTGAGCAGCTTCAGTGTGTCTTCCGACAACAGGTGGCCATGCTCGATGACTTTGACGCCTGCCTCCAGTGCGTTACGCACGGCCGCGTCTGTATAGGCGTGTACGGCCACATAGGTGTTCCATTCCTCGGCGGCTTCGACCGCAGCGCGTAGCTCGGCAACGCTATATTGGGTCGTGTCGATCGGATCGTATTCCGATGAAATGCCGCCGCCGGCCATGACCTTGATCGCCGTCGCGCCGTGACGCAGCGATTCACGCACGGCCCGTTTGACTTCGGCCGGGCCGTCAGCAATCAGGGTGTAGCGTTGCCCGACGGCATCTGCCGCACCGCCGCCCATGTTCGGATGCGGGTCGTTCAGCCCGCGGAAATCACCATGACCGCTGGTTTGCGAGATATACATCGCAGATGTATACACGCGGGGACCCGGTACGATGCCTTCATCGATGGCTTTGGCCAGCCCCTGGGAGGGCCCGCCAATGTCGCGCACGGTCGTCCAACCGCGCATCAGTACACCCTCGGCGGCTTTGACCGACAGGGCCGCCAGGTAGGTCTGATCTTCTATGCGCAGCTTGTCCGGCGCCACCGGCAAGGCCAGATGGGTGTGCGCCTCTATGATGCCCGGGATCAACATCCGCCCATGCCCGTCGATGACGGTGGCGGTTGCCTCGGCCTGCAGATCGTTACCGATCGATTTGATCAGGTTGCCTTCGATCAACACGCTTTGCCCGGCCGAGGACTGATCGCTGGTGCCGTCCCAGACACTGACGTTGCGGATAAGCACCTGCTGTGGCGCCGTGGTGTCGTCAGCTGCTAATGCAGTGCCGCACAGGCCCGGCAGTGATGCGAACAGAAAAATGAGCCCTGCCTTCGAAAATGAATTCATGCCGTGTGTCTCCTGCAGTCGTCGATGATGGGTCTGAGTCTGGTATTGTATTCGATCAGAACTGTGACTTGGTGAATGTTGTGGGAGCGGCTTTAGCCGCGATGGATACACCAACTCATGACAATCGTGGCTAAAGCCGCTCCCACAAGTAATGGAAGAGGTAAGTGATCATGACCGAAGCATTGATATTCGACCACCTGCGGACACCGCGCGGTCGGGGTAAGCCGAATGGTTCATTGCATGAAATCACACCTATCAGTCTGACCAGCCAGGTGCTGGCAGGACTCAGGGACCGCAACAGTCTGGATACTTCGTTCGTCGACGATGTCGTGCTCGGCTGTGTCGCGCCGGTCGGTGAGCAGGGCGCCGATATTGCGAGAGTGGCGGTGCTGAATGCGGACTATGCCGAGTCCGTGCCGGGCAAGCAGCTCAATCGCTTTTGCGCGTCCGGGCTCGAAGCCGTTAACTCGGCGGCCGCGCAAATCATGTCGGGGCAATCGGATATGACCATCGGCGGCGGAGTGGAGTCGATGTCCCGAGTTCCGATGATGTCGGATGGCGGCGCCTGGGCGATCGATCCGGAGGTGGCGTATAAAACTTATTTCGTTCCACAGGGGGTTAGCGCCGATCTGATCGCCACGAAGTATGGTTTTTCCCGCGAGGATCTGGATGCCTATGCCGTTGAGAGCCAGCGCCGGGCCGCGAATGCATGGGAACAGGGATATTTCAGGCAATCGATTTTGCCGGTCAAAGACACGATTGGCATGACGGTGCTCGAGCAGGACGAGCATATGCGTCCCGAAGCCACGGTCGAAAGTCTCAGCGAACTCAAGCCCTCGTTTGTGGCTCATGGCCAGCAGGCCGGGTTCGATGCCGTGATTCTGCAAAAGTACCCGGAGATAGAAGCTGTCGAGCATGTCCACACGGCGGCAAATTCAAGCGGCATCGTCGATGGCGCGGCGGCAGTGTTACTCGGCAACGCCGAAACAGGTAACAAGCTGAATCTCAAGCCACGAGCACGAATCAAGGCGTTTGCATCGATCGGCACTGAACCCAGCATCATGCTGACGGGTCCCGGACCGGCAACCGAGAAAGTATTAAAGCGGGCGGGCATGAGCGTTGCCGATATTGATCTGTACGAGCTTAACGAGGCTTTCGCGGCGGTCGTGTTGCGCTATATGCAGCAGCTCGATATTCCGCATGACAAACTCAACGTGAATGGCGGGGCAATTGCCATGGGTCATCCGCTCGGTGCGACCGGCGCGATGATTCTCGGCACGGTGCTCGATGAACTGGAACGCCGTGATCTGAGTACGGCGTTGATCACGTTATGTATCGGCGCCGGCATGGGTACGGCAACGATTATTGAACGCCTGTAAAAAATACCACGAGTCAACAAACACCACGAGTGACCACAATAATGAGCACGACGATTCAATACACAGTAGACGCCGACGGCATAGCAGTCCTGACGCTCGATCTGCCCGGGCGTACGATGAACGTGTTGACGCCTCAATTGATAGATGACCTGAAATGTTGCGTGGACAAGCTTGCCGGCGATGAGGCAGTCAAGGGCGCGGTGATCACGTCGGCCAAATCAGCATTTATGGCGGGCGCGGATCTGCAAGACCTGGTCACGGCCTATGAGCGGGGCCTGACCGTTGAGGAGGGTTACCGGCAAAGCCAGGGTTTGTCACAAATCTTTCGCCGGCTCGAAACCTGCGGTAAGCCGGTTGCCGCGGCGATCAACGGCATTGCCCTGGGTGGCGGGCTGGAGCTTTGCCTGGCCTGTCATTATCGCGTGCTTGCGGACGATCCAAAAGCGCAAGTGGGTTTGCCCGAGGTCATGGTCGGCCTGATGCCGGGCGCCGGCGGCACGCAACGATTGCCGCGCCTGATCGGCATTCGCGAAGCCCTGCCGCTGATGCTCGAAGGCCGGCAGCTGAGGCCGGACAAGGCTTTGGAGCTCGGTATCGTGCATGAACTGGCGCCGGCCGATCAATTGCTTGAGCGTGCCAGGCGATGGGTGCTCGAAGAGGGCGACCCTGAAGCGCCGTGGGACAAGAAAGGTTTTCGTGTTCCGGGTGGCGCCGGTGCCATGCACCCGAAGGCCGTCGAGACCTTCATGGTCGGTACGTCCTTGCTTGCCGGCAAGGCATTTCATAACTACCCGGCTCCCAAGGCCATCCTGTCGGCCGTCTATGAGGGCACGATCACGCCCTTCGATACCGGTTTGCGGATCGAGAGCAAGTATTTCGCGCAACTCGTATCCGGCGTGGTTGCGCGCAACATGATGCGTACACTTTTTATCAATAAAGGCGAGGCAGATAAACTGGCTCGGCGACCCGAAGGTGTTGAAAAGTCTGCGGTCAGTAAACTGGGTATTCTCGGTGCGGGAATGATGGGCGCTGGTGTTGCTTACGTGTCGGCGCGAGCGGGCATCAAGGTCGTCTTGCTGGATACATCGATCGAAGGCGCAGAGAAGGGTAAAGCTTATTCACAGGCATTACTCGACAAGGCGATCAGCCGGGGAAAATCGACACAGGAAAAGGCCGACGCCTTGCTTGGCCGGATCACGCCGACGACCGACTTTACGGATCTGGAAGGTTGTGACCTCGTGATCGAAGCCGTTTTCGAAAGCCGGGAGATCAAAGCCGATGTGACCGCCCGGACCGAAGCGGTGATCCCTGACACTGCTATCTTTGCCAGCAACACATCGACGCTGCCGATCACCGGGCTGGCCGAGGCATCGGAGCGCCCCGGGAAATTCATCGGCATTCATTTTTTCTCCCCGGTAGACAAGATGCCGCTGGTGGAGATTATCGTCGGTGAAAAGACCTCGGACGAGGCGATCGCCCGTAGTCTCGACTATGTGCAACAACTGCGCAAGACGCCGATTGTCGTTAACGACAGCCGGGGTTTTTATACCAGCCGCTGTTTCAGCACCTTCACCAATGAAGGTATTACCATGGTGGCCGAGGGTGTCAGTCCCGCACTGATTGAAAATGCGGCAAAAATGGCCAGCATGCCGGTCGGTCCTTTGGCGGTCATCGATGAAGTTACGATCGAACTCGGCTACAAGATTGCCATGCAAACCAAGGCCGATCTCGATGATGCGTTCGAACCGATTTCCGGCTTTGCCGTCATGGAAAAAATGGTTAAAGAACTCG
The DNA here is from genome assembly GCA_964629475.1 of uncultured Chromatiaceae bacterium. Classification (GTDB taxonomy): domain Bacteria; phylum Pseudomonadota; class Gammaproteobacteria; order Steroidobacterales; genus SMWD01. Next base: position 19,400 of record CAZVQW010000029.1, on the reverse strand, counting down.
ACCGCAAGGGGAAACGATACGGCAAGGGATTTTATGAATATCCCGAGGACGGGCAAAAGTACTTGTGGCCGGGGCTCGCTGAACTCTATCCGCTTGCCGGCGAACAGCCTTCGGTCGATGAGGTCAAGAGTCGCTTGCTGGTCATTCAGGCGCTGGAGACCGCTCGTTGCTATGAGGAAGGCGTGCTGACCGATCCGGCCGATGCGGATATCGGGTCGATTTTCGGTTGGGGCTTCCCGCCCTGGACCGGTGGCACGCTGTCGTTTATCGATACCATGGGTGTTGGTGAATTTGTTGCCGAATGTGATCGCATGGCCGCAGCCTACGGTCCGAGATTCGAAGTTTCAGACTGGCTCAGGGCAAGAGCCGATAAGGGTAAGACATTTTATCCATAAAATTAACCGGACTGTGCCGATGCATAGCTTTCAGGGCAAGACGGTCATTATTACGGGGGGGTCTGAGGGCGTCGGCGCCGCCACCGCGCACAAGTTCGCAGATGCCGGGGCGAATTTACTGCTGGTTGCGCGAGGCCGGGAAAATCTCGACAAGATCGCGGCAGAATTGCGGCCCGGGACACGGGTGCAGACCGTGGCGATGGATGTGTCCGATGCCGATGCGTGTGTCAGTCTGTTTGAAACGGTGCAGCAGGAGTTTGGTGCGGTTCACGTGCTGATTAACAATGCCGGCTATCATGAGCGCGGTCATGTGCAACAGGTCGCTGCCGTGGATCTCGGCCGCATGATAGATGTCAATCTGAAAGCTCCAATCATGCTGTGTCGCCTTGCGATTCCCGCCATGCTGAACACCGTGGAAGGTGCTGCAATCATCAATGTTGCCTCGCTTGCCGGCAGGGTTCCGGTTCGCGGCGCCGCTACTTATTCGGCAAGCAAGTTCGGTCTGCGAGCATTCACGTTTGCGCTGGCTGAAGAGCTGCGGGATACGAACATAAAGCTGGCTGTTGTGTCACCGGGGCCGATTGATACCGGCTTTATCATGTCGAACATAGACATTGTGGAAGATATTACGTTTTCGCAGCCGATGAGTACGTCCGCTGCAGTCGCAGACGAAATCATGAAGCTGTGCGTGAATAACAAACGGGAACGATCCATGCCGCCGATCAGCGGCGGTCTGACCACCTTGTCATATCTGTTTCCATGGCTGGGTAGAAAGTTACAACCTCTGCTCGATCGTCGTGGGCGCAGGGTCAAACAGCGATTGAAGGCGGAAATGGCGGTTGAGAACCGGGAGTCACAGGCGTGAATCGGGGCGCTATGCCAGGGTAATTACTACTTTCGTTGTCGGGAAATATAAAAATAGTAGGTTAATGCGGCCCCGAGTACCGTCGCCAGGGCCATGGCCGAGGCAACCGGCGCTGCTTTTACCGAAAATACGAGTACCCAGCCGCTCATGCCCACATAGAGCAACGGAATTATGGGATAGCTGTATTCGAGCCACGCAAATTTCTTCCAGCCCGGGCGACGCCGAAGTTTGAACAGGCCCAGCACAGCCAGTGCAGTAAACAGGTAGAGCGTAAAGCCCGTGTAGACGATCAGATTGCGGAACGTCGGCAGGACGATGAGCAGCAGCGTGCAGATGCCTTGCAGTATTACGGCTATCCACGGGCTCTTCCACCTTGGATGGAGTTTTGCGGCAATCGAAAAGAAAGCACCGTCGCGTGCCATCGCATAGTAAACACGCGGGCCGACGAGACACATCGCGTTGATGGTGGCGAGTAGTGACAAAGCCAGGGCAAGACTGAAGAATCGGCCACCCTCGGCTCCGAAAAGTGCGTTCGCCACCGTGGTTCCCACGGCAATGACTCCTGTCAGTTCTTCCAGGGAAGCGCCATAAACATAAAGTGCGTTCAACGCTACATATAGCGTTGTGACCAGCGCTGTGCCGACACCCAGGGCGATCGGCAACGTGCGCTCCGGCTGTTCGATTTCCTCGGCAACATAGACGGCGGCATTCCATCCGCTGTAACCGAAGAAAACAAAGATCAGGCTGATCGCAAATTGTTCAATCAGTGGTGAACTCGACGCCCGGTCCGTAACCAGTAACAAATGCCCCGCATCTCCCTGTCCGATTGTAAAACCCAGCAACAGAAAGCCGCCGATGACGAGCAGCTTGAGTGCGGTCAGAGCCGTCTGCAGGCGTCCCGCCGCGTGAACCCCGAACACGTTGAATAACGTAAAGACGGCAACGACAGCGCAGGCCAGCAGTTGTGCATTGCCCAGGTGCAGTGTCAGAACGCCCAGCGGCAGGTTGCGGCCCGCATCATCGAGACCCAGGTAAGCGGAAATGGCCAGTGCTGCCGCGGCGATCGGTGCCGCGAAACCGGCGAAGAAACTGACCCAGCCGTCAATAAATCCCCAGGCCGGGCCCCATGCCTCTGACAAGTAGAGGTACTCCCCACCCGAGCGGGGGAAATTCAGCGCCAGTTCCATGTAGCACAGGGCTCCGGCCAGCGCGATAGCGCCGCCGACGAGCCAGATGGAAATGACCAGCAAGGGTGAGCCCAGGTCACCGGCCAGAAATCCGGTGGTAGTGAAAATGCCGGTGCCGATCATGTTGGACACGACCAGCGCCGTCGCACCCATGATCCCTATCCGTCTTACCATGTGTGGCTCTGACATCAGCCTCTCACCAGTGCTTTATTGGACTTGATTTTCATTTATGTAGTTTGCCGACTGTCTTCGTTCATCTGAAATTGAATTTCCGGGACACGTACATGACACGATACAGCCGGCTTCGGTCTGGTAGTGCAAATTAGCTTCCCGCCTTCAGGTGGAAGTAGAATGGCCGCCCATGCGGCATACGATCAGGCCGCGCCATGATCAAACAATAGCGGAGATAGCAGCATGCCGAATAAGAAATTGAGTCGCAACATTCTTCATCTTCTTTGCCTGGTTGTCGTGATCGTGGCGATTGATGCAAGCCATGTTACCCGGGCGCAGGAAGAAAGCATTCATCCGGGTATCAACCGCAACTTCGAGAATCCCGATGTCGAGAAGTGGCTGGCCAGATTCGAGAGAGACGATCGCGAGATATATTCGCGGCGCGATGAAATCGTAGCCGCGCTCGGTCTTGAGCCCGGTATGGATGTTGCCGATATCGGTGCAGGTACCGGCTTTTTCACGATGTTGTTTGCCTCGGAAGTGGCCCCGGATGGAACGGTATACGCAACCGATATTGCCAGTAACTTTATCGAGCATATTACGAAGGCGGCAGAAGAGCTGGGGCTGAATAATGTCAAAGGAATCGTTAACCCTGTCGATTCTACGAACCTGGAACAAAACAGTGTCGATATTATCTTCATGGCCCACACTTACCATCATTTCGAGTACCCATTCAAAATGCTCGCGTCGATTCGTGACGCATTGCGACCGGATGGTGTCGTTGTTCTCGTGGATATGGAGCGTGTCGAAGGCGTCAGCCCGAAATTTGTATTGAAAATGGTTCGTGCCGGCAAAGGCACCTTTACAGACGAATTCAGAAATGCCGGTTTCGACCTGGTCGAAGATGTGCCGTTCTCGGCGACAGACTATATCCTGAAGTTCAAACAGATGCAGTGAGTATCGTGGGCGCCTATTGCCTGTATTTCGCAGGAGCGGCTTCCAGCCGCGATTGATTTAAGTTGGCGCATCGCAATCGCGGCTGGGAGCCGCTCCTACGAGTTCATGAGGCAATCTCTCAGAACAGGATTCGTGAGAAGCCCGGGTAGAACTGATCCTCTGTCAACACGCTGACTGTGTGATTACCCGGGCTGTCGGCCGGCCCAACGAGAAACAACGGCGTGATTCGTGCGCCCAGTGATAACGCGTCGAGCGTGTCGCGAGATTCCGGATCGCGGGAGATGACTCGCGAGATGACAATAAAAAACCCGTCTTGTGGCATATCGAGCGTGTCGCGTGCTTCAGGTGTCATGCCAAGGTCGATGAGTAAATGCTTGAGCTGCGATCTGCCGTCGTTGATTTGCAGGAAAAGTGCTGCGTTCGGCTCCTGTTCCAGCAGTGTTTGCAGTGGTTGTGTCGCCAGCACGGATGTCATTATCGAATTGATTGTATCGTCGCTCATCGCGCGGAATGACAAGGCGGTTACGTTCGGTGATTGTTTTTGCGCGGTGTAGAGTTGTGATACTGCGACCGTGCGCAATCCGAAGGCCAGTACCATGCTGGTGGCCACGATCGCGAACCAGGTTTTTATTGCTTTTGAGCGTGATATTGGCCCCGCTGCCCCGGTCTTTCGCGGGCCCCTGAACGGATTGAGCATCGGAACCCGTGTCAGGTAGTCGTCGGTCGCGCTGCCGTAGCGCTGTTTGATGGTCTCTTCCTCGTGCCGGGCCAGCATGTAATAGAGACCCAGCATCATCAGGTACGTCGTGAGGATGAAAAATCGTGGCCACAGTAGTAAGAAGCCGGCGCCGCCGACGATCAGCATCAGGTATTGCGGATGGCGTACCCGCCCGTACAGGCCGCCGCTGACGAGTTGTTTCTTGATGAACTTGCCGTAGTACAACTGAATAGCGCAGGCAAAGAAACCGACGATGCCGACCAGTGCCAGAGCTACGCCGAGCCATTCGACTCCACGAAACAGTGACATCTTCGTATGTGCCAGGTGCGGCAGGAAAAATTGCGGAAGCCAGGCAGTGGCCGTACTTTGTTCCAGGCCGTGAAACAGTGGCGTGTAGACACTGTAAAAATAGGCCGCAAACGGCGTGACCATGATGATCATCTCGAGCGCGCTGGCGGCATACAGGAGTATCGGGGCGATCCACGCCCATCTGCTGGTTGAACTCATGTCTTGTAATCCTCTATTTACTATTATTCAGAGAGCAGAAGTTTGGTCGGTTCATTCGGGGGGCGCTATTTATCTCCATTCGGTGGATTGGCCGGCATGGATTGATTGAGACGTTCGAATCCGGATTCGAGATCTGCGATCAGTTCATCGGCATCTTCGAGTCCCGCATACAGGCGCAACACCGGTCCGCCCTCGGCAAAAACCCCCGTGGTTCGGCCGCGTTGCGGGCGGCCTCCTATCAGTAGCGATTCATAGCCGCCCCAACTAAAACCCATGCCGAATAACTGCAATTCATTCAGCATGGCATTGACTGCCTCACTGTCATACCCGGCGTGCAATACGAAACCCATCAGGCTGCTGCCGCCGGTAAAGTCACGTGTCCAGAGATCATGGCCGGGTGCGCCGGGCAGGGGGGGGAACAGGACTTCGGCGACTTCCGATCTTTCGCGCAGCCAGCGAGCAATCTTCATCGCGCTGGCGAACTGTCGTTCCATGCGCACTGACAACGTCCTGAGGCCGCGCAGACCCAGGTAGATTTCCTCCGAGCCCGGATGAATGCCCTGCTGTACGGCTGTTTTTTTGATCGTGGGAAAGTCTGTTTCGCTGCAGGCGACAATGCCCAGCATCGCATCGGCATGACCGACGATATATTTGGTGGCTGCCTGCACGACGACGTCGACACCGTAGTCCAGCGGCCGGAGATTCAGCGGCGTTGCCCACGTATTATCCAGTATCGTCACGATGCGGTTACCGAGTTTCGCCGCGCGTTTTTCCACGGCCGCTACGATGGCCTGGATGTCCTGAACCTCGAAGGTCATCGAGCTTGGCGACTCCAGGTAGACGACCCGTGTGTTTGGTCGGATTAACGCCTTGATGTCTGCGCCGATTTCCGGAGGATAGGCTTCGGTTTCAATGTCGAATCTTCCCAGGTGTGAGCGACAGAATAGAATGGCCGGGTCATAGGCCCCTGCGGTGACAAGAATGTGATCACCGGCCTGAACAAATGCGCTGATCGCAATGTTGATGGCGGCCAGGCCACAGGATGTTGCTATGGCGCGGTCGGCCCCTTCCAGTTCCGCATAGGTTTGTTCCAGTGCACCGGTGCCCGGTGTACCGAGTCGCCCGTAGCGAAATTCCCGGAAACTCGCATCCCATGCTTTCAGGCTGCCGGCGGTGTCGAACAGCACCGTGGATGCGCGGTATGGCGGGAGGTTGACCATACCCTGCGAGGCCTGGCTGTCACGGCCGGCGTGTGTCAGGGTAGTGTCAACCCGTCTTTGTTTTTTCAATGTGTGTCGGCCTCGGGTTGTTATTCGTATTGTCGCAGTCGTGCCCTCGTAGTGTAACTCGGTTCCGGTGCTTCCGGCGTGCCGAAGATCAGCAGGATCGCCATGCCTCGTCTATGTCGGTCTCAACGCCGGATTCGATTTGGGCGCTGTTGCCCGCATCAGGCGGGACCGTGGTTTCTTGTCCGGACCGGATTTTGGATGCATGGCGTCGATTTCTTGCTGTATGTTAGAAGACCAGCGGCCGGCGTAACCAGGGAGTAGTGAATGAAGACATGGCGAGCAATAACTGTGTTCCTGCTGTTGGTGTCGGTGACGCCGGCGGTGCCGGCTGTGGAGGCAGGTGACAAAGCGCCGGCTTGGCGTGGGACGGACCTTGCCGGGCATGTGGTCAATTTTCCGGGCACATCAGGCGAACAGACGACGGTGCTGGTGTTCTGGGCGACATGGTGCAACTACTGCCGCGCCTTCATGCCTTACCTGGCGACGATTCAACAAGAATATGGCGATCGGCAGGTAAGCGTGCTTGCTGTCAACGCCAAAGAAGATGCGGATGCAGAAGGGGCTGAAGATCCGCGTACCTATATGGGACGCAATGATTATGGATTGGTCGCCGTACTCAATGGAGATGCTATTGCCCGGGCATACGATGTCGAATACATCCCCGGACTGTTTGTAGTGGATGCAAATGGCATGATCATCTATCGGCGGGGCTGGACCGAGTTACCGGCCGGTCGGGAAGTTGCCAAACTGTGGGACGAGCAAGTCCGTAGCACCCTGGACGCTATATTTAAATAAAAACTTGTCTTTAGTGAATGTTAGTGCGCCACATTTCTTCTTGCAGGAGTCGAGACCATGATCCGGATAGAGCGTCAGGAAAAAACTGCTGTCGTCACATTCGACCGCGGCGAACGGTTGAATGCTTTTAATCAGCATTTGATTCAGCGCCTGACGCAGGTGGCACGAGAATTTGAAAGAGATCAGGAGATTCAGGCAATCGTTCTGACCGGAACGCCGCAGGCTTTTTCCGCGGGCATGGATCTTGATGATGAGATGTGGCACATGCCTGAAGCCAGCGACCTCGAACGGCGTGAGACTTTTTATAGTGGCGTCAGGCTTTGCGAGGCATGGGAGCGACTGCCACAGATCACCATTGCCGCCATTGACGGCATGGCCGTCGGTGCAGGCGTGGCGCTGGGTCTTGCGTGTGACTGGCGGGTGGTTGCCCGGGATGCATTCTTGTATGTGCCGGAAGCAAAAGTTGGCATCAATCTGCAGTGGGGGGCGCTGCCGCGGTTAATTTCACTGGTTGGCCCGGCCCGGGCCAAGCGTATTTGCCTGTTGTGCGAGAAGCTTCCCGCCGATCAGGCTCTGGCCTGGGGTCTTGTTGACGAGGTCGCGGCGGAAGGTGGGGCCTTAGCTGTGGCACTTGAACTTGCCGTCGAGGTCAGCAAGCAGCCGGATGTCACGATTCGCATGATAAAGGAAGCTGTCAATGCGACCAGCAATGCGCTGCATCGGGCCACATGTTATGCGGATGCTGACCAAAGCCAGCTATCGGGTGATTTTCTGGCTGCCCGTTCTGCGCGGGACAAGTTTCTCGGTAAGAAATAGCCGACCAATGTCCGATAAATAAGCCAACAGATATTCGGAGAGAAGTTGCCGGATTGTTCTCCGGTTCTTTGCGTCAGAAACGATACTCGGCACCAATGCCGATCGTCCACAATTCTGCACCGCTGGTGTCGTACCAGTCGAAGTCAACCCTGATGCCGATGTCGTTGTCAGTCAGAATGCCGGCACCGAGTCCGAGTTTCAGTCCGTCTTCACTACCGCTGCCGACGATACCGCTGTCCCCTTCCAGTTCGCTGTCGAAATTGAAGTAGCCTCCCTTCAGGAAGATATCCATCTCTTCTATTGGTGCCGGGAGATACACGATACCGTCAACCGTGATGCCCTTATAGGAAGTTTCTGTCTCACCACCGGATGTTTGAGTGGTATTGCCCTTGAAATCCGGGCTGATGTAATAGGCGCCTTCGATACCGGCCCATGAATTCAACCGGTACTGCCCATGGACTTTGAACCCGATACCGGAATCATCGACTTCGCCATCGTCACGTTCGTATTCCGAATAAGATAAGCTGCCGCCAACGCGCCATTGCGAGGCTTCAGTCTCGGCATTCGCGGTACACGCGACCATCAACAGCATAACTGCTATCGCAGTTTGTTTCATAACGGAGCCTCCATGTTAGCTCGCCCTTGTTTCAGGGCCTTCAACGTATCGCCGTATGCTGCAATGTGCCAGCGTGCCGGCTCAACAGTCGCTCCGGGGTATTTGACCCTCAACATGCTGGAGCGAGCATCTTATATTTCTGTTTCTGATCCGCGATCCTGAATTAAGAGAAATTGCGGAACTGACCGTATCGGACAGGTGAGGCAGTATACTGGGACTGGGTTCTGGGTCAACTTGATGTTTGTGCCGGGTGCAGTGCGGCTATCTTAGGGTGTGGTCGGCTGCTGGTAAACCAAAAAACTTGCCAGCAGGTGGCGGTCACGGTAGGGTTGCACCGAAAATATACAGGCCGTTCCTGCTGAAAATCGGGAGCGGGACGATAGTGGATAATGCTGCCAGGATGATTGGGGAATCGGCGGCGGGCTTGGGATGACGGTCAGAACTGTCTTCGCCTTCAAAATAACGAAATACCCGGCTATCAAATTTAGTCTGGAGGATACTTTAATGCGGAAAATCGGCGCGTTCGTCGCAACGCTCATGGCAATGTGTTTGGCCGGATCGGCTCAGGCGGTTCAGACGGAGACGGAAATTACCGGCACCATGAGCAAGGCCGAGAACACTTGTGTATCGCCCGTTCAGTTTTTTCAGTTTGATCATTTTCAAATGTGTTCCTATAGCGGCGGGGTGGACATAGCATCGGTAGTGAGTTCCGCTCCATCGCTGGATTTTCACAACTGGATGGGCCCGCTGGACAGCGGCGGCTATTACCCGAAAGACTTTTTACAGGATCCGGGCACAGACGGCGGTTTCGGTGGCTCGACTCCGGGTGACGGCAAGATTGCACTGCCGTTGACCGGCACGATGACGATCGACGATTTTGGTACCCCGCAAGGCGATGATGATCGGGTCAGCGGCACGCTGATCTTCGGTCCCGGTGAGCGCGCCGTAGCCGGCAGTGGCGGCAATGTAGTCGAGCGCTTTGACGGCATCACGCATACGATTCCGGCCACCGTTGTCAGCAGTGCAACGGAAAGAGTTGACGGCACTGGCGCCCCTATAGGCGGCTTCGTCTACGTGATCGGCTCGCAAGGATTTCCACTGTTGCTCACTTCGGCGGCGGGTGATTTCCCCAGTGAAGAGCCCTCGATCTCGACCGATAGCACGGCGCCACCGGATTTTAATGCCTGGGCCGATTTCAACGGCGGAAATATCACCCCTGCCACGTTACCGCCTTACGCTAAACCGCCGTCCGGCGGCCTGATTCCTCACACTGTGGAGATCGTCTCGTATGCACCCGGGGCTGCCGGCGGCAGCAATGTCGAGCCGAACATCGGTGTCGCAACAACGGCGGTAGTTACCGGCCTGACCTGCGAAGCCGGGGATGCAGATTCCGACCCCGGAATTGATGACGATGGCGACCCGATCAATGATTGTGATCCGGATCCGACGATCGGTGCCGGTGCGTCGTGGACGGTATCGGGCGCAGAATTCGATAACCTGATCCTGCGCGTGACGACGAATGCCAATAACCGGGTTTTATCAGCTGACGCATTCTATACGCTGGAATACAAGATTGAGTCGTTGAATCTCAATGACGGGAATCCGGGTTCCTGGGTCGGTGGCACATTGAGTATGGCCGGCGCAACCGGAGCCCAGGACGATCAAGCCAAGACGCCACCGAATACCCCGGTAAATATCGATATCCTCGCGAACGATGTCGGCTTTACCGATGATGTGACCATTACGATTCCGAGTGTTCCAGCAAACGGGACCGTGACAGTAAACGGTGGGCCGACCGGCCCTCAGGCCGATATCGACGTGACTTATATCCCATCGCCCGGATACGAGGGCGAGGATGAGTTCCAGTACACGATCGTCGATGCGGACTCGGCTACTGCCACCGTTTCGGTCAGAGTCAAGGTGACCGAGGTAATCGCGCCGGACGCCAGCGTCGTCACCGCCGAGGGGCAGTCGGTCAGCGTCAATGTAACCGCTCTGCCCGGAGCCCGACTGGGCAATACGCCCGCTACGGTAACTGTCGTTGCTCAGCCGAGCAGCGGAACGACTACGGTCGTCGGCACGGTGATCACCTACACACAGTCACTTTACCCGGATAGCGATGCTTACGACTACAGAATTGTCGATGCGCACGGAAAAAGCGATACCGGTTCGATTAACGTGACCATCAGTCCGCAGCTGGAGCCGAAGGCCAACGACGATTCGGCCACGGCCGTTCAGGACTCGTCGGTGAATATCGACGTCCTGGCCAATGACATCGCGGGCAGTGGTGCGCTGGCGGATCACATAATCACAATCGTACCGAAATTCATTGTCGACCCCGATGACCCCGATGACCCCAACGATGGCAGGGCGGCGGTCAGCGGAGATGCAGTGGTCGAAGCGGATAACACCGTAACCTACACGCCGGATCCCGGTGTGTCGGGCGTCCACACCTTCCAGTACACGTTGACAGATGTGGGGGGTACGCAGGGTCCGGATGAATCGGAGCGGGCAACGGTTACGGTTACCGTCGAGAAAGGTGAGCTTGTTATTCAGTTACCTTCAGACGGCAGTTCTACAGTCGGACCATGGAGTCTTGTGCTCCTGGCGGTAGTCATGTGGCTGCGCCGCCGTAATCAACCTGTTTCTGGATGAATCGGCCAAACAGATGGCAATGGATCTGGGGAGATACCACCGAATGAGCGTTATGAAAATGTCCATCTCATATACTGCGATGATCAGCATCGCGACGGCCGCACTCACGTTGATGGCCGGCCCGGTTACTGCGCAGGAGGGCGATGATGCCGTGCAGGAAGCTGAACTGAGTCCGCCGCAAAAGCCGAAAAGCCGACTCAAAATCGAAGAAATCGTGGTCACGGCCCGGAAAAAAGAAGAAAGTCTGCAGGAAGTGCCGATGGCGATTACGGCATTCAGCGCCGAGGGTCTCGACCGAGCGGGTATTGATAATCTGGCTGATGTCGCGGCATTCACGCCTGGCCTGACCTTTTCCAGTTTGTTTGGCGAGTTTCTTCCCGTGCCGGTCATCCGAGGCGTTGCGCCGACGGCTATTTTCGGCGAAAACAACGTCGCGGTTTTCATCGACGGCGTCTTCGTTGCCGGTCGCGAGGGGTTGAATTCGAGCCAGCTCGACCTGGAACGGATCGAGGTATTGAAAGGTCCACAGAGTACGAAATACGGGCGCAATGCGTTTGCCGGCGCCATCAATTATGTGTCTGCCCGTCCCGGGGATGAACTCGAGGGTGAAGCCAAGGTCAATGTCGGTAATTATGACAAGCGGCAGGCACGGATCACGGTCGGCGGCCCATTGATACCGGACCTGTTAACCGGACGAATCGCATTTGGCGTCGACGAGTGGTCGGGCACTTACAATAATGCGCTGTCGAATCTCGATATCGGTGGTTATCAGTACAAGACGCTACAAACCAGTCTCTGGTTGACTCCCAGCGATACGCTGGATATGCAATGGTCACTTTATTTGTCGGATGATGAGATCGACGATAGCGCACGAACAACCGTTGCGGCGAATTGCGAAGACCGGCAGTGGCTCGAGAATGGATACCCGGTGGGCCATCCACTCTATAATGGCGGTCAGCCCATCGCTCCGTCGCCGGTTGCCGATCCCCTCAATCCCGGTGAGACACGTGACAATCCGGATTATTCGGATGGCCCCAGGCCACAGAATTTCTGCGGAACGATTCCGAGTCTGCGGGACAACACGCTGGCAATCAACGACGAGTCCACCGGCGAAGAGCGCGAACTGGTTCGCAGCAGCTTCCATCTCGACTGGGACACGGGTTGGGGAAGCATCGTGGCTTTGACCGGGTTCTCCAAAACGAATCAGAAGGCAAGGTCGGATTCCAACCAGATGCCTCCGGGGACATTGCATCCGGACGGCACAGTCAGGCCGGCCGGTACCGTGCCGTTTTATTACGCCACAGCCGGTGGCGGAGCCGATGTTTTCGATGCCGAGTTAACGACTGCCGGTACCGGTGACGAGACGAACGAGTGGAGTCAGGAACTCCGGTACAGTACCCCGCTGGATCGGTCTGTTCGCTTCGATATCGGCGGCTATTGGTATAACGTCAAAGCTGAATTCGGTAATACGGATTTTACGGGCCGCATGACCGGTGGTAGTGGGGAGCGACTGCCTGCTGATTTTGCCGGGTTCTTCCCGGGTGCGGGTGTGATCGGCGATGCGATTTTTGGTCCCCGGTTTCAGAACTCGGTGGACAGTATCGTGCCTCCGGGCGAAGTCCCCGATGGATTTGCGGACGAAACATCATCGTGGTCCGGGTTCGCCGGATTGGAAATGGATCTTGGTGACCAATGGACGGTGGATGTCGGCGTGCGTTATACGAATGACAAGCAAACTTTCAAGGCTGAGTTGCATGGGGATGATGAAGACGGTAATCCGACGACGGAGATTATCAATGAAACCCGTCGCTTCGATTATTGGACAGGACGCGCCGGCGCCCGCTTTCAGGTCACCGATGACAACATGATCTATACGTCGCTCAGCAACGGTAAGAAGAGTGGCGGCATGGACCTCCTGTTCGGTGATTTGCTGATGCCCAATGATCAAGGTGGTATCGACGTGGTGCCCATTACCCGGGTCACTGATTTCGACATCGAGGAACTTACGGCACTCGAACTGGGTAACAAGGGAACGATTTGGGATGGTCGGGCGCAATATGATATCGCGCTTTTCTATAATGACTGGAAAGATATTCTGATGCCGCAGATTCTGGATACCGATCCGGAGACGGGTTTGCCGCTTGAACAACCGGAGGGTGTTGACCTGACCGGTGGTGATGCGACGACGTACGGTGTGGAAGTCAGCCTGAATGTCATTCTGGCCGACAATTGGAATGTCAACCTTGGCGGGTCATGGACCAAAGCGGAGTATGACGATGCGGAACTGGCGGGTCTCCGGCTTTTCCCGCGCTATTGGAATGACACGACCGGACCTGAGGGCGTACCTGACGGGGTTGGCGATCCGGGGGACATCTCGGGTAATGAGTTGTTGCGTCAGTCGGAATGGCAGGGGTTTTTCACGCTGAATTACACCAGGCCACTACGTGGCGAATGGGAATTCTATTCGCGATCTGACGTCCTGTATACGGGTTCACAGTGGGTTGGCCCGGCCAATGAGGCGGAGGTGCCTGCCACTACGGTTGTGAACCAGCGTCTGGGTTTCGAAACCGAGGCCTTCAGACTGGAGTTCTGGATTGAGAACCTGCTCGATCAGAACAATCCAACCGCCGCATTCCGCGACGTGACGTTCAACAATACGCACCTCGATATACCGGCATACGGTGGATTCAGCGATATGTTCCCGTTCAGAATGACGATCTCGAATCCGAGATTGCGCACGTATGGTGTGAGTGCGTTGATGAGGTTTTAGTCCGAGGCAAGGGCATCGGTCTCGTGTTATTGCACGTGGCGTAATTCAAGCCGCGTTAAAACGCCATGGAGCGATTTATGGCGCCGGTTTGCGAAACAGCAGCATGAACCGGTCGGAATTTCCCTTGACCGACTTGCGGCTGGTGTCGTAGCGCAGTTCATCATCGGCGCGGTAGTGCAGATCTGAACTGGCAACCAGTTCGAAGCCCGCTTTCTGTGCCTGCAGGATGACGGTCACCGGGTCGAGGCGCCGCCAGCGTTCCTCGGCAAACGGTTCGTTATGCCGGCGCGTGTGGTCAATCATTCCGTAATGGCCGCCGGCTTTCAGCGCCGCGAATGCCGCTCGATGGATGTTTGCCTGCGACGCCGTGTCGAAATTGTGCAGGTTGCGGAATGTCAGGACCAGGTCGACGTCCGTGACATCGAGCGATAGTTCTCCAAGTGCGAAGATTCCGTGTACCTCGGTGGGCTTGAAGCTCACGCCGTCCAGAGGCAATACTTCGGCTTTTCTCATGCTTGAATGGTCCTGCAGTAGCGTGCCGAGTTGGCGAGTGCCGATCGCCAGGTACAGCTTGCCCTTGTCGGCCAGCACCGGGGCCAGGATTTTTGTGTACCAGCCACCTTCAGGCACCAGTTCCACAACGTGCATGTCGTCTTGCAGGCCGAAAAACTCCAGAGTTTGGATCGGTTTGCGATTCACGTCACGTGCTTTTTCGGCATCGCTGCGCACGTTGCTTTTCATCGCCTGCTGAATCTTTTCAGCCACCGGGCTCAATGGCTCGCGACTGAACTGGGCGTGTGTGACGGAGGCGGCCAGTAATCCGCTCAGGGCAATCATTGCTATGCGCATGGTGTTTTTCTCCAGGTTACCTGTCATTCTCTGCACCAGGGAACTACAGGTGTTGCGATAACTCAAGCGTTGCAGGTTACACCGGTCGACCGGAATTTGAAAAACACAACCCGTACCCAATGTCTCGATTGACTCGACGGTCGCGATAGGGTTTCCTTGGTTCGTTATTCAAACAGAGCTTCATCGGCGGGAAAGCGGCAGTAATGAATGGAACAGTACAGGCTGAGGTTCTCAATACGCTGAAGGAACTGGAGCCCGAAACCTTCGGTTCCCTGACCTTCACGATGCTGGAGGTCGGAGCGTTGCCTCTGGAAGGCGAAGTGGAGCCATTTCACCAGCTGGCGGATCTCTTTCCCGGGTCCCGGGTCGTGGCTTTCGAGGTGGACGAAGGCCTGTGCGCGGAACTGAACAAGACGGTAAAAAAAGGTCACAAGTTCTATCCGGTGGCGCTTGGCCGTACAGAGGAAGCCCGCCCGTTCTTTCAGACCGCGGATCCGATGTGTTCCTCGCTATACCGGCCGAACGAAGCGCTGCTCGCGCGTTATTACAACATGGAATCCGCCATTCTCGAGAAAGAGACGCGGATTGACACCGTGAGCCTGGATCATTTTGTGGCGAAACACGGGATCGAAGACGTGGATTTCATCAAAATCGATATTCAGGGTGCCGAACTGGATGTGTTTCAGGGTGGGGTGAATACTCTGCGCAAGGTGTCTGCCATAGTCAGTGAGGTAGAGTTTATTCCTCACTATGTCGATCAGCCTTTGTTCGGTGACGTGAGCGGGTTCCTGATGCAGCATGGCTTCATGTTTCACAAGTTTCTCGGCATGGCGGGCCGGGCGCTCAGACCCGTCATGATGAACAACGATCGAAACAGCGCTTCACAGCACATCTGGACCGATGCGATGTTCATAAAGGATATTCTGCGACTATCGGAGTTGCCGGCGGAAAAGCTGCTGAAGATGGGTGTGTTGAGTTATTTGTATGAAAGCCCCGATGTCGCCTACAGTTGTTTTCACGCGGCGGATCAAAAGGGGCAAACGGATATTGGCCTGAAGTTTCTGCAAACGGGCGCGAGAGCAGCGCAGCCAAAGCCTGGTCGCCGTCGGTGGGCAACTCTGTTTCGTCGTTAGGAAGAATCATCACTATGCATATTGCCATTCCGTTCTCCACGGACACGATCCGGATGTCATACGGAAAGCCGGAATTTACCTGGGGACGTGATGTTGCGGTCCACAGTTTCCTCCGGGGTCTGGGCGAGGCAGGGGGTGGCGACCGGATCACGCTGATCGTGCAGTCGCGCACGGACGTCGAATTGCTAAATAACACGCTGCTGGCCGATATTCAGGGCGATATTCACGTAGTGACAAACTTTGGGGTCAGCGCATATCTAGAAGAGCATCCGCTCGATGTGCTGCACGCGATGGACCCGAATATGTGGTTGGGCGGGCATATTCGTAACCAGTTGACCGATCGGGATTTCGTAATTACCGGCGTGACGCACTCGCTCGGTAATCAGCACTTCCTGGAATGGAGTCTGCTAAACAATGCGAACGGTATCGAGCCCA
This sequence comes from uncultured Chromatiaceae bacterium, assembly GCA_964629475.1. Taxonomy (GTDB): domain Bacteria; phylum Pseudomonadota; class Gammaproteobacteria; order Steroidobacterales; genus SMWD01. Next base: position 3,242 of record CAZVQW010000029.1, on the reverse strand, counting down.
CCGACTGCCTGGTCTGTACGACACCGACGGCGCAGTCGGTCATCAAATCGATGTTCGCACACCTGGTAAATGATCAGCCCGACTTTTTCGTACCGCAAACCGAGGTGATCCCGTTGGGCATGGATCGTGCCGCGTATCAAGAGCCCACAAGATTGACCCGGCAGGACCTGGGATTGCCGGAAGACGATTTCCTGATTCTGTCGCTGGGGCGCTTCAATCCGATATCCAAGATGGATGTCATGCCGATGTTGAATCTGATGTTGATGCTCAGGGATCAATCAACACGTAACGCAAAGCTTGTCCTTGCCGGTAGTGCGAATGACGGGAGATATGTCCAGTTTCTGCAGGAATGGACGAGTAAGATCGGCTTGACCGGTTCGGTGATTTTCGTCACGAGTCCGACGGAAGAACAAAAGATTGCGTTGTACCAGCTTGCCGATGTCTTCCTGTCCCTGAGCGACAACCTGCAGGAAACCTTCGGGCTGACGGTTATCGAGGCACTGGCCAGTGGTTTGCCGGCGGTTGTCAGCGACTGGGACGGTTATAAGGCACTCGTCGAACACGACGTGACAGGCTCCCTGGTGCCGACGAAAATGCTCGCCGGCGAACCGCAATGGGAGGCCGATCTGACCATTCAGACCGATTCGGCGGCGCACCTGCTGTGTGCCCAGACGACGGCTGTCGATCTGCCTGCTGCCTGTGATGCACTCCTGGGGCTCGAGGCCGACAGTGAAAGCCTGCAGCGCATGAGCGGGGCGGCGGCGGAAAGCGCCACACGCTACGACTGGAACAGAGTCATTCAGCAGTATCTGGCGCTCTGGGATCGGTTGTGCGAAGAAAAGTTGGCCGCCAGGGTCGGCGAGTCGAAACGGAATCGACGGACCAGTGCCCTGCGTTTTCTACAGGATTTTGCCGTCTACCCGAGTACAAGGTTATCGCTCGATGACTGCTTCGTGACGAGCGGTTTTGGCCAGCTTCTGTTGCAGGGTAAACAATCGATTCATCCCTATGAGGATACGCAGGAGACACTCGATCTGCAGCTCATGGCCCGGATTCTGAACACTTGTTTGCAGAAGAAATCTGTTCAGGAGTTGCTGGACGTGATTGGTTCATCGGATGATGAACGAGCTACCCTCGGCATTTCGCAGAATCTGATGTGGCTGTACAAATATGGTTACGTGCAAGCGGTGTGAATCACGCGGCTTATTTGCCGCTTTTTAAAGTGCTGGTATCGAGATTCAGGCCATTGCCTACGGCGGCAAAATTGGCATCTGTCGTGAAGCGCAATTCATCGGCAATATGTCTGAGCAATGAATTCTGTGGATTTTTGCTCATTGTCCGGCCATTCAGTAAAGAAGACAGACGGGTTTGCACAGCTTCCATGTGTGGCTGATAGTCGGATTCGATCAGGTGGGAAATAACCAGTTTTTCGACTGCGAGGCAAGTCTCTGACGTCTCTTCAGAGGCAATGTGTGATTTAGGGCTGTAATCCTGCAAATTCAGATGCGGAAACTCCTTTTCGAAGAAATCGATAACCCCGTTTTGCAGATTTTGTTTAGATCTTGCTGTATCCACGCTTATACAAGGAAAGCCCAGTCGGATGGCGTTAATGAGTCCGATGCACCAAAGGCAGAAGAAAATATAATAAGAGGTGGCAGTGCTCAAACCGGAAAATGCATTGTAGAAAGCTAACGTGTTCTGAATGGAATCCATGGAATAATAGAACGGAACATTGACGAATCGAAGTGCCGCGTTGTTATTCCGCCGTGATTCCGCGGCAAATTGAAGATAAGACAATCCAATATAGTAAGCCCTGCCGGAATTTTTATATGACGTAAATTGGCTCCTGGGATTTCGATAGAAATAGGCATTGAGCGCATCGTTGTGAAAATTATCGAAATAGTCCATGCACAGGAAGGAACGGTTGAACTGCAGGAACGGTGTCTTATTTCTTGATTCTGCCTCTTTGGTGAGCGTGTCGATGTAGGATTGGCATCTGGAGTCAAATTCCGGCGACAATCTTTGCAGGTAGGAGAAATTCAGCTCAAAATTCCTGACGCTATTGTTCTCTTTAAGAGATTGATATTCATGAAAATATGGCTTTGTCAGGCTTGGGTGAGAGGGCTCCGGAGGTTGCTTTAGTGCATCCTCGATCATACTCAATCTTTCATGAAACGGTTCATAGAAAGTAAGGTATTCATCTCTCTCCCGGAACAGCGCAAAAAAATATGTGCTCGATGTCCGCCACATTGAATGGAAAATAACGGAAGGGGATTCACGTTTTGCTGTCATGCTGCTGCCCCAGATTTTCCCTTACCAGACTGGATTGAAATGGGAGAATGTTGCTTTCGGGGCATTCAGTACGTATAGCCATGCATCTGTATCTCTTTGGAAAAGACATCAGAAATTAAATTAGCTTGCTCGGAGGACAGGATGTCCCTGTAGTGGCGTTTATCTGTCCTGTACTCCGACTTTGCATGTACGCCCAGTGATCCACTAAACGGTATTCCAAGCATATCAAAGGTGGTTTGCAATCCATGAGCCAGATTTTCATATTTGATAATCTTGTCTACGATCGTGCCTCCGGCTCTGTCAGTGTATATGGGGTAATTCAAACAGAACTGTTTCTTTGCGAAGTATTCATCTAAAGAAAGATTATTGTTCGCGCGAAATTTGAGTAGATAATAATGTGACAGGGTCTTGTCCCAGGGGTTTCGTTCAACACAGAATTTATGGTAGTTATTCCATATATCGCTGGATATGCGGCGCTGTATTTCCAGTGCGGGTATGTGATCAAGAAATCCTCCTTCCTGGAAGTTTCGAGCAAAGTGCGGTTTTACGTGTGGAAAAATCGGGGTAACGATATCTTCATGTCCGCAGTGGCCGGAAAGAAATATTTCAATCGAAGTTCCTGCTGTCTTTAGTGTCTTGAGAAAGATGAATTGGTATTTGTGTGAAATGATCACTAATCATTCCTCGCGATTAAGCATGGTTGCAGCATATTCTGCTCCGATTGGCATAGTGTCAGCTGTCCCCGGCTCGATCCGAGAAAGCCGTGTCAGGGTCGTTAGTGAGTTCCAGTAGCGGTCCAAGATGTTTCTCATACCGCTTCCAGCGGTCGATTGAATCCGTGTATAGCGCCTGTCGCACCTGAATGCTGCTGTTTGTCAGCACGGTACGCGTGTTTTTCTGGAAGTCCAGGCACGCGTCACTCCACGGAAGCCCGCAGTGCTCAAGCAGGT
>CAZVQW010000028.1:0-28750 GCA_964629475.1 uncultured Chromatiaceae bacterium | reverse complement strand
ATTGTGTATGTTCCATTGTAATCAGACTGACCTCTGGGGAAGAAGTAAGATAGTAACATGAGCCATCATCCCATCGATCGCATCAGGTCGGCGATCAAGGCAAGTCTTCCCGGCGCCAGAACCATTTTGGTTGGTTCCTACTTTTACAATGAACAGACTGCTACCAGCGACTACGATCTACTGGTCCTATCTAATTTCCCGGTAAGAAAAAGCACGAAGCAGGAGATCATCAAAAGGCTCGTGCACGATGAGATCAAGTACGATATTCACTTCATACCAAAGATATTTATCTTCCTTAAGTGGAAATATGTCGCAGGAAAAGACCTGGATTCCGGAAAAGACATCCGGCTTCAGTTAACCAGGAAAATCCGTCTCGCAGTACTTGCCAGTCGTATCAAGATGGCGTTCTACTATTACCTGACGAAAGAGTACGGCAAGTCGGCCATTGCTCTTTTCAGAGCCAGGATTCTGCCCCACGCAGAGACGGATATCGACATCTTCTCACTCGCAGGAAACTTGCGACTGCTGGAAGAGCTTCGCAGTAAAATTAGCGATGAGGAATACCTGCTCTACAAAAATGCATTGATTAACAGGACAGATGCTCAGGGTGAAGGGACCGACACAAGGCTGCTGCTTAAATTGATCAATGAGGTTTTCCTGCACTCGCAAGACAATCTTTTCCAGGTACCACACAATCTCCAGTATTACGTTTACTCCATTCGAAGGGGATCGCTCAAAGTGCTGGTGAATTACAATAAGGCAATCACCTGCGCTTTGTACCACTACACGAACAACAACCCGGAAGCATCTGCCAGACAGATGTCGAAACTGACGAAAGTGACTCACCTTGCCGAACAACTCAAAGAGTACTCCAACTTGTCCATACTCGAAGAGAAAAACTGAGAAGCAATTGCCAGCACTACAGCCACTCTAATTTAGCTTTCACTCTGGAAATCTGTGACTCCGGTCACACAACTCATAGCGACATAATCCAGCGGAATCAGCTATCCTCAACTGATAACCCGCGCCCATTATCTGACGGGCTCGCGGCCCGGCGACTTTTTCCGATCGGAGGTTACATGAACCCTGTCACCCAACCGTTTGATCAACCACTCAGCCCTCAAGCCGAGTGGGATGACCCGATGTTCCGCCTCGCCCAGGAGCAGTTCCTGAAAGCGGCTACGATCATGAACCTGGATGAAAATATCCGCGACCGACTGATGTTTCCGCAACGGACGTTGATGGTCAGCTTCCCGACTCGCCGTGATGATTACACCGAGGTCGAGACCGTATTCGGCTATCGTGTCCAGCACGTTCTGACAATGGGGCCGACCAAGGGCGGCATCCGTTACCACGAGGAGGTCAATCTCGGCGAGGTCTCGGCGCTGGCAATGTGGATGACGTGGAAGTGTTCCCTGATGGGGCTGCCGTTCGGTGGCGCGAAAGGCGGTGTGCGCATCAATCCTTCGTTGCTTTCCAGCCCCGAACTACAGCGGCTAACTCGCCGTTTCACAATGGAAATCATCACGATGATCGGCCCGGATAAAGACATCCCCGCGCCGGACATGGGCACGAACGAGCAAGTCATGTCATGGATCATGGATACCTATAGCCAGCAGGTCGGCTTCCCGGTACCCGAGATCGTCACCGGCAAGCCGGTCGTACTCGGTGGCTCGCTGGGCCGCGATGCGGCAACCGGCCGTGGCCTCGTCTACCTGATCATCGAGGCCGCCAGGTTCATGAATCTCGATCTGGCCTCTTCGACGGCCGTGGTGCAGGGGTTCGGCAACGTCGGCATCAATACCGCCAAATGCCTGATTGAAAACGGCGTCGAGATTATCGCCGTCAGCGATGTTTCCGGCGGCCTGTACAACCCGGACGGATTATCGGTCAGCGCGCTGCATCAATACGTCGATCAAAATGGATCTCTCGACGGTTGCACACTCGGCGAGCGGGTCAGCAACGCAGAACTACTCGAACTTGAATGCGACATCCTCGTCCCGGCAGCACTGCAGAATCAGATTACCGCCGACAATGCAGAGCGCATCAAGTGCAAGCTCCTGGCCGAGGGTGCCAACGGCCCGACAACGCTCGAGGCCGACGAGATCCTCGACCAGCGCGGTATCTTCGTGCTGCCAGATATTCTTGGCAACGCCGGCGGTGTCACGGTCTCGTACTTCGAGTGGGTTCAGGGGACACAAAACATCACGTGGTCACTTGAAGAAATCAATAATCGCCTGCACCTGATCCTGACCAAGGCCTTCGAGAAAACGCTGATGCGCAGCCAGCGAGACAATATCAACATGCGTACTGCAGCACTGATCGAAGGCATCGATCGCGTCGCGGCGGCGAAACTATCGAGGGGCCTGTTCCCCTAGGAGATCCGGGCAAATAAACATCGGCGTAATGCCCGCAGGAGCGACTCCCGTGACACCAGTCACAGAATACCGCGCCATACAACACCCCTATGCTCGACCCAACTCCGACATGTACCGGAACCGGGGACGACGCAGTGAGTCACAATACCGCACAACAGGGTTTCACTTTGGCCGAGATGATGGCGACACTGGCCATCGCGGCTGTCACCGCATCGATGGCGGTACCGGCAATGACGAATATCGTCACCAATGGTCAGCGTGCGGCGGCCACGAATGATCTCATTTCGACACTTCACGCGGCACGCAGCACGGCAATCACCCGCAATGAACAGGTAACGATCTGCCCGAGCAGCAATGCCGAACAGTGTGACGATGCTCAGTGGCAGGATGGCTGGATCTATTTTATCGACAGCGATCACGACCGGCACATCGATACGAACGACGAGGTTCTCGGTACGACCAACGGCATTGCCGATGTCGAAATCCAATCACAGGAATTCGAACGATTTCTGACGTTTCGGCCGAATGGCCAGATCATGGTCAATACAATCGCCGAAAACTCCGGTGAAATGCTGTTTTGTGACGTTCGTGGCCCTGAATTCAACCGCAGCCTGATCCTGCATGTCGGCGGCAAACCGCAGTTAACGATTAATAAAGACCCCAACGCCTACACTACCTGCTGGACCACTTGACACACCTGTCCTGCTGACAGCCCTACCCTGATAGGCCGACCCTGATAGGCTAGCCCCATGCGGGACCATAACCATCAGGACATCTCTGTCTGGGCGCATCAACACGCCGGTCGCATAGCACCGGCGTCGAACGTACTCGATCTGGCCTGCGGCAACGGCCGTCATACTCGTTACCTTGCCGGTCTTGGTCACCGGGTTACGGCGATCGATCGCAATTTGTCCGGCGTCGTCGATCTTGCCGCGGACGACAGGTTTGAGCTCATCGAACACGATCTGGAGCATTCGCCATGGCCGTTCACCGGCCGGCGCTTTGGCGGTATCGTCGTCACGAATTACCGGTATCCCCCACTGTATCCATACCTGATCGCTGCCCTGACCGACGGCGGCACGCTGATCTATGACACATTCGCAGCAGGTAACGAACGCTTCGGACACCCGCGCAACCCGGCATTTCTGCTGAAGCCTGGTGAATTGCTCGATGCCTTTGCCGCGGACCTGCATATCGTGGCTTATGACCACGGTTACGTAGAAGCACCTGAACCGGCGATGCGTCAACACCTGTGCGCAAGCTATAACCCGTAAAGAAAGCCGGGATGGATTGGATTCAGGCTGTGATCTGCCTTTGATTAGTGGCAGCCGATACAGCAGCACTGTCGAGCGCTTCCACCAGGGGTTGCGGCTCACCGAGTAAAAACCCCTGACCGTAGGTCACGCCGATGTCACGCAGCAGTTCCAGGGCTTCCTCATCAGGCACACACTCAGCCACGGTTTCAAGTTCCATGACCCGCGCAACTTCCGAGATCGCCGCAACGACGGATTGAGACACAACATTTGTTGTGAGGTCACGCACGAAACTGCCGTCTATCTTCAGCGTACTGACAGGGAACAACTTCAGATAGGCAAATGAACTCAGACCGGTGCCGAAATCGTCGAGCGAGAAGAAACAACCCAGCTTGTTCAACGTATGCATGAATGTCTGCGCACGCTGCAGGTTTGCAACTGCCACAGTTTCAGTAATCTCGAAACACAGACATTCCGGTGGCACCTGATACTTTTTGATTTCATCCTGAACGAAAGGAAGAAAGCTTTCGTTACCTAAACTCTGCCCGGACAGGTTGATTGCAATTCTCAGTGGCACATCGGGAAAGTCTTTGCGATGACGTGCCAGCAGTTTCAGTGTTTCGCTGACAACCAGGCGATCGAGTTCTACCATCAACTGGTAGCGCTCAGCGGCTGAGAAAAACTTGGCGGGCAGAATCTGCCGACCTGATGAATCAAGCAGGCGAACGAGTGCTTCAAAATATTTTACATCCTCGTTCCTGCCCAGCGGCACGATCGGCTGAGCTAATACAGTCACCCTGCCACTCTCGATTGCAGTGCGAATATCGCCAACGAGCTGAATATCATCCATACGCTGGATGATGCTCTTGTCATCCTCCTCATAACACTCGACGCGCCCACGCCCGCGGTCTTTGGCCGCTTTGCACGCGACCTGGGCCGGCACCAGTGCCGCATTGGCGGTAGTCGCCCCATTGTTTACCGGGCCGACACCGATACTGACAGACGCCCGCTCCTTCTTTTCACCGTGCACAAATTCCATTACGCCGAATGCACTAAGAATCTCTTCGGCCGCCGCACGAGCCCCATCCATGTCCGTACCGACCATGACCGCTGCAAAACTATCGCTCGCGATGCGCGTGACAATCTGTTTACCGAAATGCTGGTGTAGCAGTCCCGCAAATGCCACAAGCATTTCATCGCCTTTTTTGGAGCCGAGATTTTCATTGACCACATGCAATCGGTCGACATCGAAACACAATGCAAATTTATCGTCATTTTGCGCCGGTTCAGCGTCGGCACCCCGGCACATCGTCACAAGATTTCTTTCGAACAAATGCCAGCTCATCAGTCCGGTCAACTGGTCGTAATCGCGAGCGATTACATCCTGTATTTGTGCTGCAATGTAACGTCCGATTCTGCGTCGCCGGCGCATGCTGAAATTGGATTCTTCCCACCCGGAAAATACGATGATGCCGATCAAATCGGAATAATTGTGGCGAATCGGCACGGCAAGCAGGTTCATCTCTTTGCTGTTGACGACATCGTCCAGAACATCATTCGTACGAAATCCCGACTCCGCGGATCCGGCATCGATCATCTCACTCAACAACAATCGTAGCTCGGCCGGTTTCCGGGCTTCGCCTTCGAAGAACCTGATATGCTTGTCCGGCACCATCAGCGCAACACCGTTGATACCGAGGAACTTGCGGCATAACAACAGGATATGACTCAATGTCTTATCACTGTCCCGGTGCTGGTGAACCAGTTTTTCGACCTGGTGCAGCAGGTTTTCCTCAGCGGACCGGACGCTCAGCTTCTGATAGGCAATCATGAGCCGGTGGCACAGGCTCAGTTCTCTCTGCAGATTACGACCCACAGGGCTGATCAACTCGACTATCTGAGCATATTCCAATGCATGGTCGGCTTGTACGAGTACCGAGAAAGCACCAAGCACTCGTTTCTTGCCGCCCTCAAACGGGACGACATAGGCAACGACGCTATCGAGATCGATACGACCGCATTCGGCCGCCTGGTCAGAGCAGGGATCGGTCAGGATAATTTTCAGTGCTTCAGCATATGCCGGAGAGCAATCGATGCCCTCGCCTTCCGACTGTTCGAAGAACATGCCGCCGCTGCGATCGTAACAATAAAAGCCCAGAAATCCGGGCAATAACGCCCGCAGAATGACTGTATATTCATTGAATATCCGAGTTTTATCGAAGCCATTATCCATCGTGCAAAAAAAATCCGGGTCTTGGAGACTTCGACATCTTGCTTGCAAACCTGCGAAATAGCTGTGATTCTGATCCCAATTCCCAAATCCGGGCCTTCTTTCGTTAACAAATTTCAGGGCGGCCTGGCCGGCGCTAACCGCCCAGCGGTCAGTAGCCCGCGCTCAGAGGAAGATCCGCAACAACTTCGTCAGCATGCGATTCGCTTGCACCGGTTCACCGCAAAGCGTGTCCATTCGGTGCGCAGATATTTATACTTGTGGAATTCATCAACAAATTGGCCCGATGGCCGCAAATCATGCAAGACCAAACGATCACCGATACAGCAACTCTTGAATTTACGCCTGAAGTTGAACGCCTGACTCGCCCCATCTTTGAACGCGTCAAACACGTCATGCCGGACGTTGAGTGGCAGATCCACGCCCCACTGATTGCGGCAATCAACGAACAAAAAGCAATCCGCAATGCAACGATCCTGGCGCACAACTACCAGACTCCGGAAATTTTCTACGGCGTCGGCGATATTACGGGCGATTCACTGGCGCTGGCACAGAAAGGCGCCGAGGTCGATGCGGATGTCATTGTCATGTGCGGCGTCAGGTTCATGGCTGAAACCGCCAAGATCCTGAGTCCGGACAAGACCGTTTTACTGCCGGACATGGAAGCGGGGTGTTCTTTGGCGGCCTCGATTACGGGCGCAGATGTGCGACGGCTCAGGGAACAGTACCCGGGCGTCCCGGTCGTTACGTATGTCAATGCATATGCCGATGTCCGTGCCGAAGCGGATATCTGCTGCACATCGGGAAATGCGGTGAAAATTGTCGAATCACTGAATACCGAGCGGGTCATCTTCGTGCCGGACGGCTACCTCGGCCGTTACGTGGCCGAGCAGACCGATGTCGAAATTATCCTCTGGGAAGGCGCCTGTGAGGTACACGAACGCTTTACACCGGACGAATTGCGCGGCTACCGCAAGGATTACCCGGGCATCCACATCATGGCGCACCCCGAATGCCCACCCGATGTCCTGGCGGAAGCTGATTTCGTCGGCTCGACATCCGGCATGATTGAACACGTCGGTACAGAGCAGCCGAAACAGGTTGTGCTGGTGACCGAATGCTCGATGAGCGATAACGTCGCCGTCGAGTATCCGGATGTCGAATTTATCCGCCCGTGCAATCTTTGTCCGTATATGAAGCGCATCACACTGCCGAAAATTCTGCATTCATTGCAAACACTGACGCCGAAAATTGAGATCGATGCAGAGACGGTCGAGCGGGCACGCCTGTCCCTGGAGAGAATGCTGGCCGTCTGATGTCAAAATCAGATTGCGAAGTACTCATTATCGGTGCCGGTCTGGCCGGTATTTCGCTCGCCCTGCGATTAGCCGAATCGGGCCGCACAGTCAGCATCGTTGCAAAAGGCCCGCTGACCGACAGTTCGAGCAACTGGGCACAAGGCGGCATCGCCGCCGCGATTGGCCCGAGTGACACAATCGAAGCTCACGCGGATGACACACTCGAGGCCGGAGCAGGCCTGTGCGACCGTGAGACCGTGGACTTTGTAGTCGAGCGAGGCCCCGAATGCATACAGTGGCTCCTCGATCACGGTGTCGTATTTACACGCTCGGATCGGGGCAATAGCCAGGTTAATAGCAATGCTTTGCATCTGACTCGAGAAGGTGGCCACAGCGAACGCCGGGTAGTCCATGCTGCCGACGCCACGGGCAATGCAATCATGGCGGCGCTGCAACAACAGGTTGCCCTGCACCCGAACATCGACGTGCTGACCAACAAGATTGTCATCGACCTGATCACAACCGGGAAACTCGCCCCGAACGAACAAAATCGTTGCGCGGGCGCCTACGCGCTCGACCTGGAGACGAACCATATAGGGACGTTGTCAGCCGATATCGTCGTACTCGCAACCGGTGGTGCATCGAAGGTCTACCTGTATACCACCAACATGGACACGGCAACCGGCGATGGTATTGCGATGGCATGGCGTGCCGGCTGCCGGGTTGCGAACCTCGAGTTTGTGCAGTTCCACCCCACCTGCCTGTATCACCCGCACGCCAAATCGGTCCTGATTTCCGAAGCCGTACGCGGCGAAGGCGGCCGCCTGTTGTTGCCGGACGGCACACGGTTCATGCCGGCCCATGATGAACGCGCGGAACTCGCACCGCGCGATATCGTTGCGCGAGCGATTGACTACGAAATGAAGCGTGGCGGCTACGACAACGTTTTCCTCGACATCAGCCACAAGCCCGCAGAACAAATCCTGCAATTGTTTCCAAATATCACACGTAACTGCCTCGAGTATGGCGTCGATATAACGCGTGACCCGATCCCGGTCGTGCCGGCCGCTCATTACACATGTGGCGGCGTCGTGACGGATCTGACCGCAGCGACAGACGTCCCCGGCCTGTATGCAATCGGTGAATGCACCTGCACCGGCCTGCACGGTGCCAACCGACTGGCCAGCAACTCACTACTCGAATGCACCGTATTTGCGGCCGCCGCACACAAGCACATCCTGACCGAACTCGACACGACACGCCCCGGCCGAATCCCACTCCCCGACTGGGATGAAAGCAGAGTCACCGACCCGGATGAACAAATCGTCGTCTCGCATAACTGGGACGAACTGCGCCGCTTCATGTGGGACTATGTCGGCATCGTCAGAACCAACAAACGTCTGCAACGCGCCCTGCACCGCGTCGAACTCCTGCTGGGTGAGATCGACGAATACTACGGCAACTTCAAAGTGACCAACGACCTGATCGAACTGCGCAACCTGGCGCTCATCGCCCGACTCACCATCCACAGCGCACTGAGCCGACACGAAAGCCGCGGCCTGCACTACAACCTCGATTATCCCGACACGATCCCCGACGACCAGGCCACCGATACGGTGCTGGATCCGGAGTCGCCCGACTAAAATCTACCCTATTCAACGCCGCTGCAAATACCCCACCCCAATCTCCCCAACACTCTTCGTCCCGGCAAACTTCATAATCCGCAATAGCTCACCCCGCAAAATCGACATAACCCGCTCAACACCCTCCTCGCCAAACGCCCCCAATCCCCACATCGGTGGTCGCCCGACACAGACTGCCCGGGCACCAAGCCCTAGCGCCTTGAAAATATCCGTACCGCGCCGAAAGCCACCATCGATCAACACCGGCATCTCATCATCGATGGCATCGATAACCTCGGGCAGGCAATCCAGAGTTGCGCGATTACTTTCCTCCTGCCGGCCACCGTGATTCGATACGATGATGCCGTCGACCCCATATTTGCGGCACAGGCGTGCATCTTCGCGGGTCACGACACCCTTTAAAACGATTTTCATCGTCGTATTGGCACGCAACCAGTTGACGATATCCCACGTAATGGTCGGATCGCCGATATTTTTCTTGCCTGTGTAATTCTCGTAATTACCCATGCGCATCCTCGCACCGGATTGCGCTTTGGATCGCGAATCAGATCCGGATTCTGCGGCACGGAACCAACGTTCGGCCTCCCGGTTGCCTATTGTCGGTGCATCAATCGTTAACACGAGTACACGACAGCCTGCTCGTTCGGCGTTCGCAATCAAAGCCTTCATGAAGGGTTTGTGCTTGCTCGCATAGAGCTGAAACCACAGCGGCCCTGACGCCGCCGCAGCAATTTCCTCGATACTGAAACTCGAAGCTGTCGAGCAAATCATCAGGTGCCGGCGTGCACCTCGCACCGTACCGATTTCACCGGTCTCATGCAGTATTTGCTGACCGCCGACCGGCGCCAGGATGATAGGTGAACTCAGCGATTCGCCGAGTACTTCGACGGACATATCGATCTTGCTGATATCGACGAGACGCCGGACGCGGATCTGCCAGTCATCGAAGATGCGCCGGTTTTCGGCCATTGTTTTGCCGTCGTCGGCGCCATTGACGATGAAGTGCCAGGCGCTCATATCCAGCGCGGTTCTGGCCGCAGCCTTCATCTGGAAGACATCGAGGGTACGGCGCGCCGAGTCTGCGACAGCGAGTTCGGGCCGGGCCCATCCTTCCTTCGGCCACATCGATGCCAGCGAAGCACCCGATGCGATCAGCGGCGATTGCAGCATAAACCGCAAGAGTCGGCGCCGGGCATCCAGGCGTGCAGCCGAAGTCATGAATTTCGGGTTGTTACAGACAAAATAACAAATACTTTCATATATATACTGATATCTACTTACGTGAGTTCTCTACCTGATGTGACACATTGCGCTATAATTCACCGACTAGAAAACCGACCACATATTCTCAAAACTACAACCTTGCCGCGATCCTGTCGACCCGGACCACCGACCTGACCGGTCGTGGCGAATAATTCTAAATGTGAGGAGTCAACGCTCAATGGTCTCACGGCGAAGCGAAATCGCGCGCGACGATATCGAACTGCAGGAATGGCTGGAATCGATAGATTCGCTGCTGCAGGCAGAAGGACCCGACCGGGCGAAAGCCGTATTCAGGGCAGTCAGGGATTTTCTTGCGGATGAAAATGTCCTTGTCGGCGATGCCCCGCTAAATACGCCGTACCGCAACACCGTACCACTCCACCAGCAGCCCGCTTACCCGGGCGATATCGACATCGAGCAACGCATCGAAAACATCCTGCGCTGGAATGCCATGGCCATGGTTCTGCGCGGCTATGACAGCGGCAGCGGCGTCGGCGGACATATCGGCACTTACGCATCTTCTGCGACCATGATGGAAGTCGGACTAAATCATTTCTTTCGTCGCAAAAGCGATGACTATGGCGGCGACCTGATCGGCATCCAGGCACACTCTGCACCGGGCGTTTATGCGCGCGCATTTGTGGAAGGACGACTGTCCGCCGAGCGGCTCGAAAACTTTCGCCGCGAGTTGCAGGACGGTGGCGGCCTGTCTTCTTACCCCCACCCTCGCAATATGCCGGATTTCTGGCAGATGCCGTCAGCATCAATGGGGCTGTCGACGCCGACCGCGATCTACCAGGCACGCTTCGCAAAATACCTCGAGCGCCGCGGCCTGAAACCGGACAACGGCGGCAAGGTCTGGGTGTTCATTGGTGACGGCGAGTCCGACGAACCGGAAGTGCTCGGCACGATCAATATTGCCGCACGCGAGAAGCTGGACAACCTGATCATGGTCGTGAACTGCAATTTGCAGCGACTCGACGGCCCGGTCCGTGGCAATGGAAAAATCATCCAGGAACTCGAACGAAGCTACCGCGGCGCCGGCTGGAATGTATTGAAAGTCATCTGGAGCGGCGAATGGGACAAGATGTTCGCAATCGATCAAGACGGCGTGCTCCAGGAGCGCATGGAAAAAGCCGTCGACGGCGACTACCAGATGTATTCCGTATCGAGCGGTGAAGAAGTTCGCGCACACTGGGTCGGCGACAGCAAAAGGCTGGCCGAGATCATGCGCGTGCTGTCGGATGAGGAAGTACGCTGCATCCGCCGTGGCGGACATGACCATAAAAAGATCTACGCCGCCTTCGAACAAGCCACGCGCAACCAGACCGGCCCGACCGTCATCCTGATCAAAACACTCAAGGGCTTCGGCATGCAGGGCTATGAAGGCTCGAATGCCGTGCATCAGAAAAAAAACCTGAGTGCCGAAGAACGCATTGACACCGTGCGCCGGCTCGGCATACCGATCAGCGACGAAGCCGCGAAAAATGCGGAATTCTATCTGCCACCGGCCGACAGCAAAGAGCTGACCTACATGAACGAACGCCGCACCGAACTCGGCGGGCCATGGCCCACTCGCAGCGTGGACTGCATCGCCCTGAAGACACCCGACCTCGACCTGTTCAGCGACCACATTGCCGGTTCCGGAGAGCGCGAACTCTCCACGACCATGGCATTCGTACGCATGCTGGCCAAGCTGCTCGACCACAAGGAACTCGGCCGCTACATCGTCCCGATCGTCCCGGACGAGGCACGAACCTTCGGCATGGAAGCACTGTTCCGCAAGGTCGGAATCTATTCGGCCGAGGAACAAAAATACCGGCCGGTCGATGCCGAAACACTGATGCCGTACCGTGAAGCACAGGATGGGCAAATACTCCAGGAAGGCATTTGTGAAGCAGGTGCCATGGCATCGTTTCTCGCAGCCGGAACGGCCTACGCGACACACGGCATTCCGACCATCCCGTTTTATATCTTCTATTCGATATTCGGCTTCCAGCGCGTCGGCGACATGATCTGGAGCTGCGGCGACATGCTCTCGCGCGGCTTCCTGCTCGGCGGTACGTCAGGTCGCACGACGCTGAACGGCGAAGGCCTGCAGCACGAAGACGGTCAGTCACAAATAATTGCCAACACGGTGCCAAACCTGCTCAGTTACGACCCGGCATTCGCCTACGAACTCGCCGTCATCATTCGCGACGGCATCTGGCGCATGTATGAGCAGCAGGAAGAGATTTTCTACTACATCACGATTCACAACGAAAACTACGTTATGCCGCCGATGCCTGACGATGCCACCGAAGGCATCATTAAAGGCATGTACCGTTTCGCGTGCTCGGACACACCGGCCAAAGCCGGCAGAAAGGCTCACCTGTTCGGCAGCGGCGCGATCATGACGGAAGTCCTGAAAGCGCGGGAGCTGCTCGAAACGCTCGGTGTCTCGACTGATATCTGGAGCGTGACCGGCTATAACGAACTCAGTCGCGAAGGGCTCGCCACCGAGCGCGCGCACCTGCTGCATCCTGAATGGGAAACAAAGAAACCGGCTATTCGCCCCTACGTTTATCAATTGCTTGAGCACGAGCAAGGCGTATTCGTTGCCGCGACGGATTACATGAAAGCCCTGCCATTGAGTATTGCGCGCTGGGTACCGGGACCATACGCTGTACTCGGCACGGACGGCTTCGGCCTCAGCGAATCACGCCCGGATTTGCGCACACACTTTGAGGTTAGCGCCGAATACATCGCCTACGCCGCGCTCGCATCACTGGCCGAGCACGGTTCAGTTTCCGCAGCAGAACTCGAAACTGCCGCGGTATCTCTGCAGATCGACCGGACCAAACCAGACGCGGCGATATCAGGACCACCGGATTACGACCTGGCCAGATCATGATCCTCAGGAGCGGCATCTTGCCGCGATTAGCACGCTACAGCAGGTTCATCGCGGCAAGATGCCGCTCCTACAAGTGAGTCATTATGCTATCGAACCGTCAATGACCAATCTTTTCACTACATTTGCCTGGGGTAACCCGGCTGATTGCAATCGTCCGCTGTTGATGACCAGCGACGGAACGAGATTCAGTTATGCGGATGCATGGCGTGAATCCGCACGCATCGCAAATTATTTAGCCGCCAGCGGACTCGAACCAGGTGATCGCATTACGATCCAGGCTCCCAAATCGCCGCAAGCGGTCTGGCTGTATCTCGCCTGCTTGCGAGCGGGATATATCTACCAGCCACTGAACGAGGCCTATCAACCAAAGGAACTCGAATTCTTCGTCAACGATGCCGAACCGCGCGTGATTGTCTGCGCCCCCGCCGGCATGGACACATTCGCAAGTCTCGTTACGGGGCGTGACTGCAAACTGCTGACGATGGATCAGGCCGGTCACGGCAGCCTGACCGATGGTGCGGCCGTTATGCAGGATACCTTTACCACGCTGGACTGTGATCGAGACACGATCGCCGTGTTGCTCTATTCATCCGGCACGACCGGCACACCGAAAGGCGCAATGCTGACGCACGGTAATCTCGCTACGAATACGGCGACGCTGGTCAGTGCCTGGGGGTTCTCCGCCGACGACACTTTGCTCCACGCACTGCCGATCTATCATGCGCACGGCCTGTTCGTCGGGCTGGGCTGTACGATGACTAGCGGTTGTGCGATGACGTTCCTGCCGAAGTTCGAGGTTCGTCAGGTCATGCGTCACTTGCCGGATGCCACCGTCATGATGGGCATCCCGACGTTCTACTCGCGCCTGCTCGGTGAGACGGACTTCGGCCCGCAAACGTGTCGCTCTAGCCGGTTATTCATTTCGGGCTCCGCGCCGTTGCCGGCCGAGATGCACCAACAGTTCCAATCACGCACCGGCCACGCGATCCTGGAACGCTATGGCATGACCGAGACATCCATGCTGAGCTCCAACCCGCTCGATGGCGAACGTCGTCCCGGCACCGTCGGCCCCGCCCTGCCTGGAGTCACCATTCGCGTCGTCGATGCGGCCGATCGACGGATCCCTGCCGGCGAGATCGGCAACATTCAGGTTAAGGGGCCGAACGTCTTCAAGGGTTACTGGCGACTTCGTAAAAAAACTGCCGCTGAATTCACAACTGACGGATTTTTCCGCACTGGCGACCAGGGCTCCCTCGCCGCCGACGGTTACCTGATGATCATCGGTCGCAGCAAGGATATGATTATCAGCGGCGGACTCAACGTTTATCCACGCGAAGTCGAACAGGCAATCGACGAACTCGACGGCGTTGTCGAATCGGCCGTCGTCGGCGTACCGCACGCAGATTTCGGCGAAGCCGTCATAGCGATTGCCGTTATTGAATCCGGCCTGAAATCTGGCGGAAAATCCGCGGGGGAATTCGCCGGGGAATCGGCCGAACAAGACCTGATTGCGGCACTGCGCGGAAGGCTCGCAAACTTCAAGGTACCCAAACGCCTGTTTTTTGTCCCGCAACTGCCACGCAATACGATGGGCAAAGTACAGAAAAATACGCTCCGCCAGCAATACGAACAGGTACTGTCATGACCCAACCCATCAGGCCGAGACGCTCGGTATTGTATATGCCCGGCTCGAACCAGCGTGCGCTCGACAAGGCGCGGAAACTTCCTGTCGATGTCGTGATCATGGATCTGGAGGATGCGGTCGCACCGGATGCCAAGGAAATGGCTCGCGCAAATGTGATTGCAGCTATTGCCGCCGGCGGCTACGGACACCGCGAGATCGTTATTCGAATTAACAGTTACGGTTCACCCTGGTGGAAGGATGACCTGGTGGCCGTGGCGAAGAGTGGTGCCGATGCGATGCTTACGCCAAAAATAAACGGGCCGGATCTGCTTAGCAAACTGGGCGATCTTTTGGCCATCAACGGTGCGCCGGACCGCATGCGATTGTGGACGATGGCGGAAACACCCGAGGCAATACTGAAAATTGATCGTATCGCCAGTGCCGATCCTCGCTTGCAGGTTATCGTCATGGGCACCTCGGATCTGGCCAAGGAACTCAGAATTCCACCAGATCCGGACCGGATAGGGCTGCTACCGACCCTGACAACCAGTATTCTGGCGGCCCGGACCCACGGTCTTGATATACTGGACGGCATATTTGGCGACCTGACCGATGACAACGGGTTCACCAAATCCTGTGAACAGGGCAGGAAACTCGGCTTCGATGGCAAGACTCTGATCCACCCCAGACAGATCGAGACAGCTAACCGCATCTTTGGTGTGTCCGCGAGCGACGTGAGGGCCGCCGCTGAAATCATCGAGGCCTGGGAAGCCGCGGCAGCGCAGGGAAGCGGGATCGCTGTGGTCAATGGCCGGATGATCGAAAACCTGCATGCGGAGGATGCCCGCCGCGTGCTTGCGCTAAATGCAGCCATTGTCGGTGAGAACAATGGCGATGATGAGAACAAGACAAAGGAATAAGGAATGGCAGAGTTCCGCAAACCGACGCTCGATGACTGGAAGACGCTGGCCGACAAGGAAGGCCGTGGCCGGACACACGATGAGCTGATCTGGCAAACACCCGAAGGCATCGCGGTTAAACCGCTTTATACGGCCGCGGACCTCGACTGCATAGACCATCTCGACAGCCTGCCCGGCTTCGCGCCATTCGGCGGTGGCCCGCGAGCAACGATGTATGCCGGTCGACCCTGGACGGTTCGCCAGTACGCCGGATTCTCGACGGCCGAAGCCTCGAACACTTTCTATCGCAAGAATCTGGCAGCCGGACAAACCGGTTTATCGGTCGCTTTCGACCTCGCCACACATCGTGGTTATGACTCCGATCACGAGCGCGTCGTCGGTGACGTCGGCAAAGCCGGCGTCGCAATCGACACGGTCGAGGACATGAAGATCCTGTTCGACGGCATACCGCTCGACAAGATGTCCGTCTCGATGACGATGAACGGCGCAGTTCTGCCGATCATGGCGATGTACATTGTCGCGGCCGAGGAACAGGGTGTCACGCCGGACCAGCTCGCCGGCACGCTACAGAACGATATACTCAAGGAATTCATGGTCCGCAACACCTACATCTATCCGCCGGCGCCATCGATGCGGATCGTCGCGGATATCATCTGCTTCACAGCAGGCAACATGCCCCGCTACAACTCGATCTCGATCTCCGGCTATCACATGCAGGAAGCCGGGGCGACGGCCGTGCAGGAACTCGGCTTCACCATTGCCGACGGCATCGAATACGTGCGCGCGGCACTGGCCAGCGGGCTCGAAGTCGATCAGTTTGCGCCGCGCCTGTCATTTTTCTTCGGCATCGGCATGAACCTGTTCATGGAGGCTGCAAAACTGCGTGCCGCCCGGCTGCTGTGGGCCAACCTGATGCAGGATCATTTCTCTCCGAAAACAGCCAAATCACTGATGCTGCGCACGCATTGCCAGACCTCCGGCGTCAGCCTGACCGGCCAGGATCCTTATAACAACATTATCCGCACAACCATCGAGGCCCTGGCCGCAGCACTCGGCGGCACCCAGTCGCTGCACACAAACTCATTCGACGAAGCTCTGGCATTACCATCCGAATTCTCGGCACATATCGCGCGCAACACGCAACTCGTATTGCAGGAAGAAACCGGCATCACGAAAGTTGTCGATCCACTGGCGGGCTCCTACTATGTCGAAAACCTGACCGCCTCACTCGTCTCCGAGGCGCGCAAACTGATCGACGAGGTCGAGGAACTCGGCGGCATGACCAAAGCCGTCGAATCGGGCATGCCGAAACTGCGCATCGAGCAGGCCGCCGCGCTGCGCCAGGCGCGCATCGACCGTGGCGAGGAAGTTATCGTCGGCGTCAACAAGTACCAGCGTGAAGACGAGCCGGAGATCGAGATCCGCGACATCGACAATACGGCCGTACGCGATGCACAGATCAGGCGTCTGACCGAAATTCGTGCCACACGCGATGACGCCGCCTGTGCTGCAACTCTCGTTGCGCTGACGAAGGGCGCAGAATCTGATGATCAGAATCTGCTCGCGCTGGCCATTGACGCAGCCCGCGCTCGCGCCAGTGTCGGCGAAATTTCCGATGCGCTGGAAAAAGTCTATGGGAGGCACAGTGCCGTGATTCATTCGATAAGTGGCGTATACGGTTCCGCCTACGAAGGTGACGCCGCGTTCGCCAACATACAGAAAGATGTGGCCGCCTTTGCCGAACAGGAAGGCCGCCGCCCTCGCCTGCTCGTCGTCAAGCTCGGCCAGGACGGACATGACCGCGGCGCGAAAGTCATCGCAACGGCGTTCGCGGACATCGGTTTCGATGTCGACATCGGGCCGCTGTTTCAAACTCCCGAAGAAGCCGCACGGCACGCGCTAGAAAATGACGTGCATGCAGTCGGCGTTTCCTCACAGGCAGCCGGCCACAAAACACTCGTGCCACAACTCATCGAAGCGCTCAAACAGCAGGACGCGGGCGACATTCTTGTCATCTGCGGCGGTGTTATCCCGCCACAGGACTACCAGGAACTGATCGATAACGGCGTCGCAGCCGTATTCGGTCCCGGCACCAATATTCCGGTTGCGGCCGGTGAGGTGCTGAGCCTGATCAAAAAGCGTCGGCAGGTGGCTTGATAAATGAGTCGTGGCCCGCTGCGATCGGGGTCAGAGTCCTTTTTTAATTGGTGTCTGACACCAATTTTCACAACCACCGAGTCTGATACGTTAAAGTACGGAAATAAGAAAATTTGGTGTCAGACACCAATTAAAAAAGGACTCTGACCCCAACTACAGGTACCACTGACCTTAAAGGCACCACAAAAATGCAAGACATCATCCACCGACTCGACGCCAAGCGGGCCGCAGCCAAGCTCGGCGGCGGCCAACGGCGCATCGATACCCAGCACGGCAAAGGCAAGCTAACGGCCCGCGAGCGAATCGAACTGCTGCTGGACGAAGGCAGCTTCGAGGAATGGGACCTGTTCGTCGAACATCGCTGCACGGATTTTGGCATGGACCAGGCCGACAAGATTCCGGGCGACGGCGTCGTCATCGGCTACGGCACAATCAACGGACGCCTGATGTTTGTCTTCAGCCAGGACTTCACCGTCTTCGGCGGCTCGCTGTCGGAAACCCATGCGAAGAAAATCTGCAAAATCATGGATCAGGCAATGAAAGTCGGCGCACCGGTCATCGGCCTGAACGACTCGGGCGGTGCGCGCATCCAGGAAGGTGTCGCATCGCTCGGCGGCTACGCGGATGTCTTTCAAAAAAATGTCCTGGCCTCCGGTGTCGTACCGCAAATCTCGCTCATCATGGGCCCGTGTGCAGGCGGTGCCGTTTACTCACCGGCGATGACCGACTTTATTTTCATGGTCAAAGACTCCTCTTACATGTTCGTGACCGGACCGGATGTGGTCAAAACCGTCACACACGAAACCGTGACGGCTGAAGAACTCGGCGGTGCCGTGACACACAGCGGAAAATCGGGCGTCGCAGATCTTGCCCTCGAAAATGACATCGAGGCATTGCTGACGACCCGTCGGCTCATGAACTTCATCCCGGCTAACAACAAAGAAAAGCCGCCTGTCTGGCCTACCGAAGATCCGGCCGACCGGCGCGAGCCATCGCTCGATACGCTCGTGCCGACCGATCCACTGAAGGCATACGATATCAAGGAGCTGATCTACAAAGTGGCTGACGACGGTGACTTCTTCGAAATCCAGCCTGCTTTCGCACGAAACATCGTCACCGGTTTTATCCGGCTCGAAGGTTCGACTGTCGGCGTCGTAGCAAACCAGCCGCTGGTGCTGGCCGGGTGTCTTGACATCGACTCATCGAAGAAAGGCGGCCGTTTCGTACGCTTCTGCGACGCATTCAACATCCCGATCCTGACACTCGTCGATGTGCCCGGTTTCATGCCCGGTACATCCCAGGAGTTCGGTGGCATCATCAAGCAAGGCGCAAAACTGCTTTACGCCTATGCCGAGGCAACTGTGCCGAAAGTCACGTTAATCACACGCAAAGCCTACGGTGGCGCCTACGATGTCATGGCATCGAAACATCTGCGTGGCGACGTAAACCTTGCCTGGCCCAGCGCCGAGATTGCCGTCATGGGGTCCAAGGGCGCCGTTGAAATTATTTTCCGCAAAGATCTCGGTGACGAGGAAAAAATCGCCCAGCACACAGCCGAATACCAGGAAAAATTCGCGAATCCGTTCGTTGCCGGCGCGCGCGGCTTTATTGACGATGTCATCATGCCGCATGCGACACGCAAGCGTGTCTGCCGTTCGTTTGCGATGCTTCGCGACAAAAAACTCGAAAACCCGTGGCGCAAGCACGGCAACATTCCTTTATAAGTGCATCAAAAATATGTTTGAAAAAATCCTGATTGCAAATCGCGGTGAAATTGCGTGCCGTGTCATTAAATCGGCACGCGCCATGGGCATCAAGACTGTAGCCGTGTACTCAAACGCCGACGCAGGCGCCATGCACGTGCAGATGGCCGATGAATCCGTCCACATCGGTCCATCAGCCTCGGCCGAGAGTTACCTCGTTATCGAAAAAATTATCGATGCGTGCAAACAGACCGGCGCACAGGCCGTACATCCCGGTTATGGCTTCCTGTCTGAGAATGCGGGCTTCGTCAGCGCGCTCGACGCCGAGGGGATCGTATTTATCGGCCCCAAACAACATGCCATCACCAGCATGGGCGACAAGATCACTTCGAAACTGCTCGCCAAGAAAGCCGGCGTCAACACAATTCCGGGCTATACCGACGTCATTGACGGCACGGATCATGCAGTCGAGATTGCTCAGGGAATCGGCTACCCGGTCATGCTCAAGGCCAGCGCCGGCGGTGGCGGCAAGGGAATGCGCGTTGTCTGGAACGATGCGGAATGCCGCGACGGCTTCGAGCGTGCGACGAATGAAGCAAAATCAAGCTTCGGTGACGATCGCGTGTTCGCAGAAAAATTTATCAAAGAACCGCGGCATATTGAAATCCAGGTCATGGCCGACAACCATGGCAACACGATCTATCTCGGTGAGCGCGAATGTTCGATTCAGCGCCGGCATCAGAAAGTCATCGAGGAGGCGCCGTCACCGTTCATCGATGAAAAAACACGTGCGGCAATGGGTAAACAGGCTGTCGCTCTCGCTGCAGCCGTGGACTATTGCTCGGCCGGCACCGTCGAGTTTATCGTCGATGCAGACAAAAACTTCTTCTTCCTCGAAATGAATACGCGCCTGCAGGTCGAACACCCGGTGACGGAATTTATTACCGGCCAGGACCTCGTCGAACTGATGATTCGGGTTGCCAATGACGAGAAACTGCCGATCAGCCAGAAAGACGTTGTAATCAACGGCTGGGCGCTCGAAGCCCGCGTCTATGCCGAGGACCCGTTCCGCGATTTCCTGCCATCGATCGGCCGCCTCGTCCGTTACCGGGCACCGACTGAGTCGGACACCGTACGTGTCGATACCGGGATCGAGGAAGGCAGTGAAGTCTCAATGTTTTATGACCCGATGATCGCGAAACTGATTACTTACGGTGCTGACCGCAATGAGGCAATCGCGAACATGAACGATGCCCTCGATACCTACTTCATTCGGGGCGTGTCTCACAATATCAGCTTTCTGAATGCACTGATTGCCCATCCACGATTTCTCGACGGCCGACTGACGACGAACTTCATTGCCGAAGAATACCCGGACGGTTTCCATGCCTCGGATGTTGCCCACGACAATCCGGACCTGCCGATCGCGATAGCCGGCGCCGTTCATCGAACTTACATGGATCGGGCCGCACTTCTTACCGGTCAACTGCTAAGCCATGAACGCCAGGTCGGCGAAGACTTCGTCGTCATGGTTGGCCGGCAGCATCACGCGATTCGCGTCATCCGAATCGAAGGCGGCTACGAGGTTTCACTGGGTTCGAATGATTATCGCATCATCACCGACTGGAAGATTGGCCAACCGCTGATCGAGGCCAAAGTGAACAACCGCCAGGTCTGCTTTCAGTTCGACCGCGTCGGTGTTTGCTACCGATTGTCACAGCGGGGCACACAAATCGATGCACTGGTCGTCATACCGCGTGCGGCCGAACTAGCGCAACACATGATCGAAAAAGAACCGCCGGACCTGTCAAAGTTCCTGATCTCACCGATGCCCGGCTTACTCGTCAGGCTGGCCGTAAGCGAAGGCGATGAAATCAAGGCCGGTGAAGAACTTGCCGTCATCGAGGCCATGAAGATGGAAAACAGCCTGCGTACCGACGAGGATGTAACGATCGCAAAGGTACTGGCCAGCGAAGGCGACAGCCTCATGGTCGACCAGCCGATTCTTGCCTTTGAATAATGGCCAGTGAATAACTGCCGAATAACGAGGGCCAGGAACCAGACCGCAATCAGCACATGAGTCCGACCGACCCCAAGCAGCTCGCCGAACAAGTCCTGGCCGGAGACCGCCGGGCGCTGGCCCGCGCGATCACGCTTGTCGAATCGTCACGCGCCAAAGATCGCCTGCCGGCCAACGAATTGCTGACCCTCCTGTCCCCCCATGCGGGCAAGTCCATTCGAATCGGCATCTCGGGCGTACCTGGTGTCGGCAAATCGACATTTATCGAAAGCCTCGGCAACCACGTCATCGACGCCGGACACAAGGTTGCCGTGCTGGCCGTCGATCCTTCTTCTGCGATCAGTGGCGGATCGATACTCGGTGACAAAACTCGAATGGAAATCTTGTCGCGACGGCTCGAAGCCTTCATCCGGCCATCTCCCACCGGCTCCACACTCGGCGGCGTTACGCGCCATACCCGCGAAACCATGCGCATTGTCGAGGCCGCGGGATTCGATGTCATCATGATCGAGACAGTTGGTGTCGGGCAGTCCGAGACTGACGTTGCGCAGATGACCGATATCTTCCTGCTGTTGCTCTTGCCCGGCGGCGGTGACGAATTACAGGGCATCAAGCGCGGGATCGTCGAACTCGCCGACCTGATCGTCGTCAACAAGGCAGATGGGGACCTGGAAAACGCGGCCAACCGTTCAGCCGCAGACTACCGCGGTGCGCTCGGCTTCCTGCGCCCACGCCACCCGGACTGGAAAGTACCGGTAGAAACCTGTTCGGCGCTAAACAACACCAGCGTTGAAAAAATCTGGCAACTCATTAATAACTTTCGCACGACGATGACCCACAACGGTGCCATAAAAGCCGCTCGGGCAAGACAGGCCAAGGCATGGTTGTGGAACGAGATTTCCGAAACGCTGCTCGAATCCCTGCATCAGAACGACACGATTCGCTCAAGGGTCATCGAACTCGAAAAAATGGTCGCCAGCGGTACGACTTCACCCTGGGTCGCCGCACAGGAAATCGTGACTGCGTTCCAACAAAAGAGATAACCCAACCTATGATCGGCAAACTCAATCACGTTGCAATAGTCGTCCCAAACCTCTCTGCAGCGGCAACTTTGTACCAGGACACGCTTGGTGCAACGATATCCTCACCGGTGGCGCTTCCGGAGCACGGCGTTACGACCATCTTCGTCGAACTGTCAAACACCAAAATCGAACTTCTCGAACCACTGGGCGACACCTCACCAATTGCGAAATTTCTC
The DNA here is from genome assembly GCA_964629475.1 of uncultured Chromatiaceae bacterium. Lineage (GTDB taxonomy): Bacteria > Pseudomonadota > Gammaproteobacteria > Steroidobacterales > SMWD01. The sequence goes on along the minus strand of CAZVQW010000028.1, from coordinate 6,110 downwards.
GAAAAAAACCCAACCGGAGGCATGCATCACCTGTGCTACGAGGTAGAGGACATTCTCGCCGCACGCGACAAACTCACTGCAGCCGGCGCACGCATCCTGGGCAATGGCGAACCGAAGAACGGCGCACATAACAAGCCAGTCCTGTTCCTGCATCCAAAAGACTTCTGCGGCACCCTGATCGAACTCGAACAGGCTTGATCCACCGTTCTGTGCCACCAAAATCTCGCGCATAAAAGGGCGATTACCCAACCGCAGGAGCGGCATCCTGCCGCGATTCAGAAAACCCGGCACATGAATTACTGCCGGAATCGCGGCAGGATGCCGCTCCTACGGCGTCGCACTAACTACTTTTTTGCTTAGCTTTACAAACACTTAACCATTCTCTCTGCCGCTAAGCAAATCTGTGACGGCGGTCAACGCGTTCGGCAAGGCCACCAGACATAATCACCCGATCCGAAATCACAGGACCGGTTCAAAATGTACACAGACCACTTCAAGCTGTCAGACAAGCCATTCAGCAACAGTCCCAGCGATGGATTCTTCACGCCCAACGAAGAATTTGAATCGGCTGTCGCACGCATGGAACAGGTACTGGTATCTCGCGATGCTGTCGCAGTGGTTACCGGCGGACCCGGTGTGGGAAAAACTACTATCGTCGCCACGGCGGCCAAACGCGCCGGCGATAAGGCATTAGTTACTTATGTCGATATGCGCCAGGTTAAACCGGACCTTTTATTTGATTTGCTGCTTTTAGAGCTTGGCGGTGAAAGCGGCGCTGGAGATCAGGCCACCTCCCTGTTTCGACTCAAATCTGCAATCGCCCGGCACAATGAAGAACAGAGCCGAAAGGTTACTGCCGTAATCGATATTTCGACCCTGACGATCGAACGAGCCAAACGCATTCTGCAACTCGTGCATATGGCGGGTGAACCCGACAGTCAATTAAATGTCGTTCTACTCGGGCCACACATCCTGCACAAACTGCTCGACACACCCGGATTGATTCACATGCGCCAGCATGTGACGTTTCGGCATCGGGCCCGACCACTGACAGCCGCTGAAACCGAGGCTTATCTCAAGGCACAGCTGGAGCAATCAGGCGGCCAGGTCGATTCGATCCTGTCCCACGGCACATCGATCAAGGTTTATCAATACGTCGGCGGCGTACCACGCCTGATCAATACACTAATGGATGCGGCGCTGAGTCATGTTGCCGCAAAAGGCGGTGATTCAATCACTGCAGAGAGTGTTACCGAGGTTGCCCAACTGCTTGGCTGGCGCCGATTGGCCGGTAAGAAATCGGCCGCACCGAAAAAGAGTAAGGCAGCTCGAAAGGCAACCAAGTCCCCACAGGAAGCAAAGACCCACAGCCCCAACGAGGAGGAACTCAGTCCTCTCGAACTTTCAGTATCTGATTCTTCGAAGCCCGATGTCGTGGAGAAGAGCCCGACCAAGCCTGAACCAGTTAGCGAAGGCACCGCCATGCTAATGGCTGCCGCCTTCGATTCAGAAACGGCGCCCAGCGCCAATGACAAGCCGCAGCAAAAGCCTGAAAATATCGAATCGAAGCAGGACCATGAAGCTAAAGAAACGAGCGTTCCGGAAATGGATCCCGTGGACACCAGCGCAACCGGCATACTTCGTCTCGAAGACCTTGATGCCCGCTTTGCCGAAACAATTTTCGGCGAGGACCCCGCTTTGCTCAATATCGAAGAAGATGCAAAGAAAGCCGCCGGGTAAATTGGTATTTACCCGGTGAGTTGCTCCGCTACTGCTCGCAAAGTACCGCAATTGATTGATGCGAAATAATCCGCCTCGTATTTGCAGGTTCGCATCGTTTTTTTAATGATACTTTCCAGGTTTGGCCGTTTCTCGGCCGGATCCGCCGACGAACCCAGTCCGCCACCAAACTCGATGAACGTATCGACGTTCTGTTCCATCGCTGTGCGCAGACATCCAACCCACTTAACCGGACTAAACAACTGAAAGAATAATCGTGAACGAATGCCCGCGGCATCAGGCTCATGAATGTTTCCGGTGTAATTAGCCAGCACCTGGCAGTTTGGCGCAGCGAAATTTGTCTTGTCCAACACTTCACGAAACAATTGCGCTGCCTTGACCATGAAATAAGTATGGAATGCACCTTCGGTCGCAAGCGGGATCGCACGCTTACGCGGGTAATTCTCCGTGACATAGGCTGCCAATGCCACGAGGTCATCATCCCGACCTCCGACGACAGTCTGCTCGGGTAAATTGCAACCACCAACCTGACAATAAAAGCGATCAGCAATCGGTCGCGCGGTCTCAACATCGATCGTCAAGGCCAACATACCGCCGGTACCATGCTCGCCCATCAGTTCACCGCGCTTTTGCACAAGCCGCAATGCATCGCTCAGCGACAGGCTGCCGCTACCCACGAGAGCCGAGTACTCCCCAAGGCTGTGCCCGGCCGCCATAAACGGCTGAACTGCACCACTGGTCAACTCTTCGAACACACGCAGGCAGGCTACCGAATGCGTCAACAAGGCCGGTTGTGTAAACCGGGTCAGGCCGATTTCATCCCCGGGATCTTCGAACGATAACTTCGTCATATCGTAACCGAGCGCTTCGCTGGACTCAGCGTAAACATCCCTGGCAACTGAAAACTCTGAATGAATATCACTACCCATTCCGCGGTACTGGGAGCCCTGCCCCGGAAATACGAACATTACTTTACGATCGGCCATGAAAACTCCTGAAACAAAACGAGGATCGTACAAACAGATTGATCAGGATACTTACATGCCGATCGACGGACAAGACGAACGCACAGCTTCAACCACAGGCAGCGCGAACCTCTTCGCCGATGATCTCGATACCCTGGCGTACCGACTCTTCATTCTGCGAGTAACTGATACGAATGCATTCGTGACGATGCGGCCAGTCTTCATCGAGCCCGGGAAAGAAATGATGCCCGGGTATGACAAAAACACCGCGTTCCTTCAGTCTGCGATATAACTCGTCACTGGTAATCGGCATTCCGGGAATCCACAACCAGAGAAAAAATGCCCCCTCGGGCCGATGGATGAAATACTCACACCCGTTGAGTGCCGAATGCATCCATGCCAAAGCATGCTCGGCACGTTTACGGTAAAACGGCCTGATGATATCCCGGCCAAGCTGGATAATCTGCCCGCTTTCGACGAGATCACGCAGCAACACAGGCCCAACACTCGATACGGCAAGGCTCATGATCGAGTTCAGACCCGCGATTGCCTCGATTACCTCGGGGTTCGCAACGACAATCCCCGTGCGAACTGCCGGCAACCCGATTTTCGACAGGCTCATGCACAGAATCACGTTGTCATCCCAGACCGGTTCAACATCCTGAAAAATGATGCCCGGGAAAGGCACGCCGTATGCATTATCCAGAATCAACGGTACATCATTTTCACGCGCGACAGCAGCCAGGTGACGTACTTCGTTATCCGTCAGCACATTGCCGGTCGGGTTCGTCGGTCGCGACACGCAAATCGCCGCTACATCATCCGCTACATCATCCGCTACATCGAGCTGCTCAAAATCGATGTGATACTTGAACAACCGGTTGTCCAGATACTCGATTGCCGGCTTGTTGGAGACGAACAATTTCTCCGCCAGGCCGAGGTCCGTATAACCCACATACTCCGGCGTCAGCGGCAGCAGGATACGTTTGAACGAACCGTCATCGAAATCTCCAGCCAACAGGTTAAACAACTGAAAAAACCCGGACTGACTACCGCCGGTCAATGCAATGTGTTCGGGACCCAGCGGCCAGCCATACTCGCGCCGCAATAGCCCGGCCAACGAAGTACGAAACCGATCCTCACCAATCGGGCTCGCATAATCCGCCACCATACGTCGGAATTCGCGCGGGTTATCGGCAACCTCGTGTGTTCGCTCCGCGAGCAACTGCAACATCTCGGGGATATGCGCAGGATTACCGCCACCGAGCATCATTACCGGATTCTCGCTGGTCATCGCGGCGCCGAGGTCATCCATCAACTGCCGCGCGCCCGTGTGGCGCGTGAATCGGTTGCCGAATTTAGAAAACTTCATGATGTCGCTTCAGCATGCCATTCATACCTTCCGCTTACGCCGACCGGCAAACGAAATTTCCGGATACCAGGTTCGCTCTGTTCGCTTCCCGCGTCCATCAATTTGCATCACGATCGCGTCGATCAGATACGGACGACCCTCCCGGGTTACCGCACGGGCACGTTTCAACGCCTTGCCAAATTGCTCCGGTGTCTCGGCCAATTCGCCGGCAATACCGAAACTCTTCGCCAGACCGGTGAAATCTACGATCGGCTTGCCGAGATAGCCACTCATGTCGCGCCACTGATCGCGTGTATTCTTTCGCGTGTACAACGGCGACCGCATCTGCAGCCGGTTGCGCTCATTGTCATAGCTGCGATTATTGAACACAACGATGATAATCGGGATGTCGAAACGTGAGGCACTCCACAGCGACTCGATCTCACCAAACAACATTGCACCATCGCCGACCAGGCACGCCACCTGGCGATCCGGCTCAGCAATCTTGACGCCCTGCGCAGCGCCAAGCGACCAACCCAGGGCAAACCCGGTTGTCTGGCCGATAATGGTCTTCTTGCCACGATTAAAATCCATCCAATAGAAAGGTGTCCGGTAATCGAGTTCCGGCACGATAATCGCATCGTCATCGAGGTGCAGATCGAGTTCGGCCGAGATGCGTGGCCACGACATCGGGGTTGCGTCCCAGTACTCACGAGCCTGTTCCTTGCGCTCGACATCTGCCATGGCCTGTGCCTCACGCCACGCCGCGATCCGTGGCTCGCTGATTTTCTTCAGCCTTTCCGCACTGGCCATGCCGCTGATCGCATCGGTCAAATCAATGATTGTTTCCCTGATACCCGCGGCGATTGCAATATCCGTCGGGTACGTCGTGCCGATGCCCTGGTAATCGACTCGTGCCTCGATAATGGTTGCCGAGCGCGGCGGGGGCGCCGTGAAAATACCGGGTCCCGGCATCTGGCAACCGAGATTGACAAAGACATCCGTACCGGACAGCGACTTCGGCGGGCCAAGCGCATGAAACCCGCTCCACAACGGGTGACGCCACGGAAAATCACCATAGACACTAAAACCTTGCGCGACCGGGATTCCGAGCAGTTCGGCCAGCTCTACAAGTTCGTCGCGCGCCCCGGCACGGGTGACTTCCGAGCCGACCGTAATCATCGGCTGCTTAGCTTCAATCAAGGCCTTCGCCGTCTGCTCGATGAGCTCCGGCTTGGGCCGCATCTCGACCGGAATCGTGAAGCGGCGCTGCGGGTATACGGTATCCCTGACCCCGCGTTCGCCCAGTATGTTCTGTGGAATCCGAATATGTACCGGCCCACCCGGCGGCGTCCGCGCAAGCTTATAGGCACGCCGCGCAATTTCGCTGATGTGTTTGGCATCTTCGACCTGCCAGCGCCATTTCGTAAACTGGACCATCGGCTCGACCCAGTCCTGCATTTGCTGAAACATGTCGCGAAACGGGATCGCCGTGTCCGGCCCGTCGGAATACACGAGCAATGACGACCTGTCCTTGTACGCGTTGTACAACATGTTCATCGTACTCGGGATCGCGACGCCCGGCACAAATACGACGGCCGGCATGCCGCTCGCCAGCTCATAACCATGCGCCATCGCGGTTGCCTGCGACTCGGCCACCGACATGATCCATTCGACGCTGTCATCCGTTGTCAGGGCATCGAAAAACGGTGACATACCGGTACCGGTCGTACCGAAAACATAACGCACGTCTGCGGCGCGGAAAGATTCGACAAGAATGTCGGCACCGGTCCCCTCGACGTTGATACCGTCACGGGGCATCACATCGACTTCGTCGGCAGTGTCTGCGAGCACCGAGTTAATGGCCGCGGTACTGAGCCCGAGTGCCGTCAGCCCGGCGCCGAACTCACGACGCGAGATGCCGTGGTCGAGGAATTGCTGCAACAGGTCTCTCATGGTGACTCCGAGATATCAGGCCACTGGTTTTGATGAACTCAGTGACTCGCCTGTGAATACAGTTGTGGGGGGGGGGGGTTGCGGCGGTGCCAAACACC
>CAZVQW010000027.1:0-28961 GCA_964629475.1 uncultured Chromatiaceae bacterium | reverse complement strand
CGTTGACCCCTCTGAAACGCCGCTGCCATAAACTCGGACCAGCTTATAGGGCTCTGGGTCGCGACTGAATGTTTCAGAGGGGTCAACGAAGAAAAAAACCGGGACACGCCCGTGGTACGTAGACCGGGTATCCGCCATCGTTCCACTACCATGTCGAAGGCCTTTTGTGCCGGGACTATCTCTCGGAAACATTCAGGCGCGACACATGGTCCTTTGAATCAGGAATAAACAAGGATAGCGGCGTTTCCGAGGGATAGTCCCGGCACAAAAGGCCGGTCAGGGAAAGAGCATGAATCGTGAGACCATATCGGGCCTGACTTCAATTTGTGCGGTCCACCACGGATATATATGGCGTTGAAATTTACCTGAATGACCCAATATTTCCGGTAACGACACTGCTTTGCAGGGAGTAAGAATCCGATGCGGCAAGAAAAACTGACCAGCAAATTTCAGCTCGCGCTAGCCGACGCACAGTCGCTGGCTGTCGGGCGCGGGCACCAGTTCATCGAGCCCGTGCACCTGATGGCGGCGCTGCTCGACCAGCAGGGCGGGACGGTGCGGCACCTGCTGACCAAGGCGGGGGCGAACGTGAACCTGTTGCGTTCGCGGCTCGGCGATGCGCTCGATCAGCTGGCGCAGGTCGAAGGCACGGCTGGCGAAGTACATGTGTCGACCGATCTCGGACGGTTGCTGAATGTCTGCGACAAGTTGTCGCAGGATCGTTCGGACCAATATATTTCGAGCGAGTTATTCGTACTCGCAGCCTGCGATGACAAGAGCCCGGTGGGTAACATTCTGGCCGAAGCAGGGGTTGTACGGGGTGCCGTCGATGCGGCAATCGATGAGGTGCGCGGCGGTCAGTCGGTCGAGGACCCGAACGCCGAGGATACGCGTCAGGCACTGGAGAAGTACACGATCGACCTGACCGAGCGGGCCGAACAGGGCAAGCTCGACCCGATCATCGGCCGCGACGACGAGATCCGGCGCACGATCCAGATTTTGCAACGGCGAACCAAGAATAATCCGGTGTTGATCGGTGAGCCCGGTGTCGGCAAGACCGCCATTGTCGAAGGCCTCGCGCAACGTATTGTCAATGGCGAGGTGCCCGAAGGTATCCGCAATAAACGCATCCTGAGTCTCGATCTCGGCGCACTGGTTGCCGGTGCGAAGTTTCGTGGCGAGTTCGAGGAACGCCTGAAGGCTGTTCTCAGCGACCTGGCCAAACAGGAAGGACAGATCATTCTTTTCATCGATGAGATACACATGATGGTCGGCGCCGGTAAGGCCGAAGGTTCGATGGATGCCGGTAACATGCTGAAACCGGCATTGGCACGCGGTGAACTGCACTGTGTCGGTGCAACGACACTCGACGAGTATCGTCAGAATATCGAGAAGGACGCGGCACTGGAGCGACGCTTCCAGAAGGTGTTGATCGAAGAGCCGACACTCGAGGATACGATCGCGATTTTGCGCGGTCTGAAGGAACGCTATGAGGTGCATCATGGTGTCGAAATAACCGATCCGGCGATCGTTGCCGCGGCCACGTTATCGCACCGGTATATTTCGGATCGGCAACTTCCCGACAAAGCGATCGACCTCATCGATGAGGCGGGGTCGCGCATCCGCATGGAAATCGATTCGAAGCCCGAGGCGCTGGACCGCCTCGATCGACGCATCATCCAGCTGAAAATCGAGCGTGAGGCGTTGAATAAAGAATCCGACGACGCATCGAAAAAACGCCTGGCGGATATCGAAACACAATTGGCGGAGCTCGAGGCGCAGTTCGCGGATCTGGATGAGATCTGGAAGGGCGAAAAGGCGGCGATGCAGGGCACGACGCATATCAAGGAAGAACTCGAGCGTGCGCGCGTCGAACTGGAAACGGCGCATCGTGCGCAGGATCTGCAGCGCATGTCGGAATTGCAGTACGGACGAATTCCGGAACTGGAGCGTCAGCTTTCCGCGGCCGGCGAACAAGAGCAGCAGGATAATCAGTTGTTGCGCAATCGCGTGACCGAGGAAGAGGTCGCCGATGTGGTATCGAAGTGGACCGGTATTCCGGTTGCCAAGATGCTCGAAGGAGAGAAAGACAAGTTGCTGCGCATGGAAGAAGCGCTGCATGCGCGCGTCGTCGGTCAGGACGAGGCGGTCACGGCCGTGGCGGATGCGATTCGCCGCTCGCGCGCCGGGCTTGCCGATCCGGACCGCCCGAATGGTTCGTTCCTGTTCCTCGGGCCGACCGGTGTAGGCAAGACCGAGTTGACCAAGGCACTCGCGCAGTTTCTGTTCGACACGGAAGAATCGTTGATTCGGGTCGATATGTCGGAATTCATGGAGAAGCATTCGGTCGCCAGACTGATTGGCGCACCGCCGGGTTATGTCGGTTACGAAGAGGGTGGTTACCTGACCGAGGCTGTCCGGCGACGACCTTACTCGGTCGTGTTGCTGGATGAGATCGAGAAAGCGCACCCGGATGTTTTTAACGTGCTGTTGCAGGTTCTCGATGACGGCCGACTGACCGACGGGCATGGTCGTACCGTCGATTTTCGCAACACCGTCATCGTCATGACGTCAAATCTCGGTTCTGAGCGCATTCAGGAACTGGCTGGTGACGAGAATTACGACGCCATCAAGACCGCGGTACTCGAGATCGTCGGCCGGCATTTTCGACCCGAATTTCTGAACCGGGTTGACGACATGGTCGTGTTCCATCCGTTGACGCAGGCCCAGATCGGCGAGATCGTCGGTATCCAGCTGCAGATCCTGAGCCTCCGCCTGGCCGAGCGCGACATGCGGCTCGAACTGACCGAGGTGGCGGTGGCCAAGCTGGCCGAAGCCGGTTACGATCCGGTTTACGGGGCCCGGCCGCTGAAGCGGGCGATTCAGCAGCGTGTCGAGAATCCGCTGGCGCAGCAGATCCTGCAAGGCAGTCTCGCACCCGGCGACACGGTGACGGTCGATGTCGAGGACGATGCGATCGTCTTTCGTGCGGAGACACCGGCTGCGGCCTAAGCCGGTAGTCCAGCACCTCAGGAGTATTCGATGCCGATTTATGAGTATGCCTGCGCGTCTTGCGGGCACATTTTTGATGTACTGCAGAAAATGGATGCGGCCCCGCTTCTGGACTGCCCGGAGTGCGACAAACCGACGCTGAAAAAGTTGTTGTCGGCACCCAATTTTCGTCTCAAGGGTGGCGGCTGGTACGAGACCGACTTCAAGAAAGACAATCAACGCAACCTGGCCGGCGACGCGTCCGGTACGTCGAAACAGGGCAAGAAAGACAATAAATCGACCGACAAGGGCGAGTCTCCGGTGAAAAAACCCGCGACCGATACCGCGGCGAAATCCGGTTCGCCGGGCACCAAGGCTGGCTGAGAGGCGGTTCGTTCGCGTAACGAATATAATCCTTCCCATGCACTTTCGTCGTTACCTCATTGCCGGTCTGCTCGTCTGGATTCCGATTGGATTCACGCTGTTCGTCCTGAATCTCGTCATCGGGCTCATGGACCAGACACTGCTGTTACTGCCGGAAGCCTATCGACCGGAGAATCTGCTCGGTTTTAAAATTCCGGGTCTCGGCATCGTATTGTCGATCGTCGTGTTGCTGCTGACCGGGATGCTCGTTGCCAATTTTCTCGGCAAACGACTCGTCAGTTTTTCCGAACGGGTGCTGCACAGGATTCCACTGGTCCGGTCACTCTATTCGGCATCGAAAACTTTTGCCGAGGTTTTATTCACCAATACGAGCCAGGCCTTCAAGAAGGTGCTGCTGATCGAGTATCCGCGCAAGGGTATCTACACGTTGTGCTTTCAGACCTCGAAAGAACTGGCCGAGATTCAGGCGCGAACCGGTAATGAAGTTATCTGTGTTTTTGTACCGACGACACCGAACCCGACGTCGGGATTCATCATGATGGTGCCGGCCTGCGACGTCATCGAACTGGACATGGATGTTGAGGCTGCCCTGAAGATGATCGTTTCCCTGGGTGTCGTCGTGCCGCCGTGGATTCCACAAAAGCACGGGGTCGTCGCAGCGGACGAAGATGCACCGGTAGCGTAGTTCGGGTGATCGGCGTCATCGGGATGAGTCCGTGCGGCCATTCCGATGTCATGGGCGGGGCGACGACGGCGCGAATTCCGGTTATCATCCAGCGCCCCGAAAGCAACCCGTAAACTCAGGTCTCGATTCATGCGAACCCATTATTGTGGCGAAATCAATGCCGATGCCATCGGCCAGACCGTCGAGGTAGCCGGCTGGGTGCATCGGCGCCGGGATCACGGCGGCGTCATATTCATCGACCTGCGTGATCGGCAAGGACTGCTGCAGGTCGTTTTTGATCCGGATACGCCGGAGATATTCGCCCAGGCCGAGCGCGTTCGCGGCGAATATGTCCTGAAAATCGAGGGCACCGTCCGTCCGCGCCCGGAAGGCACGATCAATCCGAATATGCCGACCGGCGAGGTCGAAGTCCTCGTGTCGGGCCTCGTCGTGTTGAACGAATCGGAGACGCCGCCATTCCATCACGACGAGCATGCGCATGAAGATATTCGCCTGCGTTACCGTTATCTCGACCTGCGGCGTGACGAAATGGCCGGGAAACTTCGCCTGCGCCATCGCGTCACGCAGTCGCTGCGGCGTTTCATGGATGACAACGGATTCATCGATATCGAGACGCCGATTCTGACGCGCGCGACACCGGAAGGTGCGCGCGATTACATCGTGCCCAGTCGAACTCATCCCGGTGACTTTTTCGCCTTGCCGCAGTCGCCGCAGTTGTTCAAGCAGCTGTTAATGGTGTCCGGTTTCGATCGCTACTATCAGATCACGCGCTGCTTTCGTGACGAGGACCTGCGCGCCGACCGGCAACCCGAGTTCACTCAGCTCGACGTCGAGATGTCGTTCATGGAAGAAAGCGACATCATGGATTTGATGGAAGCGCTGATTCGTGACTTGTTTCAGGCCGTGCTGGACGTGCAGTTGCCGGATCCGTTTCCGCGCATGACTTATGCCGAATGCATGGACCGCTTCGGCATCGATCGCCCGGACCTGCGCATTCCACTCGAACTCGTCGAAGTCGGCGACCTGATGACCGGCGTCGAGTTCAAGGTTTTTGCCGGGCCGGCCGCCGACCCGCAGGGCAGGGTTGCGGCGCTGAAGGTGCCCGGCGGCAGCGCCATGACCCGCAAGCAGATCGATGATTACACGGACTTTGTCGGGCGGTTTGGCGCCAGGGGGCTCGCGTATATCAAGGTCAATGCCGTCGCCGATGGTCGTGACGGCCTGCAATCTCCGATTCTGAAGTTTTTACCCGACGAGACTGTCGATGGTCTCGTGTCGCGCCTGGCCCTGGCCGACGGCGACCTCGTGTTCTTCGGCGCCGACAAGGCGAAAGTCGTTAACGATGCGCTCGGCGCTTTGCGCGATAAACTCGGTGAAGATCTCGGCCTGATCGAGGGCGACTGGCGCCCGTTGTGGGTCGTCGATTTTCCGATGTTCGAATGGGATGACAAGGCGAACCGCTGGACTTCGCTGCATCACCCGTTTACGGCGCCGGGCATCGACGCAGCGGATGCGCTGGAGGCCGATCCGGGTAATGCATTATCACGTGCCTACGACATGGTGTTGAACGGTTCGGAAATCGGCGGCGGTTCGATTCGTATTCATTCCAGGGATATGCAGCAGGCCGTGTTTCGGACCCTGGGCATCTCGGCGGAAGAGGCAGAAAACAAGTTCGGTTTCCTGCTCAATGCATTGCAATACGGTTGCCCGCCACACGGCGGGATAGCATTCGGTCTCGATCGACTCGTCATGTTAATGGCGGGCGCGCAGAGCATTCGTGACGTTATCGCATTTCCGAAAACGCAGACGGCCAGCTGCCCGTTGACCGATGCGCCGGGGCCGGTATCACGCGAGCAATTGCGCGAGACCGGGATTCGCCTGCGCAGTACTGAAAAACCGGCCTGAACCGATCGTCATGGACGATCGGTCGTCGGCGTTCATCGTAATCCACGGTCTGTGGATGCACAGCCTCGAGATGGGCATGCTGCGCAATCGCCTCGCGCAGCGGACCGGATGGTCTGCAAAAACTTTTTCCTATCGTTCGGTGAGCCGGGCGTTGCCGGAGAACGCACGCCGGCTTCGACGCCGTATCGACGAGATCGATGCCGACACCGTGCACCTCGTCGGTCACAGTCTCGGCGGCGTGCTGGCGCTGCAGATGTTGAACCTGTTTCCGACCGACAAGGTCGGGCGCGTCATTTGTCTCGGTTCGCCGCTCGTCGATTCGAGTGCGGCACGTCGCCTCTCGCACTGGGAACTGGGACGCAGGATCGTCGGCCGCACGCTACGCCACGCCGTTCTCGAGCAACCGCTGGTTTCAGTCGACGGCAGCCGGCAGATCGGTGTCATCGCCGGTTCCGTCGCTCTCGGCATCGGCGCCATCGTCGGCAAGCTCGAGCCACCACACGATGGTGTCGTGTCCGTTAATGAAACGCGTCTGCCGGGCGTGACCGAACACCTGATCCTGCCGGTCAACCACATCGGTCTGGTCTTTTCGAGCAAGGTAGCGGATCAGACCGCACACTTCCTGCGCTTCGGAAAATTTCGCTGATTGGCGACTCACCCGTAGGCGCGGCATCCCGCCGCGATAAGGTGTAGCACCGCGCCAATCACGGTATGCCCAAGCGTCAGCTGGAAGCCTGCGAGATGAATTAAAAGGAATGAAGCAAAGCGACGGTGACCGTAAATAATTGGTCTTGGGAGTGATGATCATCGCCGCACAATCAATCCGAGTCCTGTCCCGGTCGCGGCACGCGACTCCGCAGGGAAGAATCCCGCACGTGGTAGGTCTTGTTCAGGCAGTCCGCATTGCTAAAGCACTGCATCGTCAACAACGCCAGGTCGGCGCGCGTCATCGATGACAACACAGTGTCGTCTTCCGTGAGTTCGGCCTTACCGGTTGCGGGCGTATCGTCGGGGTATATCCTGGCGTTGCGGATGATCGTATAGGGCACGCCGCTGGCACGCAGGATGTCCTCGCCGGCACCCTGGTCCCGGAGCCGATCCAGCAGACCGGGGACTTTCTCCCAACCACGGCCGGCGAACTTTTCTACATTCGAACCCGCGCCGACCGCGCTGTGATGAATGATGTGCGTCACGCCCGTGGCGCTGGCATTTACGGTCAGCGGCGTCATGAATTTCCCGAAGAAGTGCGTGCTGCTGGTCTGGACGCGAACTGCGCTGATGATCACGTCAAATTTCCTGGTACGCAGCGCGGTAGCGATCTCCGCGTCGTTCATCAAGTCGCCGGTCGCGTAGTCCACCGGCAGATCCCCGATCCGGCGCCGGTCAGATTCAGCTCTAGCGAACACCGTGACCCGATCGCCGTTATCGACCAGGAGCCTGACGATCCGCGACCCCATCTTGCCCGTACCGCCGAGCACCAATACATCGCGCGGCGCCTGCTCGCCAGCTACAGTACCGGCGGTGACTGCCATCAGGCAGGTTGCAAGGACCGTGATCCGTACCCAGCTAAGAGTCTTCTTCATGACGTTCTCCTTTCTCGCCCGGCAACAGCGGCACCGACGGCAGTATCCAGCCCGTTTTCTCGCACCGGGCCGATTAATTCCGGGGACAGTCTACTTATTTGGAATGCCCCCGCTTGCTCTATTCGCACTGATTGGAGCGATAACCAATGTTTTGATTCTCAAAACTACTTGTCAGACCGAAGCATACCTCCAGCGTGACCGGCGCGATTGTTCCAGGCTGGTGGTATTCATGCATCGTGGCTCAAGCCCTTCTGCAACTGCTCTGATAACGATCCGAATGGGATAGAATATACGGTGCCGGTGGCTGCGTAACCTCGCTATCGCGTTGAATTTGTCGACCGATGACATTGATCGAAAATTAATTGGGAGAGTGACGATGACAACCCACATGCACGCCGTTCGCCGGCTGATGATCCTGGTCTGCGTACTGGTCCTGTCCGGCTGCACGACATCATCGAATGTCTGGACTACCCCTGATCTCGTCGCCGTGCTCAGTAGCGGGGATCGATCCGATGCGGACATGGCCCGTGACGAAGCGCGCAAACCCGCTGAAGTGCTGGTTTTTGCCGGCGTTGAGCCCGGCATGACCGTGCTGGACGTGATGGCCGCCGGTGGTTGGTATTCCGAAGTGATCGCTACCGCGGTCGGCCCGGAAGGCACCGTGTATGCTGAAAACCCGAGCTGGCTGATTGACGGCATGGGTGGCCGGGTGGTGCAGGCACTGGAAAAGCGCCTCGCGGATAATCGCCTGCCTAATGTGATCCGCGCGGATGAAGGCCTCGACAAAGGCACGATCGAAGCCGGTAGTGTCGACATCGCGCTGTCCGCGCTAAACATGCATGACACCTATGACCAGTTCGGCCGCAATGCCGCGCTGGAGCAGATGACCCGGATCTACACCACACTCAAACCCGGCGGTGTTTTTATACTGATCGATCATTCCGGCAAGGCCGGCCTCAACAACAAGCAACTCCATCGCATTGAACAGCACATCATAGAGGGCATCGCAAAAGATGCCGGCTTCATACTGGAAGCCGAAGGCCAGATGCTAAGGCACCCGGAAGATGACCTCACAAAGATGGTATTTGCAAAGGGCCTGCGCGGGTATACCGACCGGTTCGTGCTGAAGCTGCGCAAGCCCGGCTGATTAATTTCGGGGACAGTTTACTTGTCTGCAAACAAAATTCCGATTGCAGACAAGTAAACTGTCCCCGGAACTAGTCAAGTTTTTTGTGCAGTTCATACAATGCTTCCAGCGCTTCACGCGGTGTCATGTCGTCCAGATCCAGTGCATCAAGCGCTTCGCGTACTTCATCGACTGCTTCTTTCGGGTTTAACGCGAGTTCCTGCTGCGGGGATTGTGCTGCGCGCTGGTTGGTCGATTGTTGTTCCAGCGCATGCAGGTACGCGCGTGCACGCCCGATGACCGAACCGGGCACACCGGCGAGTCGGGCGACCTGCAGGCCATAACTCTGATTGGCCGGTCCGTCTTTGACGGTGTGCATGAAGATCAGTTGATCGCCATGTTCCGTTGCATCCAGGTGTACGTTTGCACATGCATCAAGTTCGTCGGCCAGGCCGGTTAACTCGAAATAGTGTGTTGCAAACAACGTGAACGCGCCGATCTTCTCACCGATGCGGTGGCCGATAGCCCATGCGAGTGACAGGCCGTCGAATGTGCTGGTGCCGCGACCGATCTCGTCTATCAGCACCAGGCTTTGTTTGGTTGCGTTATTCAGGATGTTGGCGGCCTCGGTCATTTCGACCATGAATGTCGAGCGCCCACCAGATAAATCGTCGGCTGCGCCGATGCGTGTGAAGATGCGATCGATCGGTCCGATTGTTGCGGTTTCTGCCGGCACATAGCTGCCCATGTGAGCGAGGATCACGATCAGCGCTGTCTGGCGCATGTACGTCGACTTACCGCCCATGTTCGGGCCGGTCACGACGAGCAGTCGCCGCTCGTCATTCATGACGAGGTCGTTGGCGATGAATGGCTCGTCTATGACGGCCTCTACGACCGGATGTCGTCCGCCACGAATATCGAGACCGGGTTCGTCGGTCAGTGTCGGCGCGTGCAACTGTAACGCCTTGGCCCGCTCGGCAAGATTCACCAGCACATCGGTTTCGGCAATCGCGCCGGCCATTGACCGCAGGGCTGAAAGCTCCGGAACGAACGACTGCAGCAATTCCTGATACAGGCGTTTCTCGTGTGCCAGCGAGCGTTCCCGGGCACTCAGCACCTTGCCTTCGTATTCCTTGAGTTCGGGGGTGATATAGCGCTCGGCTCCCTTGAGCGTCTGCCGCCGTTGGTAATCGTCGGGTGCCTTGTGCGACTGCGACTTGCTGATTTCGATGAAATAGCCGTGGACCCGGTTATAGCCGACCTTCAGCGTCGTCACGCCGGTGCGTTCGCGTTCGCGGATCTCGAGGTCCGCCAGGTAACCGTCGGCGTTGCTGCTGATTGCCCGCAGCTCGTCGAGTTCGGCGTCATAACCGGGCGCGATGACGCCGCCGTCGCGAATCAGCATCGGTGGTTCATCGAGGATGGCGCATTCGAGACGTTCGCATGTCGTGTCGTGCGTGCCCATTGTCTTGGCCAGTTCGGCCGGCCGTTGTGCGCCGCATCCGTTCAGGTCGGCCTGCAGGTTCGGCAGCAATTGCAGCGCCGTGCGCAGGTGCGCGAGGTCCCTGGGCCGGGCTGATTCGAGCGCGATGCGTGTCAGGATTCTTTCGACGTCGCCGATTTGTTCCAGTCCCGTGCGCAGCGCTTCAGTATTCGTCGTGTGCAGCGCCGCCAATGCGTCGTAGCGCCGGTTGAGCTGGTCCCGATCGCGAATCGGCCGGTTCAGCCAGCGACGCAGCAACCGGCTGCCCATCGTCGTAGCGCAGCGGTCCATGATGGCGGCCAGCGTGTGCCCCTCGCGATCCGCGAGACTGTGTTCGAGTTCGAGGTTACGGCGCGTTGCCGCATCGATGAGCAGTGCTTCGGACGGGTTGACCGGTTGTAGTGATTCGATGTGCGGCAGCGCCGTGCGCTGTGTATCTCTGACGTATTGGAGCAAACAACCGGCGGCACTGATTGCCGTGCCGAGATGGGCACAGCCGAAGCCGCCCAGATCCCGTGTGCCGAACTGTTCGCATAGCGTGTTGACGGCGGTTTCGTGATCGAAATGCCAGGGTGGCTGTTCGTGGCAGCGCTCGGTATCGGCGAGCCAGGCGCCGCTGTCGAGTTCCTCGTCTATCAGCAGCTCGGCCGGCGACAGTCTTTCGAGTTCACTTTGCAGCTCGGCCGGTTCGCCGAGTTCGGTGACGTGAAACCGGCCGACGGACAGGTCCATCCATGCCAGCCCGGCTTGTCCGTCGGCAACGCACAGCGCGGCCAGGATATTGTCACGGCGCGCATCGAGCAGTGCATCGTCGGTTAGCGTCCCGGGCGTGATGATACGCATGACCTTGCGTTCGACGGGACCCTTGGCGGTTTTAGGGTCACCGATCTGCTCACAGATCGCGACCGATTCACCCTTGCGCACGAGCCGGGCAAGATAAGATTCGACGGCATGGTACGGTACGCCGGCCATCGGGATCGATTCGCCGGCCGACTTGCCGCGTGCGGTCAGCGTGATGTCGATCAGTTCTGCGGCGCGCCGCGCATCATCGTAGAACAGCTCGTAAAAATCGCCCATGCGGTAGAACACGAGCATGTCAGGGAACTCGGATTTGATGCGCAGGTATTGCTGCATCATCGGTGTGTGCCCGGTTTTGGCGCGAGCCGGGTTGTTCGTTACGAGTCTGTTGGATGCCGTGGCCATGGAATATTGCTGTTCTGCCGTCTTTGTTTTGGGGGCTGTTGTTATTGACCAGTGAAAGATTTTAGGGGAAAACAGCAACGATTAAACTAATTCGGCGATTATTCGCTCGACTTACTGACTGTTTCCTGGAGATATCCTTTATCCATATCGTACACGTCGAGACCGGCCGCCATCTGTACGGCGGCGCCCGTCAGGTCCTGCTGCTGGTTCGCGGACTCATGGCGCGTGGTAATCGCTGTACGCTCATTTGTCCGGATAGCAGCGACATTGCAGTCGCGGCGCAGTCGTCGGGCTTCGAGGTACAAGGCATGAAAATGGGCGGGGATCTGGACATCGGTTTTGTCTGGCGGCTGGCCCGGTTGTTGCGCCGGATCGAGCCCGATCTCGTACATGTCCATAGCCGGCGCGGTGCCGACAAGTTCGGCGGCATTGCCGCGCGTTTTGCCGGTGTGCCGGCCGTGTTGTCGCGGCGTGTCGACAGCACGGACCTGCCCGGCATCGGGCGCCTGAAATATGCTCAATATCAGCGCATCATCACGATTTCTTCCTGTATCCACGATCAGCTTGCGGCGTTGGGTGTGCCGGCAGCAAAACTACGGCTCGTGCGCAGTGCTGTCGCGCCAGCACCCGAATCCGAGCGGGCTTCCTGGCCGGCATTCAGCGCGGAGTTCGCAATGCCCGCGGATACCTTTCCGATTGCCGTCGTCGCGCAACTGATACCGCGCAAGGGACACCGGTTTTTTCTCGAAGCGGTCGCGCAGCTGCGCGACACACACCCCGAAATTCGGGCGATCCTGTTCGGCGTCGGGCCGTTACAGACCGAGCTCGCCGTGCAGGTGTCCGAGCTCGGACTCGGCAAACAGGTGCGATTTGCCGGTTATCATGACGATCTCAGCCGATTTATCGGTCACTTCAAACTGCTCGTGCACCCGGCCGAACGCGAGGGACTTGGCATCGCCGTACTCGAAGCACAGGCCGCGGGTGTGCCGGTGATTGGATTTCGTACCGGTGGCCTGATTGAGGCCGTCGCCGACGGCGAGACGGGATTGCTGGTAGCGCCGGGCGATCTTTCGGCATTGGCGGCAGCGATCACACGACTCATTGAAGACGAAGAGCGGCGGGCGCGTTTTGCTGTGGCCGGTCCGGCATATATTAATGCCGAGTTCGGCGTCGATGCGATGGTCGCCGGCAATCTCGCCGTGTATGGTGAATTGACGGCTGATTAGCTGAGTGAATTTTTGGTGAATGAGCGGATTGAGCACGGGGAGCGGCATGGATCATTCTGATGAACGAATCGCACAACTGGTCGAGCGTGTTGCACATTTGTTGACGGCACGCGAAGCACGACTCGCGACGGCTGAATCGTGCACCGGTGGCTGGATCGCGAAAGTCCTGACGGATCTGCCGGGCAGTTCGGCGTGGTTCGAATATGGCGTCGTGACTTATAGCGACGAAGCGAAGGAAACGCTGCTTGCGCTGGACCCGGGGTTGCTGGAGGCGCATGGTGCTGTCAGCGAGGAAGTGGCAGCGTACATGGCGGCCGCGGTGCACGCCGTCAGCGATGCGGATATCTCGGTGGCCGTTACCGGTATTGCCGGCCCGGACGGCGGCACAGTCGATAAGCCGGTCGGTACGGTCTGGCTGGCCTGGGAGGGGCCAGGCATGCGGGCTGCAAGTCGTTGCGAGATGTTTTCCGGCGACCGCGAGTCGATTCGTCGTCAGACCGTCGTGGCGGCACTGAACGGCATTCTGCGGCAGTTGGCGGACGGATAAATCAGGAGTGGCAAATGGGGTCAGAGCGACCAGGAAGCTGTTCTTTGCGTTGTGGCCGACTGATGACATACGTACGGTGCTGGAGGCTGCGAGCCGATCGGTATTGCGCACCAGTAGCGGCCGGGCGGTCCCGGCGCGTCATTATCATGTGACGCTGGCCTTTCTCGGCGACCAGCCGGCGGAGCAGGTCGACCGTCTGACGGCGATGGCATCCGTCGCGCCGCCCGCATTTGAGCTGGTTCTGGATCGCCTCGGCCACTGGCGTAGATCGCAAGTGCTGTGGATCGGCCCTCGAGAATGCCCCGCCGGGCTGACCGTGCTCGTCGGGCAAATCCGCACTAAACTCGAAGTGCTCGGCATCAGTCATGACCGTCGTGACTTCAGGCCGCACCTGACACTGGCCCGGAAAGTCAGGACGTTACCTGAACTCGAAGCGCCGCCGGCGGTGCATTGGCCGGTCAGCGATTTTGTGCTGGTCGAGTCGGTGGCAGCGCCTGATGGACCGGCCTACGAGGTCATACACCGGTTTGCGCCTGATTCGCCTTCCGGGGTATTTTCCGGAGGCTCACGTCATGACCCTAATCAGGGTTAATCTGTCGCTTAGTCGAGGCTGCTACGGCACGGGATCTGTGGAATAATCGACGCAGCATTCGATACTCGTTTCTACAACTTTTTCTCTTCACTTTTTGGCAAGAAGGCACTCATGGACGACAACAGAAAGAAGGCGTTGGCCGCCGCGTTAGGTCAGATTGAAAAGCAGTTCGGCAAGGGCTCGGTCATGCGTCTCGGCGATGCCGGTGCACGGCGTGACGTCGAGGTCATCTCGACCGGTTCGCTCGGCCTGGATATCGCGCTCGGTGTTGGCGGCTTGCCGAAGGGGCGTGTTGTTGAGATCTACGGTCCGGAAGCCTCAGGCAAGACGACAATGACGTTGCAGGCGATTGCCGAATGCCAGAAGGCCGGTGGTACGGCAGCGTTCGTCGATGCTGAACACGCGCTCGACCCGGTCTACGCCGAAAAAGTCGGCGTCAACGTCGATGACTTGTTGGTCTCGCAGCCCGACACGGGCGAGCAGGCGTTGGAAATTACGGACCTGCTGGTCCGCTCCGGTGCCGTCGATATGGTCGTCGTCGATTCGGTTGCGGCACTGACACCCAAGGCCGAGATCGAGGGTGAGATGGGCGATCATCACGTCGGCCTGCAGGCACGCCTGATGTCGCAGGCGCTGCGCAAGCTGACCGGCAATATCAAGCGCTCTAACACGATCGTCGTCTTCATCAACCAGATTCGCATGAAGATCGGCGTCATGTTCGGCAGCCCGGAGACGACGACCGGCGGCAACGCGCTGAAATTTTATTCATCGGTTCGCCTGGACATCCGTCGTATCGGTGCAATCAAGAAAGGTGACGAGATCGTCGGCAACCAGACCCGCGTCAAGGTCGTCAAGAACAAGGTCTCGCCGCCGTTCAAGTCGGTGGAGTTCGAGATTCTGTATGGGCTCGGTGTCTCTCACGAGGGCGAGATCATCGATCTCGGCGTCCAGCAGGGGCTGATCAACAAATCGGGATCGTGGTACAGCTACGGTGACGAGCGCATCGGTCAGGGCAAGGAGAATGTTCGCGAATACCTGAAGAACAATCCGGAGATTGCGCAGGTGATCGAGGCGAAGATCCGCGAACAGTTAATGCCGAAACCGCTGAATGGCGATGCAGAGGATGCAGATAACGCGGCGGAGCAGGTCGATCCAAAGGTCGAATCAATAGCCAAACGGGCCTGACGGCGAATTGGTGTCAGACACCATTTCCCCCCGTAACAAAGCGCTGGATCTCCTGGCGCGGCGAGAACATTCGGTCGCCGAGCTGCGCGCGAAACTCGTCGCGCGGGAGTTCGACACGGACGCGATCGACGCCACCATTGATGTATTGATTCAGGATGGTCTCGTCAGCGACGATCGGTTCACGGCGGCTTTTGTTGCCTACCGTGTACGCAAAGGGCAGGGGCCGGTCAGGATTCGCGGTGAACTGAAACAACGCGGTGTCGCGGGTGAGCTGATCGCCGCCCATCTCGAACAGGCCGATGTCGACTGGAACCAGTTGGCGCGCAGTGTTCGGGACAAGAAATACGGCCCGGCTCGATCGACCGAATATCGCGAACAGGCGCGTCAGAGCCGCTTCCTGCAGCATCGCGGGTTTTCGGGCGAGCAGATCAGGGCGGTCCTGGGAAATGAATAATGGGAAAAGAATACGTGGGCGACGACCAGTAGCCCTGAATAGCATGTAGCAGCATCCGGCAGAACCGGACCCGGTACAATCACCTTATGAATACTTCGGAATTAAGAAGCCTGTTTCTCGACTATTTCGCCGAGCAGGAGCATCGGCTCGTGCCGAGTTCGCCGCTCGTGCCCGGTAATGATCCGACCTTGTTGTTCACGAATGCCGGCATGGTTCAGTTCAAAGACGTGTTTCTCGGCAATGATCCGCGGGGCTATGTACGTGCGGCCAGTTCACAACGTTGTGTGCGTGCCGGCGGCAAGCACAATGATCTCGAAAATGTCGGCTACACGGCGCGCCACCATACGTTTTTCGAGATGCTCGGTAATTTCAGTTTCGGCGATTACTTCAAGCGCGAAGCAATTCGATATGCCTGGGAGTTTCTGACGCAGCGACTCGAGATCCCGGTCGAGTTGCTTTGGGTGACGGTGTTTCATGACGACGACGAAGCAGCCGATATCTGGCTCAATGAAATCGGCGTCGATCCGGCACGGTTCAGCCGGCTCGGTGAGAAGGATAATTTCTGGTCGATGGGCGACACCGGACCCTGTGGTCCGTGTTCGGAGATTTTTTACGATCATGGCGTCGATGTGTCGGGCGGCCCGCCGGGTACACCGGACGAGGACGGAGATCGTTACGTCGAAGTCTGGAACCTCGTCTTCATGCAGTTTGATCGTGCTGCCGACGGCACGCTGACACCATTGCCCAAACCCTCCGTCGATACGGGTATGGGGCTTGAGCGTCTCGCGGCGGTCATGCAGGGCGTGCACAGCAATTACGACATCGATCTGTTCACGAGCCTGATTCGTGATGCGGCGGCGATTACCGGTACGGCCGACCTCGAGTCGAGTTCGTTACGCGTTATCGCCGATCACATCCGCGCTTGTGCATTTCTGATTGTCGATGGCGTATTGCCCGGCAATGAGGGTCGCGGTTACGTGCTGCGCCGGATTATTCGTCGAGCATTACGCCACGGCTATGAGCTCGGTGTGACCGAGCCGTTTTTTTATAAGCTGGTTACCACGCTCGAGCAGGAGATGGGTAACGCCTATCCGGAGCTTGGCGAGGCGCGCAAACATGTCGAGAAGGTTCTGTTGAACGAAGAGACGCGCTTCGCCGAGACACTCAGTCACGGCATGAGCCTGCTCGAAGCCGCACTCGATGACGTCGGTGACGCGTGTCTCGATGGTGAAGTTATCTTCAAGCTCTACGATACGTACGGCTTCCCAGTCGACCTGACGGCCGATGTTGCCCGGGCCAGGCATATCGAGATTGATCGCGATGGCTTTGATACGGCGATGCAGGCGCAAAAAGAACGCGCACGTGCCGCGCAGCGTTTCAACATTACCCGGGATTCGGGTTTCAGGACGGATCTTCAGTCTGAATTCATTGGCTACGACAGATTGGCCGATTCAGCTCGGGTCACCGGTATAATTCGTGACGGCGAACCAGTCGAGAAAATTGTAGAAGGCGAGACAGCCGTCCTCGTGCTGGACCGGACACCGTTTTATGCCGAGAGTGGTGGGCAGGTCGGCGACGTGGGGCTGATAACGGGTTCGGACGGGTTCCGATTCCATGTAACCGATACGCAAAAAAGCGGTTCGGCACACCTGCATATCGGCTCGGTCGAGGCCGGAGCGCTCGAGTCCGGCATGACCGTCGAGGCCGAAGTTGACGCTGATGCACGCGCTGCGACGACATTGAATCATTCGGCGACACACCTTTTGCATGCCGCGTTACGCGAGATCCTTGGGTCGCATGTCAGCCAGAAGGGTTCGCTCGTAGCACCTGCACGGCTGCGATTCGATTTCTCGCATTACGAAGCGTTGACCACGGAGCAGCTTGCCCGGATCGAGACACTCGTCAACGAGAAGATCCGTGACAACGCCGAGGCGACGACGACGTTGATGTCGTACGACGAAGCACTCGATGCCGGTGCAATGGCGCTGTTCGGCGAGAAGTATGGTGACGAGGTACGAGTCATGCGCATCGGCAGTTTTTCGACCGAGTTGTGCGGCGGCATTCACGTGAAACGCGCCGGCGATATCGGTTTGTTCAAGATCATAGCCGAAACCGGCATTGCCTCCGGCGTCCGGCGCATCGAGGCCGTGACGGGTACGCGGGCAACGGCGCATGTCGCCGAAGCCGAGCGCACGCTAGAGGGTATAGCCGCGCTGCTGAAAGTCGGTAGTACGGAGGTCGAGGCGAAGGTTCAGCAACTGCTGGATCGTGGCAGGACACTCCAACGTGAGAACGAACATCTGATGGCACGGCTCGCCGATGGTGCGGGCCGCGATCAGGCCGACGAGGTGACCGAGATTGCCGGTGTGCGGGTGCTGGTCAATCGTCTGGATGACGGGGTCGGCCCAAAGGTGTTGCGCGAAGCCGTCGATCGGATGAAGAACAAGCTCGGTACGGCGGTCGTCGTGCTCGGGTCGGCCACCGAGGAGGGCAAGGTCCGATTGGCTGCAGGTGTCACGAAGGACGTGATGGGCAGGATCAAGGCCGGCGACCTGGTCAACTCCGTCGCCCGGCAGGTTGGCGGCAAGGGTGGTGGCCGCCCGGATTTTGCACAGGCCGGTGGCAGCGATGCGGCGGCACTTAATGATGCGCTGGCCTCGGTTCCCGACTGGGTCCGGCAGCAACTCGACTGACGGTTGGCACCAGTTCCACAATTGGGTTAGAATGGCTTTCTAAACAGCGGCTTAGGAGAAGCTGCTCATAATAAACAAAGCTAGGGATCAGCAAGCCGGCACGAACCGGTGGCCGATACTCCGGTAGTCGATGCAACCCCAAAATCTTGAGCAACACACACGGCAGATGCCCCGGTATGCATGTCATCGATTGAAGTTGTGACAAGGAAAGTTGGGAATTTTGCAATCACCCATATCCCGGTTATAGCCATGTGGGTGGGTAGATGGTTAAGAAACAAGAATAAGCTGGGGGGCTTGAGTCATGTTGATTTTGACCAGAAGAATCGGTGAGACTGTCGTCATCGGCGATGATGTCGATGTCACTGTGCTGGGCGTCAAGGGCAACCAGGTTCGCCTGGGCGTTAAGGCACCGAAGGAAGTATCAGTACATCGCGAAGAAATCTACGAGCGTATTTGCCGTGAGCAGGAGCAGCCGGCCGGTGGCCATGTCAAGGTTGTTGAAGTCGGCGGTAAATAGCTGATGCGGAAAAAATGAGGTCAGACCCTTTTTTACCGCGCTAAAAATCATGTAAGGTATGCGCCCCTGTTCGATCGGGTCGGGACAAACGGAGAGATGGCTGAGTGGTCGAAAGCGCTCCCCTGCTAAGGGAGTAAGGGTTAAAAGCCCTTCGAGGGTTCGAATCCCTCTCTCTCCGCCAATTTATTGAGTGCGAATTCCTGTTCAGATCTGCTTTGTCACGCCTTGCAGGCTTTATGCAGACCTATCATGCCACCGAGAATATTTTTCTGGGAGATATCGGCATAACCCATCCTCGAGAGTAATTGAGATAACTCGTCCGACGAGTAGAACAGGCGTATTGCGTCAATAAAATAGCGTCTGCAGTCCATAGCGGCAGGACCGCTGCGGAACATGTACGCCACGATGGGAACGCTGATACTCAGGTAGGCATAATAAAGTTCTGCCACAACCCGTTCTTTCGGCCGCAACATGTCGCAATGATAGAAGTAGCCACCCGGTTTCAAGACCCGGTTAATTTCCGAGAACACATCAACAATCTGCAGATGCCGTGAGGCCCACTGCAAAGTGACGATATCGAAATGGTTATCAGGAAACGGTAGCTGATGCACATCGCCGATAGTGCTTTTTATCGTAAATCCTTTCTCTTGCGCCTGGCGCTGGCCGACCTCCTGCATGGCAGCACTCTTATCAATTGCCTGAACATCGAGACTCGGCTCCTTGCTTAACAGTGCCCTGCCGATCACATTGGTGCCGGCGCAAACGTCCAGCACCTTTTGACGGGGGCTGGTATCGATGGTGGAAACAAAGCGCTGGCGCCATGAGTTCAACAAACCAAGACTGGCGACGTTGTTGACTCGATCATAATAGGCAGCCACGTCAGAAAATACATCGTCGAGTTTATTTGCCCAGATACCTTCGAACTCTTTTTTGCGAATGATTTCTTTGTCTAAAAAATGCTGCATATTATTCTCTTCAAGCTCTATTCAATTTGTCCAGATGTTATTGGGCGCCAGGGATTGCCCCGATTTTCATAAATCCCGATCATTTCACATGATGCATTGGTGCCGAAACAAGGCAAATGTACACGTCGATTCATGAAATAACCAAACTGCATGCTCCGGTCACTGTCCTGTGGTGTAACAGGGCATCCGGTAATTTTCCCGCTCAGCTCTGGAAATTTATCTTGGGGGCTGGTTAAGGTACTGATATTACAGTGATGCTTCTCGATTTGCGGGGATTACGGGTCGTCCGGATCGGTGTTTCCCTGTAAACTGCGCGTCGCGAATTGGCGACGAGCGTTCAGGGGGGCTTCGTCTGCCGCAGAGCCAGCTGCGTGGCCTGACGCATTCGGTTGAACAATGAGCCAGATACAGACAGATCAGATCATTTTCGGGTTTCCGGTTGATAATTAATAGAATCCTATTCCTGGTATTGATGTTGGCCTGGCAGGCGACAACCGCTGTGGCCGAGTCAGGCTATGAATTGCCGCGCTTTCTCGAGGAAGCCACGCCGGGTGAGGCCTTCCCGGGAGCGGATCGTCTGGGTGATGCCCTGGGAGATCCGCCGGTTGCGGAGGCTTTCAAAGGCGATGAATCCATCGGTTACGTGTTCCTCAATTCCGATTTCGTCGACTCGACGGGATATGCCGGAAGGCCCATCCACCAGCTGATATCGATTGATATGGATGGGGTTATTCGCCAGGTGCTACTGGTTGAACATCATGAGCCTATCGTCCTGGTCGGTATTTCGGAAGAGCGGATCGTCGGTGTTCTGGATGATTTTGTAGGCCTGGATATCGGTGCGCTGGTTCGCAAGACCGGCAGCGATCATCAGGTTGATATCGTCACGGGTGCGACAGTAACCGTGATGGTGATGGATGACACGATTCTGCGCAGCGCGATCAAGGTTGCGCGTCGCTTTGGTCTAAGTGGCCTGAAACCCGAGCGCAAGCAGGCCGGTCCGCAAGCCACTGTGAACCTGGCTTTGCAGGAACAGCAAAGCTGGACGACATTGCTGGGCGATGGTTCCATTACCAACCTGAAACTGACGCTTGCACAGATCAATGCGGCATTTGAGCAGTCGGGGGACGAGGTTGCTGCAGCACGACCTGAGGAGGGTGCTGCCGAGGAACTCTTCATCGATCTGTATGCAGCCGAGGTCTCGGTGCCGTCGATCGGGCTGAGTGTGTTGGGTGAATCCGAGTACCGCAATCTCGTCAAGCGCCTGGAGCCGGGTCAGCATGCCATTGCCCTGGCCGGAGACGGGCGCTATTCATTCAAGGGATCCGGTTATGTGCGTGGTGGCATCTTCGATCGCTTTCAGATTCTCCAGGGCGACACTTCGATTCGTTTCCATGATTTTCACCACAAGCGCCTGCGCCGGGTCGCTGCCGACGGCGCGCCGGAATTCAAGGATGTGGATATTTTCCGCATTCCTGTAGAACTCGAATTCGATCCTGCGGCGCCTTGGAGACTGGAATTATTGGTAGGGCGCGATACCGGACCGACCGAGAAAGCCTACCTGACATTCAATCTGGACTATCAGGCACCGGATAAGTATTTAATCTTTTCCGAGCCCGAATTCATCGAGTTTTTTGGCGGCGAACTGACTGTTCCGAATCCGATGTCGGAGAATGCACCCCTGTGGATGAAGTTGTGGGTCATCAAGCTGCCGGAAATTATTCTGCTGGTGATGACACTGTCTGCCCTGACCGGAATCTTTTTCTTTCAGAATTGGTTGGTCAGGCGCCCGGAATTGACTGACCGTATTCGTATTGGCTTTATGATTTTTACGCTATTCGGCATCGGCTGGTACGCTAATGCGCAGCTCTCGGTGGTCAACATCCTGGCGGTGTTCAGTGCTGCGGTCGAGGGATTTGACTGGAGCTATTTCCTTATGGAGCCGCTGGTCTTTATCCTGTGGGGATCGGTGTTAGCCGCCTTGTTGTTCTGGGGTCGGGGCCCGTACTGTGGCTGGTTGTGTCCTTTCGGCGCACTACAGGAGTTGCTCAACCGGCTTGCCAAGATGGTGAAGGTGCCACAGCTTACCCTGCCGTGGGGCCTGCATGAACGCCTGTGGACGCTCAAGTACCTCCTGTTTTTGTTGCTCTTCGGTTTCTCGTTGCACTCGCTGGAGTGGGCCGAGCGTCTGTCGGAGGTCGAGCCTTTCAAGACCGCTATCGTGCTGAAGTTTGCAAGAGACTGGCCGTTCGTACTGTTCGCGATCGCCGTCATCACCCCCGGATTATTTATTGAACGTTTCTATTGTCGTTACCTGTGCCCACTTGGCGCTGCGCTGGCCATACCCGGCCGATTGCGCATGTTTTCCTGGCTCAGACGTTACAAGGATTGCGGTACGCCCTGTCAGCGTTGTGCCGGCGAGTGCATGGTGCAGGCGATCCATCCCGAGGGCGATATTAATGTCAACGAATGCCTGTATTGCCTGCATTGCCAGGTGGTTTACTCGGATGAGCATGTCTGCCCGGTAATGATTCAGAAGCGCCAGAAAAGAGAGCGATTAATCGCTCTCTCATCCGCGGTGAAGGGTGAGTAGCTTATGGCTTGCGCATAATCGAGCTACGGAGCGTAAACTAGACCCCTGATTGGGGCATTGGATTTTTTTTCGCCACAGGGCGAGATAACAACCAAAGAGGACAGCAGCGATGAAAGACGATAAATCAGACAAAAACGAGATAACTCGACGTGACTTGCTGGGGGGATCAGCAAAAGTCGCAGCGCTTACGGGCGCCGGTAGTCTAGCCGGATTGGCGGGCGGTTCCCTGCTGACGCCAACGTCGGCTCAGGCGGCGGCCTCCGGCAAATCCAATGTTGCCCCGGGGGATCTGGACGAATACTACGGATTCTGGAGCAGCGGCCAGGCCGGTGAGATGCGCATCCTGGGCTTGCCTTCCATGCGCGAGTTGATGCGCGTACCGGTCTTTAACCATTGCAGTGCAACCGGATGGGGCAGTACCAACGAGAGTAAGAAGATCCTCCGCGACGGGTTAACCCCCGAAACCCGCGAGTATCTCGACAAGCATGGCGATGTCTGGTTGAACGGTGACCTGCATCACCCGCACATGTCGTTTACCGATGGCACCTATGACGGCCGTTACCTGTTCATGAATGACAAGGCCAATACACGAGTGGCACGGGTGCGTTGCGATGTCATGAAGTGCGACAAGATTACTGAAATACCCAATGCATCGGATATTCATGGTTTGCGGCCGCAGAAGTATCCGCGGACCGGTTATGTCTTTGCCAATGGTGAACATCGTGTGCCGATTCCGAATGACGGCAGCATCCTGGATGAGCCTGAGAAATACCACGCCATTTTCACGGCACTCGATGGCGACAGCATGGAAGTCGCCTGGCAGGTCATGGTCGACGGCAATCTCGACAACTGCGATGCGGACTATCAGGGCCTGTATGCCTTCTCCACCTGTTACAACAGTGAAGAAGCCGTCAACCTGGCCGGCATGATGAAGAATGAACGGGATTGGGCCGTAGTTTTTGATATCAAGCAAATCGAGGCCGGCGTCAAGGCGGGCGATTTCAAGAAGCTTGGTGGAGTACCGGTACTTGATGGCCGTAAAGGTTCGAAGTACACGCGCTATATTCCCATTCCGAATAGCCCGCATGGTTGCAATACGGCCCCGGATGGTCGTCATGTCGTCATTAACGGTAAATTGTCGCCAACTGTCTCGGTCATCGACGTCACTCGCCTGCCGGACCTGTTCAAAGACAAGATCGAGCCGCGTGATGCGATCGTCGCCGAACCACAACTGGGATTGGGGCCGTTGCATACGGCCTTCGATGGCAAGGGCAATGCCTTTACGACACTATTTCTGGACAGTCAGGTGGTCAGCTGGAATATCCAGAAGGCAATCGATGCCTATAACGGTAAAGAGGTCGATCCCATCATCGATAAGGTCGATGTGCAGTACCAGCCGGGTCACAACCACAGTTCCATGGGCGAGACCAAGGAGGCCGATGGCAAGTGGCTGGTGTCGCTCAACAAGTTCTCCAAGGATCGTTATATCAACGTCGGTCCGCTGAAGCCGGAGAATGAGCAGCTCATCGACATCAGCGGTACAAAAATGGAGGTGGTGCATGACGGTCCGACTTTCGCTGAACCGCATGATTGCATCATCGTTCGTGCTGACATCGTCAATCCTAACTCGCTCTGGACGAAGGATGATCCGATATGGGCCGAGGCTACGGCGCAGGCCAGCAAGGATGGTGTCAATCTGTATACCGACTCAAAAATCATTCGGGACGGTAACAAGGTGCGTGTTTACATGTGGTCGGTAGCGCCTAACTTCAGCATGGAGAAGTTCACCGTAAAACAGGGCGATGAGGTGACGCTGTATGTCAGCAACAACGATCAGGTCGACGACCTGACGCATGGCCTGACGATCGCGAACTATGGCGTTGCCATGGAGGTCGGCCCCCAGGCGACCTCTTCGGTCACCTTTACGGCGGACCGACCGGGCGTGCACTGGTTCTACTGTCAGTGGTTCTGTCATGCGCTGCACATGGAGATGCGCGGACGCATGCTGGTTGAACCAGCCTAGGTGACGGTTTGCCAGGAAAGTGTACCCGGGTAATAGATTGCCCGGGCGATAGTGTGTCAGAGAAGATAAATCGGGTACGCTCGACGGTCGGCCGGTGGCTGGCCGTCGGGTTGTGTCTGCTCATCCCGGCACTGTCATTGCCTGTTGCGGCGGCGATCGTGCCGGTGCCGCCCGGGGACGGCACGCTGCAGGCAGCGGCCGATGTTGCTGACTCCGGTGACACGCTTGCACTGCGGAGTGGTGTCTATACCGGCGAGCTGATCATCGAGCGCTCACTATCTGTAGTCGGGCAGCCTGGCAGCGTGCTCGATGGTGAGGGCAAAGGTCATGTCGTCCAGGTCCATGCACCCGATGTCGTAATTCGCGGGGTCACGCTGCGCAACTCCGGCGCCGGCCTTGAGGCCGAAGATAGCGGCATTTTTGTGACCGAGCTGGGCGACCGCGTATTGATTGAAAATAACCATTTTGCAGCGAATCTGATCGGCGTATACCTGAAAGGCCCCGAAGATGCAGTTGTGCGGTCGAATGTCGTCATCGGTAGTCAGCATCATCGTATGAATGACCGCGGAAATGGTATTTACCTGTGGAACAGCCCGGGTTCACGGATCGAGGATAATGATATCCGCTATGGTCGCGACGGGATCTTCGTGACCACCAGCCATCACAATATATTCCGCAATAACCATTTCCGGGATATGCGTTTCGCGATCCACTATATGTATACCCATGACAGTGAGGTCATCGGTAATACCTCGACACGAAATCACTCGGCCTGGGCATTGATGTTTTCCGATCGCCTGACCGTGATTGGAAACCGATCGGATGGAGACCGTGACCGCGGGTTATTCCTCAACTTCGTCAACAGTTCTGTGTTGCAGGACAACCACGTGTCAGGTGGGGTAGAGAAATGTGTCTTCATCTATAACGCGAATATGAATACCTTCAGCAAAAATCTCTTCGAGTCATGTGACATAGGGATTCAATTCACCGCAGGCTCGGAGGGTAACGAGATATTTGCCAACGCGTTCATTGGCAACCGAACCCAGGTCAAGTATGTGGGTACACGGCATATCGAATGGTCGCGCGACGGCCGCGGAAATTACTGGAGTGACAATCCTGCCTTCGATCTTAATGGTGATGGTATTTCGGATCGAGCCTACCGGCCTAACAGCCTGGTCGATCAGATTGTCTGGCAATATCCGGCTGCCCGGTGGCTGCTCGGTAGCCCGGTCATGCAGATCCTGCAATGGGCGCAATCGGAGTTTCCTACGCTGCATCCCGGCGGTGTGCGGGACAGTGCTCCGTTGATGGTGCCGCCGCACCGGGACAGTTGACGAGATGCCGGTGAATGCACTGCATGCCATTGAACTGAAGGCGGTCGATAAATGCTACGACCAGGCCGTAGTTGTTGATGGCATTGATCTGCAGGTTGATCGCGGCGAGTGTTTCGTCCTGGTTGGGCACAACGGTGCCGGCAAAACGACTCTGCTGAAACTCATGTTGGGCCTGGCACGGCCCAGCGCCGGCCAGGTGATGGTGCTGGGCGAAGATCCGGCCAGTAGATCGTTTGTCGCTCGACGTCAGGACATGGGTTACCTGCCTGAAAGCGTGTCTTTCTATCCGCACATGACGGGTCTGGAATTACTCGGCTATTACGCGCGTCTGAAGAGAATACCCCGTGCCGAGATCGGCTGGCGCCTGGAGCAGGTTGGCTTACATGAGGCGGCTACAAGACGCTTGAATACCTACTCCAAAGGGATGCGCCAGCGATTGGGGCTGGCTCAGGCAATTCTCGGCACACCGCAGTTGCTGTTTCTCGATGAACCCACGACAGGGCTCGATCCACTATTGCGTCGTGATTTCTACCGAATTATCGACGATCTGCGTTCGAGTGGTACGACCGTCGTGATTTCATCACATGCCCTGAGCGAAATAGAAGCACAGGCTGACCGGATCGCTGTCGTGAAACAAGGCAGATTAATGGCCTGCGGCAGTCTTCTTGATCTCGGCAGACAGGTCAATTTGCCGGTGCGCACCCGGTTGGCCGTTAATTCGGAAAGTGTGGCTGGTGTCGTGCGCCAGCTCGAGGCACACACCCGGATCGACAAGGTCGATGATCACGGTATCGATCTGCTTTGTCCGGAGGATGAAAAAATGTCGTTGCTACGCCATGTCACCGAACTTGGTGATGTCGTACTGGATGTCACAATGGATGCACCGCGGCTCGATGAGATTTACCTGCACTTTATGAGCGAGCAGCAGACATGATTCGATTGCCGCAGACGATATCGATACTCGCCTCAAGAGAGATTCGTGACGGCTTGCGCAATCGCTGGGTTGCTTCGACCATCCTGCTGCTGGGCACGCTGGCCCTGGCACTGAGTTTTCTGGGTTCCGCACCAACCGGTGAGATCAAGGTCGGCGCACTGGAGATCAGTGTTGTCAGTCTGACCAGCCTGAGCATGTACGTTCTGCCCCTGATCGCATTGATGCTGTCTTTCGATGCCCTGGTCGGAGAGTTCGAGCACGGCACCATGTTGTTGCTGCTGACTTATCCGGTAGCCCGCTGGCAGATCATATTCGGCAAGTTTCTGGGCCATACGGCCATTCTTCTGGTGGCGATTCTGGTCGGCTATGGCGGCACGTTGGGTATTCTGATTATTATGGGTGACGGCAGTACGACCGGCTGGCAGGCTTACTCCGCCATGATGGCCAGTTCGCTGCTACTCGGCTGCATATTTCTCAATATCGGCTACCTGATCAGTTCACTGGTACGTGAACGGGCCGTTGCAGTTGGTGCAGCGGTTGGTGTCTGGCTGCTGCTGGTGGTGTTATATGACCTTGGTCTGCTGTCCGCGCTGATCATCGATGACGGTCAATACATCAGTGAAGGATTATTTTCAGCACTCATGCTGGCCAATCCGGCCGATGCTTATCGGCTGTTTAACTTCACCGGGTTCGAGGAGGTCGGGCGCCTGGTTGGTGCAACCGATGTCGGTGCGGGCTTTGAGTCCGGATTGGTGGCGCCGCTCGTGGCTCTGCTGCTGTGGGCCGTTATTCCATTCCTGCTGACGATTGCCCGTTTTCACCGCCGCGAGCTTTGAAGCTAAAAAACGGTTGACGCGGCTTGCCTAGGTATCGGAACATGCCGTGATACCAACTCGAACAAAGGACCAGCAATGAAAATGCTCGGCTCAATTGCCTCGCCCTATGCCATGCGTGTCTTGATGTTCGCCCGCATCAAGGGCGTTGATTTGCCCGTGGAACCGGCTCCGGGCGGGCCGCGGTCCGACGAGTACAAGGTATTTAACCCGATCGGCAAAATTCCGTCGCTGGTCGTCGGCGATCAATGCCTTGCCGAATCCGAAGTGATTTGCGAATACATCGAGGATGCCCATCCCGACCCATCGGGTCTGCCGGCAGACCCGATGGGTCGCGCGACGTCACGCTTGATTGCGCGCATCACCGATCTCTACGTCTCTTCGCACACGGGTACGTTGTTCCGGCAGATGAACCCGGCGAATCGCGACCAGGAGACGGTCGATACCACGGCGGCGGATGTTGCCAAAGCATTCGGTTATGTCGAACATTTCATGGGCGACGGCCCGTTCTGTGCCGGCGCCGAACCGACGCTTGGCGACTGCGTCCTGGCGCCCTACATGACGCTGCTGAAAAAAGCTGTGTTTCCGGTGTTTGCCGAGATCGATGATCCGACCGAAGGCGATGGCCGTATCGCGACCTGGTGGCAGGCTATTCAGGATAATGAGATCTGCAAGTCCTCGCTCGATGAATACGATGTGGCGATCGAGAAATTTCTGCAGGCCATGGGTCCGATGCTCAGCGGCCAGAAAACCTGACCTGTTATCTTATTGCCGGTTATCATGTTGCTTTCCCATACAACGCGCCCGTAGCTCAGCTGGATAGAGTACCTGGCTTCGAACCAGGTGGTCGGGAGTTCGAATCTCTCCGGGCGCGCCATTTAATCTAAATTAATCAAGCGGTTACCGTGTCAGCGGCTGCCGCTTTCCGTTTCAGCACAACCAGTGCCGGAGTTTTGCCGGACTTGCTGTCGCATACCCTGTTGACCGCCTCCAGGAGTTCCTCCAGTTCGGGGGCGGAGTAGTGTGTTGTGATGTCGCCATTCCGATGGCCGAGAAGTACTTTTCGTGTTTCAACCGGTACGCCGGCGGCTCGTAGCCTGCGCCCGAAGGTATGTTTCAGTGTTGATTTGCATCTCCGATTGACCCTGTTTTGCATTTGAGAATTGACCCGCGATCTGATTAATAGCTGCCCACGTTTCAATAACTTGCACTGCTTAAGACGGGTCAGATATCGCTGCGAAAAATTGTTAAATTGGATCAAACTTCGATGCAAATCTACAGTCGAGCGGCGTAAACGCGCAGGCTCACAGCCCGGTTCGCGAAGGCGGCTGGCACGCTGTAGCGGTTGCGTTCGAAAACAATCAGGCAAGTCGGTGACACGCGCTTGGTGTATTCAACAAACCCGTCGAATGGCGGCGGCACTGCCATCAGTGCGCCGCGTTCGTCATCAAACACCTCGGCAACGGTGCGGTTACCCTGTTCAGGGTGGCCGATCTCGGCCCACAGTGCCTGGCAACGTTGTTCCAGCCAATCGTTCAGTGCGGCCAGATCGGCAAAGGCCGGAGCATCGTGTAACAATCGATGCCGGGCATCACGGACGTTCTTCTCCACCTGGCCCTTCTCCCAGCCGGCGGCCGGGTTACAGAATTCCGCTTCATAGAGAAAATGGCTGACCATGGCTCGAAAGCGGGCGTTAACCAGCCGCTGC
>CAZVQW010000026.1:0-34006 GCA_964629475.1 uncultured Chromatiaceae bacterium | reverse complement strand
CATTTACATGGGGCTTGGTGCGCTCAAATTTCTCCTTAGACATCGACCTCTCCAGACCTACGAAGTGCCGGCGTCCACTTGTCTGCAGTGAACCACCGGGTTAACGATCCGGCGCGAACGCCGAATTTCCAAATTTCTCTCTTACCTGCCGGACGCCGCCGTCCGACCTGCCAAATCCATGGAGCCCACAACCGGACTTGAACCGGTGACCTCTTCCTTACCAAGGAAGTGCTCTACCGCTGAGCTATGTGGGCCGCTCTATCTGGAGCGGGTGATGGGAATCGAACCCACATCATCAGCTTGGAAGGCTGAGGTTCTACCGTTGAACTACACCCGCAACCTGGCAAAAAAACTCCTGATTACCTGTAACTCGCAGAATCCCGGCCACCCAACGCGCACGGTTCCACCACACTCAACGAGCGCAAAAATAGACACCGACGACCTATCCGTCGCCGTCGTTGGTTTCTTTTGCGACTCTTTATTTATCTATTGGATCTTCGCCCTGCTTTCCGCGTCACACAGAAATAATATTGTAAATCAACTAGTTATCCTACTTCCCCACCCTATTCCGAAGAATCTGGTGGAGGGGGTAGGATTCGAACCTACGTAGGCATAGCCAGCAGATTTACAGTCTGCCCTCGTTGACCGCTTGAGTACCCCTCCGCGGACGCAAGCCGCCTATTGTCTGATCGGTTATTCGCCGTGTCAACAGCAATCGATGCCGATGAGTAAATAACGGGAAAGCCGGGGCATTTAGAACTTAACTCGGTAGAACAACGAATACAGCACCGGAACGACGCCAAGCGTCAGGACGGTGGCAAAGACCAGCCCGAAAATAATCGCGATCGCCATCGGCTCCCACATCGGACCGCCACCCAGCCACAGCGGCGTCAGGCCTGCAACGGTGGTTGCCGTTGTCAGTAGAATCGGCCGCGCGCGCCGTCGGGCAGCCGTCAGAATCGCGGTGGCCGGGTCCAGGCCATTCTCGTCGCTCTCAATGCGGATACGATCGAGCAACACGATGGCATTATTGATCACGATGCCGGCCAGCGAGATGGTTCCCAGCAATGTCATAAAGCCAAAATAGGAACGCATGAGCAGCAGGCCGACAACCACGCCGATTAACGCAAGAGGAATCGTCAATAGAATAATGATCGGACGGCGTAGCGAATTGAATTGCGCGACGAGCAACAAGGCAATAATTAATGCCGCAATCGGGACCTTGACGCCAATCGACGCATTCGCCTTACCCGAAGTCTCGGCCTCACCACCAAACTCCCAGTTGTAACCGAATGACCAGCCGGCCTGCTGTGCATCCAGCCATGGCTGCATCACGCGGTTGACATCGGCAGCGGTATAACCGGGTTCGAGCAATGCCTCGACAGACACGGTCCGCAACCGATTACGACGCTCGATGACGCCCGGCTGCCAGACCATCCTGGGATAGGCCACCTGGCTCAGCGGCACGGAGCGGCCGGTTAACTGCGAGTAGACATTCATGGTCGCGATCCGCGCCGGATCCGTGCGCTGATCCGCGCGTGAACGCAGCACAACCGGAATCAATTCATCATCCTCGCGGTATTCGGTCGTTGCGAGTCCGGTCAGGTAGGTCTGCATCGAGACCGCGACATCACGGTTCGTGATGCCTGCCAGGCTTGCGCGAGTCTCGTCGATCTCGATCACAACCTTTTTACTGCGCGGCCCCCAGCTATCGGTAATCTGTCGGGCGCCGGGTACTTCACGCAACCTGGCCTTGACCTGCTCTACGATTTTGAAGACCTCGTTAATATCACGCCCGGAAATCCTGATCGCCAGCGGTGGCCAGGCCGGCGGACCGAGCGGCAGATGCCTGACGGTCACGTTCGCATCGGGAAACCGCTCGGCAACGAATCCCTCTATCGAGCCAAACAACTCCGGCCCTAGCAACGGCGGTGCGTTCAGGTTTGCAAGGATATAGGCGTAATTCGGACTACGTTGCTTTTGATCGAGGGACAACATGAACCGCGGCGGACCCTGACCGATAAAACTACCCCAGTTCACGATACCGTCCTGATCGTTACCAGCGGGTGGCAGCGACTCGGCGATGAATGACTCGACCGCCGCGGTGACTTTTGCAGTGCGCTCGATCGGCGAGCCGAACGGCAAATCAATCTCAACTGTAAACGTTGCCCGGTCGTTCGGCGGATAGAAAATTGCCGGCACATACGCCATGCCCCGGATGGCCGCGAAGAATACAAGGGCAACGATTGTCAGTGTAATGGCCCGGTGACGTAATACGAGCAACAGACTCGTCGTGTAGAAACGATTAAATGCGTCCGTGAAAGAATTCTTCCAGGCGGCCTCGCGTGAGCTACTCTGGTCACTGCTCTGGCTAACACGCAGAAACAATACGCACAGCACGGGTATCAGCGTCAGCGACATGACCCACGAACACAGCAGCGTGATCGTTACGACCTTGAAAATCGGCGCCGTATATTCACCTGTGTTCGACTGCGACAGGAAAATCGGCAGGAATGCTGCCGAGGTCGTCAGCGACGACGTCAGCAGCGGGAGCCGCAGCTCCAGGGCCGAATCGATTGCGGCCTGCTGAACAGGCTTGCCTTGCCCGGTTTGCACCAGAATCGATTCGGACATGACGATTGCGTTATCGACGAGCATGCCGAGCGCAATAATCAGTGCCGCCAGCGACATCTGATCGAGCCCGATATCAAACACCGACATGATCATGAATGACGTGAGGATGGTCACCGGAATCAGGCTTGCGACGATCAGACCGGTCCGTATGCCCATGAACAGCAACATGATCAGCGCAACGAATGCGATTGCCTGTAACAGGTTGCGAACGAACGAGTTGATCTTGCGCTCGACGTCGGCCGGTTGAAAATTCAGCAAATCGAAGTCGACGCCAACCGGATAGACGCGCCGTGCACGGTCGAGAACATCGTTGATGCCGGCGCCAAGCTGCAGGATGTTGCCACCCTCACGTAACGATACGCCGAGAATCAATGCCGGCTCGCCGTTATAGCGCACGATGACTTCCGGCGGATCCACGTAACCACGTTCGATCGACAGCACGTCCTCGACATGCAGCATCGCGTCGCTGCCCGGCACACTGATGATCGCGCGGCGTAACTCTTCGAGTGATTCGAAATTCCCGGTCGGCTCCATGACGACTTTCTCGAATTCGGTCGTCACATCACCACCTGGCAAGACGATATTGCGTTCCTGCAATGCAGCCTGCAATTGTATTGGCGACAAACCCAGCTCTGCGAGACGTGCATTGTCGAAGATGACGAACACACGTTCCGCCTGTGCGCCGGTAATTTCAACCTTGGTGACAGAGTCGATCAACAGCAGCTCGTCGCGCACCTCGTCGGCCATTTCCCTGAGCTCGCGATAGCTAAAGCCATCACCGGTAATAGCTAAGAGTGACCCGAATACATCACCAAATTCGTCGTTAACGAGCGGACCGATGATGCCGTCCGGCAATTCGATTCTGGCACGCTCGACCTTACGCCGCAGGCTGTCCCAGATTGGCCGCATGTCCGTGTATTCCTCACGCACGTTGACGTAGATCAGCGATAAGCCGGCCTTGGACTGGCTGCTGACAAAATCGAGCTCCGGGATTGCCTGAATGACCTTCTCGAGCTTGTCGGTCACCAGCATTTCGACACGCTCGGGACTGGCACCGGGAAACGTAGTCTGTACTAGCGCCGTGCGAATAATAAAACCCGGATCTTCGGCGCGGGGCATGCCGAGGTACGAATAAATACCCGACAACAGGAAAGCAACAAGCACCGCAACAAAAATCCGGTTCTTCTCGATTGCGAAACGGGTTAATTCCATCGCGCCTGCTCGTTCAATTCCGCAGTAACGTGACAACCTGACCGTCGGCGAGCCGCCGCACACCGGCCGTCGCAATCAGCTCGCCCTGCTGCAGCCCGTCACGCACCTGCATGCCTTCGGGGTTTGGCACGATGTTGATGTCGATCGTTCGACGCCGTGCGACAAATACGCCATCGTCTCCGGGTTCGAGTACAAACACGTAATGTCCGTCGCGGTCCTCACCAACCGAGACATACGGGATCACGATCCCGTCGGGCATCAGGCCGGGCATATTGATTTCAACTTCGGCCGCCATGCCAGAGCGGACATCGTCGCAGGCATCGCTGAGAACCACGGTAACGGCATACGCCGAACCACCACGCGCCGTCGTAACACCAATTTCCGATACGACCGCCTTGATATTGCCCATATTCAGTGCCGGAATACTCACCGTCGCCTCGACACCTTGCGACAATCTGCCGATCCAGGCACTTGGGACATCGATGGTTATCTCTGCACACTCACCACAATTTACGCGGACGATAGATTGCCCCGCGGAGACATTATGGTTCGCCTCGACATAGCGGTTGGCAATCTTGCAAGCCTGCGGCGCCTTGAGTTCCGTGTACGATAATTGCAGACGGACACGTTCCAGTTGCTGCTCCGCTGCACGCAGTAACGCGCCGGCGGATTCCGAGGCAGCGCGGGCTCTATCGAGGTCGCTTTTCGAGACATTGCGGTTTTCATAAAGCTCGCGCGCGCGATCGAAATTTGCACGAGCATTGCGCAATTCGGCACGTGCCCGCTGCAACTGCGCTTCGGCTTCGAGCAATTGGACCTGGAAGTCAGCCGGATCGAGACGAGCGATGCGTTGCCCGGCTGCAACGTTGTCACCAACAGCAACGTTGAGGGACGTGATCGTGCCCGGCACCTTGAAACTCAGCTCGGCCTCGAAAGCAGCCTTGGCAACGCCGGAAAATACCCGATTGCGTGCCTCGCTCGCCGGCATGACCTCGACGAAGCGTACCGGCCTGATGAGCGGCGCTTCAGTGTCCGGCTGCTGTTCGCATCCGGCGAGTCCGAACAAGCCGAGTATCACGGCAACCGCTGTTGCCGGCTTCACGTTTCGCTTCATCGATCAGCCCGTCCCGCTGTCTTGTTCCTGACCATTGTGTTCCCGTCCATGGTGTTCAATGCACCACCATCAGGCCGCGTGCACGGAGATAGGCCTGTACGTCCTGGTACCAATCGCCAGCGTAACCCGGATCGAGCAGCAGCGAGAAATCCCCGGTGGCCCGCAGCACCTCGAGAATATCGCCGAGATACAGGTATTTCGCCTCCGCCGCCGCAAGCTCGGAACCGAGTGCCGCGTTTTGCGCATCGATCAGGTCGGTAACGGTTCTGGCTCCCTTGGAATACGAGTCAGTCACGATACTCAGGTTTTCAGCCGACGCGGCCGCTGCCGCATCAGCCAGCTCGATACCCGAAAAAGAACTACCGGCCTGCTCCATCGACAGGCGGATACGTGTCTCGACTTCCTGCGCGATCGCCGATTCTCTCTGGCGGGCCTGATGTAATTCGTAACGCGAGCGATTCAGGTCCGCACGCAATGCGCCGCCGCTGAAAATCGGTAATGCCGCACGCACGCCAATTTCCCACGAATTCTTGTCGATATTGTCGATCGGAAAACCACTGTCGACAATCGAACGGTCGAGATTGTGCCGACCGGTTGCCGTCGCGCCGATATCCGGCACCCAGTAACGACGGCGTGCAGCCGTGACCTGACGCTCCCCCGCACTGATGACATGACCGGCGCTTGCCACCTCGGGCGCCATTTCCAGGCCGCGCTCGACAGAAAAGTCCTGAAAAGCCTCCCATGTCAAAGCGTTATCGATTAATGCCAGGAACTGCGGCTGACCGAACACCGCCAACGCTGACTTGACGCTGGCATCAGTTGGCTTGATCGCCGTTTTCAGCGGACGATTCAACACCTGGTTCAATCGATCTTCGGCCTGCCGGCGTACGGCCTCGGCATCGATCAGGTTGCGCCGGTCCCGTGCAATCTGAGTTTCCCAACGCAGGACATCCGCCCGCCCGGAAAAGCCGATCGATTCACGAATGCGCGCCAGCTCGAGATTCGTTCGCGTCACTTCGAGGTTGGACCTCTGCACACCCTCCAGCGACAACGTACGCAGCAGATTCAGATACAACTGCCCTGATACCTTCAATGTATCGAGCACCGCGGCCCGATAATTCTCGTTGCTGGCATCCTGCAAGAATTCCGCAATCCGAAAACCGGCCCATGCGTTATCGGAATAAATCAGCTGGTTTGCGCTGGCTTCGACATCGGTCGATTCTGCAGGCGACAGCGCTCCCAACGCGCGATCCTTATTAATCTTCTGCCAGCCCGCACCGAGATCAAATTGCGGCAATAGCTGACTGCGAGAACTTCGGCGCTCCTCATCGGCAAGCAACGGGTCGAAAGATGCGACCTTGAGGTTCAGATTTGCATTGACAGCCTCGAGCATGGCATCCAGTAACGCCAGCGATTCACCTTCGACAATCTCACTGACGGCAATTTGCTCAGCATCGGCCAACACAGCATAACGGGGCGAGAAACCAATCGCCGCCGCCGTCGTCATGTTAATCGCCAACCGGCGGCTCTCCTGCAGATACACCGGCATATCCTCGGGGCGTTCACCGAGCAGGATGCGCTGCACATTCAGCGCGAGGCGGCGCGTGACACGCAAGACATCTTCTGCCCGCCCGCCATTGGACATCAACAAGCCGTCTTCCACCTCGGTCACGCCGAACAGTGAAAAACTCTTGAGCTTGCGATCAATCAGCGCGCCGGCCAGCGCACGTATGCTGGCATCACCGAACCGCAGCAGCGGCGTAACGTAAACCGCATCGACATCGGACGGTATAGTCTCGATCGCCGCCAACAGGGAATCCTGCACCAGTATCGGCACAATCTTCAGATCCAGATCGTCGGCCAGCTGCTCCATCTTCGACTGCAGAACTGATGAAAACGCCTGAAACAAGGCAGCGTCGGCGAGTATTGCGACTGTGCCGAGCGGTACTGCATTCTTGAAGGCCCGCATGTCGTCATCGATGCTGTGCAGATTCGCTACGTAGACCAGATTCTTCTGACCACTGGTGCCGCCGGTAAATGGAAAACTCTGCAATGATGGATCAATTACGATTGATGCGATAACCGGCTTGGTCAAATCGGGATGACGGCCGGCGACATGGCAGGTCATGACCCCGAGACAAATAATGATATCAATCGCAGGATCAGCCAATTGCCGATCAAACACTCGCTGCGCACCGACCAGTGTCCAGTCACCCTCGAGGCGTTTGTCGTCGGGGAAGCGGACATCGAACTCGCCGGCTGTCAAAGCCGCGACCTCAGTCTCGATGCTGTCCAGCGGAATCAGCGAACGTGATCGCGGCCCGTCATTGATGATGCCAATTGTCGTCCAGTCGTTTGCCGACCATGCATTGAGCCCGACACCAACCAGGCTTACAAGCAAAATAATTAGTGTTTGTTTCAGAGTCATGATGGCGACCGCCAGCGACCGCAAATAAGATTAGCCAAGATAATACGGCCGAACCGACCTCCGGAATGGTGCCGGAAGAGGGACTTGAACCCCCAACCTACGGTTTACAAAACCGTTGCTCTACCAGTTGAGCTATTCCGGCAACGTCGACGGTTCGCGCGAACCATTTTCCCGAGCCGGGGATTCTAGTGAATC
The DNA here is from genome assembly GCA_964629475.1 of uncultured Chromatiaceae bacterium. Taxonomy (GTDB): domain Bacteria; phylum Pseudomonadota; class Gammaproteobacteria; order Steroidobacterales; genus SMWD01. The sequence continues at coordinate 26,423 of CAZVQW010000026.1, read as the reverse complement.
ATCGGCTCCATCGCCATCTTCGGCCAAACTATCTTCACCCAAAATATCGTTGCTCAGGGCAATGGACGAAGCCGACTGACATGCACGCTCCTCGATCCGGATGATCTGTGCCTCGCCACGCTGCAGATCAGCAAGATCAGGCGGCTGAGCGCCCGACATTTCGATCTCGACCCAGTATTCAACACCATCGCGGAATCGATCCAGCGCGACAGCCACATAGCCGAGATCACGCGCGACCCGGATCACGTCATCGGCGCCGGCACGACTGCGAAACACGCCGAGTGAAACATCGACGGTTGGTTCACGTCCCGATATATAAGCATCACTGATACCGCCACCGACCAGCACAGACACAGCCCGATTGGCGGCTTCCAGGCTCGGCAGATCGAGTAACTGAACCCAGTGCCCGACCCAGATTCGTCCCGACTCCGTCGTGCGGTTAACCGACAAACCGCGTGCCGACAATCGACTACTGACCACTGCAGCGGCATCCGCAGAGGCAAACGGACCGAGCCGGAAACAGCTGACATCGCCCTGCACTGAGTCGCTTACAGTCCCACCGGCCGTGCGCCGGGCGCTTTCGACGAGCACGAGCCGGGGCTCTGTCTCATCTCCGAAAGCCCGTGGATCGGCTACCTCCGGTGCCATGATCCAGCGCCCCCAGGCGAACAGCAACAGGTTAGCCAGTAGCAAACCCTTGATCAGATTTCGCAGCATCTACTCTTTACCCGCGCGACCAGAATCCCGCTCGAACTCATATAGTGCCAGGCCCTCGAGGACCAAATGTGGCCGATGATGAACAATGCCCTCAAGATGACGGATCAATCGTTCTGCATCACCACCGGTTACAACGACTTGCAGATCTCCTCCGTGCTCTGCCGACCCGCTGACACAGCGATCGATCAGACAACAGATGACTGCAAGTGTGCCGCCACTAATTGCTTCACTCGTGCTGCGGCCCGGAACCGGGAGCCCGGTCGGCAACTGCGGTGACCCATCCCCGGCAAGCCTGCGCAAGTCACCGGTGTTCTCGCCGAGCGACTGGCGCATCAGGTCGAGCCCCGGAATGATATATCCACCTGTGTGCACACCACCGGGCGCAACCACATCGATGGTGATGGCCGTACCGGCATCGACAATACAGACGGGACCGGCAAATTGATCGGCTGCGGCAATGATTGCCAACCATCGATCGACGCCGAGTTGGCGATAATCGTCATAGCTATTACGTACTGTACCGGTCCGCAGCTGAGTCACTGCAAACCGCACCGACAGGCCCCAACGATCGCGCACAGCCCCGGTAACCCGCTTGCCTAACACATCGCCTGCGACGTTGGCGGCAACGACATCAGTCGGCGCAATCGCCCCGTTTAGGGAAATGCGCTCGAGCATGAGATCGACAGCCGCGGCATCGGCGCGATGTTCGACCGCATCCGCTCCGAGCAACGAACCACGATCGAGCAACGCCCACTTGATGCGTGTATTGCCAATATCGATCAGCAGCTTCATATGCGGCTTTTACCCTCGCGGTCGGGGCGCAACGAAACCTCGCCCGCTACGACGCGCTGCATTTCCCCATTGCTGTCGATCAACAAAGCGCCGTCATTCGCGATGCCGCGCGCCAGACCGGATAATGAATGCCTGCCTGCTTGTGCCGTCACCGGCCGGTCCGCCAGCCAGTCATAACGATGCCATTCATCGACAAACGCATCGAAACCATCGCGCTCGAATTCGGTCAGCACGGCGTGCATTGCATTGATCAGTCTCGCCGCCAGTCGATTTCTCGACGGCTCAGAGGCTCCCGCAAGCTCACGCAGGCCGACAGGCGGCAGACCACCGGTGCTCATTATCTGCTCGGCCATCGTGTCGGATACTTCGAAATTGAGACCGATGCCGACGACCAGCGAAATCGGTCCGCCGGCTTCGCCCTGCATATCGACAAGCAAACCACCGAGCTTTCCTTCATCGGCGACGATGTCATTTGGCCACTTCAAATTAACCGCCTCGCTGAACTCGTTGCGCAAAGCCCGACATACACCGACACCGACCGCGAGGGTCAACGCAGACAATACGGCCGGGGCAGTTTCAAACCAGCGATTGACCGACAGGCATAAACCACCGCCAAACGGCGACAACCACTGTCGTCCGCGACGTCCGCGACCGCCGGTCTGGTATTCGGCAAACACGGCATCGAAACGATCCGCCGCCGGCGGCGGCAAGCTGCGTAACCTTTCACTGGTCGACTCGAGACTGTCATGTATTTCCAGGCGACCCAAAGCCGCACTTGCCGGAGCATCGAGTCCACGTCGGATGGCCGTCTCATCCAGCAATTCCAGCGGTTGCCGGAGGCAATATCCAATCCCCGGCCGTGCATCGATCTGCAACCCGGCGGACTTCAATTCATTGAGATGCTTCCAGATGGCCGTTCGCGAACACGCCAGGCGTTGCGCAAGATCGGCGCCCGAATGCACCGCGCCGTCGGCCAACGCAGCGATCAGCGCCGACCTAATGTCCATTATTCTGGCCCATTATTCCGGCCCGTCATGGCGACGGCGAAACAGCATGACCTTGCGCATGCGGCCTTCTTCACCACGCGTCATGCGAATAACATTCGAGCGATGCGTATAGATCACAAAAAGTGCAAGTAACGCGAGCGCTGTGATGGTCGACAAACTTTCCTGCCCCGTCGTGAACCACAGCATGATCGGTAAAGCCGTTACCGCCGTCATTGTCGCCAGACCGACAAAACCGGTCAGCACGAGTACAGCGGCGAATATGCTCAGCCCGGGCAGCAGAAGCGCCGGTGCGATGACGATCAACATACCGATCAGCGTTGCCGCACCCTTGCCGCCGGCAAAATTGAACCAGACCGGGTAGCAATGTCCGACGACCGATGCGCCTCCGCAGGCCAGCATCAGCCAGGTCCGCGAAATTTCAGGATCGAGCGGCACCCCGGGCAGGACAAGCGACGGCAGCAACCACGCGGGCAAGAAACCCTTGCCGACATCGATGACCATGACACCCACTGCAAACCACAAGCCCTGGGTGCGCAGTGCATTCGTACCGCCCGCATTGCCGCTGCCGACCGTGCGTATATCGACGCCGGTAAATCTGCCGATGATCAGGCTGCCGTTCAGCGACCCGAGCAGGTAGCTGATCAAGATTTTTGTGCCGAGTTCCAACATATTCAGGTCCCGATCCAGTCGCGCCGACGCCGCGCCGTATCCGCATCGACATCGGTCTCGATGCCGAGGTAGCACGTATCGCGCGGCGTAATCCCGGGTTCGATTGTAAATCGCCTGAGCTCATCGCGGCGAAAGATACAAATTTCGACCGGTTGGCCCACCTGAGTCCGGCCGAGCAGTTTGAGCCAGTTCTCCGCCGTTACGCGATAGCCGTCCAGCGACACGAGTTCATCATTGGCGGCCAGACCGACGTCGGCCGCACGGTCGTTACTCGCGACATGGCGGATCATCAGCCGCTGACCAGCGGCCCTTGTTCGCAGCCCGAGCCACGGCAATGGCCGGGCGCCTCGCGACCCGGCCGTACCGCCGGCATCCGTGTCCGACTCGGCCGCCCGCATGTGCAATCGCACGCCGAACTGCGCAAGCAGGATACCAACGGGTGGATCGACAGTCGTCCGCAATGCCTGGCGAAAGAACTCGCCGAGATCAAGGCCCGACAGTTCCTCGGCGAGTTGTTCGAAACCGCCTGCGGGCAGTCCATGTAACCCGGACTCACCATATTGCTGCCATAACGCGCGCATGACCGTGTCCAGCGAACAGATGCCTTTCGTTTTCAGGCGCAACTCCAGGTCGAGTGCCAGCGCGACCATTGCGCCTTTGCGGTAGTAACTGACGATCGCATTCGGCGCATTCTCATCCTGCTTGTAGAATTTGATCCACGCATCAAAACTCGATTCCTCGAGCGTCTGGAGCCGTCGTCCGCCGGACCGGTAAACACTGGTCAACGACCGGCCGAGCAATTCAAGATAAGCCGACCTGTCGATCAGTCCGGCGCGCAACAAACCCAGATCATCGTAATACGATGTGATCCCTTCGAAGATCCAGAGCTGGCGCGTGTAAGTTTCCTGATCGAGTGCCGTCGGCCCAAACTCGGCCGGCCGGATTCGCTTGACGTTCCACAGGTGAAAATACTCGTGGCTGACGAGACCGAGAAATCTCCGATAGGCCTTGCTGACCTGTTCGTCGCCGACGCGCGGCAAATTATCGCGCTTGCAGATCAGAGCCGTCGAGTTTGCATGTTCCAGGCCGCCATAGCCGGCATTCAGCGCCGTGACGAGAAATACATAGCGGTCAAACGGCACGCTACCGCCGAACAGTTCGACATGACTGGCACAGATGCAAGCCACGTCACGCTCGATACGTTCGATGTCGGCATCGTGGCGGCCGGCAATCGCGATGCAGTGCTCGGCACCCGCCAGTTCGAAAGAACCGCACGACAAATGCCCCATCAGAACGGGCCGGTCGATCAACTCGGCATACCCGTCCGCTACAAAGGCGCCGAATTCAGCAGCTGCGCCGGTCAGGCGAGTCAGGCCGGTTGCCAGCTTCCAGTCATTCGCATGTTTCGGTGGCCCGACATGCACGACACAGCGCTCATACTCCCGGCCGTGCACCTTGAAGAACAGGCAAACACCATTCAAGAAGGCATGCTCGTGATCGAGAAAGGCGCCGCGAACCGACAGATCGTTCGTATAGATCTCAGCACTAATCAGCAGCGGTCCCGCACCCGGACCGGCACGCCAGGTAGATTTGTCGACCTTCCTGACCGCTACGGTCTCGCCGTTGACCGAGGCCGTGACGGTCAGCACATGCCGTGCATAATCGCGAATCATATAGCTGCCGGGTATCCAGGCCGGCAATGAGAATATCTGCCCGTCAGGATCCGGCTCGTTGATCCGGCATGTCACGGCAAAAACATGTGCGCCGCAATGCTTTGGCCGCACGTCATAAACGATCTGCGCACCGTCCGTATCAATACTCATCGAATCATTAACCCTCTGTTCGCGAAATGTGCGGCGTCAGACATTGTGCCCGGTCACGGGTAAAAATATTTCCGCCAGCATACAGCGTGCACCCCCGCCACCGACCTGCTCGATCGTATCGACGGCGACGGGCAGCAGTCTTCCATAATGTTGCAGAGTCGCGCGCTGCTCAATAGTCAATGTTTCATGCGCGCTTCGTGACAACACGATGAGCGCTTCGCCATCTTCTCCCTGAATTTCTAGCAGATTACCGGCAAAAGCCGCCATCTGCTGCAGAGAAATATCAATTATCTGTCGTCCTGTGCGCGTCAATCGTTCGATGACCGCTGCTCGTTGCCGTGACCCGACAATCGCTGCAGTGCATATCACGGCAAACCGCGTGCCGATCGTCATCATGACGTTCGTATGATAGATAGCCCGGCCACCGGCATCGAGTGTATCGAATGCACACACATCGTATTCGGCCCCGGCTACGAAGACACGCAGAAGATCCGGGTGCGTTCGGGGCGACCGTGCTGCATATGCGACGCGGTGCACCCGATCCAGCACCATGCTTCCGGAGCCTTCGAGGAATTTCCCATCTCGCTCATGAACGGACAGATTCACGACGCGCTTAACCGTAAAACCATACTCGACCGTCAATGTATCGATGATATCCATACGACGTTCGGCACGGCGACTGGGCGCCTCGAGCGGGAAAAGGAAAACATCGCCGTTTGCGTGTGTCGTGATCCAGTTGTTCGGAAACACGGCATCCGGTTTGCCCGGTACGTCAGTATCGTCGATGACAATCAGCCGGACGCCGGCGCTGCGCAAGCTGTGAACCATGGCATCGAATTCCGCCAGCGCTGCAACTTCGAGTGATGCCGATGGCCGTTCGACCGGCCGCTGGAACATATTCGACGAAGCGGTTTCCGCATTTGGTCCAAAATGAGCCGGGCGCACCATGAACAGGTCGCGGGTCGTTTGCGCTGTGCCGTTCAAATCCGATCCCGGCTCAATCGGCCCGCTTTTTGGCCGCGGTCCGATTGAATAACTTCTTGCGCGCCTCGTCATCGAGTCCGCTGGAATTCCACCATGCCGCACCGATGCCGATACCACGCTCGACAGCCGGGCGTGCGGCGACCGCCTCGAACCAGCGCTCTACATGTGGAAACTCGTCCAGCGGTTGCCCCAGGCGGCCACTCGAACGAAGCCATGGCCAGCAGGCAATATCGGCTATCGAGTAATCGCCGCAGATGTAATCGCGTCCGTCAAGCTGACGATTCAGTACGCCAAGCAACCGATTGTATTCTTTACTATAGCGTTCAATCGCAGAGTCGATTCGCGGCTCCGCCTGGTTGATGAAATATCCGAGCTGTCCGGCCATCGGGCCAAGCCCGCCGACCTGCCAGAATACCCACTGCAGAACATCGACACGCCCACGCGGATCTGCCGGCATCAACCGGCCGGTTTTTTCGGCGAGATACACGAGTATCGCCCCGGACTCGAACATGCCGAGCGGCTCGCCCTGGATTGCACCATTTACGGCATGATCGACAAGTGCCGGAATCCGGTTGTTCGGACTGATGGCGAGAAACCCGGGCTCGAACTGATCGCCGCGGCCAATATCGACCGGATGGACTTCGTAATCGAGGCCACACTCTTCGAGCATGATGGCCACTTTCCATCCATTCTGTGTCGGCCAGTAGTAAAAATCGATCATGCATCCCCGTGACTTACCTGCCAGCGCTCAATGGTAGCGTGTTTCACAATCGGTCGAGACAACCCGAAGCGTCGTTCATCAAAAGAACTCCAGCGACACGCCGGACATGAATACGAGCTCGGGACGCTGCAAATGCTTTGTTTCTCCGGCGAACTGAACGGTACCATCGGATGACGGCAGCCAGCCGGACAGGCCCAGCTGGATGCTGAAGTTCCACGAGTCGCCGCGCGCACTGGTACTGAGCCGGACGCCGACATCGGCGACCAGACCGGGCCGGCTCACGGTGGTCGAGTGCTGCCCGCTGAGCACGCCCTCACCCTTGAGTTGCTCCGAGCGCCAGCCGACACCGGCCGAAGCATAGGTCGTCATCCAGTCGAGTTCTTCGAACAACGGGCGCTCGAATTCCAGGGAACCGCTGAGTTGCAGCGTCTCCACGAAACTATCGACCGCTGAGCCGAACTGCGGCTTGCCATAACGCGCTTCAAGCACGAGTGCCCGGCGCCAGAATTCTCCGCAGCGGAGCAGATTACAATTTTCCCACCGGCCCTTCAGGCTTGCGGTAACGTCCGGCATCGACAGTCCGGCCTGTATGCCGAACCTGTTCGTGCCGGAAGCGAGTTGTGGCAATGCCTGACCCGTCGATACGAGGGTCAAGTGACCATACGCCCCTTCGCCATCGAAGTGCTGTTCAGTTTCGATCAACACCGGACTCAGGCGCAGACCGAACACGATGCCGGTCCCGGCTTCGTTGCGTGCTGTCTCGCGCGTCACGTTGTCGCGGTCGTACCCTTCCCGCCAGCTACCCGACAGACCGAACCAACCCTGATACCAATTCTTGCCGGCCACGGCCACCAGACGAGCGTCGCCATCCCACTGGCCATCTGTCGTCAGCATCGTTGTGCCGCGTACCCAATAGCCGAATCTCCAACCGTCACCGAGCAGCGGGATGCTGCCATCATCTTTCAGCACGCCGTCGCGATCGAAACTTGCCCATAGCGTGCCGTCCACACGCTCGGTATCGATATACGGCATCGTCTTGATGCCGTTATCGATCAGCTGATGAAAACCGTTCTGAATTCTTGCACCGGCCATTTCCCCGCTAAAGCGGAACCCGATACCGCCTTCGAGCACCTGACGAACACGCGAACGACGGGAAGAATAAAAACGATAACCGAACGACCCGCTGAGTTGATCGAGGCGCCCGGGCGAACCTTGCCGAGGTTCTTCGAGCGTCAGGATGCTGTGATCGATGACAAACAGCCCGCGCTCACCGACGCTTGCCGTCAATGCCAGTTGCTGTGTGCGAAAATCATCCGTGTCGCCGCCATCGCCGAAGACATCGTTACCGAAAAAAATATCGACTTGCCGCGCGACACCCGGCGGCATCGCGGACGGAACACCAGGAATTTGCCCGGCACCGGCATTACCCGCACCGAGGATGGCAACGATCACCAGACTAAAACCTGTTACTCGCTCCAGTGAAAGTCGCCTTTGAATTACCATCAATCGAAAGATGAAGCGTCGCTGACCGGCTTGCATAACGATGACTTGTCAGACACTGGCCTTCTCTCTTGCGGATTCGAAATGGTGCCCGGGGCCGGAATCGAACCGGCACGGAGTTTCCTCCGAGGGATTTTCATACCAGCTACAGCTTTCGCTGCTGCGAGTACACGCTATCGATTTCGACGGGCGCAACCTGCATTTGTGGTCTGGACTTTCTCTTTGCCGTATCGGCGCAGTCAGACTGCACACTCACTTAGGCAGGAGCCGTCAAGTCTCTACACTTTCCCGGACTACGGCATTGCCATACTCCGGGCTTAGCTCGGGATTGCCAGTGCCTCACGGCCTGAGGTTTCCCCGAATTTGACTCCATTCACGCCGGTCGTTTCCTGACCGGGTGCTCAATCTTTAAGTCCCTTGCGTCTACCAATTTCGCCACCCGGGCACGGGCGGTATTGTACCCGGAATTGATCCGGGTCTGTGGGCAGAAAATAATGTTACCGGGTTGTTGCGAAAAGTCGGATTTGTATAGCCGGCTGATTAACCCTTGCCGGTATCCTGCAGATACAACGGTTCGAGTTCCGGTACAGGTGTTGATCTGCGCTGCGGGTGTTCATGTCGCCGGGCGTCGAACGCAGACCACAGCAGCGAGCCCTCTTTCCAGTTCTGGCCCGAATTGCTATACAGGGCCTGGCTGAGGCAATGCACTCGTTGCTGGAAATCACCGTCTATTCGTGCGGCGAGTTCCCCTAGACTGTGAACCCTGCTGCCGGGCCACTGGAATGCGGCCCAATTCAGCAGGGCCTGTTTTGCGGCGTCGGCATCGTTACTCGAGCAGGCGGAGTTGATGGTCGCAACGAGTTTCTTTTCAGTCGGCGGCGCCTTGCACACTGCCGTCTTATTGGCGGCGCGTCGCCGGCTCCACAACCAGACCAGCGTCGTTGCAAGCCAGCCGATTGCCAGCGCAACACTCAACCAGGCCCACCGATTCGTTCCGGAGGAGACTACGGGGACGGGAAATGTCTGCTTGGTAACAGCATCCGGTTCACCGGTCGTAGCAGACATCGAAGGAGACTGATCGGCACTTGCGTCCAGCGCCGGCAAGACCTCGATCGTCCTTGCCGACAGACGCGCAACCTCAGTCCGGTTCGTTTGCGTGTTCCACCACGGAATCTCGATAGCGGGTAACGTGAACATGCCCGGTGCGGAGGGAATCAGTGCGATTTTCTCCTGGCGAATGGCGACGAGCCCATCGTCGTCAAACCGGTTTTCGAGTATCGGTTGATCAGGATATTGTTTGATATCTGCCGGCGCCGTTACACCTATTTCCGGCAACTGACTGGAACTCAGGCCGGTCGCCCGCAGGGTCAGCGTACGGGTGAACGGTTCACCGGCACGATATGCCTGGTTGGCTTCCGGAGTGCTTTCGACAAGAAGAATCCGTCGTGCCGGCAACCAGGTGCGGCCCGTGAAGTTGGCAGGTATCGGCAGCGCTTCCAGTTCGATGGCATCGGAACGCACCCGAACGATACGTCCGCGCATGCGGGGATCGAATCCGAACGAACGATTGTTCGCTATCCGGCCCTCGAAGCGTAGCGGTTCGATCGTGATCTTAGTAGAACTCTGCGGGAACAGGGCGTACCGGCGTTCGACAACGGCGATGCGGTCGCCGTCGCGACGCGTCTCGTAAGCGACATCATCGCCGAGACGTTCGACGACGACGTCGCCACCTATGACCTGCGGTTCCGTCAGACTCGCATTGTCGATCTGCACCCGGCGCAACAGCCGCACCGTAAAGATCACCTGACCCTGTACATACGGGGTATGGTTGTCGACCTCGACTTCGAGCAACACGTCGGCGGAGGCGGCTCCTTCCGGTGACGCGTCGGTTGCTTTGACCGTGATATTAACGGGCTCGCTGAATTCGTTGCCAACGACAACGGCCGGAATAGTCAACACGCCTGCGCGCTTTGCCATCAGGTCTATGGTCCAGATTGACGACCGCCGCATCTTGCCGTTGATAAAGTTGATATTCGTACTCTGCGATGTGCCGAGCACATCAAAGTCTGCCTGCAGAGGGGAAAAGTCCGGGCGGTCCGACACCAGTTGATCGGATTCCAGGATGACACGGAATGAATCTGTGATCTGCACCGCATTACGATCGACACGTACCGTCACGGCGGCATGGCCGCTCGCGGCGCACAGGACTATAAATACCAACAACCAGGCGGTGCGATTTCGCTTTACCATGGTTCCTTCTCCGTGGGCCGGCTGTCCTGCTGTCGATATTGATAATAGAATTTCCTGCGCAACAGCCCGCCGGGGTCATCCGGAATTTTGCGTAGCCATTGTTCCGTGGCCTGCGCATCCTCGTCGGGCGGCTGATCATCCGGCATGGCCATGGCCGTACTCGTATCTTCCGGTTCACCATCACCATCAGCCTCGGCTTCCGCCCGCTGTGCGGCGGCCTCGATGTCCTGTTCGTCGTCCGGCTCCTGTTGCTGATCACCGGGCGCATCGTCCGGTGGCGATCCGTTTTCCGGCTGGTTATCACCAGGCTGCTGCTCACTTGCGGATTGGTTCTGTGCATCCGGCGGCGGTTCACCGGACTGATCGGATTCCGCTTGTTCATTCTGTTGCTGTTGCTGTTTCATCTGCTCGAGCAACAGGTCACGATTGTAGCTTGCGTCATGATGTGCAGAATCCTGCTCGAGGACGTTCTCGTAAGCCGCGATAGCTTCATCATAACGACCGAGTCTGGCGAGTGCATTGCCACGGTTATACATCGGTTCGGGCCCGTCGAGTCCGTCAAGTGCTGCGAGGCTGTCCTCGTATCGACCGGCCCGGTAATTTGCAGCGCCCTTCCAGGCCGGGTCGGTGAACTGTTCAGCTGCAGCGACCGTATCGCCTTTTTCGAGCGCGCGTACCGCACGCTGATCGGGTCGTGACCAGAGGTCCGCCCATTCGAATGCCTCGGCCGGGCTGATCGGTATCAAAATCAGCAACGGACACAAGGCGAGCAACCAGGCAGCAAGCACACCGCGACGGAACGCAAGTGCCGCCAGTGGCAGCAGCGGCAGCAGCAGCCATGGGCCTTCCTCTCGCCAGATGTCAGCTTCGAGCCCTGTTTCCCCGGTATTGTCCGGGCGAATACCATCCTGATCCGTTAACAGACGATCGACATCGCTCTCGTTCGCAGACAATCGGCTGAAGTATCCGCCACCCTGTTCGGCAATCGATGTCAGGCTCGCTGCATCAAGTTTTGTGATGACAATCGAACCGTCAGCACGTTTGACAAATCCGCCCTGTCCGGGAATCGGCCCGCCGTCATCCGTGCCGACTCCGAGCACAAAAATGCGTATGCCTCGTTCCTTCAGTTTTTGTGCCTGGGGCGCGGTTTGCCCGACATCCGCGCCGTCGGTGACGAGCAATATCCGGCCCTGGCCGATGCCCGATTGCTTCAGGAGTTCAGCGGCTTTCTCGAGTGCGCGGTCCGCCCTGCTACCCTGGGCAGGCATCAGGTCGGTCGTCAGTGCGGGCAATTGAGAGATGATCGTCAGCGTGTCGTCGGTCAGCGGACTGATGACATACGGTTCGGCCGCATACGCAATCAACGCGGTCTGCCCTTCTTCCCGGCGCTCAAGGATATCGGTGATCTTGAATCGTGCACGCGACAGCCGCGATGGTTTAACGTCGGCGGTAGCCATCGAACGCGACAGGTCGAGTACGATAATCAGCGCATCCTGGCTGCGAAACACCGGTTGCGACAACTGTTGCCAGGCAGGTCCTGCTATCGCGGTGATTAGCAGGACCCCGGCAAGGGCGAATGCAGTCGAGATTCGCCGCCGGGCCTGATATCCGGTGCCGATCAGCACATGCGGCATCAATTGAGGCTCAATGATATTTCGCCAGCGCCGCATTTCGAAGCGCCGCCGGGCAAACCAGATCAGAAAAACGATCAGCGGCACGAACGAAACGAGCCACCACGGCCGCAGAAAATGAAACTCGGTCAGCATATCAGGTTGCCGGCTCCCTGAGCTTTAATATCATTAACAGCACGATCAGGAAAATCGCGGCCGCAAGCGGCCAGTGAAACAGCGCGGTGACCGGACGGAAAATTTCGGCATCGTGCTCGACAGGCTCGAGTTCGTCGAGCAACGAGTAAATCTCCTCGAGTTCAGCCGTGTCGCGAGCGCGAAAATACCGCCCACCCGTCTGGTCGGCGATAGCGCGCAGCATTTTCTCGTCGAGATCCGCCGACGGGTTGACGCGTCGGGAACCGAGTAATCCGCGCACGATCATCTCGTCCGCACCGATGCCGATCGTGTAAACCGTCAGTCCTTCGCGGGCGGCCAGTTCGGCGGCCTGTAAAGGATCGACTTCACCGGCCGTGTTCGCCCCATCGGTCAGCAGGATCAGCACTCGATTGCCTTTGTCGTTGTTGCGCAGGCGTTTGACCGCCAGGCCTATTGCATCACCGATTGCCGTTGCACGGCCGGCCAGCCCGATCTGTGCTTCACTGAGTAATGTCAGTACGGTGTTACGGTCGAAAGTCAGAGGCGTCTGCAGGTAGGCCTGTTCACCGAACAGGATGAGTCCGATCCGGTCGCCCTCGCGGCGCGCTATAAAATCATTGGCAACCCATTTTGTCGCGGTCAGTCGATCGACCTGACGGCCCTGAATCTGAAAATCGGTTTCGCGCATGCTCTGCGACAGGTCAACGGCCAGTACCAGGTCGCGACCGCTGACCGGCAGCGCCAGCGGGTCGCCGAGCCATTGTGGCCGGCTGCTTGCGCCGACGATCAATAACCACGCGGCGAATGCGAACCATAACGGCCACCTGCGATGACCGAGACGGGCAATATCTGCAGGTCGCGCGAATTCGCGCAGGAAAGGCACCCGCAACGCTGCGCCACGAGAGGTTTCGGCGGGTGGCAGGAATTTGCGCACGAACCAAGGCAACGGTAAGGCGAGAAACATCCAGGGCCACGTAAATTCGATCATGCCTGTCGCGCCTTTCGTGTCGCCGCGTCGAGCCAGCGATCGCACAGTGCGAGAAGTCGATTGCCATCCACGAGTGCGTGTTCGGGAGCGGGGGCTCGATAAGGAATCTCGGTGACGAACCGATCGTTCGTATCGGTAAAGATCGGCTCGCCGGCGATTTCATCGAGGCATTGCCGCCATCGATCACCGGTCGGGCTTGCAGCCTGGCGACGCGATGTCATGGACATGCCGGCCCGACGCAGCCAAATCGATACCTCATTGACTAGTCGTTGCGTATCGCCGTGCTCAGTCCATGCCGTGCGCAGCCTGTCCAACTCACAACGAGCGAGCGTGGCGGGCGCGTTGCGGATTGTGATTTGCCGGCGCCGCCACCAGGCGACGACAGCAATCAGGCCGACTATCGCGACGATGATAATCCACCAGCCCATCGCGGGCGGCCACCAGGAAACCGGGTCGGGCAGATGGATATCGCGCAATAACAATTCGTCGGGATTCATGCCGACCGCCTCGCGCCGAGGCCCTCGCGCAGCACCCGGGCCGGATCCTGATCCGTGCGACAGGTCAGGCAAGACATTCGATTACGGCGGACGAGGTCGCGCACGTGATCCTGACGTTGCTGGAAACGCTGCGCATACAGTGCACGGTATTGAGGATCGGCTGCATCGAGCACTAATTCGTCATCACCGTCACTCAGGCGATAATTGCCCGGCGGCGGCAGTTCGGCCTCGATTTCATCATAGATCTGCATCATCAGCAGCTCACTGTGGCGGGCGAGCTCGGCGAGGTTGGTCTCGGCGACGGCATCGAGATTGGCGAAATCACTCAATAAAAAGACCAGGCTGCCGGGACGGACGACGCGGCGCAAACGAATCATGGCCTCGCGAGCCGAGCGACCATCATCACCTGCCTGATCATGCCGATACCAGGCCGGGTGTTCGACGATGCACTTTAATAAATAGAGTACTGCGGCCTTGCCCCTGCCGGGTTTGATCTCGTGGTGTTCGCCGTCCGAGAAAATCACGCCACCGACCCGATCACCGTGCCGGTTCGCGGCCCAGGCGATCAGGGCTGCGGCACGTGCCGCAACGACGGCCTTGTAGGCGCCGCGAGTCCCGAAGAACATCCGGTTGCGTAAATCCACCCAGACAAATACCGGTCGTTCACGCTCCTCGCGAAATTGCTTCGTATATGGCTTGCCGGTGCGCGCCATGACGCGCCAGTGCAGATTGCGCACATCATCGCCCGGTTCATACGGCCGCGACTCGGCAAATTCCATACCGCGACCCTTGAATCGCGACAAATAATCTCCGGTCATCTGCGCACGCATCCTGACGTTGCGCAACGTCAGTCCGGCAGCCGCCCGATTGAGATCGACAAGCGCCGGCACGGAGACGCGTACGGCTTCGAACGAATCTTCCGATTGAGCCCCCATCGCTTTACGGCACAGCGATCCGGGCGATGAGTTCGCCGATAACCTGGTCCGGCGTGACGCCCTCGGCCTCGGCTTCAAATTGCAGGATCAGGCGATGGCGCATGACGTCATAGGCCACGGCCTGAATATCCTCGGGCCCGACGTAATCCCGGCCGGCCAGCCATGCGTGAGCACGGGCGCAACGGTCCAGGTTGATCGTCGCGCGTGGACTCGCGCCGTATTCGAGCCAGCCGGCAAGGTCGTCACCGTATGCCTCCGGATTACGCGTCGCCAGCACGATCTGAACCAGGTATTCCTCGAGCGGCTCGGCCAGATGCAGATTCAGCACTTCATGACGCGCAGCGAAGATCGCTTCCTGCGATACGGTTTGCAGGGCGGGTGTATTTTCAGGTGTACGGTCGGCCTCGATCCGGTTCAGCAGCAGGATCTTACGTTCCTCACTGGCATCCGGATAACCGATGTTCACATGCATCAAAAACCGGTCGAGCTGCGCCTCGGGCAACGGGTAGGTGCCTTCCTGTTCGATCGGATTCTGTGTCGCCATGACGAGGAACAATGGCGGCAGCGTATAGGTCTTCTGCCCGACCGTGATCTGTCGCTCCGCCATCGCTTCGAGCAATGCCGACTGAACTTTCGCCGGCGCGCGGTTAATCTCGTCAGCCAGTACAAGATTGTGAAACAGTGGCCCCTGCTGAAAGACGAAACTGCCGTCCTGCGGCCGATAGATATCCGTCCCGGTCAGGTCGGCAGGCAGCAAGTCGGGCGTAAATTGAATACGGTGAAAGTCGGCATCTATGCCGTCGGCCAATGCCTTGATAGCCCGTGTCTTGGCGAGACCGGGGGCACCCTCAACGAGCAGGTGGCCGTCGGCCAGCAGCGCGATCAGGAGCCGGTTGACAAGTGTCTCCTGGCCGATGATCTGCCGACCGATTAGCTCCTTGAGTTGCAACAGTGATTCAGGCGCCATTGTTTTTCCCTGTTATTGATACGTATTCCTCTGGATGCAACTTAAACCTATTCGGTCGCAATACCCAATGCAACGGATAGGAGATTCTATCGCGGCAATTGAGTCAAGTGGGACAGGCGAAGGCTTTACGCGGTGTCTGGCAGTTGCTAAGACCGGCACCGGTAGTGATCCAGAATCATTGATTTTATGTCAGTCGCATCGAGATGCTCGATGGCCAGATCCTTGCGCGTACCGATCAGCAGCGGACCGTGCTGTGGCGTTGCCGGTTGCCGGCCGTGTGTCCCGCGCACGAGTTCCGGCTGCAACGGAATCACGTCCATCAGCATCCGTAAACCGAGGTTTTTCTGTAACAGGCGCCACGCGATCTTCAGGGACGGCAGCTTCAGGTCCGGATCGACAAACAATTCGACCGGATCGTAGCCGGGCTTGCGGTGAATATCGACCGTGCGGGCAAAGTCCGGCGCCTGCGTATCGTCGAGCCAGTAATAGTACGTGAACCAGTGACCCGGCTCGGCGACGGCGACAAGTTCGCCGGCGCGCGCATGGTCGAGCCCGGAATCTCGTTTGCCCTGATCATCGAGTACTTCGGCTATACCCGGTGTGTCGTGTAACAATTTCGTAACCGCGGATAGATCACTCGCGTCCCGGACATAGATATGCGCAACCTGGTGATCGGCAACGGCGAATGCGCGCGATGCACCGGCATCGAGCAACTCCCCGACCAGCGTCTCGCGCACAGCCAGAAACCCGTGCTCACGCAATACACGGTTGATATCGACGTGGCCCGTCGCCTGTTCGATGCCATACTCCGACAGGACCATCACGTCGGCACCCTGCGCCTTGGTGTGCTCGATCAGTTCACCGGCGACGCAGTCGATGTCGCGAATGTCCTTGCGAATCACCGGGTCGTCCGGGCCGAGACGCTGCAGGTTGTAATCGAGATGCGGCAGGTAAACGAGCGACAGGCGTGGCCGGTGCCAGTCGAACACGCGCATTGCAGACTTTGCAATCCATTCCGACGAGGCAAGCCCCGCTTTCGGTCCCCAGAAGTCGAAGAACGGAAATGCACCAAGATCTGCGACGAGCCGCTGTTGTAATTCATCCGGCTGTGCATACAGCGCCGCGTATTTGCGCCCATCGGCCGGGTACATCGGCCGCGGCGTGACCGAGTGCTCGACGTTGGCATACATGTTGTACCACCAGAACAGCTTTGCGCAGGTGAAGTTCGGATCGCCGGCACGTACCGCGTCCCAGACCTTTTCACCCTGTACAAGCTGATTCGCCTGACGCCAGAACCAGATCTCGGCCTGATCACGAAAATACCAGCCGTTGCCGACGATACCGTGATCGTGCGGCTTGCTCCCGGTCAGCATGTTTGCCTGCGCCGTGCAGGTCACGGCCGGGAATGCGCTGTCGACGTGGGCGAGAAAACCGTCATCGATGAGACGGTTCAGGTGCGGCGTATCGTCACCGAGCAGTGCCGGTGTCAGGCCAACGATATCGATGACAACGAGTGGGGAACCATCACTCACAAGTTATGCTCTGAAAATACCGTTCCGGAAATCGATGTGTGTCATCAGCCGTATCCATCATCAGGGACGTTGCCGTGAATCCACGGCAACGTCAACCTGAATACGGTGCTGTTTTTTTAAAAGGTCGCCTGGATCGCAGCAATAACATTACGGCCGGGACCGTTCAGCCCGGAACCGTGTACGCGGTATTCCTCATCGAGCAGGTTGTCGATAGCCAGACTCAGCCGTATCGTGTCGGTTGCCTGCCAGCTGCCGCGAATGCCGGCAATAAAATAGCTCGGCGTCCCGCCTGCCGGGATCCGGTCCGTGTCATTCATGTCCCGGGTCGACAGTTCGTCAGCATCGTCAGCCCACGTGCCCCAGCCCTCAATCCGGATGCGCTGGTTTGACGTCATCCACTGCAGGCCTCCGTTGACGGTCGTCGGCATCTGTCGATCGATCGGTTCGTCTGCGGGTTCCGGATCGGCGGTCGGGGAAGTCTCTATGGAACTGTCGAGCCATGTGAAATTTGCCCAGGCCAGCCAGTTGACGGTTGGCGTGTAGTACCCGTCCACTTCTACGCCGGTGACATAACCGCCGTCGGAGTTTTGTTTTGTAATTTCGTTTTCGCCATCGATGATATTCCCGGTCGGCGTGCGCACAATCATGTCGTCGATGTCCGAGCAAAAATACGACAGCCCGAAACCGGCAACGGCGCCGGCGTACTTGGTGCCGATTTCATACGACACGAGTTCCTCTGCGTCGAGTCCCGGTGCCGGCACTTCGAATTCATTACTGCGCGCGCTGTCGAATCGCGTCAGGTCCGACAAATTCGGGGCACGAAAACCCTGCGAGATACCGGCAAAAACCTGCCAGGCATGAGTCTCGTCGAGAAAGGCGCGCAGGCGGAGGTTGCCGACGAACTGATCCCAGTCGTCCTCGATGCTGATTTGATCCCCGGTATCCGGATCCTGCACCTTGTCCGCATCGGCATCCGCAAGGTTATAGCGCAGTCCCGCGATCAGCGCGATGCGACCGTTGATAGCGATTTCATCCTCGGCGTAAATGCCGAGTGTCCAGTACGTTGCGTCGTCGGCGACCGGGCCCTGGATGCTTTCCTCGACCGTGACCAGATCACTTGCGAGACCTCGTTTGAAGCTGTTGACATCGTCGTGGTAGAACTCAAATCCGTACGCGATCGAGTGGATACCGGTTTTCTTGCGTAATTGCAGCGCGGCGCCGATGGTGCCGACATCGAATCCCTGGACATCCCAGCGATCGTTGCTGCGAATTCGCTGGCGTTCCTCATCCTGGTAGTGATACGAGACGGTGGCCTGCAGGTTGTCGGCGAATGCCGACTCGGTATCCCGATCGTAACGAAGGTAGGTCAGGTTGCGTGACTGGTCGAGCGAGCGCTTTTGTTCACTGCCCACGGTCGTGCCGCGCCAGGATATGCCGTAAATCGTCTTGTGCGTGCGCCAGGCATCGTCGATATCAGTACCGTAATACGCGAACGTCCAGCGTTGGTTGTCATCCGGTGACCAGGCCAGCTTCACATCCCAGTCGTATTGCTCATACCCGGTTTCCGGGTTCGTACCGGCGTCGGCTGTTTCGAGATTGCCGAAATCCTTGTAAGAGACGCCGCCGATCGCTCCCCAGTTTTCGTTAATGGCGCCGCTGAGTTCACCGCGCACGGTATTGGAGTTCTCGGCGGTCGAGTAGCGATAGTAAGCCATCGGATTGAAACCACTGTCGGCAGGGGTCTTGGTCAGTGTGTTGGCGGTGCCGCCCAGTGAATCGCTGCCGAATAGCGTCGAACTCGGTCCCTTGACCAGTTCGATGCGATCTGCCGAGTGGATATCGACGGTGTTCCAGTACTGGTTCGGACCGTCACGCCACGTCGAATTATTCAGACGTATCCCGTCGATCATGAATAACGTGCGGTAACCCGTAAAACCGCGAATAAAGGGCGAGCCCTGACCGTGCCCGGTTTTCTGCACCATGACCGCCGGTAATTCGGAAAATGTTTCCGGCATCGTGCGCGGCAGCCGGTGCATGACGTCTTCGTCGAGATCTATCTGGTTGATCGTATACGGTAACTCGTTCGCGATGCGTTCCGTACGGGTTCCGGTCACGATCAGGCTGTCTGCCGAGACGGTAATCCCGCAAACCAGCCCCAGTGACAGCGCCAGTATCCGGGCGAATCGAATCATGCCGCAGTTCCTTGCAGATTATTAGTTACTTATAGAAGATTTCGAGACTTGAGTTGATTCTCGACCCAGGCAAGTTCGGATTCAAGTCCCTTATGTAAGGATTCTTCATCATCGGCGCGCAATATTTTCGGTAATTGCTGCCAGGTGTAGGTCTCAACTTCCAGATGCGGGTGCAGATCGGGTTCGCCGGCCAGCACATCGAACACACCTTCGATCAATCGGCGAGTCGTACGCAACTGCGGGACCGACAACGCCGCCACATGGATCGGTACATGAAAATGCACCCGCCAGATGGCATCTGGCCCGAACATTGAATTATTTAAAGCGTCGCCGAGATCTGCGGCGGCCGCAATATCGCCGTTTACATCACACGCACGAACCTGATGCAGGTAACGTGGCTCATCGTAGTCGGTCAGCGCGATGACGACTTCGGGTGCATTCGGTCGCACGACTTCCAGCGCACTCGATAACTGGATCTTGCCGACGAAGATCCCGGCCTCGTGAATTCTGGATAACGACTCGGCCGGGTTCTCGAACATCACAGCCTGGTGACAAATATCGAAGCACACGCCGATATACCGCCGGACATTGTCCGGGGACCCCGACATCTTCGCGGCTGTGGCGGGCAGTTGCTCGCGAAATAGCTCGAGTACCTGCCCGGTATTCTCAATCACACAGCCCGGCTCCATCTCGAGGCACACAACGATGCGCCGGCCGGTCTTTCGCTCGATACCTTCGAGCGCCTGCGCGAGCCGGCACAGAGTTTCGATTGAGAGGTTTTGCTGCGCTTCCGTCCAGTTCACGGCATAGCCGAGTGGCAACGTCGAGATCGTGCCGAAACGTCGCGATTCGGGCAGCAGCTCAGCAAGCAATTCGGCAAGTTTCAACGTGTAAGAAAAGCGATTCGGGTCGGACCAGTCGGGTTCGTAAACGGATTCCTTGACGATGTCCGAATGAAAATTGCCATACGGAAATCCATTCAGAGTACAGACTTCGATGCCGGACCCCGCCAACAACTCACTGAAATTCTTCAGCTCCTGTGAGTTGCGCGCGAGCTGGTCGGCGCATTCGGCACTGATCCAAAGTCCAGCCGCCATCGTATCCAGTCCACGCCGAGTACGGATGCCTGCAATGTGTCTTTTTACTACCTGCCTGACCTCATCCAGCGACTCGCCGGCGTGGACATTGCTGCAATACCCCAGCTGCTCACGCCGCCAGCGCTGCACGAGGGGCAGGTTCATCAGACTAGCGGATCTTGTCCGCGCAGTACTGAGTTGTCTTCGTACAGTTGCGTCTGATCGATCGGGATACCGCCGGCCACTTCGTCGATCGTGATCTGCCCGCTCTGCGCAAAGTATTCGATTGGATTCGTGAATAAAACTTTTTCGATGTCCGCGTCGGAAAAGCCGGCCGCGCGCATTGCATCGCCGGTCTTGGGTACCTTCAGGGGGTCACTCTGCCCCCAGTCGGCGGCACTGTTCACAATCATTTTTTCCGTGCCGTATTCCTGCAGTAACTTGACCATGCGGCCCTCGGACATCTTCGTCTTCGGATAGACTGAGTGGCCGCGCCAGCATTCGGTCTTCATAACCAGCGGCAGCGTCTGTTCGTTCAGGTGGTCGATGACAACGAGTTTTTCGTCGATACCGACTTCCCTGACCAGCGCAATCGTACGCTCGGTGCCACGCAGCTTGTCACGGTGCGGCGTATGCACCAGTGCCGGCAGGTTTTCCTGTTTTGCGAGTTCGAGTTGCTCGGCGAAGAAGCGTTCCTCGGCGTCGCTCATATCGTCGTAGCCGATCTCGCCGATCGCAACGACGCCGTCTTTCTGGCAATACCGCGGCAGCAGCTTCATGACTTCGGCGGCCAGTGTGGTGTCGTTGGCTTCCTTCGGGTTCAGGCCGATCGTGCAGTAATGGCGGATGCCGTACTGGCTGGCGCGGAACCGCTCCCAGCCGATCAGGGAATCATAGTAGTCGATAAAGGAACCGAGCTGTGTGCGCGGCTGACCCTGCCAGAATGCCGGTTCTACAAGGCCGACGATACCGGCGGCGGCCATGTTCTGATAGTCGTCGGTCGTGCGCGACAGCATGTGGATGTGTGGATCGAAGTATTTTATGTCGGACATTGTCAATTGCCTGTGTTGCGGTTTTTCAACGCCTGCGCCGCATACTGACGGTGCTCGACATTTTCATGATCGAGATGTTCACGCAGTAACCGCAGCCCGCGCTCGCTCGCATATGGCGCCAGCGCCAACCAGATATCGGACGGCACCGGGCGACCGGCAGCCGTGCGCTCATCGAAGTAATCTTCACACATTCTCGACAGATTGGCATTAATACGTGCAGCCAGACCGACGACGGGTTCGAGCGGCAGGCCGATGAACAGTGATTTCAGCACCAGCTGATTAAACTCATGATCGGTGTAGTGAGCCGACGGAAACGGGTTATCGAGAGCAAGAGCGGCAAACATCACGCTGCTGTTGGTCCTGCCGGCCTGTAATGCCAGCGGCTTCAGTTCGAAACCGCTGCCCAGCAACGACAGCGCGCGCGTGATCGAGGACCGTTCCGATTCATCGCCGGCACGATAGACGGTCGTGACGAGTTCGGATCCGCCGCCACGCTGAACGGCATCGAGTAACAGTATGATGCGCCCGGCGTCGCCCGGTGACCAGGCACCCAGACGAACCATGCCGTCGGCAGTCGCGATCTCCTGTTCGGGTGTGGTGAGTCGCCCGGCTCCAAGCTGGCGGCGGGCGGCCGGGAACAGGCGCAGCAGAGTTTCCCCGGGCTCAGCCGCATCGCCTGTATCGGCAATCGCCGCATCGAGCCACGCTCGCCCCGACGGGGCAGTCGCAGCGATCACCAGTGCGTACAGTTTATCGCGCGGCGTGGGCATGGATTGTGTGTCCGAACTCATGTGATATACATCCATCGGCCAAGGATGCGCCCGGGAACCATCAGCAATAAGAGTGCGAGCGCAGCCCATGATTGCCCGGCACCTGCGAGCATCAGCGCGTCGAGCGGGATGATGCCGAAAATCAGGAACGCTACCGTGGCCTGTACACTCCCGGGGGTGAATACCCGCCAGGTTTTCCGGACCCGGGCCAGGATAAGCAGCAATCCGGCACCAGCCAGTGCAAGCACCGCAACATTCGGCAGTACACCTGCGCGATACAGGTATCCGATCGCACCCACAGTCAAAATAAAACCCCCTGCAGCCATTACCAGCGGAGTGCGCGAACTCGCATCGGCTTCGACACGACTCACGAGTGTCAGTGCGGTGACGTAGAAAAATACCGGCAGCGCAATTGGCAGCATGATCGGCGTCAGGCTGACAGCCGACAGGCCGAGTAACCAGTTCAGGTACCGGCACAGCCCCATGTTGACCGGACCCAGGCAGGTCGTCTTCAACCAGCGGTTGTAGGACAAAATCGCAGCGGCAAGCGCGGCCGCAATCATCATCGATGTTTGCCCATGCATTGCAGCCAGTAGCACCCCTGCTCCCAGGCACAGCCAGCCGACGAACCATGCCGACGTCTGCGAGATACGGCCGGACGGTAGCGGCCGCTCCGGTCGCTCGCGTGTATCGATGTCCTGATCGAAGCAATCATTCAGCACCATGCCGGCGATATACAGGGCGATTCCGGACAGGGTCAGCAACAGCAATGCGCGCAGGTCACACTCGCCGCCGGTTGCAAGCCAGTGTGCCGCAACAAGGTTCGAAACTGCAGTGAATATCGCCGGCGCCCGCATCAGCTGTAACCAGGCCAGGGCCGAATCGATCGCGGCGATGCCACTCACAACAGCGGACTCAGATACTCGATGGCTCGTCGCCCGACGTCTTCCGGCTGTTCGGGGTAGGTGTAGAGCTCGACAGTCAGAAAGCCGTCATATCCGGCGCCGGTCAAGGCCTCGATGAAGCGTGCGAACGGCAGGTCACCGTCGCCCGGCACGAGATGAAAATGCTTGCGAGCCCGGATGTCTTCGACGTGCACATTCCAGATTCGCGGACCGATAACATCGACCGCATCTTCCGGCGATTCACCGTCGAGAAAGGAATGACCAATATCCCAGTTGGCACCCAGTTGTGGCGAATCGACACGGGCCATGACCTCCGCCAGTTCCGTGGCACGTTCGATCAGCAGGCCCGGCTCGTATTCAATGCCGACACGCACATTGTTTTTTTCGGCCGCATCGCAAATGTACTGCAGGCTTTCGACAAACAGGTCGATGGCAGCGCCCGGCGGACAACCGGGCGTGGGCCGACCCGCTGTCACGCTGACGCAGCCGGCACCGAGTCGGGCTGCGATCTCTATTGCGCGCACGGTGTTGTCGATCCGCCATTGTCGATGGGCGTCATTCATGCTCGACAGTGCAGGCTCGAAAGTATTTTCAGCCGGCACGGGGTCGAAGAAATAATTCGCGGTGTTTGCGTTCAGGTTGGTGATCGCCAGCCCGGTCTGTTCGATGATGTCGGCGAGTTCATCCAACATGGCATCGGTGTCCTGCATCGGCAGACAATGCGGTGTATCACACAGGATCTCGGCTCCCGTGAAGCCGAGACCGGCAATGCTTCGCAATGCATCAGGCAGAGGCCAGCGAGTATATGCGTTCGTGCTGTAAGCAATCTGCATGGCTCACCCCTGGCGGAGCCTGTCGTACCTCAACGCACGACCAGGTTCAGGGCAATGACACTCCAGGCCGTGACGAGATCACGATTGCCTTCCCACCAGCGTGGTGAGTCGCTGTTGACCCATGAACCGTTCTTGTCCTGAAGGCTGATCAACTTGTTTGCCAGATCGTTCCGCCAGTTGTGCTTGAGCCCCTGACTATCGACCAGCTCGACTTCACCAAACGCGGCCATGCTCTTGGCAAATGCGTTGTAATAATAATAGAGGCCCTGTTTGCCAACCGCACCGGGATTGCGTTCCAGGGTACACGTCTCGCGAATCCAGTCATAAGCACCCTGGATTCGCGGGTCTTCTCGATCCACACCGGCGAACAGCAGGCTGATCAGGCCGGCATGCGTCATGCCGCCGTAGGAACGCGTACCCCCGTGCGGGCTGAAGCCGGGCATGTAGGTGAAACCGCCATCGTTCTCTGCCCAATCCTGATCGTTGCTGGCCTTAAGGTTCTGTGATCGACTGACAAAGACGAGGGCACGCTCCCAGACCGGGTCTTCCGGGTCGACAGCCGTCGCCTGCAATGCCTCGATTGCCAAATACTGGTTCGACAGGTCGGGCCGTTCGTCACCGCCGTAGCCGATGCCGCCAAAATACTTGTGATCCTCCGCGTAGCCGTCATCCTCGTCGAGTTGCAGTCCCATCAGGAAACGCTGTGCATTCCGGATGACGCTGGCGTAATCCGGATTGCCCGTCGCCTGCAGAGCGACCATCGCGACGGCCGTATTGTAGTTGCGGTTATTGATCGTCTCGCTGATTGAACCGTCAGCGTTGACGTTGGCAAGCAGAAAATCAATCGAGCGGGTGATGAATGGGCCGTCACTCTCATTGTAACCGCGATGCGACTCGAGGTAGGCGCGCAGCACGAGCGCCGTGATGCCCACGGAATCGGACCAGGATCCGTCCTCACCCTGTGTTTCACGCAGGTAGCGCAAACCATTATCCGTCGCTCGCTTGGCCTGTGAGCGCAGCTCCGGATCCATGCCGTTGTCGGCAGCAACTGTCGGCGACAATGTTCCCGCGGTCAATAGCGCCAGGCATATGACCGTGGCTTGCACGGCGATCATTCGAATTTGCATCTACGCTGATTC
Organism: uncultured Chromatiaceae bacterium; assembly: GCA_964629475.1. Classification (GTDB taxonomy): domain Bacteria; phylum Pseudomonadota; class Gammaproteobacteria; order Steroidobacterales; genus SMWD01. The sequence continues at coordinate 1,308 of CAZVQW010000026.1, read as the reverse complement.
CTTTTGTTGACCGTTTTGCGCATGACGCTTTTCGTGCATCAGGGCGTAACGGAGTAGCATTTCAAATTGCGGCAAGAACGCCAGCTCTTCAACGTCGAGCGGATTTTTAAAGAAGCTCGCCAGGTGCTTCATAGGTCCGGCTTCGTTCTCACGTAACGCAAAGTCACCGAAGCGGGCGAGGTCCAGCGCCAGCGGTGCCGCCAGAATCGAATCGCACCCCTGCCACGTGAACTGCATTGTCATCGGCACGTCGAGGAATCCCTTGAAGTGAATCAGATCCCAGGCCGTCTTCCAGTCACCGAGCGACGGAACGTAATTGATATCGACACCGGAATGAACCGGGTAGCCAAGCATCCGGGACACTGCTTCTTCCTTGTTGCTCATCTTCGCCATGCGGCGGTCCGGGTCGCTTAGCGCCTTACCGTCATTATTGCCGAGCATATTGACGCCTTCCCAGCTCATGACGTCGAGATTACGACACGCAAACATCGGCGCCAGCACACTTTTGATCAGGGTCTCTCCGGTCTTGGCATCGCTGCCGTAATACGGCAGCCCCCGTTCGGTGGCGAGTTTTTGCAACGCCGGGATCGTCGCACCGACATTCGGTGTGAAATTAATGTACACGCAATCCTCGAGGAACGCCGCGTACGCCCGAATCATGCTCGGCGAAATCACACGCCGATCGTCATCTGCCACGGCCGCCTCAAATGCGCGCAATTGCGTATGGGCGATGACCGGTTCGGGTGTTGCCTCGACCGACGCGAGATCGAGCATGACGATACGGTCGAGTTGGTGGCGCCGACGGAAACGCTGGAATCGGCCGCGCAACGATTCGACAACATCGGTCAGGCTGTCATTCGAATAGGACGGCTTGGCGGTATCCCAATCATAACTTGCATCGCAGTGCACGTCTGCATCGATTGAATCGAGTGTTGGCGCAACCGCATCGAGAAGATCACGGGAGAATGTCCGGGAGGCATCACCGACGGTCCGCGCAACGTCACGCAGTTTGCCGCGACGCACATCGATGCCGCCGAACCGCAACTCATCCATCGGCACGAGTCCGAGCGCCGTGAAAGGTGCCTGGTCACTAACCATGCCGAGTGGCGCCGCATGCCGGTGACGGATGGCCAGCGCACCGACCATCATGGTCGCGGCGATATCACCGAGCGCACCTCCAATAAAGATGCCGGTTCGGCCTGATTCAGCACTGTTCGTCATACTTTAGCCGCGATTATTGTTGTTATTTTATACTGTACGTCGTCAAACCATTATGGACTTTTAGCCGCCTGATTTAAGAGACACATT
>CAZVQW010000025.1:0-34274 GCA_964629475.1 uncultured Chromatiaceae bacterium | reverse complement strand
AATACCCTGATCGAGCGCGAAACCTGGCTCGAGGACAGCGACGACATCCTCGCCCACCAAACAAATCTATGGGAAAGCTACCAGACATGGGGCGGCGCATTGGCGGTCGATAGAAATGCAGACCGTGTCCTGTCAGGCTGGCTGGATCTGGGACAAATTGCATGGACGCAGCGAACCAGCCCGGCATCGATGCGCACGGCCCTGCGTTCGTGGCAGTCCAGCTATTTCAATCACCCGGCCAACAGTGCGCTCGTACCATCGATTCTGCAGCGCCTGCCGGCCATGATCGAATATCCACAGCGAATCGCCGTATTGTTGCCATTGTCCGGCCGGCAGAAGTACGCGGCCCGGGCAGTGCGTGACGGGCTACTCGCGGCCCATTACCTGCCCACCGATCTGGGTGCGCGTCCGCAGATCAGTTTTTATGACCTCGATGTAACCGGCACGGCCCGCACGTACGCTCAAGCAGTCAGCGATGGAGCGGATTTCATTATCGGCCCTCTGCTGAAAGAAAAAGTTCAGGAACTCGCGGCCACCGGAATCACGACACCGACGCTGACATTGAATTTCCTTCCTGAACAATATTCACGCTCCGTCGGATTTTACCAGTTTTCCCTGTCACCCGAAGATGAAGCCCGACAGGTCGCAAAGCGTGCGACGGCACTGGGCCAATATCGTGCTCTGGCGCTGGCGCCAAACAATGACTGGGGAAAACGACTGTTGGCAAGTTTCAGGGCGGAACTGCAGGCTCGGGGCGGGCAGATTCTTGATTATCGCCTCTATGATCCCGGCTCCCCGGACTTTTCGGGCAGCATCCAGCGCCTGCTGCTGATCGACGAGAGCCGTGCGCGCCGCGACCGGCTCAGCGCAAATATGGGCATTCAGTTCGAATATGAGCCGCGACGTCGCGAAGATATCGATCTAATCTTCCTGGCAGCACGCGCAACGACCGGCAAATTAATCCGGCCGCAATTGCGCTTTCATTACGCCGGCGCGGTGCCGACGTACTCGACATCCGCAATCTACCAGGAGGGCTCGCGCAACAATTCTGACCTGAACGGCATCATGTTTCCGGATGCCCCGTGGGTCATTGCACCCGACGGCCTGTCGCTCGATGTCCGTGAGACGCTGACCGAATACTGGCCTGACCAGTCGGAACGCCGATCGCGACTCTATGCGCTGGGCTTCGATGCTTACCGGTTGATTCCCATCGTCAATTCGGGCAGCAATGATCAGGAAATAGAGGGCATGACCGGGACACTGTATTTCGACGACCGTAATCGAATCCTGCGCCGCCTGCCATGGGCGAAGATTCAGCGCGGCAAACCGATACTGATGGATCCGATCGCCAAACAGCAACGATTCACTGACAGCGCAGAATTGCACAACGCCTGGCACGACACCTGGCCCGCCACATCGACAACGGCCGTGTTGCCGAACGACTAGCCCGCCGCTTCCTGACTGACCGCGGCCTGACGACCGTGGCCGCCAACTACCGATGCCGTTACGGCGAACTCGATCTGGTGATGCTCGATGCGGAACGATTGGTCATCGTGGAGATTCGCTACCGGTGCCGGACCGGATTTGGCGGCCCGATTGCATCGATTTCGGCGACAAAACAGCGCAAAATTGTCATCGCGACGAAACATTTTATCCGCAGATACCCGGCCTACCGAAACGCACCGGTGCGTTTCGACGTCGTCGGACTTGCGGGTAAACTTTGTACTCCGGATATTCGCTGGATAGCCGGTGCGTTTACACTGGACGACTTGACCGACGTATGAATCACCGCATTAATCACCCATGAATAACCAGGGGGAACGGTATATGCCTGCAACTGACCGGATCACGCAACATTTCGAAGACAGCATCGCCGTCAAGCAGCGCGCGAGCACGGAACTGACGCCCAACATCGCCGCGGCTGCCGACCTGATGGTGTCCGTTCTGCGTACCGGCGGCAAGATCCTGAGCTGCGGAAACGGCGGCTCTGCCGGTGACGCCCAGCATTTTTCTGCAGAATTGCTGAATCGGTTCGAGATGGAACGGCCCGGCCTGCCGGCGATTGCACTGACCACCGACAGCGCGACGCTGACGGCAATCGCTAATGACTATGCCTATGAGATGATTTTCTCAAAACAGGTTACGGCACTCGGAAACCCGGCAGACTGCCTGCTGGCAATCTCGACTTCCGGCAATTCTGCTAATGTCCTGGCAGCAGTAGAGGCTGCGCACGAACGAGACATGACGGTCGTCGCTCTGACCGGCCGCGACGGCGGCACGATCGGTCGTGAGCTTGGCGCCAACGATATCGAGATACGGGTCCCGGATGAACGTACAGCGCGGATTCAGGAAGTTCACCTCGTCGTGATTCACTGCCTGTGTGATGTGATTGATCAGGCTTTGTTTGGGAAAACATAAGTGTGGCTAATCGCGGCTAAAGCCGCTCCCACAAAAGTGCCAATTCAAAAAGCCCGCCGCAATACCGGCACGCGCTATTTAACGACCCGAAGGTGCGACCGACCGGAACCGGATGTTGGTGGTTCCGGATCGTCGTCATTGTCCGGGTCGGAAGTCGTTGGCTCATCGTCCCCGGCTTCCTGTTCCGTGAACAATATGCCCTCACCCGAATCGCGGGCATAGATACCGAGAATTGATTCAATCGGCGCCCTGATCTGGTGAGGCCTGCCACTGAAACGTGCCTCGAATTCGATTTCGTCATTGCCGAGTATCAGGTTTTTGGTTGCCGAATAACTGCAGTTCAGAACGATCTTGCCGTCCTGAATATGTCCTTCAGGGACCTGTACGCCGGATACGGTGACGTCGATAACAAGATGCGGCGTCTTGCCCGTATCCGTCATCCATTCATGCATGGCCCTGACCAGATAAGGGCGCTGCGTTGGATCCTGCTTTGTCATGAAACCAGCAGCCGTGCTGATTACAGGCGCATTTCCTGCTCAAGCTCGGTCAGGCTTTCCTGGAAAGATTGCCGCGAAAACACATCAATCATGTAATTGCGGATCGATTGAGCATGCTCGGGAATTTCGATGCCATAGGACTGCAGTCGCCAAAGGATTGGCGCAATGCTGCAATCGACAAGTGAGAAATCATCGCTGAGGAAATACTTTTTCGCCCCGAAAACCTCGGAGCTGGCAACGATACTTTCTTCCAGAATCTTGCGGGTACGCGCAATCTGTTTGGAATCGGACGCGGCTTCGAGCTGATCTGCCAGACTGTACCAGTCCCTCTCGATCCGAAATAGCGCCAGGCGGAACTGTGCGCGGGTTACCGGGTCCACGGGCATCAGCGGCGGATGCGGAAAACGCTCGTCGAGATACTCGATAATGACGCGCGAATCATAAAGTACGAGATCCCGATCAACGAGTGTCGGTACGGTATGGTAAGGATTCAGATCGACAAGATCTTCGGGCAAATCGGTGCCCTCGACGCTGACAATATCAATAGTGATGCTCTTCTCAGCCAATACCAGACGAGTCCGGTGGCTGTAAAAACACGTGGGACTGGAAAATAATGTCATTATCGAATGCCTTCCCGCCACAATGGCCATGAGCAAATCCCCCGGTTCACGACGAACCGTTCCACTGTAAATAAAAAACCAAAAACACTGATTAATATCCGGCCATCATTCCTGATTCCGGGCAGATACAAGCAACCCGAACACGAGGAGAAATATCAGAACCCGGATGCGGAACTGCCGACGCTGGAATTAAACCAGCTCGCCGATGTATTCTAGGAAGCTCGCGAGATCAAGTCAGTGCGGTGGATGCGCAAAAATTTTGTGCGAATTATACACAGGCAATTGCGCCATTGCCTACCGGCGAGAGTCTGCCGATCAGGAGCAACTGGCGGTCTGCGACCGGGGTGGATCAAACAACCCGGCGAATGTGGCCACCGAGCAACTGTAATTTTTCCTCGATACACTCATAACCGCGATCGATGTGATAAATGCGGTCAACGACCGTTTCACCGTCAGCGACGAGACCGGCCAAAACCAGGCCGGCCGAAGCCCGCAGGTCTGTCGCCATGACCGGAGCCGCGGCCAGACCCGCAACACCCTGAATGATTGCCGTGTTGCCCTGCAGCCTGATCGAGGCACCCATGCGCTGGAGTTCGGACACATGCATGAAACGATTCTCAAACACATTTTCGGTCACGGCGCCGACACCGTCGGCAATAGCATTCAGCGCGCAGAACTGTGCCTGCATGTCGGTCGGGAAACCGGGATATGGCGCTGTACTGATATCGACGGCCATCGGACGCCGTCCCTGCATGTCCAGTTCAACCCAGTCCGAGCCGGTTGAAATCGCTGCGCCAGCTTCGCGCAGCTTGCCCAGAACGGCCTCGATATCTTCGGGCCGGGTATTGTTGGTACGCACCCGCCCACCGGTGATCGCGCCAGCCACCAGGAACGTGCCGGTCTCGATCCGGTCCGGCAACACTTCATACTCGGCGCCGTGCAGACGCTCGATGCCATCGATCGTGATGCTATTCGTACCGGCACCTGTAACACTCCCACCGAGTGCATTCAGGAAATTGGCCAGGTCGACGACTTCCGGTTCGCGTGCAGCATTTTCAAGCACGGTTTGGCCATCGGCCAGCACGGCAGCCATCATCAGGTTCTCGGTACCGGTCACCGTAACCTGGTCGAGCACGATATGCGCACCTTGCAGGTGATCGGCCCTGGCGCGAATGTATCCGTCTTCAATCTCGACATCGGCACCCATCGCCCGCAAGCCTGCGACGTGCAGATCGACGGGACGAGCACCAATCGCGCAACCACCCGGTAACGATACGTCCGCCTGCCCGAACCGACTCAGCAATGGACCCAGCACGAGAATTGATGCCCGCATGGTCCGCACGAGATCGTACGGCGCATAATATTCTTTGACGTGGCCGGCATTGACCTCGAGACGCATGCCATCGTGGATCGTTGCCTCGACACCCATGCGGCCAAGCAACTCGATCATCGTCGTGACATCTTTCAGGTGTGGCACGTTACCGATGATGACAGGCTCATCGGTCAGTAGCGCACCGGCCAGAATCGGCAACGCCGCATTCTTTGCACCGGAAATGCGCACGGCACCGTCGAGCCGGCTCCCGCCAATGATCGCAAGCTTATCCACTGACGCTAGTGTACTCCGTCAAGGAGTAGCAGCCTCGTCGGGCGTCAACGCCTTAATCGACAACGCATGTATGTCGCCGCCGATCTTGTCGCCGAGAGCGCTGTAAACCATCTGGTGCCGCTGCAGCGGGCGCTTGCCGGCAAAACCGTCACTGATCACGGTCGCCTCGAAATGCGTATTGTCCGCACTAACCACTGTCGCCGTACAGCCGCTCAGGTTCGCCTCGAGCAGGGTCTGAATTTGTTCCGGAGTCATGAACATTCCTTCGTAACGGGAGCCTGCAGCAAATAAATGCGCCGCCCAGGTTCTATTAGGGTAAAGCCAATCATTATAATCGTCGCCTATGCTCTTGTATGTGTCCGCACTGATTTCGGGAATTGCTTTGCTGATCTGGGGCGCCGATCGCATGGTCCTCGGCGCTTCCGTTACGGCCAGGCAGATGGGCGTATCGCCGATGATAGTGGGTCTGACCGTCGTAGGTTTTGCGACCTCCGCACCTGAAATCGTCGTCTCGATCATAGCTGCACTGGACGGCTTCCCGAACCTCGCGATCGGCAACGCCATCGGTTCAAATATCGCCAACATCGGCCTGGTCGGCGGCATGACAGCGTTGCTATGGCCGCTGAAAGTGGATTCATCAACGCTCCGGCGCGAGTTCCCGGTCATGGTCGCGGTCAGCATTCTGCCGGTCATCCTGTTGCCGGACGGAATGCTGAGCCGGCTCGACGGATTGATCCTGCTGTGTGCGTTTGCCGGTTTTTTTTACTGGATCGCCCGACTCGGACAACAGACCCGTGGCCACGACACAATCGAAGCGGAATATGCATCGGAAATTCCGGCGGATATGAAACGAAGCCTCGCGGTCTGGTGGATGATTCTCGGCCTGACATTGCTGATCGGCGGTTCAAAGGCGCTGGTCTGGGGAGCAGAAAATATCGCCAGAGAACTGGAGATCACCGGCACGGTACTCGGCATCACGGTCGTCGCCATCGGCACCAGCCTGCCGGAAATGGCGGTATCGATCCTGGCGGCCCGTAAAGGGGAGCATGGTCTGGCATTCGGTAACATCATTGGCTCGAACAGCTTTAATATGCTGGCGGTTATCGGCATCGCCGCCACAATTTCTCCGACGACACTGGACATTTCAACCGCCACCCTGCATTTCCCGGTCATGCTGGCGTTTACGGTTGCCCTCTTCTTCATGACGTACAATTACACGGGAATTATTCGCGTCAGCCGCTGGGCCGGCGCCATCCTGTTTACCGGTTTCATCGCCTATCATGCTTTTGTAGCTATCGAGACATTCTGAATCCATGCCCGACGACACGACAACGAAATCACTGACTGAGCAGGGCCGCCGCGTCCTCGATATCGAGGCACGTGCGATCGATGCGATGAAACTCAGGATCGATGACTCGTTCGCCGCGGCCTGCCGACTGTGCCTGGCGACCATTGGGCGCGTCATCGTCACCGGCATGGGCAAATCCGGGCATATCGGCGGCAAGATCGCTGCGACCCTGGCCAGCACCGGAACGCCGGCATTTTTCGTACACCCCGGCGAAGCGGGTCACGGCGACCTCGGCATGATCACGCCGAAAGATTCTGTCATCGCCATATCCAACTCCGGGGAAACCGCCGAAATCATCACGATACTGCCGTTGCTCAAGCGCCTCGACCTGCCGCTGATCACCCTGACAGGCCAGCCTGAGTCAACGCTCGGTTTCGCATCGACGGTGGTACTCGATACCTCCGTTGCCGAGGAAGCCTGCCCGTTAAACCTCGCCCCGACCGCGAGCACGGCGACAGTACTGGCAATGGGTGATGCACTGGCCGTCGCACTGCTCGAAAACCGCGGTTTTACAGCGGAAGACTTCGCTCGATCGCATCCCGGCGGCGCACTCGGCCGCAGGCTGCTGCTGACAGTCGGAGACCTGATGCATACCGGCGACGAAATCCCGCAAGTCACGCCCACCACGTCGATGGCCGACGGTCTCGTCGAAATGTCGAGCAAGGGCCTGGGCATGACCGCAATCGTGACACCGGACGGCAAGCTGGCCGGTGTCTTCACCGATGGCGACCTGCGCCGCACGCTCGATCAGCCGATCGATATCCACAACATGACGATGGCGGATGTCATGACGCGAGGCTGCAAGACGGCCCGACCGGAGCAACTCGCCGCCGAAAGCGTGCGCATGCTTGAAACACAAAAGATTACCGCACTGCTCGTCGTCGATGATAAAGACATGCTTGTCGGCGCGCTGAACGTACACGACCTGTTCAGAGCAGGCGTCATGTAACCGGGATGAATCGTCATTAATAACCCACACAGTCCTTCTACCAATAACCTCGCGGCCATCCGCCTGCTCATTCTCGATGTCGACGGCGTCATGACCGACGGTCGGTTGCACTACGATGCACAAGGGCGTGAAGCAAAAGTCTTTCACGTTCACGACGGCTATGGCATCAAGCAGCTTATGCGGGCCGGAATTGAAGTCGCGGTGATCTCCGGCCGGCGCAGCACGGCGGTTGAAACGCGCATGGCAGAACTGGGCATCCAACACGTCAGGCTCGGCCAGAAAATCAAGAGCGAGGCCTTCGCCGAGATCACGGCCCAACTCGGTATTCCACCCGAGGCAGTAGCCTGCGTCGGTGACGATGAACCGGATCTGCCGATCATGCAGGCCGCCGGTCTCGGCATCGCCGTCGCCGACGCGCAACCGGTCGTACTGGAACGCGCCGACTGGCGCACTTCACGGGGTGGCGGTCAGGGCGCAGTCCGGGAAGTTTGTGATGCACTGATCGCAGCACAGGACGGACAACCCTAGTGGTCCGCCGCTGGCCAACACTTGTATTGCTGCTGATCGCCGCTGTTGCCAGCGGCATCCTCGTGCTCCGCAACAGTGCAGAAGACCCGGATCAGCAACCGAAACCAGCGCTCGGTGTCGGTTATTATATGAAGCAGGCTGAACTGACACGTACCGGTGAAACCGGTCAGGTCCTGTATCGGCTACAGACGAACGAAGCAACACAACTTACGACTGACGGAATTGTCGAGCTGGATGTCGTGCGGATCAGCTACGACCCAATGACCGAAGTACCATGGGACCTGCAAGCCGAGAAAGGGTATATCCTGCCCGATCGTAATATCATACAACTGTCGGGCGATGTTGTTGCCAGGACCCGGGAAGAGGTCCGGGCACCGATCACGGTCAGTACCGATTATCTGGAACTGGATACAGATACATACATTGCCAACACCGACAAGGAGGTCGCCATTGGCTACACGCACAACACGGTATTCGCCACGGGTCTCCGTGCGTATCTCAAGGAAGAAAGACTGCAACTAATCTCGGACGTCAATGGCCATTTTATCCCGTAACCTGCTCATCATTACGCTCATCACGATGCTCGGCACCGCCATCGCACAGGAAGTGCCCGACATCTCTCTGATGAAAACACTGCCGATCAATCTCGATGCCGAGTCATCGGAATTTGATCGCATGAAAAACAAACTCCACTTTCGCAGCCTGACAATCAAGCAGGGCTTGTTGAGCATCAAGGCCGATGAAGCAACTGCAACACGGCTCGATTTCGAAGATATGCGCTGGGAATTTACCGGCACGGTTATCATTGAAAATGCCAGTACGACAGCACGCTGTGACTATGCCGATATATTGTTCCGCGAACATCGCATCAGCAGTGTTGTCATGCGGGGACAACCCGTCACGTTCCAGCAGCTACAAATCGAAGAGCAGCAGCACACCAAGGGCCATGCAAACCTGATGGAATACAATGTAGATTCCGGCATCATCAAGATGACTGACGATGCATGGCTCAGCGATGGCGCCAATGAAGTATCCGGCAACCGAATTTCCTATGACCTGATTCGCGAGTACATCATCGCGGATGCAGATGATGATGGACAGGTACGCATGAGAATTATTCCACCCGAAGACAGCCTTCCGGATATCGGGGATCAGATAAAGCCGTGAGCATCCTCAGCGCCGAGAACCTGTCAAAACGCTATAAATTTCGTCAGGTCGTCAAAGATATATCGCTGGAAGTACGCAGCGGCGAGGTCGTTGGCCTGCTCGGGCCGAACGGTGCCGGCAAAACAACGGCCTTCTATATGATCGTCGGTCTGATACCGGCAGACGAAGGCCGCATCATCATGGACGGCAAGAATCTCACGCCGATGGCCATGCATCAGCGAGCCCGCAGCGGGCTCGGCTATCTGCCGCAAGAGGCTTCGGTATTTCGCAAGCTCTCTGTCGAAAAAAACATCATGGCGATCCTGCAGACACGCTCAGACCTGGACCGTGTCAACCGCGAGCGAATTCTCGAAGAACTTCTCGACGAGCTGCACATCCATCATGTCCGGACCAGCCTGGGCATCAGCTTGTCAGGCGGTGAACGCCGGCGAGTCGAAATTGCTCGCGCACTGGCTGCGGAACCGCGGTTCGTTCTGCTCGACGAGCCATTCGCCGGCGTCGATCCGATCTCTGTGCTGGACATTCAGCGCATCATCCGGCACCTGGCAGAACGAGACATTGGCGTTTTGATCACCGACCATAATGTTCGTGAAACTCTCGGCATATGTAGTCGTGCCTATATCCTCAGCGATGGAATCATGATTGCTCAAGGCTCACCGGACGACATTCTGAGCAATCAGCAGGTACGTGAGGTCTACCTCGGTGAAGGTTTCAGCCTGTAGATGAATAGCGGCATGAAGCTATCGCTGGATCTGAAACTTGGTCAGCAGCTGACCATGACACCGCAGCTGCAGCAAGCCATCCGGCTGCTGCAAATGCCGGTACTGGAACTCAGCACACAAATCGAACAGGCTCTGGCGGAAAACGTCATGCTCGAGCAAGAGGAACCTGCCGAGCCTGCTGAACCTGCCGAGCCCACGCCGGATGCCGGGGAGCCGATCGTCGTTGCCGGTGACAGTGACGACATGAATCTGTGGAATGAACACGTCGGTTCAACCGCGCGCAGCGATAACTGGAGCGATGACTCGCGGCGGCCGGAGCTTGCCGACCGCAGCGAAGAAACGCTGCGCGAACACTTGCTCTGGCAACTCGAAATGGAGCATTTCTCACCGCGTGAAGTTGTTATCGGCCAGTCGATCGTCGATTCGATCAGCGAGGACGGCTACCTGATCGAGTCACTCGACGATATCCATGCCTCGCTGGTCGGTGAGGCCGAATTTACCCGCGAGGAGGTCGAGCAAACACTGACCAAAGTCCAGGCACTCGATCCGGCCGGAATCGGCGCTCGTGATCTCGCCGAGTGCATCTGCATCCAGTTGCGCCTGCTCGACGATCAGGTTCCCGGTCGCGATGCCGCATGCCGCATTGCCAGTTCCCATCTCGATCTCGTCGCCGAGCACGAATATTCCGCGCTGCGGCGCCTGCTGGGAATATCTGAAGAAAACCTGGATATTGCACTTGCGCTGGTCAGAGCCTGCCACCCGAGACCCGGTTCGGCCATTGCTTCATCGACCGCCGAGTACATTATCCCGGACGTCTATGTTCGCAAGCAGGACGGCAAATGGATTGTCGAAGCCAATCGCTCAGTCGCACCCCAACTCAAGGTCAACCAGACCTATGCCGATCTGCTGCGTAGCAGCGGGGGGCATGCCAACCTGCGCACCCAGCTGCAGGAAGCGCGCTGGCTGGTCCGCAGCCTCGAAATCCGTCACGATACAGTGCTAAAAGTTGCCATGAGTATTGTTGAGCGGCAGACCGACTTTCTCGAACACGGCGAAGAAGCAATGAAACCCATGGTACTGCGGGATATTGCGGAAGAAATCGACATGCATGAATCGACGGTTTCCCGTGTTACGTCAAATAAATACATGCACACGACGCGTGGCGTATTCGAATTCAAGTACTTTTTTTCGAGCCAGCTGGCCGCCAGCGACGGCTCTGAGCAGTCATCAACAGCGATTCGTGCCAAGATTCGCAGATTAATTGGTGCCGAGAACCCGCAAAAACCACTCAGTGACAGTAAAATAACGACATTGCTGGCGGACGAAGGAATTAAAATCGCCAGACGAACGGTCGCCAAGTATCGCGAAGCACTGAAAATAGCGCCTTCCAGTGAAAGAAAACAACGACCGACACATTAATCATTTAAGGAGATTGACTCAATGCAAGTAAATCTGACCGGCCATCACGTCGAAATCACGTCGGCACTCAACGACTACCTGAGAGAGAAACTGGCCCGCATCGAGAGGCATTTTGAAAGCGTCACCAGCATCAATTGCATCCTGACCGTCGAGAAACTCCGACACAAGGCGGAAGCCAGGGTGAATGTCAGCGGCGGCACCATTTTTGCCGAAGCCGTTGAAGACGATATGTACGTCGCTATCGATGGATTGATCGACAAACTCGACCGGCAAATCGTCAAGCACAAGGAAAAGCTGACCGACCACCACGCGCGCGACTCACATAAGCGCGACTACACATAACGAATCAGCCGCACCGGATTCAGATGCGCCTCATCATCATCAGCGGCCTGTCAGGCTCGGGGAAAAGTGTTGCGCTGAACCTGCTCGAAGATCTTAATTTCTATTGTATCGACAATGTCCCGGCGGCATTGCTCGATACGGTGATCACCGAACTGGTCGCCACGGCCGATTCAATTTATGACAACCTGGCTGTCGGCGTCGATGCCCGAAACCGGTCGGCCGACCTGAAGTCACTGCCGGAGCTCGTTCGCGACCTGCGTAAGCGAAAAATTCACTGTGAAGTCATTTTCCTGCACGCTGAAGACAATATTCTGCTGAAGCGTTACTCCGAAACCCGACGGAAACATCCGCTTAGTGACAAGGGCCTGAGTCTTGCCGATGCGATCGCCACGGAGCGCGAGTTGCTCGGGCCCATCATCGATAGTGCTGAACTCGTATTCGATACAACACGGACCAACGTGCACGAATTGCGGAACTTGATTCGCGAGCGCGTCGGACAACGCGGGGAACCCGAGCTGTCAATACTGATCGAATCGTTTGGCTTCAAACATGGCCTGCCATCCGATGCAGATTTCATTTTCGACCTGCGCTGCCTGCCAAACCCCTATTGGGAGATTCAGCTCAGACAATTGACCGGCAGGGATCGTCAGGTCATCGAGTATCTGGACAGCAAGGAAAGCGTGCAAAGTATGTACGCAGATATTCTCGCCTTTCTCGAGAAGTGGATTCCGCAATACGTGGATTTCAATCGCAATTACCTGACAATTGCACTCGGCTGCACCGGCGGACAACATCGCTCGGTATACCTCACCGAGAAACTGGCCGCGGAACTGCAGCGAAAGTTCAATCATGTTCTGACCCGCCATAACGAACTACGGAACGGCAAAAAAAGCACCTGATGCTTTTTTATTAGACGTTACAGTAGTTCCCGGCTAAACTCGCCCCGGGCCGCCGCCCCACCCGGGCCTTGCAGATGGAGTGCGCAATGGAGTCTGAAAAGAAATCCCATCTCGCCAGTCTGCGCGAAGCGTTAGCAAACGATGATCTGCACGAAGCACACCGGATCGTCGATACCCTGCATCCGGCCGAAACCGCGCTACTCCTGGAATCCCTGCCGGTACCCGAACGCGAAACTGTCTGGCCTCTGATCGAGGACGAGGCCGAGATCCTCGCCGAGCTGAATGACGAGGTTCGTCAGGGCCTGCTCGAAGACATGGATGTCGAGGCCGTCGTGGCTGCCACGGAGGGCATGGAACTCGACGACCTCGCGGATGTCATTGCCGACCTGCCCGAAGGGATGACTGACACGGTCATCGAGAAGCTGCCGGCTGAAGATCAGGAGCAACTCAGATCGGTCCTGGCCTATCCGGAAGACAGCGCCGGCGGCATCATGGATCCGGATGTCATCGCCGTGCGCTCGGACGTTACGCTCGATGTTGTCATGCGTTATTTACGCCGCGTCGAAGAATTTCCGGACGACACGACGGCGATATTTATCACCGATCGCGACAACAAATTCATCGGCCTTCTATACCTGACAAAACTCGTCACGCACGATCCGCAAGCGATGGTTAAGGATGTCATGGATACATCCGTGAGCTCGATCCCGGCCCACGAACCGGCGACCGATGTTGCGCTGGTGTTCCAGAGTCGCGACCTGTATTCGGCCGCCGTCGTGAATGAAGACGGTGTGCTGATCGGGCAAATCACAGCCGATGACGTCATGGATGTCATTCAGGAACAAGCCGATCACGACATCCTGAGCATGGCCGGACTGGACGAAGAAGACGACATGTTTGCGCCAATCGTCACGAGCGCACGCCGCCGGGCAATCTGGCTCGGCGTCAACCTGGCCACGGCATTCATGGCCGCAATAGTCGTCGCCATATTCAAGCCGACTCTCGAAAAGATCGTCATTCTCGCCGTGCTCATGCCGATCGTAGCCAGCATGGGCGGCATTGCCGGCAGTCAGACCTTAACGCTGATGATTCGCGGGCTCGCCCTGGGCCGCGTGCAAGATTCAAATGCACGTTGGCTGCTGGCCAAGGAAATCATGGTCGGGGCATTAAACGGGCTGATCTGGGCCGTCGTCGTCGCCGTCATCACGGTCCTGTTTTTCAGCACATGGCAAGTGGGGATGGTGATTGCCTCGGCATTGATCATCAGCATGCTGACAGCTGCCTTCGCGGGCTTCATCATCCCGTTGATACTACACAAGCTAAAGATCGATCCGGCGCTGGCCGGAACCGTCATACTGACGACGCTGACGGATGTCATCGGTTTTGGCGTGTTCCTGGGCCTCGGCACATACTTCCTACTCTGATCCGCCGAAAACTAGCCTCCACCGGCAACAGCATCAACATCAAGCGTACGTACCCGCTGCGAATATTCATCGCTAAGATACTGCCACCCGATAATCCCGCTCGGCACATCGAGCGGCACACCACTCAGAAAGTCCTGCAGCTGCGCACGCCGTGACATCGCATCGGAATAACCGAGACGAATCAGCTCGCGGGTATAACCGGACTCGAACAACAGATAACTGACCAGCTGCCGACCACCGTAATTCAACGCACCCAGCGTACGCATCAACAACCGCACGGTACGTGGCATCTCATGTACATGACGCAGCGCAATTTCACGAATATCCTGACTTGGAAACATAATCATTGCGTCAATCGATCGCAGGCTTCCGAACTCACCCGTCATGGTCCGATTTGGCTGTTCATTGACGATGTAATTCAGCCTTGCGAGACGCTCGAGATCGGATGACAGACCGTCCATGAGCAGAGCGTCAAGCATGTAACCGGCAACACGACCCAGGCTTGGATACGGCACCGGATCGTCAGGTCCCGGCGCAGGGTCGGGTGACTCGTTGCGCACACCGATGACGAGAATACGCTGTGCGCCGAGATGTACGGCAGGTGAAAGCGGTGTCGCCTGCCGCATCGCTCCATCGCCGAAGAATTCCCGACCGATCTGCACGCCGGGAAAAATCAACGGGGCGGCAATACTCGCCATCAGATGATCCAGCCGTAAACTCGTTGGTACGCCGAGGCGCCGCACGCGTGACCACGGCTCGAGATCGGGCTTGCCCTGGAAAAAAGATACCGACCGCGCAGAACCGTAACCGGCGGCTGTAATGGCAATTGCATCGAGAAAACCGCGATCAATCGAATTCTGCACATGGCTGATCTTAAGATAGCGGGTCAACAAATGGCGCAACGGCTCATTGTCCAGCAGGGAACGCGGCGGCGCGCCGAATAATCCGCCGGTGCCGATATTTGCAGCCCAGCGACCGCTGGTCTTGAAGATCGTCTTCGCATCGCTACGAAACACGTGGTGGGTCCGAAAGTTTCCCCAGACTTTCTCCATCTCCGCCACGGCGTGGGCAAAACGCCGCGCGCGGGCCGCGAGCACGACAGAATTAATCGCACCGGCCGAAGTCCCGCTGATAATCGGAAATGGACTCGGCGAACCTTTCGGCAGCATTTCGCCAATTGCCTTCAGGACACCGACCTGATATGCGCAACGGGCGCCGCCGCCCGGCAAGACAAGCCCGATATCATGCTGAATCGGATCAATGCTCGAAACTACTGGTTCGCGCGACATAATCAACCGATGTTAACCAGAACCCTCGATACCCTACAAGGTATCCGATCACACGACCATAACCCGAATTTATTCCGGGGACAGCGGCCTTACATCCCTGCTGGCCGGCTCCACGTGAGTCTGTTCGTAATGGCGACCGAGATACCTGGCGACAATCGCCCAAATCGCCGCGATACCTCCGCCGACCGCGGCCACAGGACCTAGTCCGAGCCCGAGACCCTGCGTAAGCCCCGTGAAACCCCATGCAGCGATGACATCGCCGCCACGATACACGACGTTGTCGATGACGCTTTTCGCCTTGAAACGCGTTTCACGATCGACAACCGTGAAGAGCATCTCGCGGCCCGGGCGCGTTATCGCGTAATTGCCGGCCCTGCGCACACATTGCAGCCCGACGACAACCCATAGCATCGGCGCCATAGCAACGACAAACAAGCCGGCCACGATCACGACTGGTACGAGCGCCAGCGTCCAGGCCAGACCAAATTTAGTCGTCAGGCGACCGGTCACAAACATCGCGGTACCGATCGACAGCATATTGACGGCGAGATCCATGCCAGACCAGATCTGTGTCCGGGTGTCCGAATCGAGGTCAACCATCAAATTCTTTAATTCGAAATAAACGAACGTACTGATGCTGGTATACAGAAACAGGAATAACCCGATACCGAGCAGATAGGGATTGGTAATGAACTCTACAAAACCGGAAAATGGGTTGCCGCCGAGCTTCTGCCCGTAGTCGTTTTCTACTGAAAGTCCGTTGTTATGCAGCTCGCTGTGCTTCAGTTTCTCGAGCCAATTGATGATCGGAATCGGCGCCAGCAACATCGTTGCGGATATCAATACGAGGTTTGATTTTCCTATTGGATCTATCAGGATCAATGCAATTGCCGGACCGGCCAGCGCGCCGATACTACTGCCGGCCGCAATGAAACCAAACAATCGGGGTGCCTGCTGCTTGGTGAAGATATCCGCCATAAATGTCCAGAAGACCGACACCTGGAACAGACCGAAGATCGTGATCCACACATAGAATGCCTTGCCGATGATACTGACGTCCGGCATCGCCTCAAATGCAGCATAGAACGCAAAAAATGAGGCTGAAAAGAAGGCATAGATCCCCGGCAACAGACTGCCCAGACGTATACGCGAGCATGCGGCGCCATACAGACTGACAACAAGGATACTGACTACGAACGTCGCCGTGTAAAGCGTACTCAGTTCTGCATCTGTCCAATCACTCGACATCGCATCGCGAATCGGCCGCAGAATGTAATACGACGCCATCAACGTAAAAACAAACGAGAACGACAGCCAGACCGACTTGATCTCGTTTGCTTCTATATTCGATGCACCCTTCATGAGGCGCGTGATGATGTTATCGGCCTTTTCGGTCATTCACTCAATCCGTCTTTGCCTTGCACCAGGACATTGCCATGCCTGACGATCTGAAGGTCGATCATGAAGATTATGAACAGCAATGCGAGAAACGACGCCGGTCTATTCACTAGCCGGTCACAGACAGAATACGCATCTCATTCGTGCCGCCGCTGACGCCGCGCAGGGCGCCTTTTGTGAAAATGACGAGATCACCCTGTTTCACCATGTCCTGCTCGATCAGCAGCCGGCAAACATCCCTGAACACCGGCTGAGTGTGCTCGTGTGAGCTCTCGTAGGCGACCGGGTAGACACCACGATATAGCGCAACACGACAGCGGGTACCCTGATGGCTCGTAAAGGCAAAGATCGGAATACCGGAACGAACACGCGACATCCACAACGCAGTCTCACCCGATTCCGTCAATGCGATGATCGCCTTCACATCGAGATGATTGGCCGTGTACATGACGGCCATTGCGATCGCCTCATCGACTGCACCGAATCGGTCGTTGATACGATGGCGGGTGATACCTGACGTACTCTGGTGATAGGTTTCTGCGCTGACACAGATCTCAGCCATTGCCGCCACTGCCTTGTCCGGAAACGACCCGACTGCCGTTTCGGCTGACAACATGACAGCGTCGGTACCATCGATTACGGCGTTTGCTACATCCGACGCCTCGGCGCGCGTAGGCATCTGACTGTGAATCATCGACTCCATCATCTGCGTCGCCGTGATACAAACCGTATGACGCCGGCGCGCCATGCTGATAATTGTTTTCTGCAAGCCGGCCAGACCGGCAAAACCCATCTCGACGGCGAGGTCGCCACGCGCAACCATGACGGCATCACTGGCATCGATGATCGTCTCGAGATTATTCATGGCCTCGGCACGTTCGATTTTTGCAATGACATACCCGGTGCCACCGGCTTCCTTCAACACCTGCCTGGCACGTGCTATGTCATCCGCATCACGCACAAACGACACGGCGATCCAGTCGATATCCGCAGCAGCCGCTCTGCGTAAATCATCGAGATCCTTTTCGGAGAGCGCCGGCGCGGACATCCCGCCACCCTGGCGATTGATACCTTTTTTATCGGAAAGTGTGCCGCCGATCGCCACCCGGCATTCGATGCGCGTACCGCTGACGGATACGACGGCCAGGGCAATTTGCCCGTCATCGAGCAGCAAAACATCTCCGGCACCGACGTCTTGCGTCAGCTGGTCATAGGCCACACCGACTTCGCTCTCGTTGCCGGCCTGCGGGTCGAGCGCGCTGTCCAGCGCAAATGACTGGCCTTCCATGAGACGCACGTAGCCATTGCTAAAACACTCGATACGAATCTTGGGGCCCTGCAAATCACCGAGGATGCCGATATGATGCCCATTACGCTTGGCCACCCGCCGCACCATGTCGATCCGACGCTGGTGGTCCACCCATGTCCCGTGTGAAAAATTCAGCCTGACGACATCGACGCCGGCCGTGAATAGTTTTTCGAGCTCTAAAGCCCCATCCGTTGCCGGACCGAGCGTCGCAATAATCTTGGTTCGTCGCATCCGCGGATTATTCCACAATAGGTGTGGCCTGACTCACTGTTCCGGAATTCATTTTGAAGATTCCGCCGTATCGGGGGTCAGTTATGATCTCTGGTTTTCTCTCTTGGTTTTTCCCTGGGCCGGCTTTTGGGCGTCATCTATCTCTCTGAAACGACGCACTCACTATTGGTGGGCAAAGGATCTTTCGGCCACAAAGAATGATCGCGTCGTTTCCGAGGGGTACCAGACGGAAAAAACCGGTCCAGGGAAAGACTCAGGAGAGAAACGCTCGCTAAGCTGAACCCTGCCCCTCGGCACGCTGCTCAAGCATCGCCACCGCCGGCAGCGTCTTCCCCTCGAGGAACTCAAGAAACGCGCCCCCACCCGTGGAGATATAAGATACGTCGTTAGTAACGCCGTATTTATCGAGCGCAGCCAGCGTATCGCCGCCACCGGCGATACTGAACGCCGCACTATCGGCGACGGCGTGCGCGATGCTTTCGGTGCCGGCACCGAACTGGTCGATCTCAAAGACACCGACTGGTCCGTTCCAGACAATCGTACCGGCCTCTTTCAACAACTCGCCATAAGCTGCTGCCGTCTTCGGCCCGATATCGAGAATCAACTCGTCAGCTTCAACGGCATCGACGGAACGAACCTGCGATGGCGCCGACTCACTGACCTCCAGTGACACGACGACGTCATCGGGTAACGGCACCGTCGCCTGGTGACCGTCACCGGCCGCAAGACGCCGTGCCTCATCGACGAGATCCGCCTCATACAACGACTCACCGACGGCATGACCGGCGGCTGCGATGAAAGTATTGGCGATACCACCGCCGACGATCAACTGATCGACAATTTGAACCATGGACTCGAGGACCGTCAGCTTGGTCGAGACCTTCGAGCCACCGACGATCGCGACGACTGGTCGCGCCGGGTTACTCAGCGCCTTGCCGAGCGCTTCGAGCTCACCGACCAACAGCGGGCCGGCGCATGCCACCGGCGCATACTGCGCGACACCATGCGTGCTGGCCTGTGCCCGGTGTGCTGTCCCGAACGCATCCATGACGAAAATGTCACACAATTCGGCCATCTGCCGTGACAGTTTTTCGTCATTGGCCTTCTCGCCCTGGTTAAAACGCACGTTCTCGCACAACACGACGTCACCCGGGCCGGCATCGATACCGTCGAGCCAATCGACTTCCAGGCGCACCGGACGATCGAGCAAACCGCTCAGATGATCCGCGACCGGCTGTAACGTAAACTGCGGATCGTATTCACCCTCAACCGGGCGGCCGAGATGTGACAACAGGATCACGATGGCGCCCCGCTCGAGCGCGAGGCGAATCGTCGGCAACGTCGCACGAATTCGCGCATCACTGGCAACCGCGCCATCCTTTAACGGCACGTTCAGATCAAGCCGGATCATAACGCGCTGACCAGCCAGCTCCTGATCCGACATTCTCAGAACGTTCATTACACAGAAATCCTGACCGTCAGCCAGCCTTCATGAGTGCCAATGTCGTGTCGAGCATGCGGTTCGAGAATCCCCACTCGTTGTCGTACCACGAGCAGACCTTGACGAGGTTGCCACCCATGACCTTCGTCATCGTCGCATCATAATTTGATGAATTCGGGTTGTGGTTAAAGTCGATCGATACCAGCGGGCCGTCGTTGTAACCGAGCACCGAACCCAGTGAGTCGCTCCCGGATGAAGCTGCACGCATGATGTCGTTGATCTCCTCGACCGTCGTGTCCCGCGATGCCGTGAACGTCAGGTCGACGAGCGACACATTGATCGTCGGCACGCGAACCGAGAAGCCATCGAGCTTGCCGTTGAGTTCCGGCAACACGAGACCGACGGCTGCGGCCGCGCCGGTCTTCGTCGGGATCATCGAATGTGTCGCCGAACGCGCGCGACGCAAATCCGAATGATAGACATCCGTCAGCACCTGGTCGTTCGTATACGCATGAATCGTATTCATGACGCCACACTCGACACCGATCTTCTCATGCAACGGCTTGATCAGCGGTGCGAGGCAATTGGTCGTACACGACGCATTAGAGACAACCTGATGCTCAGCCTTCAGCGTATCTTCATTGACACCGTAAACAATGGTCGCGTCGATGTCGTTGCCGGCCGGTGCCGAGATCACGACCTTCTTTGCACCGGCATCGAGATGCGGCTGTGCTTTCGTCTTGTTGGCAAAAAACCCGGTGCACTCAAACACGACATCGACACCGAGTTCACCCCATGGCAAGTCAGCCGGATTGCGCTCCGCGAAGACGCGGATCCGGTCGCCGTTGACGCTCATGGCATCACCGTCAACCGCCACGTCGCCAGGGAACGGGCCATGCGCGGTGTCATAACGCGTCAGGTGCGCGTTCGATTCCGCATCGCCCAGATCGTTGATCGCCACGATGCTGAACTCGTCGTTCCGTCCGGCCTCATAAATAGACCGCAGAACATTGCGGCCGATGCGGCCGTACCCGTTAATCGCAATTTTTACTGACATCAATCTTTCTCCAAAAGGCGCAACACCTGCGCCACGATATTCTCGGGCGTGAACCCGAAATGTTTAAATAATTCATCCGCCGGCGCAGACTCACCAAAACGATCCAGACCGATGACCTGCCCGACTGAACCCACAAAGCGATACCATAAACCCGTCGCTCCGGCTTCTATGGCGATGCGCCGATCGATCGCCGCCGGCAACACGGACTCCCGATACACCTCGTCCTGCGCGAGAAACGCGGCAACACACGGCATCGACACGACCCGCACGCGACGCCCGGCAGCAGACAACGCAGCAGCTGCGGCCATCGCCAAAGCGACCTCCGAGCCGGTCGCCATCAGGATCAGCTCCGGGTCGTCGGCGTCGCACAGGACATAGCCCCCGCGCCGAATCAACGCCAGTTGCTCATCTGTACGCGACTGGTGAGCCAAACCCTGACGCGTCAGGATCAGGCTCGTCGGCCCGGTCGTCGTCTCGATGGCATCGCGCCAGGCAACCGCTGTCTCGACTGCATCGCACGGACGCCAGACACGCATGTTCGGAATCAACTGCAGGCTTGCGACCTGCTCGATCGGCTGATGGGTAGGACCGTCTTCACCGAGACCGATCGAATCGTGCGTGAAAACGTGGATAGTACGAATACCCATCAATGCAGCCATGCGCAGCGCATTGCGCGAGTAATCCGAAAATACCAGGAAGGTGCCGCCGTACGGAACGAACCCGCCGTGCAGCGCCAAACCGTTCATGATCGCCGCCATACCAAATTCGCGGACCCCGTAGAACACGTAGTTACCGGATGCATCGTCACCGTTGATAACGTTTGATCCCAAATGCTTCGTCAGGTTCGAGCCGGTCAGGTCAGCCGAACCGCCGAGCAATTCGGGCAAGGCCGGCGCGAATGCATTCAGCGCAATTAATGAAGCCTTGCGCGTCGCGACAGTCTCGCCGGCATCGTCGATCGCCGCGATCGCTGCATCCGCGAAAGAAGCCCAGTCGGCGGGAAGTTTGCCGCTGATACGCCGATTAAATTCGGCGGCCAGTTCCGGGTACTTTGCGGTGTAGGCTTCCATGCGTTCGCCCCACTGGCCTTCGGCCGCCAGGCCCGCTTCGACCGCATTCCATGCATCGGCAACCTCTTCGGGGATGACGAACGGCGGCTCAGACCACCCCAGCGCCTCGCGGGCCGCCGCGACTTCGTCTGCACCGAGCGGCGCGCCGTGCGTCGCCTCGGTGCCCTGCTTGTTCGGCGCACCGAAGCCAATCACTGTCTTGCAACAAATCAGCGACGGCTGATCCTGATTTTCCCGGGCCTCGGCAATCGCCGCATAAATTGCCTCGGGATCATGCCCATCCACGTCGGCAACGACATGCCAGTCGTATGACCGGAAGCGTTCGGGTGTATCGTCGGTAAACCAACCGTCGATCCCGCCATCGATCGAAATACCATTGTCGTCATACAGGCAGATCAGCTTGCCGAGTTTTAGTGTGCCGGCCAGCGAGCAGGCCTCGTGCGAAATGCCTTCCATCAGGCATCCGTCGCCGAGAAATACATACGTGTAATGATCGACAATCCCATGGCCCGGCCGGTTGAATTCGGCGGCCAGCGATTTTTCCGCCAGTGCCAGGCCAACGGCATTCGTGATGCCCTGCCCGAGCGGTCCGGTCGTCGTTTCGATGCCGATACCCGGGTCATATTCCGGGTGCCCTGCCGTTTTCGCATCGAATTGGCGGAACGCACGCAGATCGTCAATCGACAGCGGGTAGCCGGACAAGTGCAACAACCCGTACAGCAACATCGAGCCGTGGCCGTTGGATAACACGAAGCGGTCCCGGTCGGGCCAGAGCGGATTGGCCGGGTTATGCGTGAGGAATTCATTCCACAGCACTTCGGCAATGTCCGCCATGCCCATCGGCATACCCGGATGACCGGAATTAGCCTGCTGCACTGCATCCATCGCCAGAACGCGCAAGGCATCGGCCAGCTTCCTTCGGGAAGACGGCACGACCGTATTTTCAGGATTGGTTGCCATCACTTTTTAACGTTCTTATTGCGGGCGCGCATTGTCGCGTACTCGCCCGTGGCTGGCAACAAGGGTCGGCCGCAGCGAAGTTATGTCGAGTAGATTTCCTGCTTCCGAGCCCGTCACATGGTGACGGAGCGCAAATCCTGAATGGAGGCGCTATAATATGCCGTTTGAATTCTTACAATCCTTACCGACCAGACAGGTGACATCTTCATGGGTACCAGAAAGCTTTTTACTTCCGAATCCGTTTCCGAGGGCCATCCGGACAAGATGGCCGACCAGATCTCCGACGCCATCGTCGACGCCATCCTGACCGAAGATCCAAAATCCCGGGTTGCGGCGGAAACCATGATTAAAACCGGTTTCGTCGTCCTGGCCGGTGAAATCAAGACAGACGCAAAGATCGACTTCGAGGAAATCGTCCGCGAGGTCATTTGCGACATCGGTTACGACCACTCTGACAAGGGTTTCGACGGCAAGACCTGCGGCATATTAAACGCACTGGGCAAGCAGTCCGGCGATATCAACATGGGTGTCGACCGGGCCGAAGAGAAGCAGCAGGGCGCAGGTGACCAGGGCATGATGTTCGGTTACGCGAGTAACGAGACCGACGTGCTGATGCCCGCACCGATTACTTATGCCCACCGCTTAGTCCAGCAACAGGCAAAAATCCGCAAGGACGGCACACTGCCGTGGCTGCTACCGGACGCGAAAAGCCAGCTCACATTTATTTATGACGATGGCGCCATCAAAGGTATCGATGCGGTCGTACTGTCGACGCAACATACTCGCGATGTCTCGAACGAAGACATTCGTGCCGGTATCCTCGAGCACGTCATCAAACCGATTATTCCGGCGGAATGGCTCAGCCAGATTGAAGAAGACAAGATTCATATCAATCCGACCGGGCGTTTCGAGACCGGCGGCCCCGAGGGCGACTGCGGTCTGACCGGGCGCAAGATCATCGTCGACACCTATGGCGGCATGGCTCGTCATGGCGGCGGCGCGTTCTCAGGCAAGGACCCGTCCAAGGTTGACCGCTCGGCCGCCTACATGACCCGCTACGTCGCAAAAAATGTCGTCGCTGCCGGCCTGGCCGAACGCTGCGAAGTCCAGGTGTCCTACGCGATCGGCGTCGCCAGGCCGACTTCGGTCCTCGTCGATACATTCGGCACCGGTACAAAGTCGGAAGAAGAGATCACCGCACTGATACTCCAGCACTTCGACCTGACACCGTACGGCATCAAGGAAACGCTGCAACTCGAACGGCCGATTTACCGCCCGACTGCCGCCTACGGGCACTTCGGGCGCGAGGAATTCAGCTGGGAACGCACTGACAAGGCGGATGCATTGCGTAGCGCAGTCGCCGCATAATCCCGATATCCGAACCCGGCAAACTCATCATATAAAACAGAATTCACGGAGCAATCTGAATGAACACGAAAGCAGCTGAAGCCGTAAGCAATGACTATCACGTCGCCGACATGTCGCTGGCGGACTGGGGTCGGCGCGAAATTGCAATTGCCGAAACGGAAATGCCGGGGCTGGTCGCGATCCGTGATGAGTATGCCGAGGAACAACCGCTGAAAGGTGCACGCATCACAGGTTCGCTGCACATGACGATCCAGACCGCCGTTCTGATCGAGAGTCTCGTCGCGCTCGGTGCGGAAGTTCGCTGGGCATCGTGCAACATCTTCTCAACACAGGACCACGCGGCGGCTGCGATCGCGGCAACCGGTGTGCCGGTATTTGCTTTCAAGGGCGAATCTCTCGACGAGTACTGGGAATTTACCCATCGAATCCTCGACTGGCCCGAAGGCGACTACCCGAACCGCATCCTCGACGATGGCGGCGACGCAACGCTGCTCGCAATCCTGGGCTCGAAGGCCGAACAGGACCCGTCGGTCCTCGACAACCCGTCGAGCGAAGAAGAAGTCGCACTGTTCGCCTCGATCAAGAAGCGTCTCGGCGACCGGCCGGGCTGGTACACCAAACTGAAGGATGCAATCGGCGGCGTCACTGAAGAAACGACGACCGGCGTCATGCGGCTCTACCAGATGCAGAGAGACGGCGAACTGCCGTTCCCGGCCATCAACGTCAATGACTCGGTAACCAAATCCAAATTCGACAACCTGTACGGCTGCCGCGAATCGCTGGTCGACGGCATCAAGCGCGCGACCGACGTCATGATTGCCGGCAAGACAGCTCTCATCTGCGGCTATGGCGACGTCGGCAAGGGTTGTGCGCAGTCACTGCGCGGCCTTGGCGCGACGGTCTGGGTCACCGAAATCGACCCGATCTGCGCCTTGCAGGCGGCGATGGAAGGCTACCGCGTCGTGACGATGGAAGATGCGGCCGACAAGGCTGATATCTTCGTAACGGCAACCGGCAACTTCCATGTCATCAATCACGATCACATGGCAAAGATGAAAGACCAGAGTATCGTTTGCAACATCGGCCACTTCGATAATGAAATCGATGTCGCCAGCCTGAACGACTACCAGTGGGAAGAGATCAAACCCCAGGTCGATCACGTGATCTTTCCGGACGGCAAGCGAATCATTCTGCTGGCCGGCGGGCGACTCGTAAACCTCGGTTGCGCGACAGGGCACCCGAGCTTCGTCATGTCGAATTCATTCACCAACCAGGTTCTCGCCCAGATTGAATTGTGGCAACGCCCGGACGAATACGAGAACGAAGTCTATGTGCTGCCGAAACATCTCGACGAGAAGGTTGCACGCCTGCACCTGAAGAAACTCGGCGTCGGTCTGACGACGCTGACGCAGCAACAGGCGGACTACCTCAACCTGGCTGTCGAAGGCCCGTACAAGCCCGCACACTACCGGTACTAACAGGTAGACGGAGACATCGGGCCCGGTAGGGGCCCGATGTCTTCGATGACCTACCCCTGAGCGGCATCTTGTCATGATCTCTGGCTCTTTCCCTGACCGCAAAAACCACTCACCACACCTTGACCACATCCCCCCCCGCATTTCGCCTGCTGCACATCACCGATCCGCATCTGCATGCACATGCGGAAAGCCGGATGCGCGGTGTCGTGACCTTCGATACATTCCGGGCCGTCGTCGAACAAGCCATGGCAGATGGATGTGCACCCGATGCGATTGTGGCAACCGGCGATCTCGTCCAGGATGAAACGCGTGCCGGCTACGAGCTGTTTCAAAGTGTACTTGCACCGTTCAAAATACCCGTGCTGTGCATACCGGGTAACCACGATGCACCCAACATCATGGCCAGCGTACTGGACACCGCGCCATTTCAGGTCAATGGTTCGTACCAGGCACAAGGTTGGTCACTGATCCTGCTGAGCAGCTTTACCCGCGGTGACGATGGCGGACACATCAGCGAAGCAGAACTGGACCGTCTGCGTGCCACACTGCGTGCACACCACGAATTACATACGCTGATCTGCATACATCACCAGCCAGTACCGATGGGTAGCCGCTGGCTCGACGGCGTCGCACTGCGCAACCCGCACGATCTGCTCGACATTATCGATGCCACACCACAGGTTCGCGGGGTACTATGGGGCCATGTTCACCAGGCATCGGACCGCGATCGTAATAGCAATGGCAACGACATTCGACTGATGAGCACCCCATCGACCTGCTCACAGTTCCGCCCGCACAGCGATGACTTCGCTGTTGATGAGCGCCCACCCGGATATCGCTGGCTTGATCTGCACCCGGACGGTACGATCGACAGTGAGGTCCGATGGCTGGAATGAATTACACACTCAAAATCGTATGCCTGTGCGTGGCGCTACTGGTCAGTGCCTGCAACGTGGCAGCCGCGCTGCCACTCTGGGAGCTCGAGGGTACGAACAATCGGATCCGGTTACTCGGTTCGATACACTTCCTGCGTGCCGGGGACTATCCGCTACCGCGCGAAATTGTCGACGCGTACCGCGAGGCCGACGTCATCGTCATGGAACTGGTGCTCGACCAGATCAGTCCGGCCGACATGCAGAGGGTGCAACAGGAAATAGCCATCGATCCGCGCGGCCGCAGTCTCAGCACTCTGATCGGCGCCGGCGCCTTTCGCGAAGCGCAGTTGCTGGCATCTGACATCGATATCAATATGGACATGCTGCAACCCTTCGAACCATGGTTCGCAGCGCTGCAAATTACCCAGCTGCGATTAATGCAACTTGGCTTCGACGGCAGTTACGGCGTCGATATGACGATGACCCGCAATGCCCGCACCGACGGCAAACCGATTATCGGCCTGGAAACTCTCGATCAGCAGTTGCGCACACTCGACACGTTATCTGCGGCGGCACAGAAAGACTTCCTGATGCAGACTCTCGAAGACGCGGGCGCGATCGACGATGACCTCAATGTGATCGTGGCGGCGTGGCGACAGGGCAACACCCAGACACTCGACAAACTGCTTCTTGACGGTCTGGGCGATCAACAAGAGGTCTACGACCAGGTCCTTGTCCAACGCAATCAGCGCTGGACTAAAGCAATTATCGACATGACGAATGATTCGCAAGACTATCTGGTTGTTGTCGGTGCAATGCACCTGATCGGCAAAGACAGCGTTCAGAACATGCTCGGCGATGCCGGCATTCAGTCCCGCCAGATCCGCTAGCAGGCGGCAGAAAAACCTCGGGCGGCACTATCCAGAGTTAAGAACTGGCGTTCAGCTTTCAGTCATTTCGAATTCTTCACGACTGGCGCCGCAATCCGGGCAACGCCACGACAATGGAATATCGTCCCAACGCGTACCCGGCGAGAGTCCGGCATCGGGCATGCCGGACTCTTCATCGTAAACAAAGCCGCAGATCAGACACAGATATTTCCGGTAACCGGGCGAATCAGTCATAGTGCTTCCATCCTGGTGCTTACTGTGGCGTCTCCTGACGAATGGATCTCAACAAAGGCTGCAGGAATTCCAGTCGCTCTGTCGCATCGTCAATGTCGATTTCCTGCCGGATCCCTACCCCATTTTTTCTCTCAACCCCGCCTCGAGCAAGCCGTGAATGCCGCCAAATCCACCGTTACTCATCACCACGAGTTGGTCACCCGGTACCGCCCGGGCAACGACCGAGGCGGCAATAGCATCAATATCATCGCTGACCTGCACCTGGCGTAACGACCCCAAGACCCGGGCAGGGTTCCAGCCCAGGTCAGCGGGCTGGTAAACCCAGACCTCATCAGCCGCTTCGAGCGCTGCGGCCAGCGTGTCCGTATGGATCCCGAGTTTCATTGTATTGGAGCGCGGCTCAAGAACCACGAGCAGGCGCCCGTCCGGCATGTCGTGCCGAACCCCATTGATGGTGCGTTCGATTGCGGTCGGGTGATGTGCAAAGTCATCATAAAGACTGACTCCGCCCCAGGTGCCACGCAATTCCAGCCGGCGCCGGACCCCGCCAAACTGACCTATAGCTGCGACTGCCTGATCGACCGATACACCGAGCGAGCGTGCTGCGATCAGTGCCGCGATGGCATTCTCGGCATTGTGTGCGCCGGTCATGCCCCATGCGACCGGGCCTTGCGTCTTGCCGTCGCCCAGCACACGAAACTGACCTGGATCATCCACGAGGCCGAGCCAGTCTGCCGATGAATCGGGATTGCTCGAGAACGTTTCGACCGGTGTCCAGCAACCCCGCTCGACAACGGTGCGAACATTGTCGTCATCCGCCGGAATGATCAACCGCCCGTTACCGGGCAACATCCGCAACAGCTGGTGAAACTGCCACTGTATCGCTTCGAGATCTGCGTAAATGTCGGCGTGATCGAACTCGAGGTTATTAATGATCTGAATTTCCGGTCGGTAATGCAGGAACTTTGCGCGCTTATCGAAAAAGGCCGTATCGTATTCATCGGCCTCGATGACAAAGACCGACCCGCCGCCCAACCGGGCGGAGGCATCGAAATCGGTCGGCACGCCGCCGATCAGGAAACCCGGTTCCAGCCCTGCCTGCTCGAGAATAAACGCCAGCAGGCTACTCGTTGTCGTTTTGCCATGCGTACCGGCAACCGCCACAACCCGCTGATCGCACAGCACTTCAGCAGCCAGCCATTGCGGGCCGGACATATAAGGCACACGCTGATTCAGTATTGCCTCAACAATCGGCATTCCCCGCGACATGACATTGCCGACGATGACGACATCGGGTTGCAGTCCGAGTTGCTCGGGTTCGTAGCCGTTGATGACCTCGATGCCGAGGTCCGCCAGCTGTTCACTCATCGGCGGATATACGCCGCGGTCGGCGCCGGTGACACGGTAGCCGGCTGCCCGTGCAATGGCCGCGACGCCCGCCATGAACGTTCCGCAAATACCGAGGATATGAATATGCATCGGTCTACCCGGCTTAATTACCAGCCCCGTTCGGCATCAGTTCGAAAAGAATTGTCGTA
Organism: uncultured Chromatiaceae bacterium; assembly: GCA_964629475.1. Taxonomy (GTDB): domain Bacteria; phylum Pseudomonadota; class Gammaproteobacteria; order Steroidobacterales; genus SMWD01. The sequence goes on along the minus strand of CAZVQW010000025.1, from coordinate 5,197 downwards.
TGCAGGAAAAAATACACGATGGCGACCAGCAAACCGATACCATATGGCCGTGACAGTGCACGCGCCAGAATGTGCCCGTCGATCACAATCGACCAGAGCATGATGGCGAATAAGAACGTACTCGGCATCGCCACACCTGTTGCGGTCTCCAGCATGGACTGCCGCCACAGGCTGAACGGAAGGGACAACACGCTGAGTAATGCACCGATGCCCAGCATCGCTGTCACGGTGCGTTGATAACGTGCGCGGTGACCTGTCAGCCGCAACAGCACCCATAAGCCACCGAACAATAGCAGCAGACTGGCCGCCACCGTGCTCACGAGCACCTCAGTCGGGCCATAAGCAATCAGTGCAAGCGGCACCTGGGTGGCGAGATAGACGGCCAGCGTCACGCCGAGCAGAAATCCTGAATCGGGCAGGTCTTCCGGCCCGGATCTGCGCAGAGCAATATTGATGAACGCCTGTATGTAAGCAAGCATTAGATTAAGATGTCGTGCGTTTGCGCGGCTTGCGCACCCGAAAATTACAGCCAGAAGAAACAGTATAAGGTCAATAGTATGCCAGTTAATGACAGTCAGCCATGGCTGATCGATACTCAAAAGGATTTGGATGCGCTGTGTACCGCGCTCACGGCCGCCGGACACATCGGCTGTGACACGGAATTTGTGCGCACACAAACTTATTGGCCGGGTCTCTGCCTCGTCCAGGTCGCAACCGAAGCAAAAGCGGGCTGTGTCGATGTATTGGCGCCGATTGATACGAAGGAGTTCCGCCGGATCATGCTGGCTCACCAGGAACCAGTCATTCTGCACGCCGCCAAACAGGATCTGGAAGCCTGGTTTGCCATGTGGCAGGAACTGCCGTCGGCTGTTTTCGATATCCAGATTGCAGCCGGGCTGCTCGGCTTCCAGCCGCAGATCGGCTACGGAAATCTCGTCAAAGACTTACTCGACATTTCGCTCGATAAAGACCAGACCCGCACAGACTGGTCGCGGCGCCCCCTGACGGATGCACAAATTCAGTATGCGACCGACGACGTAGTTTATCTGCATGATATTCACGACATCGTGCGCACGCGGCTCAAGGAGTGTGGCCGTTACGAATGGGCGCTGGCCGACAGCGCCGCACTCGTCAATGTCAGCCTGTACGACAGCCCGCCGGAAGACGCCTGGCAACGACTGTCCAGCGTGCCGTACCTGCCGGTCGAGGTACAGGCCCGCGCCCGCTCACTCGCAACCTGGCGTGAAACCCGGGCCAAACAAGCGGACCGGCCGCGCCAGTGGATTCTCGCCGACAAGGCCTTACTGCAAATCGCCCATACCAACCCCGGGCAGACTGACGAACTACGCGACATCGCCGAGTTACCACCTGCCGTCCTGCGCAAGCAGGGGCAGAATATTGTACGAACGATACAAAGCACCAACGACGACCTGGCCGCCGGGCGGCTCGATCTGACGCAGCAGCCGGTACCGGTGCCGCCCGACAAGAAACAGGTTCAACAGTTGTCGTCGATTGTGCGAGACACGGCTGGCAAACTGGGCATCGCACCGGAGATACTCGCAACGCGCCGGGACATCATCGGTATCCTTAGTAACCGCGATGACGTTCGGGTACTGCAAGGCTGGCGGCGCGCAATTATCGGAGACAAGTTGCTGGCTGCTTGCTGACAGCGGGGTCAGCGGAGAAAGCCACACCAGCAGATTTTACAGTCCGAGCGCATCCTTCAGTCGCCCGTAGACAACCCCCATATCGCCTTCGCCATCCACCTTACGCAACAAACCGGCCCGCTCGTAGTACTCGATCAGCGGTTCGGTTTGCTGCCGGTAGACATCGAGACGATTGCCGATCGTTTCTTCATTGTCATCGGCACGCTGAATCAGTTCGCCGCCGGCTTCGGTACAGGCGTCGAGTTCTTCCTGAGATGAGAAATAGATATTGAGCAGTTTGCCGGTTTGCGAACAAGTGCGCCGGCCTGTCAGCCGCTTCATCAGAATATCGAACGCAACATCGAGCAACACGGCCGCATCGAGGCTCTTGCCCAGTTCATCCAGCACGCCCTCGAGCGATTCGGCCTGCGCAATATTGCGGGGAAAACCATCGAGAATGAAGCCGCTACTCACATCCGGACGTTGCAGCCGATCGCGGATCATGCCGAGCACGATCTCGTCGGAAACCAGCTCCCCGGCATCCATTGCCTGTTTGGCCCGTTGGCCCAGCTCGGAGCCGGCCGCTACTGCTTCACGCAGCAAATCACCAGTCGATATCTGAACCATCGAGTGTTCCGCCATCAGGCGCTGTGCCTGCGTACCCTTGCCAGAGCCCGGCGCACCTAAAAATACAATTTTCATGACCAGCGACGCTACGCGTCAGAACTTCACGCGTCAATTGTTGAAACCCGCAAGTTGCGCCCTGATCCGTGCTATGTTTTGCGCCGGCAGCACAGCTCCCGGCAACCACAGGAAGATAACCATGCCTAAACAAAGATCAGACAAGAAGAATGCTTTCTATGCGCAGTCCGGCGGCGTCACGGCGGTTATCAACGCGAGCGCCTGCGGCGTCATCGAAACCGCACGCAAGCACCGGCACAAGATCGGCAAGGTGTATGCCGGGCGCAACGGGATTATCGGTGCGCTGACCGAGGACATGATCGACACGAGCAAGGAATCTGCGGCAACCATCGCCGCCCTGCGCCACACACCCGGCGGTGCGTTCGGTTCTGCGCGCTACAAACTCAAGGGCCTGGATGTGAACCGCGCCGAGTATGAGCGGCTGATCGAGGTCTTCCGGGCGCACAACATTGGCTATTTCTTCTATAACGGCGGCGGTGACTCAGCAGACACCTGTTACAAGGTGTCGCAGCTATCGAAGAAAATGGGGGCCCCGATCCAGGCCATCCATGTACCCAAGACCGTCGATAACGATCTGCCGATTACGGACACGTGCCCGGGATTTGGCTCGGTCGCCAAATATATCGCCGTCTCGACGCGCGAAGCTACGCTTGATGTCGAATCGATGGCCAAGACATCGACAAAGGTCTTCGTACTGGAAGTCATGGGCCGCCACGCCGGCTGGATTGCCGCAGCCGGTGGACTCGCCGGTACCGGGCGCGGCGATGCGCCGCATATCATCCTGTTTCCGGAGGTTCCGTTTAACAAGAAATCGTTCCTGAAGCGGGTCAAGGAAACGGTCCGCGACCGCGAGTATTGCGTCATCGTCGTCAGCGAGGGCGCAGCCTGGCCGGACGGACGGTTCCTGGCCGATGCCGGCAGGACCGATGCATTTGGCCACAAGCAGCTCGGCGGCGTCGCACAGGTTGTGGCGCAAATGGTCAGCGACGAACTCGGCCTCAAGTTCCATTATGCGATCGCAGATTACCTGCAGCGCTCGGCCCGGCACATTGCCTCGGCCACCGACGTCAAGCAGGCCTACGCAGTCGGCAAGGCCGCCGTCGAGCTGGCTCTGGCCGGGGAAAACGCGGTCATGCCGGCGATTCGCCGCAAGTCCGAAAAACCCTATCGCTGGACGATCGAAACTGCGCCGCTGAGCCGGGTCGCCAACCGCGAGAAAATGATGCCGCGGCGCTATATAACAAAAGATGGCTTTGGCATCACGGCGGCCTGCCGTCGATACCTCGAACCGCTGATCCGTGGCGAGGATTACCCTCCTTATAAGGATGGTTTACCTAAATATGTGACGCTGAAGGGCGTTTCGGTGCCGAAAAAGCTGAAAACCGATTTTGTGCTATGATGCGCGCGCTTTCGAGACCGGCCTGCGGACGAAAAGTCTTTATAACCGTGCGGTCGGCAAGCATCAAAAAGACACATCATTCGGTGGCAGGTTCCCGAACGCGTTCTACATAGCTAAGGTGCAGCCCATCGCACCTTGCAGCCCTGTATACCGCGACCTCTCCCGCCGGACGACAATGACGGAGTAACAATCAATATGTCAGTTGCGATTATCCTGGTCCTGTCCCTTTTCGGACTCGCTGTGGCCTTTTACTACTCGCGCTCGGTCAGCCGCGTTGCGGTCGATATGGGTGTCGAAGACGCCGACACGCGCGGCAAACTGCGCAAGATTCATTCGGCGATCGCCGATGGAGCGATGGCGTTCCTCAAGCAGGAATACAAGTTCATGGCCATCTTCATGGTCCTGTTCGGCATCGTCATCGCCCTCCTGATCGATGATCACCACACCGAGAACGTCAATGAAGGCATCTACACGGCCGTCGCGTTCATTTTCGGCGCGATCATCTCGATCGCCAGTGGCTACATTGGCATGAAGATCGCGACCGCGGGCAACGTTCGCACGACGGTCTCGGCCAACCAGTCGCTCTCCGGCGCGTTCAATCTCGCGCTGCACTCCGGCGCCGTTATGGGCTTCGCGCTGGTCAGCTTAGCCTCGCTCGGCATGCTGCTGATCTACCTCGGCCTCAAATATGTAATGCCTGACGATCTGCCACCGCACATATTGATGGAAGTCATTGCCGGCTTCGGCCTCGGCGGTTCCTCCATCGCGCTGTTCGCGCGCGTGGGCGGCGGCATCTTCACGAAAGCAGCCGATGTTGGCGCCGACCTCGTTGGCAAGGTCGAGGCAGGAATTCCGGAAGACGATCCGCGTAACCCGGCCGTTATCGCTGACAACGTCGGCGACAACGTCGGCGACGTCGCCGGTATGGGCGCTGACCTCTTCGGCTCCTGTGCGGAGAGCACCTGCGCCGCTATGGTCATCAGCGCGATTGCCTTCGGCGGCAACGTCGATGCGCTGCTGTATCCGATCGTTATCTCGGCGATCGGCATTCCGGTCAGCCTGATCACAATTCTGCTGGTCCGCGTCACCACCGAAGCCCAGGTGGGCCCGGCGCTGAAACGCATGCTGATCATATCGAGCGCCATTATGGCCGTCGTCATGTACTTCGTGACCGACATGCTGGTACCGGCGGAGTTCGAAATCAACGGCGTCGGGTATACCTCCTTCGGCGTCTACCTGTGCTTCCTGACCGGACTGATTGCCGGCCTCGTCGTGGGCCTGCTCACCGAGTACTACACGTCAGATGTCTACAAGCCTGTTCGTGAAGTGGCCGAGTCCTGCGAGACCGGTACCGCGACCAACATCATTTTCGGACTGGCACTCGGTTACAAGAGCGCCGTCGGTCCTTATCTCGCGATCGGCCTTGCCATCTACATTCCGTGGATGCTGG
>CAZVQW010000024.1:0-38612 GCA_964629475.1 uncultured Chromatiaceae bacterium | reverse complement strand
CCCACCTCGCTGGTGACCCGACCATTGGAGTAAAGCTTCTTGCCGGCCGGACAAACAATTTATGGGGTCAGCAATTTATGGGGTCAGAGTAAAAATTAGTCTCGGTTTATCGACCCTTCATCAATCTTCGCCTTTGGTCCACGCTTAAGATGATGCTGCGGCTGTCCGGTCAGTTGTTCCACTTCGGCCCTGAATCGGTCATTACCCAACACCAGGCCCGTATTAAGGGCATCCCGAATATCAGCGAGTACCTTTCCTGCTATTTCTTGATCAAAAAACTGTCGGTAAACAGACATTCTTTCGATCGGCGTCTCGCCAAGCGCGAGATATTCCGGATGCGGTTGCCATAGTCCAACCGATTGACCGAAAGCATGCGCCCGGTAACTCGACCAAGTGTAATCGGCCGGATCACCCACCATGCCGGCGCGCACCGGATTGAGCTCGATATAGCGCTGACAGACGAGTAAGTAAGCACGGCTCTGCACAATGCTCGACTTAAACCGGCCTTCAAATAGTGTGCCGCTGCGCTGGTAACGATAGTTGAACTGCCTAACGTAATATCGACCAAGGTACTGCATGCAACGTGAAATGGAATCAGGCGACTTTGGGGTGACGAGCAAATGCACATGGTTGGTCATGAAGACCCAAGCATGTACCTCGACACCGTATTTCTCGGCCCCCTCGCGCAACCAGTTGGCATAGGCTTTGAGATCTGAATCATCCGTAAAACACACCTGCCGGTTGTTACCACGCTGAACAACATGGACCGGCAGACCGGGCAGGCAGCAACGTCGCTTTCGAGGCATGGGAGATCTGCAAAAAACAACACAACCGCCAGCTTGACCGCAGCAGCCATCCCCCAGCTACCCGCCAATCCCCTCATTCCATCCAGTTTTTACTCTGACCCCATTAATTCAGTACCACCTGCTCCTCATCTACTTGGCCCTCTAACAGCTAATTCAAAAGCACGCTGTTGTTCCAACGGAACAAAGGACGAGTTTTGTTCTCGGTAACGAGAACCAGATTTCGCCTAAAAACAAGTTTCTCATTGGCAGAAATTATCACGAATCCAGGAGTAGCTCGAATGGCCGCAGTGAGTCGCCTCCAAGCTTATGCTCCAAAGGTAAGGAATTTTGCAGCAACTAAGTTAAAGAATCTGGTGCATTAGATTATTTCAAATAATATAAATTTGCTTGTCCAGAATGACAGTATGGCACCGAAAGGAACCACCCTTTAGGCCCTGAATTGTGATATCCCATATACAGAAAAGGATGAGACTCATTTTGCAGAATAAATGGACCTGGAGATATCTACTCGATTTCGGATCGGTTGGCGCCAAGTCGCTCCTTGAATTCCAGCCCTATAGGTCGATGTGGCAGCGTGCCTTTGCGCTGTACGATGAGTCGCCACGCTAATACCGACCGTTACAGCCGATGCGCATCCAACCCTCCCTACGGCAGGGAGCACTTACTGGATGTGGGGTATTTTGTGGGGCAACAACCTATCTGATCAATAATTATTGTTATTAATCAATTAGATATGGCTCTTCAATGGCGGAGAGGGAGGGATTCGAACCCCCGGACCGTTTCCGGTCAACGGTTTTCAAGACCGCCGCATTCGACCACTCTGCCACCTCTCCGCGGTGCATCGGTTCGTGCGCTGGGTATTCTAATCGAGCGGCGACGGTACAGAAAGGCTGTGCGTACTAATTATCGAATGATTCCCGCCATGAAATCATCGAGCGTCCGGGCGGCTCGCTCGGCATCGTCACCGAATCGTGTGCTGACGGCGACCACACCCGCGGGAGCCGGTCGTCCGGTCAGAATATTTGCCAACTCGATCAGCTTGACCGCCACGTGACTCCGGTACGGGCGGCCATTAACGACATACCAATGTCGCACGAGACGCCTGATCCCGGATGCAGCACGGATTTCGGTTTCAATGTACACGAGCGGCCTGTCCGCAGATATCCCGGTCATCCCTGTCGTTTCGCCGATCAGCATCCATCGCTCCGGGTCGAAAACCCGATTGGTCTCGTTAATCAACTCAGACTGCGGCGACAATGTTCGGTATGAAACGATGACCAGGTCGACTGCCGCTGCCGGGCCGAGATAACGACCGGCCTGAGTCGTTGTATCACCGCTGAATCGCGGCAACCAATCATCGGGCACCGGGCCGGGTCCGATCCACGGATCATGGCCTGCCGGTAATTTTGCAAACTCCGGATGTATCGATTGCGCCGCATTCGTGACCACCGTGGATGCAAACACCGGTGCCGATACAACAACACCGACGATCAGACACGCCATAATCTCGGTACCGCCATCGGTGTTCGACGTCACCATTCCACTCGACACGGCAGGCTGACTGACCTCGGTGCCGGGATCGATATCAGAGAAGCGTGCCCCGGCCCACAACATGACGACCATCACGACAGCGAATACGGCATAGCCCAGCCACACGTGATCGGCGACAATATCCATGCCGCTAAAATGCGCAACCATGACGACGATGTATGCGCGCATCCAGTTCGCAACGATGGCCAGAATGATGACGCCTCCCAGGAACAACGTGCGGCGGCGCCAGGAATAAAAGTTCAGGTAGGCGAACAGTGCACCGACTGCGACTGCGGCGATCAACATACGAATACCGCTGCAGGCTTCTATGATCTTGAAACTACCATTCGGAATCTCGAAATACAGGCCATCGCGATAGACAGCGACACCGGAAGCACGCACAGCAGCGACGGTCATATCGGCCGTGAAGTCCATCATGACAGGAATCAGAAACTCCCCGAACGGCACGAGGAAAAGCAGATAAGCCAATGGAAACATAATCGTGCGCGCGAATCGCGAGCCGAGAATGGCCCAGATTGACAGCGGTATCAGCCCGACGGCGGCGAAATGCTCCACAACAGCAATACCCGAGATCGCACCGAGCACCCAGAATCCGGCAACCAGCACAACCAGGGCCAGGCCGCTCCACGATACCGATGGCTCAATAGCGACCAGCGCCCGGCGCTGCCGCCAGACGAGCCAGACGCTGACCGGTGCAATCAACAGGCAGTGGTTGTACGTGTCAATTTCGACCCAAAGCCGCAACATTGCGGCGAAACTGCCCTGCAGAGCAATAATAACTGCGACGATGATGAGCCCGGCAACGAGCCACTGTCGCCGCAAACCGGCAGAAAGGCCGCCTCCCGTCATGCATTCACCCGGTGATTCTTCAGGTCCATGATGCGTTGCGCCTTATCAACGTGCGAGAATTGTTGTGCCGGTCGAACTGATCATGGCTTCCCGAGAAAAACTGCTTGAAGAACTTACTATTATCCATTGCTATCTGCTTTCTAGCCAGCTGGCAGAACGCCGTCGCCATCGAGGTGCTCGAGGTCACGGTCGACGTTAACGACGGACGCTACCACGTCTTCGGTCAGAGTCGCGTCGAGGCTACACCGGAATTTATTTATGCAACACTCATTGACTATGACAACTTCCACAAACTCGCCGGCGGCATCGCCACTACGAAGTTCCTGCCACCCGATGAATCCGGTGAATTGCTGGCCTACACTCGCTTCGAGTCATGCGTGCTGGTTTTCTGCAAGACCATCGAGAAGGTTGAGCGCATCGACGGTCATCCATCCAGTGCTATTCACGTGAAAGCCATTGCCGAACGTAGTGACTTCGTTTTCAATGAGTCACACTGGCTCATCGAAGGCGACGGCGAGACGACACTTCTGACCTTTAAGGCAGAGTTCGAACCCGACTTCTGGATCCCGCCGCTGATCGGACCCTGGGCCGTTCGTCGCAAACTGGTCCGGACCGCGGAACTGATCGGCATGCGTATCGAGTGGATGCAGGCTCAAGGCTTAACTCTGACCCAGGTGCGCGAAGAATGAGAGGCAAAATGTCACGTCTGTACTGCACAACAATACTGATTGTCCTCACGCTGTTACCGGCGCTCGCCTGTTCCAGCGACAGCTCCCGCAATACGCAAGCCGATGTTCTCGCGATCGGGCTGCCAATCGCGGCCTATACCCTGACCGGCCTGAAAAAAGATACACAAGGCGCCTGGGACATGACGAAGTCGCTCGGTCTGACTGTCACCGGAACGCTCGCGCTCAACGCGCTGATCGACAAGGACACGCCATCAGGCGACGACAATGATGCATTTCCGTCCGGGCACAGCGCCGTCGCATTCAGTTCGGCCGCATTCATGCAGCGTCGCTACGGCTGGCGCACAGGACTGCCGGCCTATGCGGTCGCCGGCACTGTCGGCTGGTTACGTGTCGAAACCGATGAGCATGACTGGGCCGATGTACTCGGCGGCGCGGCACTCGGCATCGTGTCCTCAATCCTGTTCACGGATCGCTGGTCCGACAAGGTGGCAGTGTCACCGTGGATCGGTCCCGACGGCGCCGGTATCGTCGTACACGCGAGTTGGTAAACAGATTGCCCAGGAGCATCATTCTCCAAACATGATTAACAGCATGAATAGCACCGAACCAGCTTTGCGCGCACGGGATCTGACCAAGGTCTACCAGACCGGCGAGGTCGAGGTTCATGCACTCCGCGGTGTCAGCCTCGATCTGTACCCGGCTGATATGGTCACCTTGCTCGGCCCGTCCGGCAGCGGCAAATCAACCCTGCTGAATATTCTCGGCGGCCTCGACCAGGCCAGTAACGGTGAAGTCTGGTTCGGCCAGCAAAAACTGAGCGCTCTCGACGATCGGTCATTGACTCGCTATCGGCGTGCGCACGTCGGCTTTGTATTTCAGTTTTATAACCTGATTCCGAGCCTGACGGCAACCGAGAATGTCGCACTCGTAACCGAGATTTCGCCGAACCCGATGAAGGCCGAAGAAGCGCTGGAGATCGTCGGCCTCGGTGAGCGCCTGAATCATTTCCCGGCCCAGCTGTCCGGCGGTGAGCAGCAGCGCGTAGCAATCGCCAGGGCCATCGCAAAGCGCCCCGAATTGATGTTGTGCGACGAACCGACCGGTGCACTGGACAGCAAAACAGGCATACTCGTACTGGAAGCCATCGAGCGTATTCACGCCGAACTCGGCACAACGACCGTATTGATCACCCATAATGCCGTCATCGCGGACATGACCGATCGCGTTCTGGTCATGGGCGACGGTCATATCGTAGAGACGCGCGAAAACCCCAGCAAGAGCCGCGCGCGCGACCTGCACTGGTAACACCGCCGATGCGACCCCTGAATAAAAAACTGGCCCGGGATCTGTGGCGGCTGCGCGGCCAGGTCATCGCCGTGGCGGCTGTCATTGCATCGGGTGTCGCGGTCCTGAGCATGTCGCTCAGTACGACCGAGGCGCTGGACGAAACTGCGCGAGCGTATTACGAGCGATACCGGTTTGCCCATGTCTTCGGTAACGTCAAGCGCGCACCCGAACACCTGGCCGATCGTATCCGCCTGTTCCCCGGCGTTCAGTCGGTCAGCACGCGCATCGTCAAGACGGCGATTCTCGATATTGCCGGTTTCGAGGAACCGGTCATCGGCCAGTTCGTCTCAATACCGGAGCACGGTGAACCAAAGTTGAATGCACTGGCGCTGCGCTCGGGTCGACTGCCAGAGCCCGGGCGCGCGGACGAAGCCATCGTATCCGAACCCTTTGCCGAAGCACACGGCCTCGTACCGGGCAGCCACCTGCGCGCCATATTGAACGGTCACTGGCGTGAACTCGAAGTTGTCGGACTCGCGCTGTCTCCCGAATATGTGTACACGATTGGTCCCGGCGCCCTGATGCCCGATGACCAGCGCTTCGGCGTGATCTGGATGGGTCGCAATACGCTGCAAGCAGCCTTCGATCTCGACGGCGCCTTCAATGACATCAGTGTTGGTCTGCTGCGCGGCGCCGATCCGGACCCGATCATCAGACAAATTGACGAATTGTTATCTGACTATGGCGGCGTCGGCGCGTATAAGCGCGCCGACCAGATCTCCAACTGGTTCCTGATGAACGAGATCGAGCAACTGGAAACGATGTCACAAATCCTGCCGGTACTGTTCCTGATCGTCGCGGCATTCCTGACCAACATGGTGCTCAGCCGACTGATTACTGTCGAACGTGCCGAGATCGGTTTGTTCAAAGCATTCGGTTACAGCAACATCGAGATCGGCCTGCACTACATCAAGCTGACACTGGCAATTGCCGGTATCGGCATCCTGCTCGGTTGGGCGGCCGGTTACTGGTTCGGGCTGATGAATACACGTGTCTATGCGGAGTTCTATCGATTTCCCTTCCTGCTCTACGAGCCGGGGCCGAAGGCTTTTATCATTGCTGCATTCGCCAGCCTGATCTCCGCATTGCTCGGCACGATCAACACGGTGCGCTCTGCCGCGGCACTGCCACCCGGCGAGGCCATGCGCCCACCCTCGCCGACGATGTTCAAACAAAGCCCGCTGGCACGCACGCGCATATTCCTGGCGCTGGACCAACCGACAAGAATCCTGTTGCGGCAGATCGTGCGCTGGCCGCTGCGTTCATTTGTGACCAGCGCCGGCATCGGCATGGCGGTCGGCGTGCTGATCATCTCGATACAGTGGCTCGATGCGATCAACAAGATTGCCGATGTTTACTTTCTGCAAGCCCAGCACAACGATATCTCGGTCGGTTTCGCTGAAGCGCGTTCGGCGGATGCCGAATACAGCCTGTCGCAACTGCCGGGCGTCATCACGACCGAGCCGATGCGCAAGGTTGCGACCAAGATACGCCTCGGCAGCCGCGAGGAACGCAAGATTATCCAGGGTGTCCCGCCCGTACAAAACCTGCACCACGTCTTTGATGTCGACGGACATGCGGTTGACCTGCCGCCGGACGGTCTCATCATATCGACCATGCTCGGCGAACTGCTCGACGCCGGTCCCGGGGATATCCTGACCATCGAGGTCCTCGAAGGCCGCAGGCCGACACGCCAGGTGCCGATCGCCGGCATGTTCGAAACCTATATAGGCAGCACGGCCTACATGGACATTACCGCGCTGAATCGGCTCATGGGCGAAGGGCCGACGATTAACACCGTTCATATGCGCACCGATGCCCTTTACCGCTCCGAACTGTTTCGGGAACTGAAAGAGATGCCAATGATCAGCTCGCTGAACCTCAGAGATGCGGCGGTGCAAACCTTTCACGAGACGATGGCCGAGGCATTGCTGATATTCGTCTCGTTTTTCGTCGTATTTGCGTGCACGCTGGCATTTGGCGTCGCCTACAATGCCGGACGTATCACGCTGTCCGAGCGCGGCCGGGAACTCGCAACACTCCGCGTACTCGGCTTCACGCGCACCGAGATTTCCTACATCCTGCTTGGTGAAATCGGTGTGCTGACGTTAATCGCACTCCCGCTCGGTTGTGCGATCGGGTACAGTCTGGCGTTGCTGATCACCGATGCCTTCAAGACCGAGTTGTTTCGCATACCATTCGCAATCCTGCCCGATACATTCGGCATCTCGATGTTGATCGTTCTGGGCGCGACACTCGCGTCGGCTTACGTCGTGCGACGTCGACTGGAGCATCTCGACCTGATCGCCGTACTGAAAACGAGGGAATAAAATGCCGACGGCTTCAACACGCAGACTCATGTTCTGGGCACCGATACTGCTGATTGCCGGTATTGCTATTGCCATGCTGTTCCGGCCGGTCGCCGTGCCGGTTGACCTGGTCACCATCGAACGTGGCGCGATCAGCGTGACGATCACCGATGAAGGCGAAACGCGCGTCAAGGATATATTCGTCGTGTCCGCACCTGTCCCGGGACTGATGCGCCGGATCGATCTGGAGGCCGGCGATCAGGTCTCGGCCGGCGAGACTATTGTCGCGCGCATCGAACCGAGCGACCCGTCTTTCCTCGATGTCCGCACCCAGGCCGAGGCGCAGGCCGCCGTGCGCGCAGCAGAAGCCGCCGAGAACTATGCCTCGGCGCAGGTTCGCCGTGCCGAGGCGGAACTCGAGTTTGCCGCAGCGGAATTTACCCGCTACCAGGGTCTGGCCGAACGCGACACGGTCTCGGAAAACGAACTCGACGCAGCCCAGCGCCGGGCGAAAACGGCAGTGGCGGCACTCGAAGAGGCGAAGGCAAACCTGAATGTCAGCCGATCACAACTGGAACAAGCCCGCGCAAAACTAATGACACCGAATTCCACACGCAATACAAACGGCGAAGACTGCGAATGCATCAATGCATACTCTCCGGTTAGCGGGGCAATCCTGCGCGTGCTCAAGAAAAGCGAGGGTGTCGTGACGTCCGGTACGCCGCTGGTCGAGATCGGTGATCCGACACGGCTAGAGGTTTTTGTCGACCTGCTGTCGACCGATGCTGTGCGTGTTGAGGTTGGCCAGCGTGCACTGATCGAGGCCTGGGGCGGTGGCCCGGCGCTGGAAGGCGTCGTGACACGAATCGAGCCGTTTGGTTTCACCAAAATCTCGGCACTCGGCATAGAAGAACAACGGGTCAACGTACGGATCGACCTCGTCGATCCACCGAATCACTGGGCACGCCTCGGCCACGGCTACCGCGTTGAACCGCGTATCATCCTGGCAGAGGCCGGGGATGTTCTGACGGTACCGCGGGCGGCGCTGTTCCGTGACGGCGATCGGTGGGCGGTTTTTGTTACCGAAAATAGTGAGGCCGTCCTGCGAATCGTCGAACTCGGTCTCGCCAATGCCTTCACGGCAGAAATCACTACTGGACTCACCGCCGGTGAGCAGGTTGTCCTGCAACCCAGTGACCGGGTCAGCGCCGGGTCACGGCTGCAACCGAGGTAGGTGCCGGCACCATGCAACAGAAAACAGCATTCAACAAACTGCATAAACGCCTAAGGCGAAATGTCGGCAATGCAATCGTCGATTACCGCATGATTGAAGACGGCGATCGGATCATGGTCTGCCTGTCCGGCGGCAAGGACTCACACGTGCTGCTCGACATGCTGATGAACCTGCGCGATCACGCACCGATCGATTTCGAGATCGTTGCCGTTAACATGGACCAGAAACAACCGGGTTTTCCGGCTGATGTACTGCCGAAGTATCTCGGCTCACTCGGTATCGAATATCACGTTGTCGAACAGGACACATATTCGATTGTCAAACGGAAGATCCCGGAAGGCAATACGACCTGCGGCCTGTGCTCGCGCCTGCGGCGCGGCACCTTGTATGCATTTGCCGAGAAGATCGGCGCAAACAAGATTGCACTCGGCCATCACCAGGACGACATCATCGAAACGCTGTTCCTGAACATGTTTTTCGGCTCGAAGCTGGCGGCGATGCCGCCGAAACTATTGTCGGATGACCAGCGCAATATTGTGATCCGGCCGCTCGCGTATTGCCGCGAACACGACCTCGAGCAGTATGCGGCGATCAAGGCATTTCCGATCATCCCGTGCAACCTGTGCGGGTCTCAGGAAAACCTGCAACGTCAGAAGATCAAGAGCATGCTCGCTGACTGGGAACGCACTGAACCTGGCCGCACCGCGAGTATTTTTCGCGCACTGCAAAATGTCGCGTTAAGCCAGCTCGCCGATACAAGCCGTTTCGATTTTTCCGGCCTGAGCATTGATCGAAGTGGTGAAAAAACACCCTATCCCTTTGCCGAGGCCCGTGTCACCGCACTCAACCCCAAAGATGCCGTTCCTTCTCGATGACCTGGGCCGGATTGCCGACGATCAATGGATCGGGGCCATGCACGACATGCTTGTTCTTGTCCGGATAATCGAGTCGGCTCAGGAAGTATTGCAGGCAATTCAGGCGCGCGCGGCGTTTATCATCGGACTTGATCACAGTCCATGGTGCATCGGCCGTATCCGTATTGAAGAACATCGCTTCCTTCGCCTCGGTGTACTCCTGCCACTTGCTGCGTGAGTGCTCATCGATCGGGCTAAGCTTCCAGTGCTTGAGCGGGTCGCCAAGCCGGCTGTCGAAACGGCGCTTTTGCTCTTCCTCGGTTACCGAGAACCAGAATTTAAATAAATGAATTCCGGAACGCACGAGCATGCGCTCGAGATCCGGAACCTGGCGCATGAATTCGAGGTACTTCAGCGACGAACAAAAACCCATGACTCTTTCGACGCCCGCACGGTTGTACCAGGACCGATCGAAGAACACCATCTCGCCCGCAGTCGGCAGTTGTTTAATGTAACGCTGGAAATACCATTGATTACGTTCATTATCAGTAGGTTTTTCCAGGGCCACGACCCGCGCGGCACGCGGGTTCAGATGCTCCATGTAGCGTTTGATCGTACCGCCCTTGCCCGCCGCATCACGCCCCTCGAATATGCAGACGATTTTCTGACCGGTCAGCTTGACCCAATTCTGTACTTTCAGCAGCTCGACCTGCAGCTCTTCCTTGTGCTGTTCATATACGGATTTCTTGATTTTGGTTTTATACGGGTACTTTCCCTGACGGAAAAGATCCCTGATTTGCTCCGGGTTGTGCCGTATCTCGGCAAACGCATGGGAAGCTGAGGATGCATTGCGCCCTTCTTCGTCAATCGCCGTGGCCGCTGCTTCATCAGCATGGTCAGGCGTACCGCCGTTGTGTCCCGGATTTGACTCTCTTTTATTGGCGGCCACTGGAAATTCCCTTTTTTAGCTGCGAACCAGAAATTTTTGCATAGGTGCAATTCTCAAGACAATTCGTAATACCCGTAATCCAGGGGGCTTAGATTTGTGACCGTCTTCATGGAATCGGCCAACATCAGGAGACGACCAGCAATCACACCACATGATCACGAAACAACAAATTGGCAGCTTCATTTCCCGGCATCGTTTGCCGGACAAATTTCATCGCCTGATCGATGAGCACTACAACTCACTGGCAGCCTGGTTGATACAGCGATGCCGGGCGGATACGCCACTATTCCTCGGGATCAACGGGGCACAAGGCACCGGAAAATCAACCCTTGCGGACTTTCTGCAACTTGTGCTCGAAGAAGACGAGGGTTGGCACGTCGCAGTTCTGTCCATAGACGATTTCTATCTGACGAAGGCTGAACGCAGGAAGTTGAGTGAAGCCGTACACCCATTACTGATGACACGGGGCGTCCCCGGCACACACGATCTGCGACTACTATCGACGTGTATCGAACAGCTCAGGGCACTCGGTGCGGAGAGAACGCTGTCGTTGCCTCGGTTCGACAAGGCACAGGATGATCGTGCCGCAGTTGAGACCTGGCCTGTCGTTACGGGACCGATCAATCTCATCATTCTCGAGGGATGGTGTGTCGGCAGTATCCCGCAAGCCTCCGATGCATTATCACAACCCGCCAATCAGCTGGAGCGCGACAGGGACCCGACCGGTGAGTGGCGCCGGTTCGTGAACAAACAACTCGAGGAAGGCTATTCCGATCTGTTTGCGCAGCTGGATGCTTTGTTCTTTCTTCGGGCACCCAACTTCGAAGCCGTGTTTCGCTGGCGTCTCGAACAGGAAGAAAAACTTGCCGCGCTATCGACTGACGACAGCACCGGCATCATGAATCGAGTACAAATTGCCAATTTCCTGCAACACTATGAACGTTTGACGCGGGCCAATCTGATATCGCTGCCAATAACCGCCGATGTTGTTCTCGAACTGGATGACAATCATGACTGCGCACGAAGTCTCTATGCATCATGAGACACCGGATATTAGCCAGCCTTGTTGATTGACCGCAGTTTATTACGATCATCTATAAGCAATATAAAAGTACCGTGAACACCATCATGAGCCACAAAAGGTCGCAACGCATTTGCCGGGAATCTGACCGTCTGCCCATCTTGAGCCCGCGCCACGACCGCATGCGCAGCTCCGCTATAGAGCCTGACAAATTCATCAGCACCAATATGCAACTCCACAATGATCTGTCGGGTGACGCTGCTCAATTTCACACTACCCTCGTACATGCCGGCGGCGGAAGAAGCCGGCAACCAGAAATAGCTACCACCACGAGACTGCTGACAGCCTTCATCTAAGGCAAACTATTCTTCGCCACGCAGCCGCGTGATCGAAGCGCGCATTTCGTCCATGATGTTCACAACCTCGTCGGCACCGAGACGACTAATGGCTTTTTCTTCAACCTGAAAGAAAGCCATCAAGTGCGTGCGAATTTTCTCGAATACTTCCGGGTTCTTATAACCACAAACACTATCATCACCTTTCAGGACGCGTTCGGCGACGCCTGGTTCGAGCATTTTGATATCACAAGCGATGCAAAGCCGGGATATTTCGGCAGCAAGGTTGTCGAACTGCCGACTCCAATATTTATGTTTGGATTTACCCATCGCCATACTCCAAAACCAAAATAAAACTGTCTGCAGAATATCGACACGAGGAATACCTCCCAATAACAATATCCAACTCGTCAATGCAGGCAGAATCTCATATCCTCACCTGATCGTCACGCTTAATACTATTGAACAACATTTCTATTACCAGTCACGTGGGTGCAGTGGCCGCGGGCGACAGCGACGACCTTACCTTGCTGAACAGAAACCGCTAAAATGCACCGATTCGACACTAAGTCGGACTACGACACACGACTATCGCCGATCCGGCAGCTCATAATTACTGATTTATTTTGAGGTCATTACATTGAGAATTAAAATAATTGTGCTCGCGATTGCGCTGATTGCGATGACGCCCCTGGCCTGGTCACAGGGCACATTTCTCTTCGGGTCCGATGAGCGTGCCGAAAAATGGGATTTCTCATTCAATTTTGTCTACCTCGGTTCCGAAAGCGTATCGGCACCGGAAGACGCATCGCTTGCGATTAATGATGACTGGGGCTGGGGATTCGACGTTGCCTACAACTTCACCAATCACTGGGCACTGGGTTTCGAGATGAATTTCCTGAGCCCGCGCTACACCCTGACCGGCATACCCGAAGGCGAGACAGAACCACAATCTTTTTCGCACAAGATGGACATGTTCAACGGCGCGCTAAAAGGGACGTACAATCTTCTCGACGGACCCATCACACCGTTCGTTGATCTGTCACTCGGTTTTTCGTACCTGGACTCGAATGTCAAGGATGGACCAAGTTATTGCTATCCCGACTGGTGGTGGGGCTGGGTCTGCTACTCGAACACGCATGACGATACGAGACTCAGCTACGGCGGCGGACTTGGCCTGCGCTGGGATATCAACCGTGACATGTTTCTGCGCGGCAGTTACAGCATCATGATGATTGATGCCAGCAACCTCAGTGACCCTAAATTTGACATGGGGCGCTTGGAGATCGGCTGGCGTTTCTGAGATCATGAAATTCATCTCTGTAGTGTCGTACTTGCACGGCAGACGATCCCCGTTCATTTCCCTGGTTCTGCTCGCAGCTTTGCTCGGCGGTTGCGCATCGGTCGACCTCGATTATCCGAAGCAGGAAAGCACGGTAATTCTCGACACCAATGATACCTCTCTCGGTCGGGCGATCGCATCCCTGCCACCGCAGCATCCCGGTGAATCCGGTTTTTTCCTGCTCGACGACGGCATCGAGGCAATTGCAGCCCGACTCCTGATGGCAGAACGCGCCGAGCGTACGCTCGATGTCCAGTACTACCTGATCACCAATGACGATATCGGCCTGATTTTTATCGGCCAATTGCTCAAGACGGCCGATCGAGGCGTCCGCGTGCGCCTGCTGCTCGATGATATTCAGACCAAGGGCTACGATGCCGGCATGGCCGCACTCGATGCGCATCCGAATTTTGAAGTGCGGATATTCAACCCCTTCGGAGTGCGCGGCGCGCGTGCCGGCAACATCACGGACTTTTCCCGCGTCAATCGACGCATGCATAACAAGTCCATGACTGCGGATAATCAGGTCACGATCGTCGGCGGGCGCAATATTGCTGCTGAATACTTCTCTTATCGCGATGACGTCAATTTTGGTGATCTGGATATCCTGGCGATCGGTCCCGCGGTACAAGACGTATCGAACATGTTCGATATTTACTGGAACAGCCGTTATGCGGCGCCGATCCCGTCATTTGCAAAGATGCCGGATGATCCGGCCGCTGTGCTGGAAGAACTGCGGGACAGGATCAAGCAGGCCAATGAGTCGGCCAGGAAAACTCCCTATGCCGAGGCGTTCAAGGAATCCTGGGACAAGTATGTCTCCAAAGCCGGAGACAGTTTCGACTGGGCCCCCTACCAGGTCGTGTACGACTCACCCGATAAGGCCGACAAAAAATTAGCCGCCGAAGCCGCTTCGATCGTCACACCATTGGCGGAAGCCGTAAAATCAGCGAAAAATGAACTGACCATTGTCTCCCCGTATTTCGTACCTTTGAAATCGGGCATAGCCTTTTTATCCGAACTGCAAGCCAGTGGCGTGCAGGTGAACGTCATCACTAATTCACTGGCAGCCAATAACCACGGTATTGTCCATTCCGGATACGCGCCATCGCGCAAGCCGCTACTCAAGGCAGGAGTCAGGATTTACGAAGTACGGGCCGATGCCGTCGTCTCGGGTGTAGACCGGGGTGGCTCCGGCGCTACGCTCGCGACGCTGCATACCAAGGCATTTCTCGTTGACCGGGAGCGCTTCTTCCTCGGCTCCTTCAACTGGGACCCTCGCTCGGCAAACATCAACACGGAACTTGGCATCATCATCGATTCACCGGAAATGGGGGCCTGGGCTGGTGAGCAGGTCGATCTGTCACTCGACAAGATGGCCTATGAAGTCGTTCTCGACGATAACGAAAATCTTCGCTGGATCGACCGTCACGGCGAAGAAGAAGTCTGGCTCGACAAGGAACCTCAGACGAGCTGGTGGCGCCGTTTCTCGGTCGGCTTCATGCGCATCCTGCCGGGTAAGGGACAGCTTTGATTTCCACTGCTCCGCTGCTTAGCCTGTGGGAGCGGCTTTAGCCGCGATTCCTTGCGGTGGTTGCACAATTCGCGGCTAAAGCCGCTCCCACAGGCGCTCCTGCGAACATTCCCGTGTCAAAATCGAAAAGCTCCACCTGCCGATATTTCCCACTGCTGTAACAATTTACCGCTGGTCTGAATTAAACAGCCGCTGTTGGCAGGTGCAGACCTACAAAATATTTTGCTGTTGCTGTCTATCAGCGTGCCATAGAACCGCCCTTCCAGACGCAGTCCGAAGCGCCGCGTCGGCCAGAACTTCCAGCCCCCACCGATCGTAAAGGCGAAATAGGTATCTGACTCGCTCTCCTCGGCATGCAACCGGTAGTGCGCCACGCCAATGGTCGCCACCAGGTATGGCCGGGCAACATCGCCCTCCCACAGATAGGTGCCGCCAAGCTGGAACGTATCTATATCCAGATCCAGCTTGACCGGGTTACCGCCGGTATCGGTCAGATTGATCGCGGTGTCCTGATGGCTCCAGCCAAACTCGTACTGTGTATTGGCCTTTTCCACAATATTGAAGATCAGGCCATAACTGGCATTCTCATCCAGATCGACCGATTCACCCGTATCGGAATCCTCGAACGATCCGCCGACACGATAACCGACGAATGGCGTCAACTCGAATCGGGGCAAAGGGTCAGCGATCGCATTCTTCAGCGAGCCTGACAGGAATAAAACAACCGCCGAGAATCCAACTAACCACCGAATCATTTGTTGCGATGAGTCGGCAGAAACTGAAAGAATGCTCTTTCGAACAAAGCAAAGGGGTCGAAAGACCCCTTTGCTATTTAACGAGCTGACTGTCATCAAAATTACTCGATAACATCATCCAGAGCTTGGGCACAAGCAGCACTGATAGACTCGGAATTAGCTTCCAGACACTCGAGCACACGGCCTTCGCCGAGTTGCACATCGGCACAATGCTCAATGAGGTCGTCCTGACACTGGCCGGCGACATAGTTCAGCGCCGAGACTGCTCGCTCCAGCTGGGCTGAAGCATCATACAACGCATACTGGCATTGCCCGGACAGCTTGTCTTCGTGGGCATAGAAACAGGCAAGCAAACGACCTTCGCCCAGTGTTACCTGGCTGCAGTAGTTCTTAATTTCGGTTTCACAACTTTTTTGGACCTGGCTGACGATATCCTCTGCGAAGACATTTCCGGCAAGCAGTGTCAGCAACAAGCCGCCCAGCAGGGATGAAATTTTGAACTTCATCGAAGTTCTCCATTCTCAATTAGTGAAAACTAGGGGCCGATGATTCTCCGGTAGCCGGGCGGAATTAGCAACCTAGGTTGCGCAATCTATGCCACCATCGTGGCAGCAGCCTGGGCAAGTGCCACTTATCAGATCAGAATGTAAGATGCTCACTATCAGTCGTATCTATCAGTACCTCGACTCACGCCAGAAATCTTCATAACCGTTAAAATTCGGTAAACAGAACACCAGCATTTCCCCCGTTCTTCGTATCACGATCGTCGCGGCCAAACCAGCTGGCAGCCGGCCTCTGATCGGGGTATTTTTAGGCATGCAAAGAGGGAATCAAGGAGTCAGCTACCTGGACGGTATTCGTCTGAACCGCTGTCTGTGTGCCAGCATCGACAGGCTCATCGGCGCCCAGGATCAGCTCAACAAGATCAATGTTTTCCCGGTTCCCGATGGCGACACGGGCACCAATCTTGCGGTAACTGCCGATTCAATCGGCATGTGTATTCAGCGTCTGGATACGCGCCATGCGGGGGAGCTGTTGATCAAGGTAGCGGACGCCGCACTCGACGGTGCACGAGGGAATTCCGGCGCCATCATCGCGCAGTTCTTCCAGGGCCTTGCCGATAGTTGCGAAGACAAGCAGCGCCTGAGCCCTGAAGACCTCGTCGGGGGCTTTGAAGCCGGCGCCGAATATGCGCGCAGCGCGATCGCCGAACCGAAGCCGGGAACCGTGCTGACGCTGATAGATGAGGTTGCCGGTGACCTCACGAAGTATCACCGGCAGAATCCATTTGCGGATTTCATTCCGTTGTTGAAGCATGCGCTGGAGCGCGGACAAGTTGCGCTGGTAAATACTCAACAGCAGCTCGAGGTGCTGCGCCGGGCGGGTGTCGTCGATGCAGGCGCCAAGGGTTTCCTGCTGTTACTCGAGGGTATCGCAAACTTCCTGGCGCGCGGCTCGCTGCGCGATGTGCCGGTGCCGCGGGCCGATCCGGGCGCCGCCGAAGTTCTCGACGGTTTCGAACCTTACGATGCCGAAATCGATCACCGCTATTGCACGGAATGCCTGATTCACGGCGAGCAGATCAATCAGCGCAAGTTGCGCGAGAAACTTTCGGTAATCGGCAGCAGCCTGATCATTGCCGGCACGCCTAAGAAGACGAAGATTCACGTGCATGTCGACGAACCGACAGCGGTGTTCGAAATCGCGGGCAGCTATGGGGAACTGACCGGTTGCAAGGCCGATGACATGCGCCAGCAAGCACATGCAATCAGCGCAAAGAACAAGCGCTATGCCGTCATCACCGATACGGCTGCCGATCTGCCCGATACAGCGACGGAGGATTTCGATATACATATGGTGCCGGTCAGGGTTCAATTCGGCAGCGCCAGTTATCTCGACAAGGTCGGGATGACGCCTCAGCAGTTTTTCGAAGAACTGCAAACCAACCCGAATTTCCCGCAAACATCACAGCCGGCGCCGGGAGACTATCGCCGCATGTATGATTATCTGGGTTCCCATTTCAAACACGTCTTCTGCATCAGCCTGGGGCGAGAACTCAGCGGCACCTGGCAGGCGGCAACGAGTGCGGCGGAACGGGCCCGGAAGCCGGATGCCATCACGGTCATCGACAGCCGGAGCGCAACGCTGGGTCAGGGTCTGATTGCACTGTATGCCGCCGAATGCATCGCCGCCGGCATGGAACACGACGAGATCATCGCATCGACCAAGGCTATCCGGGGCAAGACCCGGGCCTTCGGGCTGGTGGCGGATCTAAGCTACGCGGTCAGGGGCGGCAGAGTCCATCCGGCGGTCCACCGGCTCGGCCGTATGCTGCACATTCAACCGATCCTGCACGCGCCCGGCGATGGTACGGTCGGACCGTGCGGGTTTGTGTTCGGGGGCAATGGGGCGTTAAAACGTTTCATTCGCTTTGTGACGCGACGACTCAAGCCCGACAAACGCTACCGAATGGCGGTCGGACATGCGATCAACGAGCCGGCCGCGATCGAACTGCATGACCGTCTGCTGCAGCTGAATCCGAATATCGAGGACAGTTATATCACTGAGCTGGGTGTCGCATTGGGAGCGCATGTCGGTCCCGGGGCGGTTGGGGCTGCGGTGCAGGAAGTCACGCCGCTCCCGCAACCCGTGGCCCACGACTCGGCGACACATACATCGTGATGTCGGCATGCACGACTTCTTTACCGCGTTCATTGGTCACGCTAACAGGCACGA
This sequence comes from uncultured Chromatiaceae bacterium, assembly GCA_964629475.1. Lineage (GTDB taxonomy): Bacteria > Pseudomonadota > Gammaproteobacteria > Steroidobacterales > SMWD01. Next base: position 20,301 of record CAZVQW010000024.1, on the reverse strand, counting down.
TAACATCCTGAGCTTCAGACCAGGCCACCGGTTCAATTTTCGCGATGGCGCTGATATCGGTTGGCGCCTTGGCCAGGTACCGAATCTGCATGCCTTTGGGTATCCAGCGCATGTCTTTCGGTGTCGTGGCCTCCATCAGGAGCCCGGCGGCCAGTTCGCACAGATTACCCATGGCCAGCGCATGCACGGTGCCGAGGTGATTCTCGACCCGGCGGCGTTTCTTCATCGATACATGACAAAGCCCCGGCTCAAGCTCGTGAAACCGCGGCGAGATCGTGCCGAAATACGGTGCCCGGCGGCACACCGTGCGGGTGAACAGCCAACGGCCGATGCGATACGGGGCCAGGTGTCCCCAGAGTTTCAGGACCATGGGTCGCGGATCGGCTCCGGTCATATCGAGTATTCCTGTGTCTCATCGATCCCGATGCGGCCCCGAATTCCCAACCGTAGCGGAAAACCGGGCCGGCGCTCAGTGCAACGATTCAAGCGTAGCAGTTTTCGGGTACCTGGCCGAATCGCTGCAAACAAGCCAGGCAGAAAAAAGCCTCCCGGACCAATGATCCGGGAGGCTTAATTTTTTTAGTCAGCGTGAGCTGACCAACAGTCTACTCAAGCGGCGCGTCGGCGAACCCAACCAAGAAGGCCAAGTGCTGAACCGAACAGCCAGACAGCGGCTGGAACCGGTACTGCAGCAGCAGTGCCAAAATCGACCGAATAGATCGAGTTGTTCGCGGTCTGCGTCTGCAGCTGCAGGGAATCACCACCACCGGCACCGATGGTGCCGAGTATGCGATAACGTACGCCGTCCAGCGACAGAATCGGAATTAACGCACAGAGCGGACCGGTGCAGCTATCGACGATGTCGGTGAAGGTCGCGAAGTCCGGTGCATCCAGATTCGGTGCATCGTCGTGCTCGAACACAGCTGGCCCAAGTGCAGCTTCGTTCGCATCGGCAGTGCCGTTCGCTCCGCCGGTACCGGATTCGATGAACAACGTGTCGTTGGCAACCGGAAGTGAGTTGCCCTGCGTTACCGTTACGATCGTGGTGCCCTGAATCGTCAACACCGCATCGGGCAGATTGATGACCATGCTGTTGATAGTCGAGATCGCGCCGGTCGTATCGTCATAGTCGACATCCAGCGTGCCGCTCGCAGTGTTCCCGGGCGAAGATGCTACGACGATGTTACGTGTTAAAGGCGTCTGTCCGCCAAAGAACGCACACTCGTCAGCATCGGCAGCACCGTCACAAGACGGGTTGATCGGGCCATCAAATGTAGCGCTGTACAAATCGATAATCTCCGCAGAGTTAATGCTGAAAACGCCATTCACCGTAGCGCCGAACGCCGACATAGAAAACACGGACATCACTGCCGCAATTCCCAATCGGGTCATTAGTCGTTTAGTCATGGAAACTTCCTCCAGATTTAAAGCCGATAAGTTACTCGACTACAAAATTGCAGCCCGTAGAACTGACGGCCGCCCCTTAATCATTTCTTCTTAACGAAACCCGGATCCCTTTTTTGATTACACCGGCATCTCTTATCGCGATACTACCCAAAAGTGACATACATCACAAACCCACAGAATCCAGCGGTCTAGGACTTGAGAAACACTATACATTCCAAGCACATAGAAAAAATACATTTACTAGTAAAATTTGACATAATGCAATTTCAAAACGAATACATGGTAATTCTTCCCATGGCAAATTCTAGGATTTCTATCACCCAATGCTTCAATTTCCGGTTCTCAGGATTTGCCCTCTTCAACCAACGGGTTGATCGAACTGAATAACGTGCCATCGTTTCACGGTCGATGTCACTAGGATGCTGGTCTTTACTAAAGCAATGTCGGCCTGATGAATCAACCCGTCAACTTCGCTTCCTGACCTCTGCTCCGCTGTATGGCTTCGCAGCGACCGGCACAAAACCGATGCTTGTAACTGTGCCTGACTTCCCGGCACAATGAAGCGGGAGGAGAAAATAATATGTCAAGGTTAACCCGCCATTCGATTCTCGTCGTTGTAACCGCCAGCCTGGTTGGCATGGTGCAGCAAGATGTGTCTGCCCAGGCTCTCGAGGAAATGACCATCACTGCGCGCAAGACCGAGGAAAGCCTGCAAGACGTGCCGATCTCCGTGACAGTAATGTCGGGAGACAAAATACTCGAAGCCGGCATCACGAAGATTGAACAACTCGTGCTGCATGTCCCGAATGTCACGATGTCGGAAACCGGCATCGGCACCAATCTCTATATAAGAGGTATCGGCTCTGGCATCAATCAGGGCTTCGAGCAATCCGTAGGCATGTATATCGACGGCGTATATCACGGACGCGCGCAACTGATGCGAGCACCATTTCTGGATCTGGCTCAGGTCGAAGTCTTGCGCGGGCCGCAGGTCACTCTACTCGGCAACAACAGCATCGCCGGGGCGATGAATCTGACGACGGCAAAACCGACGGATGAATTCGAAGCATCCGTCGCCGGCCTATATGAACCCGATCACAATGAGCAGGAACTGACCGGCATCGTCTCCGGCCCCCTGTTCGGCAACCTGGCAGGACGACTGGCCGTGCGTTATCGATCGATTGACGGATATCTCGATAACAACATCCTTGGCAGCGAAGAACCAAACCGGGAAGAAAAAAGCTGGCGATTAACGCTCGGGTGGGCGGAAGATTCCTGGGATACGACGTTGAAACTCGAAAGAAACGAATTCGATGTCAAAGGGCGGCAGATCGAGATCTTCAATGAGATTCCATCGACAGGACCAGGATCGAGCGGCACCGGTTTCAGCCAGAATACCGGCTGCAATAGTGAAGACGACTTTATTAACGGCATCAGCGAATGCTACTGGGAACCGGGATCTACCTACCTCGAGTATCTCGAAGATAACTTCGACGATAATCCGCTGATTCAGAACGACCAGCTGGATTTTGTACGCGGCTCTAATGGTGACCACAGTAACAACGAGGTTAACACCGCCGTTTTCACCCTCAACATAGACATCGGCGAGTATGAATTCACGGCGATTTCCGGCCTGCTCAATTATGAGTATTCCGAGCTTTGCGACTGTGATTTTACCGGTGCAGATCAGTTTCTACTGCTGTCTGAAGAAGATTACACGCAGTGGAGCCAGGAATTACGCATCTCTTCCCCGGCCGATCGTCGCGTCCGTTATATGGCTGGTTTGTATTACCAGAATGAAGATCTCGAATTCAAAGACCAGATCTTCCTGCCGGAAGACGGCGGTGTCGTGCGCCTGGTCGGCCTGGCCACAACCGGTCAGGGGGACGGCGCATTCGATGCACTCGGCGATACATCGGTCTTTCGTGATTTCAACCAGAAAACCTATGTCAGCTCAGTATTCGGCCAATTGTCTTTTGACATTACGGAGCGATGGATCACCAACCTGGGGCTGCGTTACGCGCATACCGAAAAAGAGGCCGTGCGCGTCCTGCGGCAGGGCGATCTGAATCGTGTACCTTACGATATCAATACTGCCGAGGGTTCTACCCAACTCACATTAGGTGCCCCGCTTTTTTCGTCGATATTCAATGCGGCTTTTCATCAGCTTGCCGATAGCCGCAAGAAGGATCGTCTATCCTGGGCTGTCATCACCGACTACCAAATGACAGATGACGTCATGATCTACGGGTCAGTAAAGAACGGGTTCAAATCGGGTGGCTTCGACGTGCGCTCAAACAGCGAACCAGATCCCGGCTCGACCGGCTCCGGCACGCTGTACCCGGAATCAGTTGCAGGCACAGTCAGCAATGTTGACTCGGGATCGTTCGAGTTCGAGGATGAAGAAGCGCTGGCGTTCGAAGTCGGCTCCAAGATGAGCCTGGCGGACGGCGCGGCTGAACTCAGCGTAGCAATCTTTTATACAAAATTCGATAACCTGCAGGTCAGTATCTTCGACGGCACGCTCGGCTTTAATGTCGGCAACGCGGCGAAGGCGACCACTCAGGGTGTCGAGCTGGACGGACGCTGGCAGCTAACCGATAACTGGATGGTGTCAGGGTCTGTTGCCTACCTCGATTTTGAATTCGATGAATATAAAAACGGTCAGTGCGTGCAGGGTCAAGCTACGGATTTCCCTGAGAGTGAGGGCCATCCGGATTTCCTGGTCGGTAAATGCGACTATACCGGCAAGACCAATCAATACGTGGCAGATTACTCAGGTACGATTGGAATCAACTACGAAAAAGAACTCGGCCCGCTGTTGTTCCGCTCGGCACTGGATGTCATGTTTACCGACAGCTACCTGCCTTCACAGAATCTCGATGCCCGTACCGAGCAGGACGCTTATGCCATGCTGGACCTGCGCCTGGCCATAGGCGATCCGGACGGAATGTGGGAAGTGGCATTACTCGGCCGCAACCTGACCGATGAAACCATCGTGACCTACTCGAATGACACCCCGCTGGCCTTCAGCCAGTTCGGTTCACCATCGTATTACGGCTTTGTCGCTCGGCCACGGACGGTTGCAGTCCAGGCATCGATGCGATTTTAGTAGAGAAAAAGAATGAAAAGAATGAAACATGGGCAACAATTCCTGACACTGTTTCTGGCAGCCGCGCTGATTATTACGGCAACGACGGCCACAGCCACTGACTATGCGATCGATACAACTCCTCCCAATGGACTGTTCGACATCTACAGTGCAACCTTCGACCCACCACTGACACCAGATGGCTCGTTCTTCGGCGGCACGCCACCTGCGAGCCGGGCGATTGTAGTCACTCCGACCCCGACCGGCGTGGAGGCTGTGGCTAACACGACCATATGCAAACAGGACTTCATCGACCCGAAAGATGTACCCCCCTGTCCGTTGGGAACACTGTATCCGGTAGCCACGCCGAGCACACTGGACCTGACACTGAGCGCCGGAAACACGCAACTGGCGATCGATGGCGGTAACGCATTTTTTCCCAACCTGTCGCTTGTGATCAGCGGGGGTACAGCGAATCAGACAGATATAGTCGCCGAAGGCGCCAGCATGATCACCTTCGCACCCTCACCCGGAACCGTGCCGATAGACGGCAATGGCGTTGCGGTCTTTGAAATCGACATCGCACCTGCTACAGCCGTCGATTTCGCGACATTTACGGAAATCGTGACCAGTTGCCAGGGTCCATTGTGTGCATTGATCCCGATCCTGACGCTCGACATGCAACGCTATCGCCTGACGATCGACTGGGATCCGACATTTACGTCTTTCACCGCGGACTTCATCGGCCAGACGGCGAACAATTCGATGGTCTTTGCGACCCTGAATTCCGTCGTACCAGTACCTGACATCACAGTGACGGATTCGATTGTACTTGTCGATGATTTGCAGATTCCATTCGGCAATGTCAACACAGGGATGTCTGTCGATGAGACAGTCACGGTCACCAACGATGGCGACGCGGACCTCGTGCTTGGCCAAATTACGCAACCGGCCCCACCGTTTAGTGTGCTGAGTGATTTATGTTCAAACCAGACACTGGCCCCAGCCGCCAATTGCACTTTGACGGTCCGCTTCGCACCTTCAGCGACTGGTGCGGAGAGCAGCAGCTTCGACATCCCGTCGAACGACCCGATCGACAACCTGGTCACTGTGGACGTTGACGGTACCGGCGTAGCTCCCGAGATTTCGGTATCTGACTCGGTCTCACCCTCGACTGATCTGCAGATCCCATTTGATGATGTCGCCGTAGCGACGACGGTCGATGAAACCATAACAGTCACCAACATCGGCACCGCGGACCTGAATATTGACCAGATCGCGCAACCGGCCGCGCCATTTAGTGTGCTGAATGATACGTGTTCAAACCAGTTGCTGGCCCCAGCCGCCATGTGCACGTTAACGGTCCGGTTTGCGCCGTCTGCGACCGGCATGTTCTCCGACACCGTCGACATCCCGTCAAACGATCCGGATACCCCAACCGTAGCGGTGAACATTAACGGTACAGGGGTTACACCGGTTATCACGGTCACAGCCTCGGTAGATTTTGGCGACGTAACCGTCATGACAGATACGGATCAGGATGTTACGGTGACAAACACTGGTGATGCAGACCTGATACTCGGCACCGTCACGCAGCCGAATTTACCGTTCAGCATTCTGACCGATAACTGCTCATTAGCTACTCTGCTTCCTGCTGAGGGTTGCACGATAACAGTTAGATTCTCACCAACATCGACCATTGCAAGCAACGACAGTTTCGACATCCCGTCAAACGATCTGGTTACGCCAACTGCAACGGTCAGTGTCAGCGGGACGGGAACTGCGGCATTGGTAGCAAAAATCTCCGTCACCGACACGATAAATTTCGGCTCCGTAATCGAATTTACGACGGATAACCAGACGGTAACGGTTACGAGCAGCGGCACGGCGAACCTGGACATTGGTCAGATCACACAGCCAGGCGCACCATTCGGCCTTACCAATGATCTGTGTTCAAACCAGACACTTGCCCCAGCCGCTAATTGCACATTGACAGTACAGTTTACCCCGGCCGGGATCGGCTTGGAGCAAAGCAGTTTTGATATTCCGTCAAATGACTTAGATAAACCGACAGCAACGGTAAACGTCATCGGGACCGGTGCCCCTACCCCGGTCCCGGAAATCGTGGTCACAGATTCCATTCCGCCCGATGATGACCGAGAAATACCTTTCGGTGACGTTATCGAAATGACGACAGCCAATGCGACGGTTACGGTCACAAATAACGGCACGGCGAATCTGGACATTGACCAGATCACGCTGACAGGCGCGTCATTTAGCCTGTTTGATGATTTGTGCTCAATCCAGACACTGGCGCTAGCCGCCATGTGCACATTCAAGGTCCAGTTCGCACCGCCCACAACCGGCGTATTCAACGGGAGTGTCGATATTCCGTCAAACGACACTATTACGCCAACGGAAACGGTGGACATCAGCGGTACGGGCACCCCTACTCCAGTCCCGGAAATTGGCGTCACAGACTCCGTGCCGTTCGGTGACGTTATCGAAACTATGGTAGCCGACGAGACAGTTACGATCACAAATAACGGTACGGCGAACCTGGACATTGGTCAGATCACACAGCCAGGAGCACCGTTCGGCCTTATCGATGATTTGTGTTCAAACCAGGCACTTGCCCCAGCCGCCAATTGCACGTTCAAGGTTCAGTTCGCGCCGCCCACAACCGGCGCGTTCAACGGAAGCGTCGATATTCCATCGAACGACCCGAATAGTGCAATCGTAACGGTCACCGTCGACGGCACCGGCGCACCCGGCCCGGCACCGGATATTTCCGTTGCCGATGAAATTCCTCCCAAGGATGATTTGATGACGCCGTATGGCGATGTCGTCGAAGCCACGGACTGGGACAGGGTCATCACGATCATGAATGACGGCAACGCCAATCTCCAGATCGGTATGATCGCGCAGGCAGAGACCCTGGCGGAACCCTTCAGCATTGTGAACGATACGTGCTCGGGGCAGATTATCGCACCGGCAGCCAGTGCCGATCCGTCACCCAGTTGCTCCATCGAGGTACGTTTCCTGCCGAGTTCGGTCAGCGCCTACGATGACAGTTTCGACATCCCATCCGACGATCCGGACGAACCGGTGCTGATATTCAACGTCAGCGGTAACGGTGTTGCACTCGGTACCGGTGTTATCAGCCTGGAACCGGAGGGCGCCGATTCCGCTCTGTTCGGCAGCTCGGCAATCCGGCCCGTGACATTGCTGGCACTGTTGATACTGATCACCATGAATTGGCGACGGCGGTATCACCAGAAATAAATTTCGTTCTCGCTTTAGCCCGGGGTCTTAAACGAATTTGGCCGGGTCATGCTGTGTGCACGACCCGGCCAAAAGATTAATACAGACGGTGTTTTACGAAGTCCGCCTGCAACGCTCAGAGTAGATTACACCCTCATCGATCGGCGCCTCCAGCCCAGCAGACCCAGCGCCGAGCCGAACAACCAGATAGCGGCCGGAACCGGCACGACAGCGGCTGTCGCCAGGTCGCCGATCATCGCGTGGGTCGTGGTCGTCGGATGAATGCCGTCCCAGAAGATGTGCTCGTCCGGGTTAGCACAGACGTTGCCCGGACCACCGACGCCAACAGCGCCGTCATAGCAGGCCGTATCGACATTCGTAAGTCCGTAGGTAGCCGGATTGGCAATCATGTCGTTCGTGATCGAGAAAATATCCAAATCAATGATATTGACTCCCAATGTAGTCTCGAGGTTAGCGACCTCGCCTGCCAGCTGGGCGTTGAACGTGGTGGACAAGAACGTCGCACCCGCCTGTGCGCCGGGGCCACCTGCAATCGCTTCCGGTGTCAGACCGATATCCGGCAGATTTGGTACCAGGAAGTTCTGCGCACCGGCGCCCGCCAGTGTCGAAATCACGGTGGCGATATTGGCGGCCGAACCGGTCACATCACCGCCACGTACATCGTTGCCGCCACCGAAGACCACATACAGTGCATTCGGATCCGCGACCCCGCCGGCTGCCACCATAAACATCCCGGACTGTTCGAGGAGTGTCGGGGACGAAGTCGGCGTAGAAATCGAAGGCGGTGCGCCCGTGGCCGCGCCGCCAAATGCGAAATTGGTGCCGCCGGCCAACGACGGGTTTGCGCTGAGGCCAAGGTTAGCCGCCAGTGTCTCTACCCATACAGTGCCATTCGAAAAGTGGCCCGGAAAATACGGTGCGAGCGGTAACCCGTTCACCAGCGTAACGTTGCCGGTATCAGAGAGGCTGTCGCCGAAAATATAAAGCTGGGACGGTGTCGCCGCTGAGGCTGAAACAGTCAGAAACAGCGAAACGATAAAAAGTCCCAAACCCCGTAATCGTACGGAGTTCATGATCAGTTGCATCATCTCATTATCCCCTTAAATTTATTGGTTTGAATATTATTTGCCTGTTTACAATACCTGAACCTCAAGACTGAGCGTGTTCTATTTAACATAATATCAAAGAGCGGTTTCCAGCCACTATTCAGGGTGCGATGTCACATTTCTCGGTTACATGGTGAATTATGAGGTTTGAATTCATACCCGCCTCTCGAGTGAAATGAGAATATCTCATCAGGATTATAGGCATATACGATTGACATATACTAATACACAGATAAACTAGGTATATACATTTTGTATATGCCGAGGAAATCATGACTCAGTCAACGGTATTCAGAAACAATAAAAGTCAGGCTGTCAGGTTACCGAAACCTGTTGCGCTTCCGGACAGCGTCAAAAAGGTAGATATCGTCAAATTGGGCAGGGCCAGACTTATCACTCCGGCCGGAGAGAGCTGGGATGTATGGTTTGACCGCAAAGGTGTTTCCGAAGACTTCATGCCTCAGCGCGAGCAACCTGATCATCAGGAGCGGGAATCACTGTAATGATCAAATATATGTTGGATACCAACATATTGATCTACACGATCAAGAACCGCCCAAAAAAAGTCAGAGAAGCTTTTAAGGAGCATGCAGAATTTCTTGCGATGTCAACAGTATCGCTGGGTGAACTCATTTACGGCGCTGAGAAATCGTCTCAACCAGACCGTAATCTCGCGGACATCGAATCGTTGGCTGCCCGATTGGATGTGGTCTCTTTTGACAGTGAGGCGGCAATGCATTTCGGTCAGATCAGGGTTGAACTGGAAAAATCGGGCAAAATAATAGGGCCATATGACTTAATGATAGCCGGGCACGCTCGATCGCGTGGCTTGATACTCGTGACGAATAATCTACGAGAATTCAAACGTGTCCCCGGATTGCGGGTAGAAAACTGGGTCCGTTAAGGTGCCGGTGTTAAGTATGTTGACGCCCAGCAACGGATCTCAGGCGTCAAACCCATGAGTGTCCGGGGGGAAAGTTCCGTAATTGGCGGGTGCCGAAGACTCCGTGTTTGTGCCATTATCTGACCATGAAGTTCGAACGAATCGTCGTTCTCGGTCTCGGTGGTGTCGGTAGCCTCGTAGCCGCGATGCTGCGTGATCTCGGCGTCACGGTTCGTGGTGTCGACCTTCGACAAGGTCTGGACCATCCAAAGGATATCGAGATACTGACCCGCGACCTGTCCGATTCGAACCTACTCAGGGAAGTCATGGCCGATCAGGATGCCGTGATCTCCTGCCTGCCCTATCAGCAGACACTCGATGTCGCCAAAGCAGCGCATGCCGTCGGGCTGCATTACTTCGATCCGACCGAAGACGTGCAGACGACCAAGGCAATTCGCAAGCTGGCCGTCGATGCAACGCACGTGATGATTCCGCAGAATGGCCTGGCGCCGGGCTTTATCGGCATCCTGGGCGCGGCGATTGCCAAACGATTCGATGCAGACGGCCTGCGGCACATCCGCCTGCGGGTCGGTGCGTTGCCGCAGAACCCGATCGGGCAACTCGGTTATGCCGGCAACTGGTCCCTGCACGGACTTGTCCATGAATACATCGCCGATTGCGAGGCGATCGTGAACGGCGAAGCACGGATCATTCCACCGCTGCGCAACCCGGAGATTCTGCGCATCTTCGGCGAGGAATTCGAGGCGTTCACGACCTCCGGCGGGCTCGGCACGATGACCGATACCTATGCCGGGCGTGTCGAGTCACTGAACTACAAGAGCATTCGCTACGCCGGACATTTAAACTGCATGCGCCTGTTGCTCGAAGAGCTGCGTTTCCGCAACATTCCCGATGCGCTCGTGCGCTTGCTTGCCGATGCATTGCCGCCCGATGACCAGGATCGCGTACTCATTCACGCATCGGTGCAGGGTGCAGTGAACGGGCGACTGCAGACCCGGGAAATCGTCGCCGATTACTGGCCGATGGAGATCGCCGGGCGTATTCGCACCGCAATAACCTGGACGACGGCTGCCTCGATCGTCGCTGTCGTCGAACTGGTCAGTGAACAGCTGCTACCACAAAAAGGCTTTGTTAAACAAGAAGAAATACAACTTGACCTGTTTCTTAAAACTTCGACCGGCCAGTTATATGCCGAGAACCATCCAACACTGAGTCAATGGTATGACGCATCCTCGAACCACTAGTCAGTGGCTTGAATCACTCGGTGTCGATCTCAACGGTCGTGGCGGCCCGGCGCTGGAAGTTCGTTCACCGATCGACGGCACGATCATTGCGACGGTTAATACCGACACACAGGCCGCGGCCGATGCCGCGATCGGCCGGGCGATGGATGCCTTTGCCATCTGGCAATCGGTGCCCGCACCACAACGAGGCGAACTGATTCGCCGCCTCGGTCAGGCGCTGCGCGATCACAAGGAAGAACTGGCCAGGCTCGTAACAGTCGAATGCGGAAAGATCCTCGAGGAAGGCCGCGGCGAGGTCCAGGAGATGATCGACATCTGCGACTTCGCGGTCGGCCTGTCACGGCAACTCTACGGACTGACGATTGCATCGGAACGACCGCAACATACGATGACCGAAACCTGGCGCCCGCTCGGTCCGGTCGGTGTCATCAGCGCTTTCAACTTCCCGGTGGCGGTCTGGAGCTGGAACTTCGCACTGGCCATCGTCTGCGGCGATCCCGTCATCTGGAAACCATCGGAGAAAACACCGCTGACGGCGCTGGCCTGCCAGGCGATATTCGCCGAGGCCTGTCGCACGCTCGACAATATCCCCGACGGACTCAGTACCGTGCTGATCGGCGCGGCCGATCTCGGACAACAGCTGACGGACGATCCGCGGATCGCACTCATCAGCGCGACCGGCAGCACCCGCATGGGCAACATCGTCGGGCCACGGGTCGCTGAACGATTCGGCAAAAGCCTCTTGGAACTCGGCGGCAACAATGCCGTGATCGTATCCACGCACGCCGATCTGGACCTGGCAATTCCGGCGATAGTATTCGGGGCGGTCGGCACGGCCGGTCAGCGCTGCACGTCAACGCGGCGACTAATCGTGCACGAGAGCATCATCGATGAATTATGCGCCCGACTTCAAACGGCCTATGACACGATCAGCACATCACGTATTGGCGATCCACTCGAACAAAACACTCTCGTCGGCCCGCTGATCGATCGCGAGTCATTTCTTGGGATGCAGAAAGCCCTGGAGTCGGCTCGCGCTCAAAAAGCCACGGTGCTGACCGGCGGTTCCCGCGTGCGTGAAGACCTCGGTGCGAATGCTTATTACGTGCAACCTGCACTGGTCCGGGTCACCGAACAAACCACTATCGTGCAGGAAGAAACATTTGCACCGATCCTCTATGTCATGCCGTACGACACGCTGGAACACGCGCTCGATCTGCATAATGCCGTTCGCCAGGGTCTGTCATCGGCAATCTTCACGACCGACCTGCGCGAAGCCGACTACTTCAAATCACGCAGCGACTGCGGTATCGCCAACGTCAACATCGGCACGAGTGGCGCCGAAATCGGCGGTGCGTTCGGCGGCGAAAAAGAAACCGGCGGCGGACGTGAATCCGGTTCCGATGCCTGGAGGGTGTACATGCGCCGACAGACCAGTACGACTTATTGGGGCACCGAGAACCCGGGGCTGGCGCAAGGCATCAGGTTCGAATAAACCGATTGGAGAAAGCAGGGTTACACCCTGTCCGGCATAAAAAAGTCGGGCCCCAACAATGGGGCCCGGCCTTATTGATTCGATCAGTAGATGTCGTTCATCGTGTTATAGACGTTGAACTTGCCGGTTGGCGTAATAATATTTTTACCCTTGATGACTTTCTTGAGTTTGCGTGTCTTGTCATCCACCACGACGATGGCCGATTCTTCTTCCATACCGCTCCAGACCGAGAACCAGACTTCGTCACCATTCTTATTATATTCCGGGTGCACGACACGCTTTGCCCCGTCACCGACACCGGCCCATTCGGCGATCGGCAGAACCTCGTAGCCGGCATCGATATTGTTAATATCAAATACCGCAACCGACTGGCTGATTGGCGTATCAGGATTCAGCGGGCTATCGACCCACAGGTTGCGTGAATTAGGATGGGTCTTGACGAATAACGAACCACCGCCCTGACCGGAAATGACCTGCACGACCTTCCACGCCTGATCGGGATGGCCTTCGGGATCCGTACCGATCATTGTGATTTTGTCGTTACCAAGAGCACTCGTGACCCAGACCGGGCCGTAAGTCGGGTGCTCGAAGTTGGCGCCACGCCCCGGGTGCGGAATCTTGTCGACGTCGACGAGTTTGACGAGCTTGCGTTCCAGTGAGTCGATAACAGCCACTTTGTCTGACTTGTTGGCGGCCGTCAGAAAATACCGTTTTGTCGAATCCCAGCCGCCGTCATGCAGGAAGCGCGCGGCATTGATCGTCGTGACCGTCAGGTTGTCGATATCGGAGTAATCGACCAGCAGGATACGCCCGGTTTCCTTGACGTTGACAATAAACTCGGGATGCTGGTGCGATGCGATGATTGCGGCGACACGCGGCTCAGGATGATATTCCTGCGTGTCGACAGTCATGCCTCGTGTCGAGACAATTTTTCTGGGCTCGAGCGTTGCCCCATCCATGATGACGTACTGCGGCGGCCAGTAAGCGCCGGCGATCGCATAGGTATCCTCGTAGCCTTCGTATTTGGATGTCTCGACGGAGCGTGCCTCGAGGCCGATGCGAATTTCTGCGACCGGCTGCGGCTTCTTCATCCACAGGTCGATCAGGTCGATCTTTGCATCACGCCCGATCGTGTACACATAACGCCCCGAGTGCGACATTCGCGATATATGTACCGCATAACCGGTTGAAATTACCTCGACAATGTCCTTGGTATCGCCATCAATCAATGCAACTTCGCCACTGTCGCGAAGTGTGACCGCAAAAATGTTGTCCCGGTTAAGTTTATTTTCCGGTTTGGTTGGCCGATCTTCGACCGGGATCAGGACTTTCCATGTCGCTTTCATCTCCTCGAGACCAAACTCCGACGGCATCGGTGGCGCATGTTGCAGATAGCGGGCAAGGATATCGATATCCTCATCGCTGAGTTCGCCCGAAGTACCCCAGTTCGGCATACCGGCCGGAGAACCAAAATTAATCAATGCCTTCAGGTAATCGGTACCCTTTTCCTGCGTAATATCAGGCGTCAGCGGCTTACCGGTAGCGCCTTTGCGCAGCACACCGTGACAACCGGCGCACCGCTCAAAATACAGTTTGCGAGCGTTTTCGAATTCCGCCTGGCTCAGCGCCGGAGCTCCGGGCGTGATGACCTGCTCGGCATCTTGCATGGCAAGCGACTGGCTCTGGTATATGTGCTCAGCCTCTGGCGTATCCGGATGCCGTTCGCCGCCACCCTGACGCGCTTCGAGCCCGGCCTCCCGACGATACCTGCCGATCTGCTCGGCACTAAATTGGCCACCTGAATTACCCCAGCTGTTCAGTACGTAGGTTACGATCGAAGACAGTTCCTCGTCACTGAGGTAACTCATCGCCGGCATGACATTTTTGTATTCGACGCCATTGACTGTCAGCGGACCGCTCAGACCCTTGACGGTGACCTCGACAAGGCGCCACGGATCGTCCTTGATATAGTCCGAATTGGCCAGCGGCGGGAATGCACCGGGCAGACCTTTACCGTCGGCCTGATGACAGGCCGCACAGTTCGCAGCATATAGTTCAGCGCCAGTCTCCGCCCTGGCATAGCCTGGCAGGGTGACGAACGATAAAAAGCCGAAAATTAGAAATGCAAAGCGTATCTTTGGCAATGTCGACAGACAGGAAAAGACACGGAACAAGTTCCAGGTAACTGGATAACGATACATGGGAACCCCCCCCAAACGCATGAGGTTCATACATTGCACTAATTCAAATCTTTTGCCAGCTATGACCTTAAAATAAAGTGCCGCACAACTAAGGGAATATACGTGTTGAAGAAATGGATTGGTTGCGTTAGTGCCCGCTCAATCGGAAGTTCCGGAAATACAACTTCTGACAATGGTCGCTTCTACATCATGCATTTTGGTCGGTATTTTTGATAGCCGGGCTGACCGGTACGCGACGATCAGGAAAATCAACTGGCATATATCGGCTTCGGGAGACGCTTATCGGTTTTCAATGGGGCGGGGTGATTCTTCATCTGCTAGAACCTCAAGCACGATGGATTTCTTCATCAGGCCGAACAGGTTCAGATACAGGTTTTTCCGCTGCACCCGGCTGCCGATTTTCCTGACGTAGTTCAACGATGAGCGATTCATCGAATCGACTACGCCGAGGACGATGCGAATGCCCTCGGCGCGCAGCAATTCCGTGTAGCAGGCATTCAGGATCGGTGCGAGGTTGTGCCCGCGTTGCGAAGGTGTCGTATAGATATCGTAGAGATAAGCCTCGTCGGCTTGCAGCGCCTCTCCTTCACCCACAAAACTAAACCGGTCCGGATCCATCCAGCAGAAAGCGCAGAGCTCGCCATCTTGTCGTAACGCAAAACATCGCTGTCCGTTACGTTGACGCAGCAGGTAAGTTTGCTCGCTACTGTGCACCAGCGGCAGGCGGGCGATCCGCGGCATGTCCTCTGTAGTGAGTTCGGAAAACTCATAGCCCTCACAACTCGGTTGCTTCGGTGGACCGGAGATGTCGCGGCGAAATACGTAGTACGGCAGGATAGTAATACCAATCCGTTTCAGCACATTGACGATCAGGCGGGGCCATGAGTTGTAACGGAGCTTGTAACGCAGTTTCGCCAGCAAGCCCGGTTGCTGTAATACTGAGAAAGAAAGCTGTTCCTCTATGGCGTCGAGAACCCGCCGAGCGCTGTTGGCATCCAGGTAAGTGTGAAATCTTCCTGCCACTTGCGCCTGCTTGTCCGTCATTTCGGTATCGAGGTGCTCTTCGTCACAGCAAACCAGCATGGCATCGGTTAGCTGATCGAATGTATGGCAGACCGGGCCGATGGCCAGCCCGGCCAGGTCGAAATTGAGTGATCGACTGGTGACGGTGAAGTCTTCCATGTCTGGTGCGAACAGAATGACCGGTCGGCGCAATAAGAGATAGTCCCAGATGACGGAGGAATAGTCGCTGATCAGAACGGCGATGTGGGGCAGTATCCGGTAGATGTCGAGATGCCGGTCCAACACATGTACATTCCGGGCGTTGGTGTGCAGTTTGGTCTGATCCACAGGATGAAACTTGATGAGCAAGCAGGCATCGCACTGCTTCAGCAAGTCATCCAGCCGCGACCAGTCAAAGTCGGCAAACGAGCGACCGCTGTCCCGAAAAGTTGGCAGGTAGAAGAAAATTTTCCGGTGGGCGCTGATCGCGTCGGTTACCACCACCGGTAATTCCAGGTCTGGAGCTGGTGTCAGAAGTTGGTCATTGCGAGGCAGACCCGTGATCACAACGGCCTGCTCCGGAATATCAAAGGCGCGAGCGATGATGGTTTGCGCTTCGGCAGAGGTAGCGATAATGAGGTCCGGCCTGATAGCGTGCCAGGGCATCAGTCCCGACAGGATGAGTCTTTCGATAAATGAACCATGAAACAAACGGTAATAGCGGCTGCGTGGGTTATCGATGTCGCGTTCAAAGCTCTTCAACGGGACGCCGCTCCACAAGTTCACCAGCATCGCACCGCGAGACATCCAGAAATTGATGTCCTTGGCAAAACAGTCGAACAGATACAGGCGCGCCCGCAGGCATTTGAGCATCCCGACAGGCGACCACCACCAGTAAGCTTTGTAGCCGAGAGCCCTGACCTGCCGAACGACGTCGAGTCGGTGTGAAATCCAGACCAGTTCAATGTGATTGTCCATGCTGGCTGAATCGGGGTTGACGTGGCAAAAACGAAAAAGCGCCGCTGCGTTGTCGGCGAACCTTTCCCCGCCCCAGGAACCGAATACCCACAGGTTGTTGCGCCGGGGCACGAACCCGGACAGGAAATACCATGGCAACAGGTACAGGCGAGCAAAGCTCGCACCAAGATTTCTAATGAGTTGGCGCATAACGATCTAACCTACTATGCCGCACCATAGTATTTACCGATATTTAACTATAGACACTATCACGCGGTGAGTGAGTCGAATCGCACGGGTTGGACTTTCAACGATCCCCCCGTGATATCAGGAAAAAGGTATTTTCTATGCGCTGCTCCAATCGCCATATACTATGCACTCACCTTGTGAGTACGACCAGACATTACTTATGCCGGAAGGACCTGAAATACGTCGCGCGGCCGACCAGATTTCCACAGTGCTCGTGGGCCAGCCGCTGGAAATGGTGTTTTTCGCTCCAGATTCATTCCCAAAGCTAGCACGTCGCTCTAAAGAGCTCGTCGGCCAACACGTAATGCGCATCGACACTCACGGCAAAGCCATGCTGACCCGCCTGAATGGGGGGCAAACTATCTACAGCCACAATCAACTCTACGGTCGCTGGTGGGTATGCCCGCGTGGAATGTTACCGGATACGAAACGGTCGCTACGTTTAGGGCTGCATACCAACGAACATAGTGCCTTGCTCTATAGTGCATCTGAGATTGAACTGCTGAGCACCGATGAACAAGCTCAACATCCGTTTCTATCCAGGCTGGGGCCGGATATTTTAGACAGGGATATCGATTGGCTGACGTTGCGCGATCGCGCAATATCACCTGAATTCAGACGACGCAGCCTGGCTGCTCTATATGTGGACCAACATTATCTGGCTGGAATCGGTGACTATCTGCGCTCGGAAATACTATTTGCAGCGCGCTTGAATCCGTGGAGCAACCCCGGTGAACTAACAAGAAATGCACTATCACGCCTGAGCTGGCAAACACTCGCTATCACACAACGTAGTTACAGGACCGGCGGCCTTACCAACCCACCCAAGCTGGTTGCCCAACTGCGAGAACAGTGGCTTTCCACGCACAAACGATCCGATGCTGAGACCGGAAAATCAACATCATCAAAACAGAGGCAACGGGTAAATAAAGAGGCCATTCGCTTTGCCGTATTTCGCCGCGGCGACGAACCTTGTTATACCTGTGGTACCGCAATCGAGCGAGTCAACGTAAGCGGGCGGGCACTTTTCTACTGCCCTGTCTGTCAGTGCGTTGAGACGTGGTCGAAATAATTAAGGTCAGAGTAAATACCGGCCTGATACCTGGGAACGTTCGATTCAGACAGGAAATTAAACAACTGAACGCTAGCACCAGCGACATTTCAAACGCAGCCCCGGACCAACCACACCCGTCCACTCACCGAGCTGATTTTTACCCTAACCCTATTTAGTATGTTCTTGTTACAACCGTAAAAAGAGAATCCGATGAACAGACGATCATTCTTTGAAATGCTGGGAACAGCATCAGTAGCGTTGGGAATCACCCAAACAGCCAATTCGGCCGAGTCGTACGGGGTCGAGGGCAAACTGAGATCGATAGGGCTGGAACTGCCGCAGGCGGCCAAGCCGGTAGCAGTCTATGTGCCATACCGTGTGAACGGTAATCAGGTGTTTATCGCCGGGCAGATTCCACCAGCCGATCTCGATACGCCAACATTCGGCAAAGTGGGCAAGGATCTGACGGTCGAAGATGGATACATCGCGGCCCGCCATGTGGGTTTGCGCATTCTGGCTCAATTGAAGGCGGCCTGCGACGGCGACCTTGATCGAGTCGTGCAATGCCTGCAGATTCGCGGTTTCGTCAACTGTACTGATGATTTTTCCGGGCAGTCCAGTGTAATAAATGGCGTCTCGGAACTGTTTCGCGATGTGTTCGGTGATGCCGGACTGGCGGCTCGCGCCGCGTTGGGTGCCAATTCATTACCCATCAATGCCGCAGTCGAAGTCGAATCTTTGTTTGAAATCAGAACCTGACAAATTTGCGGCAAACCGGGATATTCCCAAGCGTTATACCGACGAATAAAAAAAGCCCCTGCCGTCCAAAGACCGCTGGGGCTTTTCGTATCAGGCAGGAAGTTGAACCACTAGCCGATAAATGAGCTGCCGTCGTTGCTCAGCACCTGACTCAGTTCGTCGCCACCGAGCGGCCACATATCCTTTGTTTTAGCGACATAGTCTTCGAAATTGTCGCTGCCCCATAGAATGTTGTTCAGCCCCCACGCGCGCATCTGTCCTCCCAGCCGGTCCAGCTGCTGATCAGTGACTCCCTTAAATGGTCCTCGCGGCTGGCGGTTCAAGACCACTGCCAGATCAAGAAAAAGCCGGCTGCGATTCAGTTCCGGTTGCTCATCAAGCACCCGGATGGCGGCATCGACCAGGTCGCCGACTTCGTCGGCATAGTTACCCCCGCCCAGGAAGTGCGCAAAACAGATTCGCAGATCAGAATACTCCGCCAGTATCGCATCGGCGAACAAGCGAAAATCCGTTGCGCCAAATTCTTCCACTCGGCCGCGGAAGAAATGCAGCATGATCGGTAAATCATTCGTTGCCGCATACTCGAATACCGGCTGGATTGCTTTCAAATGTCTGTCATCACGCAGATTGACCGCGGAATTCGAGAAATGCAGTTTCAGCCCACGCATGTTCTGCGTATCCACGCACCGCGCGAGTTCTTCCAGCGCGTAAGGTTTGAGTGGGTTGATGCCGGCAAACGGAACGAGTCTTTCAGGAAAATCTATCGCCTGCCGGGCGACGAAATCATTCTCCGCCTGCACACGTGTCACTTCATCGTCCGCTACTGCGAATGCACTGGCCGTCGATTTTCCCAACCGCGATCCTCCCCACATATATCCTGAGGACAAAGCGCAGGCTCTTCTAGCACCTATACGGTCGAGATAATCAACGATTTCAGCGCCGGTGAAGCGTTTCAGTTCACCCCCCTGCTTACGGACAAAAGGCGAAATCAGATCGTGCAGCGCCTGGCTCATCGAGTGGACATGACTATCAAGTACCGGTGTAGAAGCCTTCCTGCCCGTCTGCCCGGCGGAAATGCCCGAGCTGACAGACGGTATTAACGCGGCCGCCGCCACGGCCGGAACAGCCGCGATAAAGTCCCGACGTCGTATTGATTCAGCCATTATTGATCCTATTTATTGATCGAGATGCCGCAGGCAGAGAGAAAGACCGAAGCGCGTTACACCATTTGCGCCTGCTCATGATACTTACATTTGTAATTTAGCAGATATCGCTCCACAAGCGCCCGTTTATTTCTCGCAGCGCGGTGCAGAGCTCGCCCAGCCTGACGGTGTCCTACTCTCACATGGGGAGACCCCACACTACCATCGGCGCTGAGCGTTTTCACTTCTGAGTTCAAAATGGGATCAGGTGGTTCCCAGTCACTATTGCCGCCAGGAAATCGGTTGGAGATCATCAATGGAATCGCAGCTGAAGCCGCTCCTACTACATCTCAAATTTCCAACGCCTACGGCAGATAGGGACCGAACTGTCTCACGACGTTCTAA
>CAZVQW010000023.1:0-41529 GCA_964629475.1 uncultured Chromatiaceae bacterium | reverse complement strand
AGAGCCCTATAAGCTGGTCCGAGTTTATGGCAGCGGCGTTTCAGAGGGGTCAACGGAGAAAAAAACCGGTCAGGGAAAGAGTCAATTCTGGATCCAGAAAAATTGGTGTCTGACACTATTAAAGAATTCCCGGTGCAAAAGGCTGGTCAGGGAAAAGTCAGCTCTGAATCCATATAACTGTCGCCTGTCGCCCACAAACCCCATCCCGGCGATAAGAAAAAAACCGCTCGGGCTCGGAAAAAGTGCAAAAACCACCACCGAACACTGCATCAACACCACAGGCAACAAGACGCAGTCGCGCCAACGCATACAAATCCAATTGCCAGTGCTCCGGATCCGTCGGCGTCAACGCCGCCCGATCATCACCGTGCAACATCTTAACGACGGCAGCATCGACCTCGTACGCGGCGGGTCCGATCGCCGGACCGAGCCATGCTATTAACTCATCAGGCTGAACACCGCGGGCGACAAACGCACCGACCGTGTTTTCGAGAATGCCGCCGATGAGGCCGCGCCAACCGCCATGCGCAGCCGCAACATGGCCACCCGCACGATCCGTGAACAGCACTGGAAGACAGTCCGCCGTCATGATGGCGCAGGTCGTGCCCGCGACAGATGCGATTGATGCATCCGCGGCAGCCGGCTTTGTTACCGACGGGGTGACCGACGCAGTGTCAACCACACGAGTGCCGTGTACCTGGTCGAGCCAGCACGGCGCAGTCCTGATGCCGAGTGCGCAACCCAATGCATTGCGATTTCGCTCGACGGTAACCGGATCGTCGCCGACATGCGTACCAAGATTTAATGACGCATAAGGCCCGTTACTGAAGCCACCGGCCCGGGTCGTCGCAACCGCCTGCACATGCGCCGGTGCAGGCCAATCCGGTCGAATCAGTTCGATACCGGTTGCGGCCATTCCATACTGTCCCAGTCGGCTGCATCATGCGATTCGGCATCGACGGCCAGTGCCGACAACAGGTTCGTGAAATCCTCAGGCAGCGGCGCACGACATTCGATCGTATCGCCGGAAACTGGATGCCGGAAAGCGAGGCGGCTCGCATGCAGGGCCTGACGGGAAAACCCACGCAGGGTAGTTTCGAGCGCCGGCGACGTACCCGCCGGAATCTTCAGCCGCCCGCCGTAGGTCTGATCGCCGACGAGCGCATGGTGAATGTGTGCCATATGCACGCGAATCTGGTGGGTGCGGCCAGACTCGAGACGCAACGCGAGAAATGTGTGGGCCGCAAACCGGGTGAGTACCCGGTAATGTGTGACTGCCTGTTTACCCTTATCGGTCACGGCCATCCGTGTGCGTTGCGTCGCGTGCCGCCCGATCGGCGCATCGACGTGACCACCGGCAGTCACCCGGCCCGTGCAAACTGCCCGATACTCGCGCGTAATGGCACGCTCCTGCAGGTCACGAACCAGCCGCGTATGGGCCGGCAGAGTTTTGGCCACGAGCAATAACCCGCTCGTGTCCTTGTCCAGGCGATGCAGGATACCGCTGCGCGGCAGGTTGGCCAGATCGGCGGCGTGTTGCAGGAGGCCATTCAGCAACGTGCCCGCCGGATTGCCGGCGCCGGGATGGACGACGAGCCCGGCCGGCTTGTCGATGACGAGTACCGCATCGTCCTCGAAGCGGACATCGAGCCGCATGGGTTCGGGCCGCGATGTCTCCTGAACCTCGATAACCACGTTAACATCGACGCATTGCCCGGCCTGAACCTTGGCCCGCGGCACCGCCGCTACGCCATCGACCGTCACCTCACCGGCCAGGATCCACGCCTTCAGGCGCGAACGGGAATAATCGGGCAACAAGGCTGCCAGCGCCTGGTCCAGGCGTTTACCGGCAAGCTCTTCCGGTATCGTCAGGTTGTGTCGCGTTGTCTGCATGCAGTAATCGGGAGTGGCTGCTGTGGGAGCGGCTTTAGCCGCGATTAGCATATATGTCCTGGTTTATTCGCGGCTAAAGCCGCTCCCACAGCCGAGTCAATGAAATTTATGAGCCGGAGTTTACGGTATACTCGCGGCCTTCGCGCGCTATCCAATTTGTTTACCTTGAGCTTCCTGAATCCCGACATCATTGTTCCTTCTTCATTTGCCATGCACCGGTCCGCACGGCGACTCGCGCTTGTCTGCCTGTGCGCGTTACTCGCGGTTGGCTGCGGAAGAAATAACCGCGACTTGCAGTCGGGTGCCGAGGAATTGTTCGAGCGCGGCATAAAATCGATGCAATCAGGCAATTTCCGCAATGCGATCGCCTATTACGAGGGACTCGAGGCGCGTTACCCGTTCAGTAACCAGGCCAAGCAGGCGCAAATCAACCTGATCTACTGTTACTACAAGAACGGCGACCCGGACTCGACGACCGATGCAGCCCAGCAGTTCGAGCGTGAGAACCCTACTCACGTGCGTGTCGACTACGCGCTTTATATGCGTGGTCTCGCAAACTTCTCGCCACAGCACAAGAGCTATCATCGCCTGTTCGGTGTCGATCTCGCGAAACGCCCGCCGGTCCGGGCCATGGAATCGTTCTCCGCATTCTCGCGGTTACTGCAACGCTACCCGGAAAGTATTTACGCAGAAGATGCCCGGCAACGCCTGGTCTTTTTGCGTAACCGTCTGGCCAAGCACGAAAACTATGTCGCCGACTATTATTTCAAACGCGGCGCTTATGTTGCGGCACTGAACCGCGCAACTTTCACGATGGAAACCTACGACGGCGCACCGGCTGTCGCCGACTCTTTATTTATTATCGTTGGATCCTACGAGAAACTCGGCATGCAGGATCTCGCCGCAGAGACACGCCGAGTGCTGGTTGAAAACTACCCGGAAGCAGCCAAGCCGAAAACGGTCAAGAAACGATTCTTCTTTTTCTGATTGTTGTTTCGAGCAGCAACCGGCTCTATCTATAACCCGACGTAATCGGATAACGCCAGTCACGGCCGAAGGCGCGCGCACTGATTCGCACACCCGGCGCGGCCTGGCGGCGCTTGTATTCATTGCGGCGCACGGTCATCACGATCCGCTCGACAATCGCGCGGTCGAAACCACGCGCGACAATGTCATCGCTAGAACAATCCTCGAGCATTAACGCATCGAGAATCGGATCGAGCACATCATAGGGTGGCAGGGAATCCGAATCACGCTGATCCGGCGCCAGTTCGGCGGACGGTTCTCTCGTAATGACACGCTCGGGAATGACTTCTCCGAGTGAATTGCGATAACGCGCAAGCCGATAAACGAGCGTCTTCGTGCAATCCTTTATCGGTGCAAAGCCACCGTTCATATCGCCGTACAAAGTCGCATAACCGAGCGCCATCTCGCTCTTGTTGCCGGTTGCCAGCACCATGCGCCCGGTCTTATTTGAAATGGCCATCAGCAACAAACCCCGGCATCGCGACTGAATATTCTCTTCGGTCGTGTCTGCGGACAGACCGGCAAACAATTCCGCCAATGTTTCATTTGCTGCGCCGACCATCGATTCGATCGGCAAGACGCGATAATCGACACCGAGTCGCCGAGCCTGCTCCTCGGCATCGGCAATACTGATATCGGCCGTGTATCGATACGGCATCATAACCGTCTGCACGGCATCCGCGCCCAGCGCATCGACGGCGATAGCCAATGTCAGCGCAGAATCAATCCCGCCCGACAAGCCGAGAACCACGCCCGGAAAACCGTTTTTCCTGACATAGTCGTGTACACCCATTACGAGTGCCGAGTAGATACTCTCATCGTCGCCGGGCAACGGCACGATATCGCCGATGACAGGCGTTACCGAGTCCTCGGCGATATCGAAATCGGCGCAAAACAGGCCGGCGGCAAAGTCGGGTGCGCGCATGGTCACGGTCCCGCCGGCATCGAAAACGACCGACCCGCCGTCGAAGACGAGTTCATCCTGACCACCGACCATATTGGCGTAAACGACCGGCAAGCCGATCTCGCGACAACGCGCCTGCGCGATCGACTCACGCAGCGCTTGCTTGCCACGTTTGAATGGCGAACCGTGAATCGACACGATCAAAGATGCGCCGGCGGCGGCCGAAGCTGCACAGGGTTCCGGCTCCCAGACATCCTCACAGATTGCCAGACCGACCGGTACACCCTTTATTTCAACAACGACCGGTGTGTCGCCCGGCTCGAAGTAACGCTCTTCGTCGAATACGCTGTAATTTGGCAGAATATGCTTACGGTAATTAGCTAGACACTTGCCGCCCGCAAACAATGCGGCGGAATTGTAGATCTCATCGCCATCGTATTCCGGGTAACCGACCAGTGCCGCACACACTGATCCTTCGGTCGCTGCCCGGATCTGATCCAGCGCTGGCGTGATCTGGCGCCGCAACCCGGCCTGAAACAGCAGGTCTTCCGGCGGATAGCCGCAGACGGCAAGTTCGGGAAATACGACAAGATCAGCGCCATGCTGGTCGCACGCCTCGTTCATCGTCGCACAGATTAGCTCGACATTACCGGCAACATCGCCGACGACGACGTTTATCTGGGCCAGGGCAATTCTGAGTTGCAAGGGCTCTGACCCCAGTTAACCAATCAATTCCAGCATCGAACTGCCCAGTTCCGCCGGTGAACGAACGGTTTTGACGTTGGCTGCCTCGAGCGCCGCGTACTTGGCATCCGCGGTACCCTCGCCACCGGATACGATCGCGCCGGCATGTCCCATGCGCTTGCCTGGCGGTGCCGTGACACCGGCGATATACGCGACGACGGGCTTCGTCACGTGTTCCTGAATGTATTGTGCGGCGGCCTCCTCGTCTGTACCGCCGATCTCACCAACCATGATGATGCCTTCGGTTGCCGGGTCCTGTTCAAACAGTTCGAGACAATCGATGAAATTCATGCCACGCACCGGATCGCCGCCGATACCAATACAGGTCGTCTGGCCGAGCCCGTTGCAGGTCGTCTGGTAAACCGCTTCATAGGTCAGGGTGCCGGACCGCGAGATGACACCCACCTTGCCGGGCTGATGGATGAACCCGGGCATGATGCCGATCTTGCATTCACCCGGCGTGATAATGCCCGGGCAGTTCGGTCCGATCAGGCGGCAGTCATAGTCTTTCAATACCGCTTTGACGCGCACCATATCGAGAACAGGTATGCCCTCGGTAATACAGACGATCAACTCGATACCGGCATCGGCCGCGGCCAGGATCGCATCGGCAGCGAATGGCGCCGGCACGAATAACATGCTGACGGTCGCACCGGTCTCGGCAACCGCCGCCGGTACCGTGTCGAATACCGGTACGCCGAGGTGCTCCTCACCACCACGTCCCGGCGTTACGCCGGCAACGATCTGCGTACCGTACTCGATGCATTGCTCGGCATGAAAAGAGCCCTGGCGGCCCGTCAGCCCCTGGCACAGGATGCGGGAATCCTTGTTAATGAGAACGCTCATCGGTTATTTTTTCCTTCCATTAGCCCGGTCGCGGCGTCAGACCGCAGCCACTACTTTGCGGGCGGCATCGGTCAGATCGTCCGCAGCCGTGATATCGAGGTCACTTTCGGCCAACAGTGTCTTGCCGGCTTCCACGTTTGTCCCTTCCAGCCGCACCACGACCGGCACCGTGATATCGATATCACGCACAGCCTGAATAATGCCGTTGGCGATGTCGTCACAACGGACGATGCCACCAAAAATATTGACAAGAATCGCCTCGACGGCCGAGTTGGACAGGATGAGCTTGAATGCAGCCGCGACCCGGTCCGGCGTCGCACCGCCACCCACATCGAGAAAATTAGCCGGCTCACCGCCGTGCAATTTGATCAGGTCCATCGTCGCCATGGCGAGCCCGGCGCCGTTGACCATGCAGGCTATGTTGCCGTCCAGCGACACGTAATTCAGGTCATGTTCCGCTGCCGAATGCTCCATCGGGTCTTCCTGCGACGGATCTCGCTGCGCCAGCAACCCAGGCTGGCGGAACAAAGCATTGGCTTCGATATTGAGCTTCGCATCGAGCGCCACCAGGTCGCCATCGGTATTGACAATCAACGGGTTGATCTCGATGAGGCTCGCATCCGACTCATGAAATAACCGATACAGGTTCTGTATGAGCGCTGCGAACTGCTTCATCTGGGTGCTGTCGAGTTCGAGTGCGAAACCGAGCTGGCGCGCCTGGTACGGCTGCAAACCCGCGGCCGGATGCACGGCAACCGTGATAATACGTTCGGGCGTGTTGGCCGCAACCTCCTCGATATCCATGCCGCCATCCTGTGAGGCCATGATCGCGATCCGTTCCCGGCTCCGGTCGATGAGCAGACTCAGATATAACTCGCGCTCGATGCCGCTGCCCGCCTCGACAAAAACCCGGTTGATCGGCAGGCCTTCGGCACCCGTCTGTTTCGTCGTCAGCCGCTGGCCCAGCATGGCCTTGGCCGCCGCACTAACTTCCGTGGCATTACGCGCCAGCTTGACTCCACCGGCCTTGCCGCGGCCGCCCGCATGGACCTGGGCCTTGATGACCCACAGGTCGCCACCGAGACGCTCGGCCGCCGCCACAGCCTCGGCCGGTGTCGATGCGACCTGACCCTCGGGTACCGGTACGCCGTACTTCGCAAAAAGCTGCTTGGCCTGATATTCGTGGAGATTCATGGTCCGATCCAAAGAAAACAGCGGAGATTCCGCAGGTGCTTATTGTGATCGAAATACCGGGCAACGCCAAGTGACGCCAGGCAACTGAAATTTGGTGTCTGACATCAATTTTCAGTTGCGCCGATTCTGCGACACCCTTCACACTATAGCCTGCCCAATAGGACATAATCCGGCAAGCAAATCGACTTTGCTGCAACAACGAACCACGTGGATATAGCACTCGCCGAACAGACCCTTCAGGGCCAGCTGAAGGCATCGCTGGAAGGACTAAGCCGACCGCTCGCGACGGACACGTCGCGGCGCCTGCAGCGGCTCGTCGGTCTGTTTCGGGGTCTGATCGGGATTGCTTTACTCGGCGCCGGACTCGCGTTTGTGGACCCGCCGATTCTCGGCCAGCGCTGGTCGGGTATCTTCATAGCGACGACACTGATCTATACGGTACTGGCCTGGATCAGTCTGCTGTACATGATTCGCAGCCCGGATGTCGGACTCGCGCTCATCCCGGTTCAGCTGTTCGTGGACATCACCGGCATCACGATCATGATGCACGCAAGTGGGGGAATTTCGAGCGGTATCGGTGGACTGCTCGTCGTCTCTATCGGTGCCGCCAGCCTGACGCTGCGTGCCAGGCAGGCCTACTTCGGCGCAGCGGTCGCGGCACTGGCCGTGCTCGGTGAGCAGGCGGTCTCTTTTGTATTAGGACTGAGTACGGCAAATGCATTCATTCCAGCAGGCGTTCTCGGCGCCATCATTTTTGCGATCGCGGCAGCGGCCAATCCGCTGGCTCGCCGCCTGCAGGAAAGCGAGGCGCTGGCACACCAGCGTGGGATTGACCTCGCTAACATGGCGCAATTAAACGATTACATCATTCAGCATCTGCGCGAGAGTATTGTTGTTGTCGACAAAGCGGAAAATATTCGCCTGATCAACCAGTCGGCCGCCAAGCACCTTGGCGTGGACCGTAGGCAGACGGGGCACAGCCTGGCCTCGGTATCTCCCAAGCTGCAACGTATCCTGCTGGGCTGGCGCACCAACAAGTATCAGGGTGTCGCGCCCGGGTCATTCACAGCGGCTGACGGCAGCGCACAGATTGACGTACACATCGCACCGCTGATCGGGCGTGAAGACGGCCCGGTGCTGATCTTCCTCGAAGACGCGAGCCTGATCGCCGCAAAGGTGCAGCAAACGAAGCTCGCAGCTCTGGGCCGGCTAAGTGCAAGCATCGCACACGAGATCCGCAACCCGGTCGGCGCGCTAAGCCACGCCGGCCAGCTGCTAGAAGAATCTCCACAAACAGGCGACTACGAGCGACGGCTGCTGGATATCATCGGCACAAACTCCAGACGGGTCAGCGAAATCGTTGACAATGTCATGCAATTGTCGCGACGCGAACCGACAGATCCGCAGTCGATTTCACTAGCCGACTGGATCCGGGAATTCGCGGCCGAGTTCAGCGCAACGCTCGAAGTGGCCGAGAACCACTTCGAAATCGTCATTGATGACGAGATCAAGGTACAGATGGACCCTGGGCACCTGCGCCAGATCTGCTGGAACCTTTGCGAGAACGCGCTGCGTTACGCCGACCCGATCGAACAAAACCAGGTCATCTCGATCTGTTGCGGACGCCTGCCAGCTAACCACCGGCCGTTTCTCGAAATAGCAGACCGCGGGCCGGGTATCGCGGAAGAAATGCGTGACCAGTTGTTCGAACCGTTCGCGACCGGGCGCATCGGCGGCACCGGACTCGGTTTATTCATCTCTCGCGAACTGTGCGAATGTAACCGTGCGACCCTGATCTATGTTGCACGCAACGGTGGTGGCAGCGTTTTTCGCATTGTCTTCACCGATCCGAAACGTTGGGGTTCGATTTCATGATCAAAATTGGCATGATCGGAATTGGCATGACAGAAAGTAATCTGACCGGGACATTGGCATGAGCCGACCATTGGCACTGGTAATTGACGACGAACCGGACCTGTGCGAATTACTCGCGCTGACGCTCGACCGGATGCAGATCGATACCGAGACCTGTGGCGATATTGCGTGCGCCAAAAGCAAACTCCGGGACACGGAATTCGACCTGTGCCTGACGGATATGCGCCTGCCCGACGGCGACGGACTGGAACTCGTCGACTGGATGCAGACCAACGGAATCGTGATGCCCGTAGCCGTCATCACTGCGCATGGCAATGTCGAGACGGCAGTGCGCGCACTGAAACTCGGTGCGTTCGACTTTATTTCCAAGCCACTGGACCTGACGGCGCTGCGCAAACTGATCGGCAGCGCCTTGAAACTGCAGCGAACCAATGAAGACGCTACGAGCAAGGTACGCCTGCTCGGCAACTCGCCGGTCATCACCACTTTACTCGCGTTAATTGACAAGGTCGCCCGCAGCCGCGCACCCGTGCATATCACCGGCGAATCAGGCACGGGCAAGGAACTCGTCGCACGCATGATTCATGAAAAAGGTGCCCAGGCCGAGGGTCCGTTCGTGCCGGTAAACTGCGGCGCCATACCATCGGAATTAATGGAAAGTGAATTTTTTGGCCATCTCAAAGGTGCTTTTACCGGTGCCGTCAGCGACAACAAGGGCCTGTTTCAGACCGCCGAGGGCGGTACGCTGTTCATGGACGAAATCGCCGACCTGCCGCTGGCCATGCAGGTCAAGCTATTGCGTGTCATTCAGGAGAAATCCGTGCGCCCGGTCGGTGCGTCGGAGGAAATCCCGGTCGATGTGCGTATCCTGAGCGCCACCCACAAGGATCTGCGGGAACTCGTCGCGGCCGGCCAGTTCCGCGAAGATCTATTCTACCGGATCGATGTCATCGAACTCCAGGTACCACCGCTGCGGGATCGCATCGAGGATATCGACGTGCTTGCCACGCATATGCTCGCCAGGCTGGCGCACGACCTCGATGTATCGGTACCGCAACTGACCCCCGATGCACATCAGAAGCTCTCGGCATACGGTTACCCCGGCAACGTCCGGGAACTGGAGAATATTCTGGAACGTGCGGTCGCGTTGTCCGGCGACGCGCCGATCTCGGCTGCGGACATCCAGATCCGCAACTCGGATGGCCCGGCGAATGCGGTTGCGTCACCGACCGGCAGTTCAGAAGCCGAACCCGGAACAGCCGGGGCAGGCAAACCGACCGCGGAAAACGATGTGCTGCTGGGTGACCGACTGGAAAACGTCGAGCGCGATGCAATCATCAAGGCGCTCGAGGAGGCCCGCTTTAACAAGACGGCCGCCGCCAGAAATCTCGGCCTGACCCTGCGCGCACTGCGCTACCGGATGCAAAAGCTCGGTATTGATTAGGGTGTGGAACGGATTCTGACTCCGTTCCCTCAAGCAGGCTGACGAAAATTGTCACTTATTGACCCTCGGCGTCAGCTCGACGAAACAGGCGATACGACTTATGTTACGCCGAAGCCGCGTGAGCCGTTGTCGACAAAATTGCTTTAACTATATTTTTCAGTTACTTAAGATCTATCGAACAATCTTGGCACGGTCCTTGCTTTATTAAACCCACTGGCGGATTGCCGCACAGATTTTTTTCGGCTAGTTCAGGAGCATTTTATGCACAAGGTTCAGCAAGGTTTTACTCTTATCGAACTGATGATCGTTGTCGCGATTATCGGTATTCTCGCCGCGATCGCGATCCCGGCCTATCAGGATTACACGATCCGCGCCCAGATTTCCGAAGGCCTGACGCTGGCTGCTTCGGCCAAGGCTAGGGTTGCCGAATCATTTGCCAATGACGGCGAAGCCCCGGAAGCACGTGTGAACGCCGGCATGACGGCCGCGGCGACCGATACCAGCGGTAACTACGTGACGCAAGTCTTGATTACCAACGGCACGATCACGATCGTCTATGGCAACGAAGCCAACCAGGCCGTCGCCGGTGAGACACTCAGCCTGACGCCTTACGAGTCGGCTGACCTCAGCGTCGTCTGGCGCTGTGGCGCGGCCCCGGCTCCGGCTGGCACAGCTCTGCTGGGTACCGCCGGTGGTGGTAACTCGGCGGAATATGCTGCACCGTCGGCCGGCATGCTGCCTAAGTACCTGCCTTCGGCCTGCCGCCTGTAATAGCGGGCTAATGGCATCCACCCAAGGGTGGAGGCACAGACAAAGGGGACCTTCGGGTCCCCTTTCTTTTTTTGGTGGCAATGGGCTTCAAACCCCGCCCATACGCCCAACGCCCACGGCACAGACCAGCCGCGCCTCGACGACCAGGTCACGAAACCGACGACAGATTTGAGAAAATGCCTGAATTGCCGGTTTATTCGATTGCGTCAAGCGTCCATAATCAGTAAGACTATGTCACATCAGTCTGGGCTATGCGCCTGATTGAATGGATTATTTTTAGGAGCACGGGGAGTCAATGGCCGTCAGCGCAACCACTTCACCTTTGACCGGACTATCGCGACGTCTCGTTCAGGATGGCATCGTCGATGAGGAAGCCGTTCTCACGGCCGTCAAAACGGCACGCAAACAGAAAATCGGGCTCGTGCCCTATCTCGTGACCGAAATCGGCGCCGATCCGCGCCGCATCGCAATCGCGGCATCGCATGAGTTCGGCGTTCCGCTGATGGATATCGAAGTCCTCGATCTGGATCTCGACGCGGTCAAGGCCGTCGATCAAAAACTGATCAGCAAACACCAGACACTGCCGCTCGTGCTGCGCGGCCGGCGCATGTTTCTCGGTGTATCGGATCCGACGAATCTCGCCGCGATCGATGAAATAAAATTCCAGACCGGTTGCCGCATCGATCCGGTCGTCGTCGAACAGGACAAGCTTCAGGCGCTGGTTGCCAAGGCACTCGAGGCAATCGATACATCGATGTCGAACTTCGACGATGATGATTTCGACCTCGAGAGCCTGGAGATAGCCAGCGATGATGATCTCGAAGAGGATACCGATAACGACGACGTCGAAGATGCGCCGGTCGTGCGCTTCGTCAACAAGATTCTGCTCGATGCAATCAAGCGCGGCGCATCCGATGTGCATTTCGAACCGTACGAGAAGATGTTCCGCGTCCGCACGCGCCTCGACGGCGTCCTGACACAGGTCGCCGCGCCACCGACCGCCCTGGCCAACAAAGTCTGCGCCCGCCTGAAAGTCATGTCGCGCATGGACATCGCCGAGCGTCGCGTGCCCCAGGATGGGCGCATCAAGATGAAGCTGTCGAAGAACCGGGCCATTGATTTTCGTGTCAATACCTGTCCGACGCTGTTCGGCGAGAAAATCGTATTGCGTATTCTCGATCCAAGCAGCGCGAAGCTCGGCATCGACGCGCTTGGTTATCAACCCGAGCAAAAGAAGCTGTATATGGATGCGCTGGCCAAGCCATACGGCATGATCCTGGTCACCGGCCCGACCGGTAGCGGCAAGACCGTGTCGTTATACACGGGCCTGAATATCCTGAACACCGAAGATCGAAATATTTCGACCGCCGAGGATCCGGCGGAAATCAACTTGCCCGGCATCAACCAGGTCAACGTCAACACGAAGGTCGGACTGACGTTCGCGTCATCCCTGCGCGCATTCCTGCGTCAGGATCCGGACGTCATCATGGTCGGTGAGATTCGTGACCTCGAGACTGCTGAAATCGGTATCAAGGCCGCGCAGACGGGTCACCTCGTGCTGTCAACGCTGCATACGAACGATGCACCGAGCACGCTGACCCGACTCGTCGACATGGGCGTCAAGGCCTATGCCATTGCCAGCACCGTATCACTGATCATCGCACAGCGCCTCGCACGCAAGCTCTGCGACAACTGCAAGGAAATTCGTGACGTGCCGAAGGAAGCGCTGCTGCAGGAAGGTTTTACCGAACAGGAAATCAATGATGGTCTGCAGGTTTTTGGACCGGTCGGCTGCAATCAGTGCAACCAGGGCTATAAGGGCCGTCTCGGCGTGTTCCAGGTAATGCCGATCTCCGAAGCCATCCAGCGCATCATCATGGAAGGCGGCAACGCGATACAAATCGCCGATCAGGCCGCGGCCGAAGGCGTTCCCGATTTGCGTTCAGCCGGATTACAGAAAGTCAAGGACGGGCTTACCGGTCTTGAAGAGATCAATCGCGTTACTATTGAATAGTTGTTGTGTTGTTTTTTTAATTTCTGGAAGCTAAGAGTATGGCTCAGTCTGTAGCAGTCGGCCAGGCGCCGTTTAACTGGGAAGGCACTGACAGCCGCGGCAAGCGCGTCAAGGGCAAAACGATGGCCGCAAACGAGGCTGCTGTGCGCGCGGAATTACGCCGCCAGGGCGTCGTTCCGGTGCGCGTGAAAAAACAGACCGTGCTGTTTCAGAAGAAAGGCAAGGTCACGACCGCGGACATCGCGATTTTCAGCCGCCAGCTCGCCACCATGCTGGCCGCCGGTATCCCGCTCGTCCAGGCCTTCGATATCGTCGGTAACGGACACGACAATCCGGCGATGCAAAAACTCATCTTTGCCGTCAAACAGGATGTCGAGGGTGGCTCTGCATTGGCCGAGGCACTGGCCAAGCACCCGCTGCATTTCGATGACCTGTTCGTCAATCTCGTCGAGGCCGGCGAACAGGCCGGTGCATTGGAAACATTGCTCGACAAAATTGCGACATACAAGGAAAAGACCGAGGCGATCAAGAAGAAGATCAAGAAGGCTTTGACTTACCCGGCGGCCGTCGTCGTCGTCGCGATGATCGTCACGACCATCCTGCTGATTTTCGTTATCCCGGAATTCGAGACGCTGTTCCAGGGTTTCGGAGCGGACCTGCCGGCCTTT
Organism: uncultured Chromatiaceae bacterium; assembly: GCA_964629475.1. Classification (GTDB taxonomy): domain Bacteria; phylum Pseudomonadota; class Gammaproteobacteria; order Steroidobacterales; genus SMWD01. The sequence goes on along the minus strand of CAZVQW010000023.1, from coordinate 28,150 downwards.
ACCCGCATCGTCATCGATCTGTCCGAATTCGTTCGCGACCGGGGCTGGCTGCTGGTAATCGCCGGCGTCGGTGGCGTAACCGGCTACCTGGCGATGTATAAGCGTTCGCGGGCTATGCGTGAGGCGCAGGACCGGATCATGCTCAAGCTGCCGATCATCGGCGGCATTCTCGAAAAGGCTTCGATTGCCCGTTTCGCGCGTACGCTGTCGACGATGTTCGCCGCCGGCGTACCGCTTGTCGAAGCACTCGAGTCCGTCTCGGGCGCAACCGGTAATATCGTCTTCGAAAACGCCACCCTGGAGATCCGCGACGAAGTATCCACCGGCCAGCGACTGCAACGCGCGATGGAGAATGTTGAATTGTTTCCGAACATGGTCATTCAGATGATCGCGGTTGGCGAAGAATCGGGCTCTCTCGACGAGATGTCGAGCAAGGTTGCCGACTTCTACGAGGAAGACGTCGATAATGCGGTCGATAACATGAGCAGCCTGCTCGAACCGATGATCATGGCGATCCTGGGCGTACTCGTTGGCGGCCTGGTGGTCGCGATGTATTTGCCAATTTTCAAGATGGGCGCCGTCATCTAGCAGGCCGAGGAGAAAGTCTCAGGCGGCACAATCCTGCGTTAAGGATCGCCGAAAAATCCTCATGTACTAACGTGTACACTCCGGTTTTTCGGCGATCCTTGCCTTGTCTTGCACTCACCTGAGACTTTCTCCTCGGCCTGCTAGTCAGCGTATCAATTATTTGCCTAACGGAGACTGAGCGATTTTCGCTGAAATCTTCCAATCAAATCCGATCGTGTTCGACTTTGTCATCGGCATACTCGGTCTGCTCATCGGCAGTTTCCTGAATGTCGTGATCTATCGTGTTCCGGTCATGATGGATCGCGAGGAACAAGACTGGCATCGGGCCTTCACGGCACGGGATGCATCGCCGGAAGCGACACCGGCAACCTCTGAAGAAGAACCATTCAACCTGATCCAACCGGGTTCAGCCTGTCCAAAGTGCGGCGCACCGGTCAAGGCGCATCAGAACATCCCGATCCTGAGTTACCTGTTCCTGCGCGGGCGCTGCGCTAACTGTGGTGTCGGTATCCCGCTGCGCTATCCGCTCATCGAAGGGCTGACCGGCATCGTGTCCGTACTCGTTGCGTGGCGTTTTGGCTTCTCTGTGGCGTGCGCCGGTGCGCTGATCCTGTCGTGGACGCTGATCGCACTGACTGTGATTGATCTCGACCGCCAATGGCTGCCCGACAGAATTACATTACCGCTGTTATGGATCGGGCTGGGCTTCAGCCTGATCACCGGAGCAGACGGAGGCCCGGTATTTACGGACCCACGCTCATCGATCGTCGGCGCAATGGCAGGATATCTGTCGCTGTGGAGCGTATACCATGGCTTCAAGCTTGCCACCGGAAAAGAGGGCATGGGCTACGGCGACTTCAAGCTGCTGGCCGCGCTGGGCGCGTGGCTCGGCTGGCAATTGCTGCTGATTATCATTCTGTTGTCGGCAGCTGTTGGCCTCATCTCCGCGCTCGTCATGATCCTCTTCCGTGGCCACGATCGACAGATACCGATCCCGTTCGGGCCCTACCTGGCCATCGCCGGGTTCATCGCGCTGTTATGGGGGCCGGAACTGCTGACTGCCTGGCTCGGTGGCGGGATAGCAGCCGGACCGCTGCGGTAGACCGGACATGGATTCGGCCATGAATCCGGCAATCGACGCCCCCCGCAAGCGTGAGCTGCGCATCGGGCTAACGGGCGGGATAGCGAGTGGCAAGAGCACCGTCGCCGACATGTTTGCCAAACACGACGTCCCTGTAATCGACACCGATGTCATCGCTCGCCAGGCCGTTGAACCCGGGCAGCCGGGCCTCGATGCCATTATCGATACATTCGGCCCAGACCTGCTGTCCCCGGACAGCAGCCTCGACCGGCGCAGGTTGCGCAATCTCATCTTCGCTGACCCGGACCAGCGACTTGCCCTCGAGGCCATTTTGCATCCGCTGATTCGTGCCCGGTCGATTGAGCTGGCAGACAAGGCAGGCGGCCCGTACCAGCTGTTTGCCGTGCCGTTGCTCGTCGAGACCGGCTTTGACAGCCTCGTCGACCGAATACTCGCCGTCGACTGCACCGAGCAGCAACAACGCGCCCGCCTGCTCGCCCGCGACGACGAAACACCGGAGCGCATTGAGCGAATACTGGCGGCGCAGGCCACCCGGCGCGAACGCCTCGCCGCCGCTGACGATATCGTCGATAACACCGGATCGCTGGAACAGACACGCGATCAGGTAGATAAGCTACACGCCGGGTACCTGAAATTAGCAAAATCGGGGTCATTTATATAATTGGTGACAGACGCCAATTAAATAAATGACCCCGTCCTGCTGCCTATTTGCGGCGACGGGCGCGGTAGCGCAGAATAACGTCAAACGTCACGCTCCGAATCATGCACCGAGACCCGATGGCCCAACCTGCTGAACAACTACCCGAATCGGTATCAGCCGATGCGCCCGCGCGCTATGAGCACCCATTGAGTGAACGCATGCGGACCTACCTGCGCATCGAGGCGCTGTACAGGGAGCTCAGATTCAATATTGAGCGGGAATCGCAATGGGCCAGCCGCCGTGCCGTGGCCAACCTGCTCGATATAGGGGCAGTCCTGGGCCGCGGCGATATGCGCAGCGACATGCTCAAGGAGGTCGAGCGACAGAGCACCGTCTTCGATCGTTACCGGGATTCACCGGATGTCGATGAAAAGCGCATCGCCGGAATCCTGAAGAACCTGCACGAACTGCGCAAGGGTCTGGTCGAGGTCGGTCCACAGTACCTGAACAACCTGCGGGAAAGTGAATTTCTGAATGCGATCAAGCATCGCAGCGCAATTCCCGGCGGCACCTGCGAATTTGATTTGCCGGCATTCAGTCACTGGCTCAGACAGCCATACGGAAGGCGGCGCACCGACATCTGCAACTGGATGAAAAACCTGGTACCGCTATGCGACAGTGTGTCGGAGTTACTGTGGCTGCTCAGGAGCAAGGGTAGAGCAGAGCAGCATGTGGCCATCAACGGCGTATTTCACTATGCACTGGAACGCAGTACGGCAGCGTCAGGCCTCGTGCGTATCGCACTGCCACCCGACACAAACTGTTTCCCCGAAATCAGCGGCGGCCGCCACCGCTTCAGCATTCGCTTCAAGAACTGGCCGGAATCTGCACCACAGTCCAAACAAATGATCGGTGACGTCACTTTCGACCTGACGATCTGCTGATAACGCCTGCCCACGAAGTAATTTTCTGCCTGCAGGAATTGAAATCTAAGTCACGCGAGAAGTATGCGGCCCCATTGCCCCCAATGCTTCGACAATCGGTATATCAGCCGGTAACAACCCCGCTTCCATCAACGCATCGACCAGCTCCCACCTCAGTGCCTGATCCTCCAGGCCATGCGGTTGGCCAGAATAGTGCTCGATAACGAACACGTGCAGCGTCACGCTGCGTTCGGGGTATTCGTGGGTATAGCTCAACAATTCGCAGGCGGCGTGGACAGTAATGCCGAGCTCTTCGGCAAGTTCCCGCACGAGACCATCGTAAGCAGATTCTGCTGCGTTGATTTTACCGCCGGGAAACTCCCACCATCCGGCCTGGTGCTTGCCGGCCGGCCGCTGCGCAATCAGAACCCGGCCATGGTCATCGGTCAGAACGCCTGCGGCTACGTCGATTGAAGGTTTACCGGCGGTCACCACCAATATCAGAACTCGCCCGGTATCAACTCAGCTGCCCGTGACAGCGCTTGTATTTCTTGCCGGACCCGCAGGGGCACGGCTCGTTACGTCCGATCTTGCGGTCATCACGGACAAACGGCATAGGCTGCTGGGCCTCGGGCTGCGCTGCAGCCGCCTGACCCCCCGGTGCCTGTGTGGCAGACGGTGCTTCGGCGTGCTGAAACTGCATCTTCTGACGTTGTTCCTCCGCCCGTCGCGCTTCCATGGCCTCAACATCTTCCTCGCCGCTCAACTGCGCCCGCGTCAGGATACTCGTAACATCCTTTTTAACCTGGTCAAGTGTATCGCCAAACATCTCGAATGCCTCGCGCTTATACTCCTTCTTCGGATCTTTCTGCGCATAACCGCGCAGATGAATACCCTGGCGCAAGTAGTCGAGTGAGGCGAGATGCTGCTTCCATTGCGCATCGAGCCGGCCCAGCATGACAACTTTCTCGAAATGCCGCATGACTTCCGGACCGATGTCGGCCACTTTAGCCTCATAGTCGGATTCGATTGATTCAACAATCAATGCTCGAAGCTTGTCCTCATCGATCTCTTCGTTCTCTTCGACAACGGACGAAAGATCAAAGACAGCACCGAAGTTACTTTTCAACTCCTGTTCGAGCCCGCCAAGATCCCATTCATCGACAGCCGTGCCCGTCGGGGCATACTCGGCAACCAATTCACCCACAACTTCATCGCGTATGCCTGCGATTGCGTCGCTGAGATCTTCGGCCTCCATGAGCTCATTACGCTGCTGATATATAACGGACCGCTGATCGTTGGCGACGTCATCATATTCGAGCAAGGCTTTGCGGGCATCAAAGTTATATGCTTCAACCTTCCGCTGTGCGCGCTCGATCTGACGCGTCAGCAATTGACTCTCAATCGCCTCACCTTCCTTCATGCCGACACGAGACAACATGTTCTTGGTGCGATCAGGATCACCAAAAATACGCATCAGACTGTCTTCCATCGACAGGTAGAAGCGACTCGACCCAGAGTCACCCTGACGACCCGAGCGGCCACGCAACTGGTTATCAATGCGACGCGACTCGTGTCGTTCTGTACCGACGATATGCAAGCCACCGGTATCGAGCACGGCTTTGTGTCGTTCCTCCCAACCAGACTGAACGCCGGCGACGGCATCCGAATCGGGCTCATCACCCAATTCCTTTAGCTCGGCTTCGAGATTGCCGCCAAGGACAATATCCGTGCCGCGGCCCGCCATATTTGTGGCGATCGTCACAGCACCCGGTCGACCGGCATTCTCGACGATGTGTGCCTCGCGTTCATGCTGCTTGGCGTTTAGAACCTCATGCTTGACACCGCCTTTTTTCAACAGGCCAGCCAGTTTTTCCGACATTTCGATCGATGTCGTACCAACGAGCACCGGCTGCCCTTTCTTCTGGCAATCCTCAATATCCTCGATAATCGCGGCAAACTTGTCTTTCTCTGTCAGGAACATGAGATCCGGCTGATCATCACGAATCATCGGCCGATGCGTCGGAATAACGACAACCTCCAGACCGTAGATTTGCTGGAACTCAAACGCCTCGGTATCGGCGGTGCCTGTCATACCAGACAATGTCGTGTACATACGGAAATAATTCTGGAACGTGATCGATGCGACCGTCTGATTTTCTTCCTGAACGACAACCCCTTCTTTCGCCTCGACGGCCTGGTGCAACCCATCACCCCAGCGCCGTCCCGGCATCGTTCGCCCGGTAAATTCGTCGACGATGACGATTTCACCGTCTTTAACTACATACTCGACATCGCACTTGTACAACGAATGAGCGCGCAAGCCGCTCGTAATGTGATGCATGAGTCTAATATTGCCGGCGTCGTACAAGCTTTCGTTCGGGCCGATCAGGCCCTCCGCGGCCAATAGCTTCTCGACCGTTTCATGCCCCTGCTCGGTCAGAAACGCCTGCCGGGTTTTTTCGTCGATCGTGAAGTCCCCCGGCTGCTCTTCATCTTCCTGTAACACGAGCCTGGGAATCAGCTTATTTATTTTGATGTACAGATCGGGACTTTCGTTTGACGAACCGGAAATAATCAACGGAGTCCTGGCTTCGTCGATCAGAATCGAGTCAACCTCATCCACGATGGCAAAACCGAGCCCACGCTGCATTTGGTCTTCTTTATTCTGTGCGAGATTATCGCGCAGATAGTCGAAACCAAACTCATTATTCGTGCCGTAGGTGATATCAGCCAGATAAGCTTCCTTTTTTTCGGCAGTGCTCTGTCCCGTGCGAATGATACCGACCGACATGCCAAGAAATTCGTAGACAGGTCGCATCCAGTTTGCATCGCGCCGTGCGAGATAATCATTGACGGTAACGATATGCACCGGCGTACCGGCCAGAGCGTTGAGATAGGCGGGCAAGGTCGCAACAAGCGTCTTGCCCTCGCCGGTTCGCATCTCGGCAATGTTGCCTTCGAGCAACACCATGCCGCCGATCAATTGCTCATCGAAATGACGCAGCCCGAGGGTACGCTTCGACACCTCTCGCACGACGGCGAATGCTTCGGGCAAGATACTCGCCGATTCGGCACCATCGGCCAGCCGCTGCTTGAGCTCCGGCGTCTTGCTTCGCAGTTCGTCGTCGGACAACGACTCGAGCTCTGCCTCCATCGCCAGGGCTCGCTTGACGGACTTATCGTACTGTCGCAGCAACCGCTGATTGCGACTACCGAATACTTTCATCAAAAAATTAGCCAAACCAGCTCCTTAATCGATCAGACGATTGCGCACTGCACCCGCCGAAAGGCGGCTATTGTAAGGGTATCGGATGGAGTGGGGAATGCCGAAAGACAATAGAAGCATCCCGGCGATATGCCGGGATGCTTCTATTGTCTCTTTTTTGGCCGCCGTCAGGTCGTCTGGCGGACGTATTTGACAGGATTGACCGGCCGCCCACGATGCCAGACCTCGAAATGCAGGTGTGGCCCCGTCGCCCGGCCCGATGAACCCATCAAGGCAATATTTTGTCCCGGCTGGACCTGATCGCCCGGCGCCACGAGATTCTGTTCATTGTGAGCATACCGCGTGACATAGCCGTTGCCATGATTGATTTCGACCATGTTGCCATAACCGGAGCGTGGCCCGGAATAAGTCACGATGCCACCCGCAACCGCCACGACATCGCTGCCGCGCTTGCCGGCAAAGTCGATACCGCGGTGACTCGCTGTCTTGCCGTTGAACGGGTCGGTGCGCTTGCCAAAGTGACTGGAAATGTAGCCTGCCCTGACAGGACGCCCTTGCGGATAAACGCGCTCACGTAATTTACGATTCAACATCAGCCGCTCGAGCACAAGCAACTGCTGCTCCTGATCATGGAGCGAACGATCCATCGAGCCGATCTCTTCGTATAAATCGCTTAGCTGGCCTGCTGACGGCCCGGTGACAGACTCCAGGGGACCACCGAGAGCCGGATCACTGACAAAATCAAATTCGCCATCGTCGAGATCGGCCATGTCCGTCAGTCGCTGACCGAGGGCATTGAGGCGAATTGCACTCGCGTTCAGGGAGCCCATGCGCACCGCCAGTGCGTCAAGTTGCTCCTGGGCGCGGCTCTTCAGGTCAGCTAACTCGACTTTCTGTGCCGCAAGATCTGCACGCACTTCTTCAACGCCGGCGATCGACTGGTCAGACGCCATCGACCGGGAAAACAGTATTGCACCGCTGCCGATCAATACAGTGCATGAAAGTGTGACGCAGGCCACAAAAACGGGCAGGGAAAAATGAATGTGGCGGGCAGTAGCCCTGCTCTCTGTCAATAAAATCAGCTTCATCGGATCCGTCTCAACCCCTGTATTATTCGCGAGCAGCCCAAAGGCTTCCCGTAAGACCTGTTATCGGTTGATTTAATTGATTTTTTCAGGTCCAGCACCCTGAAAAAATCTTTCTTCGAATACCCCATCGAGCAACCCCGCTATCGTAGGAAAACCGTTAGACCGGTGGCTTTGCGTCCCCGACTTTCGACGGGTATGCCTTTTGCGCGCTAGACTATGCCGAATGCGATACACCAAGACAAGGAACCAGTTCCTCATCCAACTCTTTAACTTAATGTAATATGTCAAGAGATCAATTTAAGTCATTGTCTGAATTACTAGGCACTTCAGACACCAAAATCGGCCGGCTGGCTGCCCAGGCACGTGCGAAAGTCGATTTAACCGACCATATCCGCAAAGGATTGTCAGCCGAACTCGCAGCCAATCTTGTGCATTGCATCGTCGATGATGACGGTACGCTAATCGTCCGCACGACCAGCCCGGAATGGGCGAACCGGTTTCGCTTCGAAAACGAACGATTGCTGATGCTCGGGCGACAGCGACATCCGGAGGCGACGCAGGTCAAGGTCCGGGTTGCGCACCGGGGTTCGCTTTCGTGGGGGTCCATCGTTGCCGCGGGTGGGGGTCGGGTAAAGCCCCCTTGCCCCCGGACGTCATTTGTCGGGGGGGGACATATCCCCGACCCCGACCGGCTGCTCTTGTGGGAGCTGCCAGAAATCTTTACAGGGGGTAAAGTGATTAAGCGACGACTGGCGTAGCGTAGGAAATCGGCGCCTTGCTCGACTCATCGAACGTGACCGTTTCCCAGGCACTTTGATCGGCCAGCAACGCCCGCACGAGCTGATTGTTCAGGCCGTGGCCGGACTTGTAGCCGCTGAATTCGCCGAGCAGGCTGTGACCGAGAAGGTACAGGTCACCGATCGCATCGAGAATCTTATGGCGCACGAACTCGTCCTCATAACGCAGGCCATCCTCATTCAGGACACGATAATCGTCCAGGACGATTGCATTATCCATCGTGCCGCCGAGCGTCAGATTATTCGCCCGCAACGCTTCAATATCGCTCAGAAAACCAAATGTCCGTGCACGACTGACCTGCTTGACAAACGATGTCGTCGAAAAATCAATGCTCGCAGTCTGCGTATGCCGCTTGAAAATCGGGTGATCAAAATCGATGCTCAGGCTAACCTTATAACCATCGTACGGCCTGAACTCGGCCCACTTGTCACCGTCCTCGACGCGCACCGTTTTTCTGATTCGCACGAATCGTTTCAGCGCACTCTGCTCGGCAATACCCGCCGACTGCAACAGGAACACAAATGGCGCCGAACTACCGTCCATGATCGGCACCTCGGGCGCGCTCAGATCAATGAACGCGTTATCGATACCGAGGCCGGCCAGCGCCGCCATCAGGTGTTCAACGGTCGCCACCGTGGTCTGCTCCTGCACGAGTGTCGTGCCAAGCATCGTCTCACCCACGGCCGTTGCATCGGCCTTGACGTCGACGGGAGGCTCGAGGTCGAGGCGACGAAAGACGATACCGGTATTTTCGACGGCCGGCCTGATGGTCATATAGACCTTCTGTCCTGAATGCAGCCCAATACCAGTCGCCCGGATCGAATTTTTCAACGTACGTTGTCTAAGCATAGATCTGGTTTGAATCCACGGGCATTCGCGCACCAGAACATCGGGTCCTGCGCACCGAAAACCGCGTACTTCACTCCCTGTTTGCCGATAACCAATTGAAATTCAATATAAATTTCAGGCTAGCTGCAATTTAACAACCCATAATGCGCTACAACCTACCACACAGCCGGAAATATGCACAACTTCATAGATCAAATTAACTTCCGGCTTCAAACCCCCTTGGTGTCATCGAATACCCGCAAAACCTGCGCGCGCGGACTCAATCGGCCTGCCGGCGCAGAAATGCCGGGATATCAAGCAAATCAAATTCCGGCTGGTCCGGAGCTGCCTTGTCGGCCGTCGCCTGCTGGCGCGCAGAAGTCGGTCGCTCGAATTGCTTGTAATTAGGCGCCGCTGCCTCGACCGTGCTCTGCGCCACCACTGGCTCAACAACATGAATCGGTGGCACGACCTGCTTTGCAATCGGCTGACCCAGGCCCGTAGCAACGACCGTAACACGGATATTGTTACTCATCTCCGCATCGATCACGGTACCGACGACAACAGTCGCATCGTCCGATGCATATTCCTTAATGGTATCGCCAACGGCCTGGAATTCACCGATCGACAAATCCATCCCGGCCGTGACATTGACCAGGATACCGCGGGCACCCTGCAAATCGATGTCCTCGAGCAACGGACTGGAGATAGCCGACTCGGCCGCTTCACGCGCGCGATCTTCGCCCGCAGCAGCACCGGAACCCATCATCGCCATGCCCATCTCACTCATCACCGTGCGCACATCGGCAAAGTCGACGTTAATCAGGCCGGGGCGTGTGATCAGTTCGGCAATACCCTGAACGGCACCCTGTAAAACTTCATTCGCCGACTTGAATGCGTCGAGCAATGTCGTTTCCGGACCGAGTACCGCCAGTAACTTCTCATTCGGAATGGTGATCAACGAATCGACATATTTGCCCAGATCATTGATGCCCTGCTCGGCTACCGACGTACGCTTGCCGCCTTCCATGACGAATGGTTTCGTCACGACAGCGACCGTCAGAATGCCAAGTTCACGTGCAACTTGTGCAACGACCGGCGCTGCGCCGGTACCGGTACCGCCACCGAGCCCGGCCGTAATGAACAACATGTCGGTGCCTTCGACGACCTCCTGGATGCGGTCACGATCCTCCATGGCGGCCTGTCGGCCAACCTCAGGATCGGCGCCGGCGCCCAGCCCCTTGGTGATATTGCAGCCAATCTGCAACGGTGTGCGTACATGCGTACTCTGCAGCGCCTGCGCATCGGTATTGGCGCAAATAAAATCCACGCCCTCTATACCGCAGTTGACCATGTGCTTGACTGCGTTCCCGCCGCCGCCACCGACTCCCAATACCTTGATGACAGCGTTCTGGCTGTATCCGTCCATTAACTCAAACATCGTTACATCTCCTCACAACAACAATTAAAAATTACCCTGAAACCACGTCTTCATTCGTTCCCAGACTTCCTTTAACCCCCCGCCGACCGGGTGATCCCCAATATGCGATTCGCCCCGATTGCGCGCGTACAGCAACAAGCCGACACCCGTCGCATGAATCGGGTTGCGCACGACATCACCGAGGCCGCGCACATGCTGCGGCAGACCCAGGCGCACCGGCATATGAAAAACTTCTTCGGCAAGTTCGATCGCACCTTCCATCTTTGAGCTGCCACCTGTTAGCACAATGCCGGCCGCTACCATCTCTTCGAAACCACTGCGGCGCAGTTCATCGCGAATCAGGCTGAACAATTCCTCATAACGCGGCTCGACAACTTCGGCCAGCGTCTGCCGTGCGAGCTTTCGCGACGGCCGGTCGCCGACGCTCGGCACCTCGATCGTCTCGTCCCGGTTCGCCAACTGTGACAGGCAGCATGCGTACTTGATCTTGATTTCCTCCGCGTACTGCGTCGGCGTGCGCATCGAAATTGCAATATCGTTTGTGACCTGATCACCGGCAATCGGAATCACGGCTGTATGCTTGATCGCACCATCGTTGAACACGGCAATGTCGGTCGTACCCCCGCCGATATCGACCAGACAGACGCCAAGTTCCATCTCATCATCGGTCAGTACCGAGTAACTCGATGCCAGTTGTTCGAGCACGACATCGTCGACCTCCAGGCCACAACGCTGCACGCATTTGACGATGTTCTGCGCTGCGCTGGCTGCACCGGTCACCATGTGCACCCGTGCCTCGAGCCGCACCCCCGACATGCCGATCGGCTCGCGAATACCTTCCTGACCGTCGATGACAAATTCCTGCGGCAGGACGTGCAGAATCCGTTGGTCGGCCGGTATGGCAACAGCGCGGGCGGCATCAATGACGCGCTCCACATCGGATCGCGCTACCTCTCGATCGCGGATCGCGACGATGCCGTGCGAATTCAGGCTGCGCACATGGCTGCCGGCAATACCGGTAAATACCGAATTAATTTCACAACCGGCCATGAGTTCGGCTTCTTCAATGGCACGCTGGATCGAATTGACGGTTGACTCGATATTAACGACAACACCCTTTTTAAGTCCGCGTGACGGGTGACTGCCAAAACCGATGACCTCCAGTTCACCATCGTCCTGAATCTCACCGACGATCGCGACAACCTTCGATGTACCGATGTCCAGCCCGACGATCAGGCCCTTGTCCATGTTCTTAGACATGGGGCTTCACTCCTTCCCGGGTCTCTGCATTCAGTGGCGTCTGGTTCTTCCAGCCGATGGCAAAACCATTCGTATAACGCATATCGATGTAATCCACGTCTTCCGCCTGTGCTGCGATAACCTTGTCCAGCGCTTCGAAGAGTCGATGTAACCGGGACTCAACCATCCGTGCGCCGAGCCGCACGCGAATTCCGCTGATCAGCTGCATTTCCCATGCACCACGATCATCCAGTCGCAATGACACGGCTGCCATGCCGCGGCGTTCGAGCCGCTCCTGAACCCGGAAATACATTTTGGCAACACGCCGTTCCGTACCGCGTGGCCCACTAAGCAATGGCAGCTCCGCCGGCGCATGGGCAACATTCTCGATAAACAGTTCGCCATCGATATTCAACAACCCGGCATCACCCCAGCGCGCGGCCGGACTCTGCTCTTCGATGCTGACCTCGATCGTACCCGGCCAGCGGCGCCGCACTGTCGCGCCGGCAACCCACGGCAACGTTCGTAGCTGCCTGCGCATTGCGTGCAAGTCGGCGCTCAGAAAACCGGTTTGTATATTCCGCCCCAGCGCATCCTCGATCTGAATCGCGGAAACGCGCTCGAATGCACCATCGATGACGACCGCCTGGATTGGTCTGTTCATCAGCCATAAGGTCGCCACGTAGACCGACAACGAGATGGCTAACACCGTGCACAGCGTGATCAGACGCGCCCACTGCACACGCTCCCAGCCGGACTGCACTGCCGCGCCACAGACACGCAGCGGATTTGGCCGCTGCGGCTGCACCTTACGCTTGCGGTTACGTTTGCTATTAACGGCCATCCGTCGCCTCCGACAGTTCGCCTGTGGCCGTCGGCCTCGATAAACTCGTCTCGAGAACCCGCCAGACGAGTTCACCGAAATCGATTCCGTTCGCCGCCGCGGCCATTGGTACGAGGCTGTGCGACGTCATTCCGGGTACCGTATTGACCTCGAGCAACAACGGCTCATCACCGTCACCGAGCATGAAATCAACGCGACCCCAGCCGCTCGCGCCGACTGCCGAGAACGCACGCAGCGCCATTTCTCCCCATTCACGCTCGCGCTCCGGACTCAGTTCACACGGGCAGACATACCGCGTCTGATCGCTGAAATACTTGGCCTCGTAGTCATAGAATGTATTCGCCGCATCGATACGCACGAGGGGCAACGCCTCGCCCTGCAACACGGCCACGGTGTATTCACGTCCGGTCACCCAACGCTCGGCGAATACTTCACAGTCATACCGGGCAGCCGCGGCATACGCAGCAGCCAGCTCCCCGGGCTGTTCGACACGCACCAGACCCAGGCTCGAGCCTTCTTCGGCAGGTTTGATCATCAGTGGCAGGCCCAACGCAGCAATGATTGACGCAGAATCCTGTGCATCCGTCATAACGCGATAATCGGGCGTACCAAGCCCGGCACCGGTGAACAATCGCTTCGTACGCAGCTTGTCCATGCTGATCGCCGAACCCTTGATGCCGCTGCCGGTATACGGAATACCCATAAATTCGAGCAATCCCTGAACGGCACCGTCTTCACCGCCCCGGCCGTGCAGCGCGATCCAGGCCCGGTCGAAGGCCCCGGACTGCAGCGTGGCTACAAGATCGTCGGCGGCGTCGACACGCTGCGCGTCGACGCCGCGCGCACATAACGCCTCGTGTACGGCGGCGCCGGACATCAGCGAAATCTCGCGTTCGGCGGAATGCCCGCCCAACAGCACAGCCACCTTGCCGAATTGACGCGGATCATCGACTACAACCCTTGTTTGACTCATCGAACTCGCACCGATCGTCATGCCGGTTCTCCGACGATATGCACTTCGCGTTCGAGCCGAACACCGTGCCGGTCTTCAACTGCATCGCGCACATGACCTATCAGCGCTTCGACATCGGCCGCCGTGGCATCACCGGTATTGATGATGAAGTTCGCGTGTTTGTGCGAGACTTCCGCACCGCCAATCCGGTGACCTTTCAGCCCGGCAGATTCAATCAATTGCGCCGCATGCTTACCGGGTGGATTGCGAAATACGGAACCGCAACTGGGCAGCCCGAGTGGCTGTTTCTCCTGCCGTTCGCGCAATAACGACCTGACGGCTTCGACGCTGTCCACACCCTGATCGGCAAATTCGAATCGTGCAGTAACGAACCATTCACCGGCCGGTCCGTCGATCTGTCGATAGCCGATGCTGAACTCGGATGCCTGCCGCGTCCGGATCGTCCCGTGACGGTCGATGGTATCGACCTCGCGTACGCTGTCCCATGTTTCTCCTTCAAACGCACCGGCGTTCATTGCCAGCGCGCCACCGACCGTGCCCGGAATCCCGGCAAAAAATGCCGATGGCCCGAGTTGCCAGCGCGCACAGCGGCGCGCCAGCATCGAGCAAGGCACCCCGGCGCCGGCTTCGACGACCTGCTCGGATAAACGCGTCACGCCGGCCATTGCCCTGGTCGGCGCAATAACGACACCACGTATCCCGCCGTCACGAACCAGCAGGTTGCTGCCGAGGCCGGTCCAGTGGAGCGGCGTTTCATCATCGAGTTTGCCAAGGAAAGACTGGAGTTCGGCGATTGATTGCGGCCGAAAATAGGCATCGGCGGGACCACCGAGGCGCCAGGTCGTGTGCTGCGACATCGGCTCGTTTTTCAACAGCGCATTCACTCGCCGATCTCCCGTGAGCCGATTGCCAGCATCGCATCGGGCAATGCCGCGGCGACGGCGCCAATATCACCGGCACCGAGCGTCAGCACGAGGTCACCGTCGGCCAGCGTACCGGCCAGTAATTCAGGTAGTTGCTCGAGATCCGGCACGAATATCGGTTCGACTTGCCCGCGCATGCGAATCGCACGACAGATCGCGCGCCCGTCAGCACCGGGAATGGGATCTTCACCCGCCGCATAGACTTCGGTGACGAACAGCGGCTCGGCAACCGACAGAACCGCGGCAAAATCGTCGAGCAGGTCTCTCGTGCGGGAATAACGATGGGGTTGGAAAATAACCACCGGCCGGCGATCCGGCCAACTGTCGCGAATGGCTTCAAGCATCGCGGCAACCTCAGTCGGGTGATGGCCATAGTCATCGACAAACATGACCTGTCCGAACGGCGTCTTCAGATCGGCAATAATCTGCATACGCCGGTCGATACCCTGAAATTCCGCCAGGGCCCTACGGACCGCTTCATCGTCGAGTTCCAGTTCGAACGCAACGGCGATCGCGGCCAGCGCATTGAGCACATTGTGGCGTCCGGCAAGATTGAGTTCGACAGCAAACGGCTCTGCAGTTCCGGGGCGCAACACCGAGAAACGGGATCCGGCGCCGCAGTTCTCAATGTCGATCGCGCGCACATCGGCATCCTCGTGAAGACCGTATGTCAGCACCGCGCGATGAACCCGCGGCAATATCGACCGGACACCGTCGTCATCGAGGCACATGACCGACGCTCCGTAGAACGGCAGGTTGTGAATGAACTCCAGAAAGCTGCCGCGCAACTCCTCGATATCGCCGCTGTACGTCGACATATGATCCAGATCGATATTCGTTACGACGGCCATCATCGGATTCAGATGAATAAACGATGCATCGCTTTCGTCGGCCTCCGCGACGAGATAATGGCCGGCGCCGAGCCTGCCGTTCGTATCGGCGCTTTTAAGCCGACCGCCAATCAGGAAAGTAGGGTCTTCGCCGGCTTCGGCCAGCACACTGGCAATCAGACTTGTCGTCGTCGTCTTGCCGTGAGTACCCGCAACCGCAATCGCGAAGCGAAAACGCATCAGCTCGGCAAGCATCTCGGCACGCCGAATAATCGGTAGTCGCCGCTCACGCGCAACGCTGATCTCCGGATTTTCCGGATCGATCGCGCTCGATACGACGACCAGATCGGCTTCACCGATATTCTCACCGCGATGGCCGATCGCAATTCCGGCACCGAGTTCCGCCAGACGGCGCGTGACCTTCGATTCTTTCAGGTCCGAGCCCTGCACGTCATAGCCCAGGTTGATCAGCACCTCGGCAATACCACCCATGCCAACACCACCGATGCCGACGAGATGAATCCGGTTAATCTTGCGCATGCGCTTATTCATGATGCACCTGCGATTGTCAGGCACAGATCGACGACATCATTCGTCGCATCCGGCTTCGCCAGGGAACGCGCGCGTACGGCTCTGTCGACGATCGATGCCCGGTCTGCACAACATTGATGCAACTCGGCCGCCAGTCTGTCGGCCGTTAATTCAGGTTGCGGTATCAGTACCGCCGCTCCGGCCGTGACGAGATAGCGGGCATTTTTCGTCTGATGATCATCGACGGCAGTTGGGTATGGCACGAGAATCGCGCCGAGGCCGGCCGCCGCCAGTTCGGAAATCGTCAACGCCCCGGCACGGCAAATTACGATGTCGGCCCAGCCATAGCACTCGGCAACGTCATCGATAAACACTTCGACACGAGCATCGATACCGGCGGCACTATAACCATCGCGCGTACGCTCGAAATCGGCTCTACCACACTGATGCCAGACATCGTACTTGCAATCGGCACCGAGCAAACTTAACGTCGCCGGTACCGTTTCATTTAACACGCGTGCGCCCTGGCTACCGCCGAGTACAAGAATCCGAATTCGCCCGTGTCGCCCACCGAGCCGTAGGGACGGCTCGGGCAACGCCGCGATTGCGGCGCGGACCGGGTTACCGACAAGCCGCGCGTTCGTTCCGGCAGAAAAGCTGCCCGGGAAGGCTTCGAGCACCTCCCGGGCAAGTCCAGCCAGAAGACGATTGGTTAAACCAGCAACGGAATTCTGTTCGTGAATGATCAACGGCTTGCCGAGCATCCAGGCAGCCAGCCCGCCGGGGCCCGACGCGAATCCCCCCATGCCAATTACGAGTTTCGGGCGGAGCCGGGTTACAACACGAAAAGCATCAAAAATAGCGAGCATCAATTTCAATGGCGCCATGAGCCACGAACCGATGCCTTTGCCGCGCAAACCCGATACGCGGGTCGCCTCGAGAGGGAACCCATCGCGTGGCACCAGTTCATTTTCTATGCCGCATCGCGAACCAAGCCAGACGATTTCCTGGTTGCAGCCACGCAGGGCTCGCGCTACGGCGAGCGCCGGGAACACGTGACCGCCGGTGCCGCCGGCCATGATGAGTATTGGTGCACTCATCGCTTGCGCACCCCGCGCTGACCCTTGCTGTGACTCTGGCCACGCTTCTGGCCACGCTTCTGACCTTGTTCCTGACCGGTGATTTGTCGGTTTTCCATCTCGATACGCAACAGCAAACCGAGCGCCATCAACGTGATCAGCATGCTGCTGCGCCCGTAACTGATCAACGGTAACGTCAGCCCTTTGGTCGGCAAAATACCCATGTTGACGCCGATGTTGATGAAGACCTGCACGCCAATCCAGACCGCCAGGCCGAACGCCAGGTTGGCCTGATACAAACGCCCGGCCGCTGCCGCTTTCCTGGAAATCTGCAACGCCCGCCAGACCAGCGCGGCAAATAAACCGATCAGCAACACACTGCCGACGAGTCCGAATTCCTCGGCGATGACCGCAAACACAAAATCCGTGTGTGCCTCAGGCAAATAAAACAGTTTCTGGATACTGCCGCCGAGCCCGACGCCGAACCACTGGCCCGAGCCAATCGCAATCAGTGACTGCGTCAATTGATAACCGCTGTCATATTGATCCGACCATGGATCGAGAAACCCTGTCAGCCTCTTCAACCGGTATGGTGACGTAATAGCAAGTGCCGCCAGCGCCAGGACAACAGCCAGGCTGCTGACCAGAAAATCACGCAGGCGGGCACCGGCGATGAACAGCACGGCCAGCGAAATGGCCAGCGTGACCACGGTGGCACCGAAATCAGGCTCGAGCAGCAGCAGCAAACAAGTCAGCCCAACCAGCAGCATCGGCTTGAAAAACCCGATAAATCGTTCACGCAGTTCCGCCCGGTGCCGAACTGCGTAACCGGACATATACATAAGCATCAACAACCGGGCGGGTTCGGAAACCTGCATGACACTGATGCCGGCGATGCTCAGCCAGCGCGTACTACCGTTGACGGTGTTGCCGAGACCCGGAATCAGCACGGCAACCAGCATGCCGAGCGCCAGACAAACGAGCAACAAGGCGAAACGCTCCCAGACCGAAGTCGGTACGCGCAGCATGAATGCCGCACCGACCAGGCCGATCACAACAGCCAGCAGCTGCTGTTCGACGTAGAAAAATGGATTACCGGTATTGCGTTCGGCCACCGAAATCGATGCCGACGTCAACATGACCAGGCCGACACACAGCAATGTCGCGATGATCAGAACCAGCGTCCAGTCCACATGCTGGTCAAAGTCAATGGCCGCGTGAACGGATCGTGACTTGCGCGTTGCTGTGGCAGCGGTCATCGCGCCATTTCCTGAACTGCAGACGCGAACGCAGTGCCACGCTCGGCGTAATTGCGGTACATGTCGAGACTGCTGCATGCCGGAGCCAGCAACACCGTATGACCAGGTGTGACAATATGCAGCGCCGCGCCAATCGCCTCACGCATGTCGGCGACAACCTGAACCTGGCACGGCCCAGCCAGTTCCGACGCCATACGCCGGGCATCCAGGCCAAACAAAATGACGGCACCCGAGCGTCCCTCGAGCGCCGCAGCCAATGCTGCGAATGACGCACCTTTTGCATCGCCGCCGGCGATCAGAACAAACGGATCTTCGATGGCGGCCAGGCTCGCCAGCGCCGCATCGACATTGGTCGCCTTGGAATCGTCGATCCACCGCACACCGTCCGCTGTCGATATGACCTGCATCCGGTGTGCCAATCCACGGAAACGCTTGAGCGCCTGTACCATCCCATTGAGGTTTGCACCGAGCGCCGCACCGAGCGCGAGTGCTGCCATTGCATTGGACAAGTTATGCCGGCCGATCAGAGGTAATTCATCCACGGCTATCAGGATGTCATCGCCGCACGCGATACATTCGCCACGTGCCGTCCGGCGAATACCGAGTTGGCCGGCGGTCGGTCGATCCAACCCGAATGTCGTGACCGGCGTACCACGCTTGACGAGTTTAGCGAGGTCCGGATCATCACGATTGACGACAGCATGCCCGCAGTCAGCGTAAATGCGGGCCTTTGCGGCACGATAGGTCGTCATGTCGCCATGCTGATCGAGGTGATCGGGCGACAGGTTCAATACAACTGCCGCAGCAACCGGTATCGCGCGACTTCGCTCGAGCTGAAAACTCGACAACTCCAATGCCACGGCATCCACATTGCAATCGAGCAGGTCGAGTGCCGGTGTACCTATATTCCCGCCAACCGCCGTCAACAACCCGGCTGCCGTCAGCGCTTCGCCAACCATCGCCGTCACCGTACTCTTACCGTTCGAACCCGTGATCGCGACGATCGGTGCAGTACATTCAGCAGCGAACAGGTCGATGTCGCTGACGATTTCAATATTACGCCCGCGCGCATCGCCGAGCAGCGATGCGCCCTTGTCGAAGCCCGGCGAGACGACGATTTGCTCTATCGTCGAGCGTAACGCGGGCAACGGTTCACCGACATGGATGCGCGCATCGGGCATCACATCGAGAATCGCATCCATGCCCGGTGGTGCAGCGCGCGTGTCGATGAATTCGGCAACGATCCCGCGCGCAGCAAAGTATCTCGCACACGATGCACCTGTCAGGCCCATGCCCATGACAAGGATGGTGGGCTCAGCAGAAAGACCATGGGCGGTCGAATCGATTTTCATTGCCGACATCGTCATCACCGCAGTTTCAGGCTCGCCAGCCCGACGAGAACGAGGATGAAAGTGATGATCCAGAACCGAACAATCACCTTCGGCTCGGCCCAGCCTTTTAATTCATAGTGATGATGCAGCGGGGCCATGCGAAAAACCCGGCGGCCGGTCAGCTTGAATGACGCAACCTGAATTATGACCGACAACGTCTCGACAACGAACAACCCGCCCATGATGGCCAGCACCAGCTCCTGACGAATGATGACCGCCACCGTACCCAGCGCCGCACCCAGTGCCAGCGAGCCGATATCCCCCATGAAAACCTGCGCGGGATAGGTGTTGAACCACAGGAATCCCAGCCCGGCGCCTGCCAACGATGTACAAAACACCAGCATCTCGCCTGCACCTTCGATATAAGGAATACCGAGATATCCGGAAAAAATAGTGTTACCGGTCGCATAGCCGACAATGCCGAGGCCTCCGCCGACGAGCACCGCCGGCATGATCGCCAGTCCATCCAGACCATCGGTCAGGTTCACGGCATTGCTTGTACCGACAATCACGAAATAGGTCAGCACCATATAGAAGCCGCCAAGCGGGATCGCCACACCTTTCAGGTATGGAATCAGCAAGGCAGTTTCGTACGGGTTGTCGGCCCGCATAAACAGGATGACGGCAACGGCAATCGCCGTCACCGATTGCCAGAAAATCTTTCTGCGCGCGGACATGCCGGCAGGATCGCGCAGTATGAGTTTCTTATAATCATCAATGAAACCAATCAGACCAAACGCGGCCGTCACAGCGATGACGATCCATACATAAGTGCTGGAGAGATCGGCCCACAACAGGGTGCTGATCAGAATGGCAACAAGGATCAGCACGCCGCCCATCGTCGGCGTGCCGGATTTCGGCAAATGCGTCACCGGACCGTCGATGCGCACGGTCTGGCCGATCTGCTTGACGCTCAGGCTCTTGATCATGTGCGGTCCCACGACCAGCGAAATGACGAGCGCCGTCAACGCACCCATGATCGCGCGCATCGTGATATACGTGAAAACATTGAAACCCGACACGTGTTCTTTGAGGTATTCGGCCAGCAACAACAACATCAGGCGCAGCCCTCCTGATTCCCGGTCTCACCGGCAAGGGCCCGCACGAGTTTCTCCATGCCCATGCAGCGCGATCCTTTAAAAAGAATCGTCAAATCTTTTTCCCCGGCCTTGTCCAGAGCTTGACCGAGCTCCGCGAGGACTGCATCACGCTCGCTGAATACCTGGCCACCGGCGCCGAACGCCACAGCCGCACCGCGTGCCTGTGTCCCGAGTGCAAAAAGCCGTTCGATGCCGGCTTGCTTTGCCTGCCGCCCGATACCGGCATGCAACTCTTCGCTGCGCTCACCGAGTTCAGCCATATCGCCGAGGACCAGCCAGCAGCGGCCGTCGAGGCCGGTCAACACCTCGATCGCTGCGCCGACCGACAGCGGATTCGCGTTATAAGTATCGTCGATGATCCGTACGCCGCCGGGACCGCTGATGGTCCGCAGACGGCCGGCAACACCCTCGATCCCGGCGAGTCCCGCCCTGATCGAGTCCCACGACGCACCGACCGTCCGGGTCACCGCGATCGCACCAAGTGCATTGAGCACATTGTGGCGACCGACCATAGGCAATTTGACCGGCACCCGGTCGTTTGCCTCGCGCACATCGAACGACAATTCAAATCCTTCGGCCGTGACGGTTTCCTGAACCGTTCCGGCCGTATAGTCGGCAGTCTCATCGAGACCGAACGACACCACTCGTGCCGGCTTTGCCAGCCGGCACCACAAATCGAAATACCGGTCATCGCGATTAAGCACGGCAACTGCATTCGCATGCGTATTGGCACCGAGACTCGCGAATAACTCACCTTTTGTTTCGGCAACGGCTTGTTCGGTGCCGAACCCTTCGAGATGGGCGGCACCGGCGTTGGTCACGATGCCGATCGTCGGTGCCGCAATCTTTGCCAGGTAGGCAATGTCACCGCATCGGCCGGCACCCATTTCCAGAACCGCGGCTGCATGATCATTGCGCAAACGCAGCACAGTCAGCGGTAAACCAATTTCATTATTCAAATTACCGACCGTCGCCAGCACCTTGTCGGCCCCACCGAAATGCACACGCAGGATCGCGGCGATCATTTCCTTGACCGTGGTCTTGCCGGTACTGCCGGTTACGCCAATAACCGGCATATCGAATCGCTGGCGCCAGGACCCGGCCAGTGCGCCAAGCGCCACACGGGTATCGGCAACCTCGACCTGCGGCAGATCGACGGCCTGACGGGCCTCGACTACAGCACCGGCCGCCCCGCGACGCCATGCTTCGGTAACAAATTCACCGGCATCGAAACGCTCGCCCCGCAGTGCGAAAAATAACTGACCGGATTGAATCGAACGAGTATCGGTGTTGACGGAATCGAAACACTGATCCGCGCCGACCAACGTGCCGTTAACCGATTGAGCAACCATGTTCAGTGTGCCCATGCTCATTCCACCCGACCCTGTTGCGTGCCATTGAGGCTCGTGCCGGCCAGGGCCGCACGGACGATCGCGGCATCAGAAAACGGTACGGTCTCACCACCGGTCAATTGCACCGACTCGTGACCCTTGCCCGCAATCAGCACGACGTCTTCGGCCTCGGCAGAGGCTATCGCGGTCTCGATCGCGGTCTCGCGATCATGGATGATCTCGCAAGAAGCGCTTGCTTCGACGCCGGCGCAGATCTGCTCCGCGATCTTCTGCGGATTCTCGTAGCGTGGATTGTCATCGGTCACGATCATCTGATCTGCGAGCGCTGCCGCGATTGTGCCCATCGAATGCCGCTTGCCACGATCGCGATTACCGCCGCAACCGAACACGCACCAGACCTTGCCGGACGTATGCCGTCTGACGGTTTCGAGCGCCTTGCCCAGCGCATCGGGCGTGTGGGCAAAATCCACCACGACAGCCGGCCTGGCATCACCGCCACGAATGAGCTCCATACGTCCCGGCGGTGCGACGGCATCATTGAGCGCGGTAACAGCAGCGGTAAACGAAATCCCGTTTGCCAACAGGATGCCGACGGCCATCGCGAGGTTCTCCGCGTTGAACCGCCCCCAAAGAGCGCTTTCGAGTAACGCCTCACCGAAATCACCAGACAACTGCAAGCCAATCCCGTCCGCGCACTCGCCAGCGAGTTTCCCGCGGATTGTCACATTGAGGGCATCAGGAGTATCGATTGCCGTATCCATGACAGTGACCGTAATCAACTCGGGTCCCGACTCGAGACGCCCGGCCAACTCGGCACCGAAGCTGTCACCGACGTTGAGCACCGCCGTGTGGAGCCCGGTGTCGGCAAACAGGCGCGCCTTGGTCTCGGCATATTCCTGCATGCTGGTGTGGTAATCGAGGTGATCGCGGCTCAGGTTCGTCAACGCCGCAATCCGAACTCGCACACCATCGATTCGGTGCTGGTCGAGCGCATGCGATGACACTTCGGCAATCACGCGTTGTGCACCGCCATCGACCAGTTCGCGCAGGCGTCGATGTACCGTAATGCAACCGGGTGTCGTCAATGCACTCGCTTGCAGATCGGCGCCGATGCCATAGCCCAGCGTACCCATGTAGCCGGTCGTCACACCCAGCTGGTTGAGTGCCTGGGCAACGAGATACGCCGTCGTCGTCTTGCCGTTGGTCCCGGTAATGCCGGTTACCTCGATGTCGGCCGACGGTGCCGAGAAGAAACGGTCGGCAATGACGCCGAGCCGTGCATGCAACCCGGTCACGGGGAAGCCGACAACTCCTGGCGGCAGAACCGGCGCCTCAATACCTTCCGCAGGTTCCCAGGCAACCACGCGAATACCAGCATCCAGGGCCGCAGACAAGAAAGCGAGTCCATGACGACTACCGCCGGCACAGGCCATAAACAAACCACCTGATACCGCATCGCAGCTGTCACTGGCAATATCGGTCACGACCACGTCCGGCACGACCAGGTCCATACCCGCAAACAGCCGGCGCAATTCAGTGGATGTGCTTGCGCCATTCATGGACGTCTCACCGCAAACTTTGTCGTGCCACTCGGGCGCACAAAGTTGTCGGGTGGTATCGCAAGAATACGCAGCGCACCCTCGACCACGCGTGAAAACACCGGCGCTGCCAGCTCACCTCCGTAGTAGTCGCCGTTTGATGGATCATCGATGACGACAACGACCGCCAACCGCGGACGTGTCGCCGGCGCGATTCCGGAAAATGAGGCTATGTAACGATCTTCCGCATAGCCGCCGGGCGTATACTTCCAGGCCGTACCCGTCTTGCCGGCAATCCGGTAACCGGCAACTGCCGCCCGGCGACCCGTACCTTCAGTGCCAACGACGGCCTCGAGCATCGACAAAACAGCAGCGGCTGTCTTCGGTTTGATGATGCGCCTGGCAATCGGCGTCTGATCGAGGCGCAAGAGGGAAATCGAGTGCTGCAGCCCGCCGGCACCGATGACGGCATACGCCTGCGCAAGCTGTAACGGTGTAACCGACAGTCCGTAACCATAGGCCAGCGTCGCCTGGCTGACCGGCCGCCAGTTGCTGAAATGGCTAAGCAACCCGGCCGACTCGCCCGGAAACCCACTGCCGCTCAGGCGACCGAGTCCGAAACCGGATAGCACGTCATACAGCGTTTCAGACGGTAACGACATTGCAACCTTGATCGCACCCACATTACTCGAGCGAACCAGCAACGTCGTCAGGTCAATTGTACCGAGGCTGCGCGTGTCTTCGATAACCTTCGAGCCGACTTTAACGAAACCCGGTGACGTATCGATGCGACTCGCGGCATTGTATTGACCGCTCTCAAGCGCCGCAGCGACAACCAGCGTTTTCAATGTCGAGCCCGGTTCGAAAATATCGGTAATCGCCCGATTGCGATACTTTGCGGGGGAAAACTGGGATCGATTGTTGGGGTTATAGGTCGGCTGGTTGACCATCGCCAGAACTTCACCGGTATCCACATCAAGCACCACTATGGAACCGGAGGCCGAGCCGCTACGCTTGATAGCGACTTTTAACTCACGATAAGCGAGATATTGAATACGCAGATCGATCGATGCAGCTAATTCACGCCCCGGGTTCGGTGACTGAATACGCTCTACATCCTCGACAATGCGCCCCAGCCGATCCTTTAACACACGCCGCTTGCCTGGCTGACCAGCGAGCCAGTGATCGAACGAGAGTTCCAGACCTTCCTGTCCGACGTCATCAATATTCGTGAAGCCAATTACGTGACCGACGACTTCGCCCGCCGGATAGTACCGTTGGTATTCACGCTCCACGTCGATACCCGGGATTTTCAGCGCGACAATAGCCGCTGCATCACTTGGCCGCATGTGCCGTTTGAGATACAGAAACTCCCGATTGATGTTGCGCGTCAGTCGCCGTGCCAGTTCATCCGGATCGTCGCCGAGCACCGCGGCCAACTGCGGAATACGGTTTGGCGCCTGGACGATCTCACGCGGATTCACCCAGATGCTGTCGACCGGCGTGCTGACCGCGAGCGGCTCACCGTTCCGGTCTGTGATGATGCCGCGATGTGCCGGAATTTTTGCCACACGAAGGTGCCGAACGTCTGCCTGGCGCGTCAGAAACTCATCATCGAATGTCTGCAACCAGGCCGCCCGTACCACGAGTACGGCGACCAGACCGAGCAAGACAACCGTCGCCCAACGCAAGCGCCAGGTAAAACTGCGCCGAAGCATCGCGTCTGTCTGCGCTTTCGATTTCACTTGTCTGGCTTCACTTACTTGATTTCACTGGCCTGATTTCACTGACCGAGCAACATCATTTCATCGGCCTTCGGTGGCCGCATTTTCATATCTTCACGAGCAAGCTGTTCGACCCTGGCGTAGGTCGACCATGTGCTTTGTTCGATTTGCAACTGGCCCCACTCGACTTCCATCCTGTCGCGCTCGACGTTGAGCCTTTGCAATTCGGTAAACAACTTGCGTGACTCATGTTTCGCATAGATGCCGCCGATTGCCGACGCCATAACGGCGAAAACAAGCAGAGCGGGCACGATGATCTGGCGCAGACGCTCTTGCATACTCCGGTTCATCCTTGTGCTTATCCCTGCGCTCATCTAATGCACTCCGCAACCCGGAGCGTCGCGCTGCGCGCCCGCGGGTTGTTTTCGATCTCATGCTCATCGGGGCGAATGGCGCCCGTCACCAAACGTAACCGCGGCAACGCCGACTCCGGCACATGTGGCAACCGCGACAGCGCCGGATCGACGCGTGAGTTATTTCTCATAAAGCGCTTGACGAGTCGGTCTTCGAGCGAATGGAAGCTGATGACAACCAACCGGCCACCCTGTCGCAGCGCATCGACAGCCTGTTCGAGACCCTGCTCAATGGCTTCGAGTTCACGATTGACATGGATGCGAATCGCCTGAAAACTTTTCGTCGCCGGATGCTTGCCACCGGGCTTGCGCCTGACGACTCCGTCGATAAGCGCAGCAAGTTGCCCGGTCGTCCGGATCGATTGCTCTTCGCGCCGACGGACAATCTCTCGCGCAATCCGTGGTGCCGCTCGTTCTTCGCCATAGCGAAACAGAACCGTTCGGATTGATCCCTCCGACGCGCTGTTCAGCCAATCCGCCGCACTCTGACCTTCAGCCGGGTTCATACGCATATCGAGCGCTCCGTCCAGCCGAAAACTGAATCCACGCTGCTGATCATCGAGCTGCGGCGACGACACACCGAGATCCAATAAAACGCCGTTAACCCTGCCAAACACGTCATGTCCTTCCAAAAAATCACGCAACTGCCCAAAGTTGTGCTGCTCTATAACCAACCGTGGATCGCTGTCGGCCAATATTCGGCCCGCGTTGACGGCTTCCGGGTCACGATCCAGGGCGAACAGAAGCCCTCCCGGCCCGAGCCGCCGCAGAATTTCGCGAGCATGCCCGCCGCGTCCGAAAGTCCCGTCGACGTAGATGCCATCAGCAACAATCTGCAACCGGTCAACCGTGTCTTCGAGCAACACCGGCACATGTGAATTCACCCCAACCCCCTGGCCATCCGGGGAACACCTGCTCATGCACTTATTAATGAATAGCGGGGAACGGCAACTAGTACGACAACGTTTCCAGTTCGGCAGTCAGATCCGCCCCGCTTCCGGGTCCGGAATCCATCCAGCGACTCAGCTGCTCGTTCCAGCGACCCTCATCCCACAGTTCAAATTTATTACCTTGCCCAAACATCATGGCCTGACGATCCAGACCAGCAAACTCACGATGCTCTTTCGGAATCAGTACCCGACTGTGACCATCGAGCTCGAGGTCGGTCGCATAACCCATCAACAGGCCACGCAACTTCTGTGCAGTCTCATTCAGACTTGGCAGACGCATCAGTTTGCGCTCCGTCTCCTCCCAATCCGGCAGTGGATAAATCAGCAGGCAGCTGCGCTGGTCGACCGTACATATCAAATGCCCACCACAACGGGCTTCAATCCGCTCCCGGTATTTTGTCGGTATGGATAGCCGCCCCTTGGCATCAAGGGTGATTTTTGTTGGTCCGCGAAGCATTGAAATGGGGGCAATTTACCCATTTCCTCCCACTTTTTTCCACTTAGCGACACTATAGATATCGGCCCGACCGACTGTCAACAAAAGTTGCTATTAATTCTTTCAGGACAGCAACTTAGCGGCTATTTCGAGCAATAATCAGGATTTTAATCCCCAGCCTAACACTATAAATCAGAGGCTTAGGACACTTTCCTTCGGCAGTCTGTAAGAACAGAAAAAAACGCCCCTGAACGGGGCGTTTATACGGTCAACTCAGGCCTGTTGCGCGCCGCGGCACGCAAACCACTGATTATCAAGGAGTCGGCCTGTAAGCCGGGTTCTGTCAAGGACAATCATTCATCTGCGAACGCCGTCACCGGCGCCCTCTAGCGACCTACCCGGGAGTCCGTGCGGACACCGGTTCCACCAGCCTTGCAGCCGGCGAACACTCCCCTATTTGGTCTTGCTCCGGGTGGGGTTTACCGTGCCGCGGTATGTTGCCACCCGCGCGGTGCGCTCTTACCGCACCATTTCACCCTTACCGCAAACCGTTGCCGGTCCGTGGCGGTATATTTTCTGTGGCACTTTCCGTGGACTCGCGTCCCCCAGGCGTTACCTGGCACCCTGTCCGCCGGAGCCCGGACTTTCCTCCCGACGCGCGGTTCGCACCGCAGCGCCAGGCGATTGCCCGGCCGACTCCAGGTGCCACGATAGCGGGGACAAGTTTCGGTGTACAGCCCCAGTACAAACCAAGATTCACCTGATTGCCAACGATACGTTGGAGTGGCTTCAGGTCACGCCCTGAAAGGAACTAATCACGCTCCTTAAGCGCAGTCGCAACCCGATACGCCTCACGCTTCTTGACGCCGGTAATCTCCGCCGCCAGCGCCGCAGCCTGACTGGCCGATACGGCCCCCAGCAAAATCGTCAC
>CAZVQW010000022.1:0-41607 GCA_964629475.1 uncultured Chromatiaceae bacterium | reverse complement strand
AACTGTATTTTAACCGTTCCACCTGATCTTCAGGACTTTTTCTACAGCCTCAACGCCCACGAAAGCGGCCGGCGGTACGCCGGTCCGGCACTTGCGCAGCAAGTGCGCACTTCTCGTGCTGGTTATAGGGCAAAAAATGCTCCTAATTGCTTCTTCACTGTTGGTCAGCAATTTCCCAAAGATCTTCAAATGAAAGTAGCGCTGGCCTTCTGCCACTAGCGGGACGTAACTCTGTAACAATGCCAGCAATTTTTAGAGAGCGAATATACGCAGCTGCACGTTGCCGCTGAATGCCGAGACGCTTATGAAGCTCGTTTGCGCGAAAAATTGGTGTATCAAAAAGCATATCGAGTATGTAGATACCCTGGTCTGTCCGAAGTAAATCTGTTATCTCTCGCTTCTTATTTTCATATAAATCATTAATCAGCCTTACAAGTTTCAAATTGCTTTCTGCTTGATCTACTAGAGCGCACAAAAAGAACTGGACCCACCCAAGCCAATCTTCATTCTGCGAGATTCTGCTTAGATGCTCATAATAGCTTTCACGGTTTACTTCTAAATAGTGACTAATATATAGCGATGGGCTTACCAGGCAACCTCGCTTCATGAGCATTAATGGAATCAGCAACCGCCCGATTCTTCCATTACCGTCATCGAAAGGATGAATTAGTTCAAACTGCGCATGTAACAGCGCAGTTTGAATTATTGGATCCAGACTATCATCATGAATATTGACAAACTCTACGAAGTTATCTAATAAATCATTTAGTGCTGTAGGGGGCGGAGGCACATAAGAGGCCTGATCAATAGTGCACCCACGTGGCCCGATCCAGTTTTGACTTTCTCTGAACTTTCCAGGGTTTTTATTCTCACCCCGAACACCCTGCATAAGGTTGTCATGCATTTGCCGAATCAGATGCCGAGAAATCTGCTGCTCTTTAATGGATTGACCGGCAATTCGTAGAGTACTACGATAATTTAGTATTTCATGTATATCAGCAATTTTTTCTGGTTCGAACTCTTCACCAGCCTGCTGTTTATAGACTTCGTTGGCCGTGGCGATTGTTCCCTCTATCCGAGAAGAAAACTCAGCTTCTTTCATCAACAATGGTGACAATAATACTTCTGGATTTACAAGGCTCTCCAGCAGGCCGTCATAGCGTGACAAGCTAGCATTTGCTCGACCAACGAGAGCAACCAATGTTTCAAGCGGCAATTGCTTTGGCGGAAATGGGAGCGGGATGTAGGGGATCATTTCTGTATCATGGATCCGACACAAATCAGTTAGTGTATGATATATGCTGCTTTCATCATATACAAGCTAATTTGTGTCGGATCCAACAACCGCCAAAGGAAAGGGCTTAACAGACAGTTACTTTACATAAAGCCTGCCATGGACTTAGCCCTATAACGCCCATGACAGGCGCTGCTGAACGGCGCCCAAGAAAAATGGACCGCAGGTTCACGGTCGCTTGCTCATGCTGGTTATGCGGCCTTGACTACTGCGGCCAGAATTTCTTTTGGGAGATTGGCATCGATAAAGCATGCTTCCGGATAAAGGTAATCTTCACCAGACTCATCTATTACTCGAATCTGTCCGATCTGAGCAGCTTCTGCATCTAATATAGCTTCGTATATCTTCCGTATTTCCAGCGATGCTGGATATTCAGAGTTATCGATACAGATTACGAATTTTGATTTCTTCATAGCCTAGTCCACAAAACACTTGATTTTGTATTCCTTTCGGCCGATGCCTGTGGCCTCGTACCAGTGTACCTCTGCGGTGCGTGTCGTTCCATTCTCGAACTCAATCTCAGCAATTCCCTTACGCTTCCGCCACCGGCCTTTACCATAAACCTCCCGAAGGCGCGCAATTTCGCGTATTCCGCTTCCTGTTGCAAACGTTGTTTCCTGGCGAATTGGGCCTATGATTTTGAAACTCATCACTGAAGGTTAGCAGGACGCATAACGAATGACATGGACCTCCCCACTCTGACGGCATCTAAGTGCCAGAATGGAGATGTCAACTTCATCCAAACAAAAAGTGAGGAGATCCATGAACAATATTATCCGCTTCGGCATTGATTTAGCCAAGAATTCGTTTGCCATCTGTGGCGTTGATGAGAATGGCAAAATTCAACTGCGAAAAACCCTCAAGCGCAAGCAGTTACTTGAGTTTTTCACCAATCGCCCTACCGCTTTGATCGCCATGGAGGCTGGCTCTGGCGCGCACCATTGGGCACGGGAGTTGATTCGCCTCGGCCACGAGGCACGGATCATCGACCCGCGCTTTGTCGCACCGTATCGACATCAGGGCCGGGCAGGTAAAAATGACATGAATGATGCGGTGGCCATCTGTGAAGCAGCGGGCCGACCGCAGATGCGCTTTGTCCCGGTCAAGAATGAACAGCAGCAGGCCGTATTAATGGTGCACCGATTGCGAACCGCCTGCGTGGCCAGCCACACCCGCATCATCAACCAGATGCGTGGCTTACTGGCCGAGTTTGGCATTGTCGTGCCCCGGGGCACCAACACCCTCAAAGACCAATGGCATCACCTGCGCATCGAGCATGCAGATCGAGTCCCCGACCTTGCCTGGACAACACTCGATGAACTGTACGCACAGCTCAAAACAATCCACCAGCAGGTACTGGCCTTTGATAGGCAGATCAATCAGTTTATCCGTGAAGATGAACGCGCCGGGCGCCTGACTCAGATCAGTGGTATTGGCCCGGTGACTGCCTCGGCCATTGTCGCCACGGTCGGTAATGGCCATGATTTTAAGAACGGCCGGCAGTTTGCTGCCTGGCTGGGATTGACGCCGCGGCAGTACTCGACCGGTGGTGTCACCAAACTGGCCAGAATCTCCAAACGCGGTGATGTCTATCTGCGTACCTTACTGGTTCATGGCGCGCGCAGTGCACTGAATCACACGGCGAGACGCACTGACCGTAAGAGTCGCTGGGCCGAGGAACTGAGAAAAACCAAATCCTTTAACCAGGTGGCCGTCGCTCTGGCCAACAAGCATGCCCGGATCGCCTGGTCGGTGCTGGCACATGAACAGGATTATCAACCTGCCTGAGAACTGATGTTTTGATGTAAGCGGAATGACCGCCGCCCGGTGAACCTGGTGTCACAGAGGGCTTTTACAAAGCCGACTAACGAATGAGGGCCGGGCGCGCGTTTGTCATCAGGGCTCGTGGATAGTGTCCACAGTAGAAGCCGAATATAGATTTTCAGTCTTTCTCCTACATCACTGTGCAGGGTTACTTCACCGGGGATGCTGTCATGCCTTAAACAAATCGTGCTTTACAAAATTGGGGAGGTCCATATAGCCTGTGACAGCGGCGGACAAAGCGCGTAGCGGTTTGGCCATCCGGCGCAGCTTGCTGCGCGAACTGCTCACACTGGTTATATTCCGACCTAAACAAGGTACCGATCTATTTCGAGTGCACCATGAAATACACCTAGAACGTCAATGTTGCCATCGAGGCGAACTTGGTAAGTAATGCGGTAGTGCCCGTACAAGAGAATGCGAATTTCTTCTTCCGGGCCTTCGTAACGGTACCCTATGGCAGGAAAAGATTTTAGAAGTTGAGCTTTTTCATAAATGCTATTAACAACATCTGCCGCAGCAGATGGATTATCTGCTGCAATATAATCAAATATGTCTTTGAGCCAGCGTTCAGCCTCGCTCGTCCAATTCAGCTTTGCCATGAGCGGATACGCCGCTGCATCTCTTCATTTGAGATTGTTCGGCCCGCTGCTGCGTCGGCCATTCCTCGCTGCACCATTACATGAAAGGCAAGTTCTCGGACGATCTCCTCCGGAGAACTGTCAGCAGGTTGGCTTTTTACCAGTTTCGCAAGTTCATCTTTGGCTGTGGACATTACTGTGACCTCAAACTTCGGAGTGAATTGTACCATTAATGCGACCAGTTAGCCTCGAAGGAATATAACAGCTTGATTCAGAGGAATCCGTTGTTCTACTGGAACAATAGACCGGTTTTGTTCTCGGCTTTTGTTTTAAGTTCATATCGCTGTTTTTATGCCTAAAGTTCCATTCAGTCAACTACTTATAGTTTCCTTTGTTTTCTTGAAGGCCAAAAACAGTAGACAATTACTGAGCATAGTTTGAATGTCGTCTTCGGTTTGCGGACTCAATCGGTCGATGCAACAAAGCACCTAAAATGGAGGCTATCAGAAGGTTTCCAGCCGCTCAGACATGATCAAATCTGACACTGTTGTTCAGATCAAGTGTCGACTAATACGCTACCAGTCATGATTCGACCTTGAATCACGGGTGTTTTGGAATTACATAGAAAAATACGGCGAAAAAATGCAGCGCGCTGCCCGCAAGTACGAACAGATGCCAGAGTGCATGATGATAAGGCAGCGTCTTCCAGACATAGAAGATCACGCCGAAGGAGTAACTGAGCCCGCCGGCCAGAAGCAGCAGCAGGCCACCTGTCTCCACCGATTTCAACATAGGGTTGGCGGCGATCACAATCACCCAGCCCAGGCTGAGATAAAGGCTTAATGAAAGCCGTTTGAAGCGGCTATTACCGGCCAGTTCCAGCGCCATGCCGACAATGGCAATACTCCAGACCAGGCCGAATAGTGGCCATCCCCAGTTGCCGGGCAGACTGACCAGTGTGAAGGGCGTGTAAGTGCCGGCAATGAGAAGATAGATGGCGGCATGATCCAGCCGCCGCAACACTTCCTTTGCCTCCGGGTTGGGAATGGCGTGATATAGGGTGGAGGCGGTATAGAGAAGAATCAGCGTCGTACCGAAGATGCTGGTGCTGACGATGTGCCAGGCATCGCCGTACAGCGCCGAGAATGTCACCATCAACACCAGGCCGCCAATGCTCAGGAGTACGCCCAGACCATGAATTACGGCATGGGCAATCTCCTCGCCGACGCTGTAGGGGCTATCGATCATTTCTATTTGCGTCGTCATGTTTGTGTGGTTATTCGTTTCTGTCGACGGGCCGCGGCGTGCGAAACGGTGGTTCGGGCAGGTTGAGTTCCTTTAGTGTCGGACCATCGTATTGATCAAACCAGGTTTCCACCAGGTGATAGGCGACCGAGAATCTTGTCGGGCAAAGCACATTGCCGGATGAAATATCCTCGCGTGATACCCAGCGTGCTTCAGCCAGTTCACCGTCGTTGAGCCTGATATCCTCCGACAGGCCCCTGGCGTGAAACCCGATCATCAGCGCTGCCGGAAATGGCCATGGCTGTGATGCGATATAGCTTGTGTCGCCAACCTTGATATTGGTTTCTTCCGCCACCTCACGACGGATTGCATCTTCCAGGCTTTCACCGGGCTCTATGAAGCCGGCAATCGTCGAGAATCGCCGCTCCGGCCAGTCCGTCTGGCGACCCAGAAGTGCCCGATCATTCTTGTGGACGAGAACAATGACTGCCGGGTCGAGTCGCGGAAAACTCTTGTGACCGCACTTGGGGTCCATGCAAGACATGACGAACCCACCTTCGCCCATGCGATTGCGTGTTCCGCAGACACCGCAGTGTCGATGATTGTTTTGCCATGCGACCATTGCCCTGGCGAATGCGGCCAGTCCCGCATTTGCGGCATCGAGTAGCGCACTGATTTTACGCAGGCCAATGAATTTTTTATCGACACCAAAGTCCGGCTCTTCGTGAGTATCTATCGCTAGCGCGAAAACGTAGCGGTCATCGAGCCTGCCCAGGAACGTGCTGCATTCCGGATCTTGTGTATGGGCGGATACTTGAGCCGGCGTGAGTAACGCGACGCGCGATGTGTGGATGAGGCAGCGTCCGCGGTAGATGACCACGAACCGCGTTGTTGAATCGGTATAAGCCCTCTCGAGTGCCGCCGGATCGCTACGTAGCGTGCCATGGCGGTCGATATAGTTGCCGGATAAGACGGTGTTGGACATGTCACGACAATGCCGAAGATGCCGGGGCAGCACAACAAAAATAGCGTCAGAATGGCGACTCTGACGTTATTTCTGCCGGGTGGATGGCTTTACCGATCTGCGCCTTCTGCTCGCACAGCGGGCAGCGCCGGTAGTCGAGCGCATAGGTATCCTGAATATAGGGTCCGTGGCAAGTGTCACACCAGCAGAAATACAGTTCGCGTGTTTCGACGAGGGCATGGTAGAGATTCCAGGTCCACTCGAACGAGAATTGCGGGTGCGGGCACAGTTGTTGATAAGTTTCGAAAGCGTCGCACAAGCGCATGCCGAGAGACAGATCGTCAAGGGAGTCGATACGGCTGGCGCGTTGGCCGTCAGTGAGCCTGAATGCATTGCACAATCGACACAGGCAAGCCAGCAAGGTGGCATCCGTCTGCCGGCGGATGCTGTTGACGAAGCGCGCGATCTGGCGCGGCGATTTCCCGCGGCGTCGGCGAACCTGTTCGCCGGTGACGGCCTTAAAATAGGCCCCATAAAGCTTACGGATCCGGTCCTCGGTGAACCCGGTGAAGCGCCGAATGGTCCCGGTGCGTGCTTCGTGGCGAATCAGGCGCATGGCCAGGTCAAATTTGTCGAGCTCCCCGCGATAGCGGTTGTCGGTAATACGCATTGCAAAACTCCCTTATTCGGCTGAAAACACCCTGATACCCCCAAAACCGGACAATAAATGCATTTTATGGTCCGTAATAACTATATATAGTACATCATTCCCATATTCACCAGGAGAAGGTATATGTGTCCCGATCTTTCAGATATGCGCATCTATGATGATTTAACCGATCTGAATCGCGGGTTTCTCGGCTTGATAATTGCGCCGCGTGCCGGCCAGGTGGTGCCGACCTTCGGCCTCGACGCTGCGATTATTGATCAGCTGCGGCGGTTATCGCCCGAGGAACTTGAATTCATCGCCGCTACCCCGGGGCTGTTGGCTTGTTTTTCGCGCTTGCCGCCGCCGTCCCTGTATCAGGTTGCCGAGACCCGCGTTACCCGCTTGCCGTCGCAACCGGCCTGGCGTGATTCGGCACGTTTATACGTGACCGGACTGCTGACCTATTTATGGCAGATAGAACAGCAAGGCTGGCCTGGATGCGCGCTTTGTGCACCGTCTGCGGAACCGGGGCGGACGTCATTGGCCGAGCTGGATTTCACCCGGATACACTCGTCGGCCGATTTCGCCGTTGATCAGTTGCGTGCGCGTTTCTTTGATTACCAGTCATTCTGGATTGATCTGATTCGTGGCGCACGCAGTGGAAATGAAGACCTCCAGGCATTGGCTCGCCTGACAATCATCCCGCTCGTGCTCGCCGAAGAGTGTTCGGTGAAACAATAAGAATTCGCAATGGTTGGCTTGCCCGATAGCCCGTTGCACAATGCGTGGCGATGGCTGCACTATCAATCAGAAACCTGGCCAAGGTCTACGGTAACGGGGTTCGGGCGCTCAAGGGCATCGATCTCGATGTCGCCGAGGGCGATTTTTTCGCGCTGCTCGGGCCGAACGGCGCCGGTAAAACGACGGCGATAGGGATTATCACATCGCTTGTGACGAAAACTGCCGGTAGCGTGCGGGTTTTTGGGCACGATATCGATACGGATCTGAATGCCGCGAAAGCCTGTATCGGCGTCGTGCCCCAGGAAATAAACCTGAATCAGTTCGACCGGTTGCAAAATATCATCATCAACCAGGCTGGGTTTTACGGCATGTCAGTTCGCAAGGCCCGACCGCGTGCGCAACAGGTCCTCGAGCAATTGGACCTGTGGGATCGTCGCTCTGAAATTGCCCGCAACCTGTCCGGTGGCATGAAACGACGCCTGATGATCGCACGGGCGCTGGTGCATTCACCTCAGCTGTTGATCCTCGATGAGCCAACCGCCGGTGTGGATATCGAGATCCGGCGAACGATGTGGAGTTTCCTGAGTGAGCTCAACGAGGCGGGCACCACGATCATCCTGACAACACATTATCTCGAGGAAGCCGAGAACCTGTGCCGTCATGTCGCGATCATCGACGACGGTGAGGTTATCCAGCATCATCCGATGGACGAGTTTCTGCGCACGCTCAAGCAACAGAAATTTATTGTCAACACGCGCGAACGGGTCGATAAAATTCCGACCCTCGATGGTTGTGTGGTTCACAAGCTAAAAGACTTCGAGCTTGAAATCGTCGTGCAGCGAGATCACGATCTGAACGCTGTTTTCGCTGCGCTCAGCGCAGCCGGCATACGCATTATCAGCATGCGCAATAAAACCAATCGTCTCGAGGAGTTGTTTTTCAACCTGACTGAGCGCAGTGACCGGGGCGCTGCAGCGGAAGTGACAGCCCGGCCGGGAGCCGAAGCATGACACTGACGCAACAACTCGTGTCGTTGCAGACTGTGGTGCGCAAAGAGATGAGTCGGGTCATCCGCATCTGGGTGCAAACCATCGTGCCACCGATCATCACGATGTCGCTGTACTTTATTATCTTCGGCAACCTGATCGGCAGGCGTATTGGCCAGATGGACGGCTTCGATTACATGCAGTACATCGCACCCGGTCTGATCATGATGTCGGTGATTCAGAATTCATATGGCAATGTCGTGTCGGCATTTTTCGGCGCCAAATTCCAGAAGCATCTCGAGGAAATGCTCGTCGCGCCGATGCCGACGTATGCAATTGTTCTCGGGCATGTGGCCGGCGGCGTGCTACGCGGACTGCTCGTCGGCTCGATCGTGACGATGATTGCGCTGTTTTTTACGGAACTGAAGATCGTCAACATCTACATTACGATCAGCATGGTCTTGCTGACGGCTGTCGTGTTTGCACTGGCCGGCCTGATCAATGCGATATTCGCGCGCAAGTTCGACGACATCTCGATTATCCCGTCATTCGTGCTGGCGCCGCTGACATACCTGGGCGGGATTTTTTATTCGATTTCGCTATTGCCCGAGTTTGCGCAGAAGATTTCGCTGTTTAACCCGATCCTGTATATGGTCAACGCGTTTCGCTACGGCATGCTCGGCGTTTCCGATATCGACATCCGGACGGCATACGGCATTACGATCGTGTTTATCATCGTGTTGTTCAGCGCTTGCACAATCCTGATTAACCGGGGCATCGGGATTCGGGAGTAGAGAAAGTGGCGTGATTTCATGCCTGCAAAGGCTGATGCCGGCCTGATACGGCTAGTCCCGGTCAAGCCGGAACCGGTTACCCTGCTGATTCATGATCACGCCGTTCGGCGTGATTTCCTCGATGGTCGGGCCTTCGGCCAGCTGCTCACCCTCACGATATTTCACCATGTTGACGAAGACGAAGCGCTTCTCGGCGTCGTTTGAATAGACATGCATGTCGAGGTGCAGGTTGATGGCCGAGACGAGACCGGCCGCGCGCATCTGGCCGAGGTTCGGCAGGTCTTCCTGGATGACTTTGGAGGGTGTCGGCGCAGGTTCGGTGGCGATGACGGGCTTTGCCGCCGGCACGTCCGATTGCGTCGTTGCCGGTGAAGGCGGGGTTGAATGCGTTGTCACAATTGCCGCCGCTGATTCTGCTGCTGGTTCAGTATCCAGCAGAGACTCCTTGCGCAATGAGCGAACTGCAGGTTCAGACGGTGGTTCGGTGACGGCCGCTGCTGGTGCCGGTTTGTCGCGAGTCAGAAAGACGTAACTGAAGAGGATCGCGTTGATCGTCAGCACGATAACGAGGATGGGTAACCAGATCGATCTTTTTTTCGCCGGCGCGGCTCGCGGTGCAGTGGCCAGGGTCGGCGCCACCTGTTGGCGACGCTCGTTGTCGCTCTTGCGCAGTGCATCCAGTATGAAAGACATCGCGGCTCAGTTCACCACGATCAGGCGCGGGCCCTGTAACGTGCTCAGGTCTGAATTGATGGCTATCTGGGTCTGGTAACCGACCAGGCCATCGATTGTCAGGCGTCGCTGGCGCTGATAATCCCTGACCCGGGACTCGAGATCCTGATCGTACAAGTCGGAATCCATCGGTGGTACCGGTTCACCCTGGATTTCCGCGAGGCTTTGCCTGAGCCAGCGTACGTCAGTATCGCGCATGCCCGGTACGAACTGCTTGGGCTTGTCGATCTGTGGTTGCCACAGCAGCAGGTATTCACCGAACCAGTAGTCGCCGAGTTCCTCGGCACCGACGTCATACACGCCGTCGGCCACAGCGATCGATGCAATGCCGTCTTTCAATCCGGACAGGACGACCTGATGTTGCAGACTGTCTTGATCACGCAGCGTCAGAATAACCGGATGATTCATATTTTTGACTTGTGACAGCGAGCCGCGTTGAAACAGACAATAAAGGCCGTTATCTAGCGCCTGTTGACAGGCGCTTGCTTGTCCGCGCGTGTAGTCGATACTCCAGAGTCCAAATAGTGTCGCAAATGCGCTGTCCGTGTCTGTTTCGGCACCGTTTGCGGCCAGTACGTCGGCCAGTACGGCAGCAGGTTGGGGTGAATCGATCGGTGCAACGGATGGCGGTGCGACGGCGGTATCCCCGGCAGCCGGCTCGATTTGTGGTGTCGCCGGCTCCGGATGTTCGGGTGCCGGAACCGGAACCGAACGAACTTCCGTTTGTGCCGTGACCCAGGGCCAGTTCGTCCAGAGTAGCGCCCCCGCTATGGTTAGCACGAGCAGTGCTGCGATGCCGATCGCTCGCCATCGTCGCCACGGGGCGATGAAATGCGAATCCTTGCCGAAGACTTCGGCTGCGGCCTGGCGCAACAGCGGCGGCGTGATTTCCCTGGTCTCCTGGGTAAAAGCACCAAGCATGGCGCGGTCCGCAATGACATTGATCATGCGCGGCACGCCCAGCGAGAGCCGATAAAGTTCCTGTTTCGCGCCGCTGGAGAAAACAGTTCCGGTCGCACCGGCAACCTTGAGTCGATGGTCGATGTATGCCGCCGTTTCGTCACGCGATAACGGTTCGAGGTGATAGCGCCCGGTGATGCGCTGTGCCAGCTGCCGCATGTCATTACGTGACAAAACTTCCCGTAGTTCCGGTTGGCCTATCAGGATGATCTGCAGCAGTTTTTGTTTGGTTGTTTCGAGATTTGTCAGCAGACGGACCTGTTCGAGTACGTCGATGCGCAGGTTCTGCGCTTCATCGACAATCACGATTGTCCGTTTCCCCTGGCTGTGATTATCGAGCAGGTATTCATTCAGGACATTTGTGAGTGTCTTGATGTTGTTCGTCGACTGCGGCAACGAAACGTCGAGTTCTTCGCAGATTGCGCTCAGAAATTCGTTGCGCGAAATTTGTGGATTCAGGATGACGGCGACATCGGCATTGTCCGGTACCTGCTGCAACAGGCTGCGCACCAGCGTCGTTTTACCCGTACCGACCTCACCGGTCAGCTGGATAAACCCGCCGCTTTCGCGAATGCCGTAAACCAGGTGTGCGAGCGCCTCTGTGTGCTGTTCGCTCATGAACAGGTAACGCGGATCAGGCGTAATCGAGAACGGTTTTTCGTTCAGTCCGAAGAAACTGGTATACATCGAGCTACCTTAACACTGGTGCCAGCGATTCAGGCGTTTCGCATGACGATCATATCGACCAGCCAACGCAGGCCGTCGGTTGCTACGGGCAGCTCATCCAGCGCGGCCAGCGATGCCGTGCGTAATTCAGTCTTGCGCGCCTTGGCGGTGTCGAGTCCGAACAGGGCCGGGTAGGTTGCCTTGTCGCGGTTGATATCTGCGCCCTGCTGTTTGCCAATCTGTTCCGTTGTGCCTTCTATATCGAGGATATCGTCGTGGATCTGGAAGGCAAGGCCGACTGCGTCGATAAAGCGTTCCAGGCTGTGTAACGTTTTAGTGTCTGCGCCAGGCGGGCAATATGCGGCCGACAGGACGCTGGCGCGGAGCAGGCGGCCGGTCTTGAGCCGGTACATATGCTCGAGTGTTGCCGAATCCAGCTGGTGACCCTCGGCTTCCATGTCGATGGCCTGACCGCCGGTCATGCCGTTGGATCCGCAAGCCTCGGCGAGTAATCCGACCAGTCGTACCTGTTCGGCCGGGTGTGCCTGCAGTGCCGGTGACTCGATCAGAACCTGAAACGCCAGCGGTTGCAGTGCATCGGCCGCCAGTATCGCAGTAGCTTCGTCGAACGCGCGATGGGTCGTCGGCTTGCCGCGCCGCAAGTCGTCATCGTCCATTGCCGGCAGGTCGTCGTGGATGAGCGAGAAGGCGTGCATCATCTCGATAGCGACTGCGGGTGCGTCGAGGAAATCGGTTTCGATGCCGAGCGCCTCGCCGGTTGCGTATACCAGCAGCGGGCGAATACGTTTACCACCACCGAGTATGGAATAGCGCATCGCCTCGTGCAGCCTGTGCGGCGGTAACGTTGCGGCCGGCAGGGCAGCATTGAGTATGCGTTCGATGCGCTCAAGATACTCAGGGTGTCGTTGATTGAAGCTCATCCGGATAGCATAGATTGTCTGGAGCTGAAGGCCAATCAATCTGGACCGTGGGAATCCTGTATTTGCCGGATATAATCCGCCATTCAGTTTGCCCCAATATTGGAATTCCGGGGACAGTTTACTTATTTACTCACTTGTTTGGAAAATTCCGGAACTCCCGGCAATTAAATAAGTAAACTGTCCCCGGAATTTAATATTGGCCTGACGCTGACGTGTTGGCCAGCCAGAGTAGAAGTCCATGCGCGCATCAGCCATCGCCCATCCAAACGTCGCCCTGATCAAGTATTGGGGCAAGAAAGATGCTGCCCTGAATCTGCCTGCTGTCGGTTCATTGTCGGTGACGCTTGGCGCACTCGGTACGGAAACGACAGTCGAATTCGATGCGGCGTTGAGGCAGGACGTACTCATACTGAACGGTAGCGAGCAGCCCCTCGAACAGGGGCGCCTGACGGCATGTATGGATGCATTTCGAGCACTCGCCGGTTGCGACGAGTATGCGACGGTTACATCGAGTAACGATTTTCCGACCGGCGCCGGGCTGGCGTCATCCGCATCCGGTTATGCGGCCCTGGTCACCGCGGCTGCCGCTGCGCTGGGTATTGACCCGCATGAACACAGACTAATGGATATCGCGCGCATCGGCTCCGGGTCGGCCCCGCGCTCGTTGTTCGGCGGCATTGCTTTACTCAATATCGACGAGCAGGGCACCCGGTGCCGCCAGTTGGCGACACCGGCCGACTGGCCACTGTCAGTCGTCGTGGCCGTGACAACTGAAGCGAAGAAAGACATTACATCGCGTGACGGCATGGAGCAGAGTCGGCTGACATCGCCATTCTATGCGCCGTGGATTAGTGGCCACGCCGAAGACCTCGATGCGGGCATACGTTACGTTGCCGAGCGCGATTTCTTAGCGCTGGCCGAGCTGTCGGAGCATAACTGCCTCAAGATGCACTCGGTCATGATGACGACGCGACCCGCCTTACTGTATTGGCTGCCGGTCACACTCGCCTGTATGCAAAAGATCACGTCGCTGCGCGCGGACGGGGTGCCGGTATTTTTTACCATCGATGCCGGGCCCCAGGTCAAGGCGGTTTGCTTGCCAGATGCATTGGCCACAGTCACGGCCGCACTGCATGAAATACCCGGTGTGGTGCGCATTATTGCAGGTGAACTGGGAGCGGGCGCCCGTGTCGTTTCCGCATGATCATCGCAGGCATGTCGTGCAATGACTGACGCATCGGCGCCCGGAAAACTCGTCCTCGTCGGCGAATATGCCGTACTCGATGGTGCGCCGGCGATCGCGGCGGCTATCGATGTTCGTGCCCGGGCCCGGGTCCTCGCCACTGCGGGCGCAGAGAGCGTCTTTTTCGATGCCTTGAGCGGTCAAGCCTATTATTTTGTCATCGACGGCAGCAATGGCCTCCACTGGATCGGGGAGCAGCCGGGGGCCAACGGTGCGATTCTGGAGGCTGTGATCTCGTCCTGCAGCGAACATTCGACGCTGTTCGATGACGGCCCATCGTTCCGTGTCAGCATGAATACGGATGATTTTTTCACTCATCTCGGCGGCCGCTGGACCAAGCTCGGTGTCGGTTCGAGCGCGGCGGTGCTCGTCGCGCTGGTCGGTGCTCTCGTGACGGAGCTGAATCTGGTGATGTCGCCTGAAGAGTTGCTGGCCGTTTGTCACACGGCGCATCGTCGCTTTCAGGGTGGCCTTGGCAGTGGCGCCGATATCGCGACCGCCGTACATGGTGGTGTCGTCGCGGTGCGACGCGGCACGGAACCGGAAACTGTCAGTGCCGACGGTCGTGGCTGGCCGAGCGGCCTGTCGGCCTTGCCGATCTGGAGCGGGGTCAGCGCATCGACACCGGAGTTATTGGTCCGCTTCGAGACATTCAGAGCGGACCATCCGGATCAGTATCGGCGTCATCTTCGGCGCCTGAAGGTACTGGCAGAACAGGCCTGTGTCGCCTGGTCCGAACAGTCGGTCATCGACGTATTGAGCGCCTTGGCGGGTTACGATGAAGCGTTACGCACGCTGGATGACGATGCACAGATTGGCATCAATACCGAGCCGCACATCCGGATTCGACAACTGGTCGAACGGCACGGCGCTGTTTATAAGACAGCCGGGGCAGGCGGTGGTGATTTAGGCCTCGCGCTGAGCGATTCTCCCGCGGTTATTGAGGCAGTTCGTGCCGACTGCGTTAACGACGGAATTGCGATGTTGGAGAAATCGTTTGCGGTCGAGGGTCTGGCAATTGGTTGATATTCTGTGGTCCGACGATCGCGTTAGCTACTGAATATATCGGTAGTACTCGATGCCGGCATCCTGGAAAGCTGCGTTGCACTCCGACCCGATCCGGTCAATGATAAATTCAGCTTTCGGCGAATAGTCGAGTTCGCCTGGCGCTGCACTATTGTGCAATGCAAGGTACTGATCATGTGACAGGTCGATGCTCGGTTCCAGCGCGGCATCGAAATTGAATCTCGACACAGCGTCTTGCCATCC
Organism: uncultured Chromatiaceae bacterium; assembly: GCA_964629475.1. GTDB lineage: Bacteria > Pseudomonadota > Gammaproteobacteria > Steroidobacterales > SMWD01. The sequence continues at coordinate 26,721 of CAZVQW010000022.1, read as the reverse complement.
CGGTACGATGCGCATGGGTATCGCGTCAGCCGCATCACCACTACCGTAGCCGATCAGCAGGATTTCCCTGGCGGTGAGATCGATGTTTTGTTGCCGTGCCTCTTCGAGGCCGGCAGCCAGCCAGGCGGGTAATGCAGCCGTATACAGGTTACCGAGTTCCAGCATCCTGGTTGTACCGAGGGTAATTTTGGGCCTGACGTCATGCGCGAAGGAGTCCATGTGCCTGAATGCCTTCAAGGCCTTCAGGCACAGCGGAAAGACTTCTTCGCTGATGCGTTCGCGGACCGCGAAAGCAACGAATTCCGGCGCCGAGTTGATTTCAGTTTGTAGCGCTTCGAGTGATACATCCGCGGTTGCGCAGATATCTGCCAGCTGCTTAACATCAGCATCGTCACCGGCGGCCAGTGCGAATAACCAGGCCATGCCAAGCCCGGTTTCCGGCATGCGCTGGTATGGACGATGCATGAAGACGGCCTCGAGTGAACGCAGGTGATCGATGGAACTGGTGCCACGCTTGCGGCACATGTCGTCGATCGCCTGTTGCATTTCGTCAACATAACAGCTCGTTGAATACCTGCCGTTGAAAATTGGAATGTCGACGAATTCGGGGCTTGCTCCGGTGCCGTTGCGGTTGATCAGGGGTTTGCGGAAATCGAGCCGGCGATAGTCAGACGCCGTGCCGGAGTTACGCAGATCGATCGTTGCCAGACTCGGATTGCAACTCAGTAACATTGCCGCGGCACCCGCACCCTGTGTCGGTTCACCGCTGCTGCCACGTTCGTACAGAGCTTTGTCCGCACAAACGACGATCGCGAGTGAGTCGTTGCCATCTGTGTGGAGGAAACGGAGTGCGTTCTTCAGGCCGTAGATGCCGCCGAGGCAGGCATGCTTGAATTCCGGTACCTCACAGTTTCGCGATAGTGGCGGCAGACCCAGCCCCTTGAGTGCCGCGTCGACCATGCCCTTGACGATAATCGCACCGGCTGAATTATCGGTACTCGACTCTGTGCCGAGCGCCAGGTAGCGCACCCTTCCCGGATCGATATCGTTTTGCTGGATCAGGCGGAGCACCGAGTTGGCGGCCATTGTGTAAATGCTCTGGCGGGGGCCGAGCAGACGAAAGCCGGTACCGACGACCTGGCGAATCTTGTCCCAGTCGACACCGGTCCATTCGCACCAGCGCTGCAAGTCCACCCGGTAGGGTGGCAGGTAGAGCGAAATGCCGCTGAGGCCTGTCATTATTGTTGTCATATCGAATATTTTAGAATGCTGTGCCTGTCAGTGGCCACTGCTGCCGGGCGAGCGGTGCCGGTCACAACGATCTCTCATCGGTTGGTCCAGACTCTCGTGTGGTGTCTATTCTACCGTGATTGTGACGATAGCCGACATCACGGGTGGATTGTGCGGGATGTGATTACCGTCGCCGAGTACGAGCTGCAGTGTGTGCCGGCCCGGCTCGAGTTCGAGCCTGGTTTCGGTTTGTCCTTTGCCGAAATGACGGTGGGCCGCATCGCTCGGAATCGGCTGGTCGGGGTTCTCGAGTTCGGTATCGATCAGCAAATGGTGGTGGCCCGAGTTAGCGGGGAATGATCCGGCGGGAGCGACACTCATCCCGCTGATGCCGAATTTGATCGCGACCGGTGACCCGAGCGTTGCGCCATTGGTTGGACTGATAATGAATACGGTCGCACCCGGCGTCGCGGTTGAGCGCGGCATTGCAGTCGATTCCGAGTCGCTACCTGGCGCACTGTTGCCGGTAGTCGGTTCGCTGCCGCCGCAGCCGGTCAACAGCAGTATCAGGGTGAACATCAGGCTACCTGAGTGACGAGTGATCATTATCTTACGCTCCATTCGGGTGCAGACACGAAAGCTTAACCGACCCCGCCCGGAGTGTCATGGTTAACGAGAATCGGTCGCAATGACCGCGCCGGGTCAGGAGGTGCCGGCAGACAACTCCTCGGCGGCGAAATCATCGACATCAATCAGTGCCATGATCTGCGCATCGAGTGCCTTGAGTTGCGCGGCTTCATCGGCCGTCAGAACGCCTTCTTTCTCCGCTTGTTCGATCGTCTCAAGCGGATCGTCTGATCCGATTACGCCAGCCCGCCGGGCGTCACGGAGCTTGTTTTCGAGTGGTGTCGCGGCTTCTGCGGCTTGCAACGCCTCCTGTAACAGGCCGATTGGGTTGCCGGGTTCGGTTGTCGAATAAATGCCGGCACACAGGCGCTCGCGAGCTTCGGTCGGGTAGGTAATGAGGTCGACAATTTTCAAGGACAATTCATCAGACGGCGCCGAGTACATGCGTCCGCGTGGAAATATCAGCACGCGCAGACCGGCGGCGAGGAATCGGTTCGGGAAATTACGCAGGAAGCCGTGCAGTTGCTCCTGTGCCCGGTACAGCAGGCAGCGACAGGCCCATTCGACGAGCGGCAGATCGTCATCCGGCCGTCCCTGGTCTTCAAAATGTTTTAGCACCATGCTGGCCAGGTACATCGAGCTGAAAACATCGCCGAGGCGGGCTGACAGGCTTTCGCGACGTTTCAGATCTCCGCCCAGGTTCAGCATCGCGATATCGGAAGCCAGTGCAAATGCAGCACTGTAACGATTGATATGCTGGTAGTAGCGCGCGACCGGCCCAGATTGCGGCGTCATGCTGAACTTTGCATGGGTCAACGCGAGCACGAAAGAGCGCGCCATGTTGCTGAAGGCATAACCGATATGACCGAACAGTGATGCATCGAAATCTATCAGGCCCTGTGCATGGTTTTCGTTGCTCGCCGCTTCCATCTCCTTGAAGACGAACGGATGGCAGCGAATCGCGCCCTGACCATAAATAATAAGGCTACGTGTCAGGATGTTTGCACCCTCGACCGTGATCGCGATAGGAATGGCCTGATAGCCGCGGCCAAGATAATTCTTTGGGCCGAGCATGACACCCTTGCCACCCTGCACGTCCATTGCATCATCGGCGATCTTTCGACCTAGTTCGGTGCAGTGATATTTCAGAATTGCGGATGCCACGGCAGGTTTTTCACCACGGCCAATCGCGGTACACGTAACCGCAACGGCGGAGTTGATGATGTATGTGCGTGCGGCCATGCGCGCGAGTGCTTCGCCGACGCCTTCGAAGCGGCTGACCGACATATTGAACTGCTTGCGGATGCGCGTATAGGCGCCGGAACTGTAGACGGCAGTTTGTGCGCCACCGGATGCATTGGCGGGTAAAACTATCGAACGTCCGGCGGCCAATTGCTCAACGAGCATGCGCCAGCCCTGCCCGGCTTGTTCCATGCCCCCGATGATACTGTCGAGAGGCACGAAGACATCTTTACCGCGGGTCGGGCCATTTTGAAACGGGATGTTGAGCGGGAAATGCCGGCGCCCGATCTCGACACCTTCGGTATCGGTCGGGATCAGTGCGGCCGTGATGCCGTATTCGTCCCGATCCCCGACCAGGTGCTCGGGGTCGTATAGCTTGAATGCAAGACCGAGCACGGTCGCAATCGGCGCCAGCGTGATATACCGCTTGTCCCAGTTCAGCCGGATACCGATGATTTCTTCGCCGTTGAACGTTCCCTTGCAGATGATGCCGGTATCAGGAAGTGTCGATGCGTCGGAGCCAACGCGCGGGCCGGTCAGCGCAAAGCATGGAATTTCCTCACCACTGGCGAGTCCCGGCAGGTACCGGTCCTGTTGTTCCCTGGTGCCATAGTGGAGCAGCAATTCAGCCGGGCCGAGCGAGTTCGGCACGCCGACCGTCGAAGCGACAACGACGCTGCGGCTGGCGAGCTTGGTGAGCACCGAAGCCACGGCGAAGGGTGAAAATTCCAGTCCGCCATATTCCTTCGGAATAATCATTGCGAAGAAACGATGTTCCTTGATGAAAGCCCATGTTTCAGGTGGCATGTCGGCCAGCTCGTGCGTAATTTGCCAATCGTCAACGATTCGGCACAACTCTTCGGTCGGGCCATCGAGAAATGCCTGTTCTTCTTCCGTCAATTTCGCAGCCGGCAGCGCAGTCAACTTGCTCCAGTTCGGTTGCCCGCTGAACAGTTCACCGTCCCACCAGACCGTCCCGGCTTCGAGTGCTTCGCGTTCAGTATCGGAAATCGGTGGCAGTATTGAGCGATAGATCTTGAGCAATGGGGCCGAAATTCTCTCGCGGCGAAAGTTCGGCAGGTTGACCGTGACGAGACAGGCAAATCCGATCCACAGAATCAGCATCCACAGCCAGTGGCCAACGCCAAACAGGCTGTAAGCGAGCAGGGAGAATCCGAGGACGATCGTCGATGTTCTCAGATCGACCCGCTGATAAGCGAGTACAAGCCCAACTGTGATGAACGCAGCCAGCCAGATAAGGGAAAGTAGAATCGTGGTTAACATGTTGTTACTCGATGGATTTCGTTGTTTTTGTAGGCGTTACTATAACGCATAGCGCCGGAATCCACTCTCACCGCCCCAAAGTAGCGACAGCCCGTTACAACAGGTCGGCAATCGCGGCACGCTCCTCGCGTAATTCGTCCTCGGTCACACTCATGCGTTCGCGACTGAAGTCACTGATATCGAGTCCCTGGACAATCTCATATTTACCCTGACTGCAACGACACGGATAAGAATAGATGATCCCCGGTTCGATCCCGTAACTACCGTCGGCCGGGATCGCCATGCTAACCCAATCGTCGCCAGGTGTGCCGAGTGCCCAGTCGCGCATGTGATCGATGGCGGAGGAGGCTGCCGAGGCTGCGCTCGACAGGCCACGCGCCTTGATGATTGCTGCACCACGTTGCTGCACGGTTGGGATGAAGTCATCGACGACCCATTGCTCATCGACAACGTCCGGGGCATCACGGTCACCGATCCTGACCTGGCTGATATCCGGATATTGCGTTGCGGAGTGGTTGCCCCAGATTGTCATATGCTTGATCTGGTTGACGTGGTTGCCGGTTTTTTCTGCCAGTTGGGCCAGCGCTCGATTATGATCGAGCCTTGTCATGGCCGTGAAGTTTGCCGGATTCAGGTCCGGTGCGTTCTGCTGAGCAATCAACGCATTCGTGTTGGCCGGATTGCCGACGACGAGTACCTTCACGTCACGACTGGCGTGATCGTTCATTGATTTACCCTGGACCGAGAAGATCGCTGCATTGCCTTTTAACAGGTCAGCGCGTTCCATACCTGGGCCACGGGGCTTGGCGCCGACGAGCAGCGCATAATCAGTGTCCTTGAATGCGACATCGGGCTGATCGGTTACTACGACGCCTTGCAGAGTCGGGAACGCGCAGTCTTCCAGTTCCATGCCGACACCTTTCAGTGCATCGAGTGCCGGTGGGATTTCCAGAAGTTGCAAAATGACCGGCTGGTTGGCGCCCAGCAGCTGCCCGGAAGCGATCCGGAAGGCGAGTTGATAACCAATCTGGCCGGCGGCGCCGGTAATGGTGACTCTGGCGGCTTGTGTCATTGCATTTTCCTGTGCTGGTAAATCATGGCGTCGACCGGGAGGCCCGAAACGCGGGGGCAAAATTCTATCCTGCAGGCGGGAGGTTGTCTAAGTAGGGAAAACCCCTAGCAGGCTGTTCCCCGGCAGGTTATTGCAAGGGTTCCAGGAGGCATCGTCAGGGGTTGGCCTTTTTAAACGCGCGGACCTGTTCGTTAAAACTTGCAGCGACAGACTCCATTGCATCGATAGCTGCGTGGCGCTGCTCTGTGTGCTGTAGCTGATCCGCTTGATTAGTCAGGTTGTTAGTCAGATCGCTGGTCAGGTTGTCGGCCTCGGTGAGTTTTTCCTGCTCGAGACAGTCGAGGAAGGCTTCCATCTCAGCCATATACTCCTTGACGAATAACTGACTGTCGCTCATTTCTTCATAAGTCGAGTTGGCGCCATCCGGGATGACGATATCCTCCGGGTAAACGCAGTCTGCCTGTAGTCCGGGTGCCATTATTATGGCGAGGCCGGTAATCAATAGTTGGCTGACTCTGAGCATGCGGTGTTATCCCCGGGCAGTGAGATCGCGAATGAGACGGTTATCGGGCATTTGTCGCAAGGATCCGGGACGCGGACTTGAGGCGACTCGCCACACTTATTTTTTCTGCTTCAATTATGCCTCAGCTACAAATAGATTTTCCAACGGTTGGTGCACCGGCAAGTAAAGAAAGTCTGTTAAAAGCTGATAAGCAACTGAATATCAACTGAAAAATATCGGGGCTCACGTGCAAAATTGAGATTAACCGAACAGATTTCTGTACGAGAGCAGGCCTTTCTGTTTCGTGCTGAGCAGCGCAAAGTAGCTATCCGCATCCATCGGTTCGCCGAACAGCAGTCCCTGAACATGGTCGCAATTAAGTTCCCTGAGTTGGCGTAGTTGCAGTTCGGATTCGACGCCCTCGGCAACCACATCCATATCCATGCTGTGTGCCATGTCGATGATCGCTGCAATAATCTTGCCGGTATCCTTGTTGGCCCGCATATCGTGAATGAAAGACTGATCAATTTTCAGTGTGCTGATCGGGAACTGTTGCAGAGCGCTGAGAGAAGAATAACCGGTACCGAAATCATCAATCGACAGTGTCAGCCCCAGTTCATCCAGTTGTTTTAATAACGTCACCGCATGTTCCGCATCATGCATCAACGTGCTTTCTGTGATTTCCAGTTCCAGGCAGGAAGGGTCGATGTGATGGTGCTCAAAAATGGCTTTGATGCGCCGCGAGAAATTTGGTTGAGCCAGTTGCTTCAGGGACAGGTTTATCGCTATCCGACCGGGAGTGTGAAGTTCGTTCTGCCAGCGTCGTAAATCGATACAGACCTGATTCAATACCCATTCACCGATTTCGATAATCAGATTTGTTTCCTCGGCGAGCGGTATAAACTCCGACGGTAAAACCAGTCCCCTGTCCGACATTTCCCAGCGAACGAGGGCTTCAGCGCCGGACACTTGCCCGCTCTTCGTATCGATTTTCGGCTGGTAGTGAATAAGCAGCTCATCGAGCTCATAGGATCGACGCAGCTTGCTCTTGAGCATGAGTCGTTCGACTTCTTCGGCATTCATCTGCGCATCGAAAAATTCAAATGAATTGCCCGGCATTTTTTTTGCGCGATACAGTGCGGCATCGGCACTGCGGATCAGGTCGATGACGTTATCGGCATCTTTTGGGTAACACGAGATGCCGATACTCAATGTCGTATGAATCTCGTGACCCTGAATGTTCAGCAGCCTGGTCAGTTCGGTAAGCATGTGTCGTGCGGTGGACTGAACAAAGGCCATCAGGCTTTCTTCCGGTCCGTCCCATTCGATTGCTGCTGCAAATTCATCGCCGGCCAGACGACCGATGATTGCGTTCTCCGGCATGAGCCTGGCCAGACGGTTCGCGATAGATTCCAGGCAAGCATCACCTGCAGCATGGCCGAATGTATCGTTAATATCTTTGAAGCGATCGATATCCAGGTAGAGCATTATGATTTGATGTTTTCTGCGCTGCGCTCGTGCGATACCACGCTGCAACAGGTGCTGAAACTGCATGCGGTTGGAAAGTTTCGTCAGCGTGTCAATGCGGGCCAGATACCGGATTCGTTGTTCTGTGACCTTGCGCTCTGAAATATTGCGTGCTGCAACGATGTAGCCGGCAAAAGAAAACTGCTCGGAGTCCAGCCTCGAAGTGGTGTACGACACAGGGATTCTGTTCCCCTGTCGGCTGATGAAAATTGTTTCGACCGGGCGCTTTTCGTTACTCAGTCGAAATCCATCGTGGTGTTCGGCAGCGATCAGGGTTCGGATCGGTTGTTTATTCAGCGCGTCGTCCGGGTAGCCTAGCAAGTGCGACGCTGATTCGTTGAGGCGGATGATATTGCCGTCGAGATCCGTTAGTACGACAGCGTCGTTCAGGGCATCGAGCAACACATCCAGCTGGAAATCAGCGGCTTCGGCATTGTTTAATCGCTGCCGGATTTGTTCGATCGTGTCAGTGAGTTCCATCGTGGCTGTGGTCGCGGCAGATGGTTCGATCGTATCCCCGTTAGCCAATTCATGTGCCTGTACCGCGGCTGCGGTAAAAGAGGCGGTTTGCCGGTAGGCCAGAAATGTTGCGACAGCCGCGGCACCGGTCACACCGAACAACAAGGCGGTCAGCTCAATGGGCCGCTCGTCCGTAAGTAGAACGTACAGAACTGCCGCAATTGCCGATGCCAGTGTGGTCATCAGCAGGATGGCCGTCAGGCGGTGGTTGGATGGCAGCTTGGTGAAGGTCATGAAAATCCGGTCGGCTCCGGCGGCGAAACCCTTTATGCGGTGATCCGGGCCGGTAACGGCTCGTTACCGGCTCGCTATGCCGCAGGTCAGGACATTCGACGGCTTGGTAAAGTTTATTTTTCTTATTTGGCGCCGCTTTAACGGTGCCGTATAGACACAGTTTCGCCTTTTGGCGGCCTCTCCACAAGTCCGCATGGGCGCCATATCCGCATAGAAAACGTCGTTGCAACCAGAGTATGGCGACATATCTGGCCCCCGGACCCGTCGCCGCTATAGAATCAGCCTGTTGCTCGTATCGGGTTTGCCGGCCAATGACCGAATCTGCGCCAAAATGTGCCCTGATCGTTGATGATTCGCAGACTGCGCGTCAAGTACTCGCAAAGGTGCTGGAGCGGCACCAGATTCGCGTGGAAACGGCCGCTTCGGCTGAAGAGGCGCTGGATTATCTGGCTGCGGCACGTCCCGATGTTATTTTCATGGACCACCTGATGCCTGGAATGGATGGCTTTCAGGCTGTGCGTGCGATTAAGGATAATCCGGCGACGGCGACGATTCCGATCATGATGTACACATCGCAGGCTGGTGAATTGTATGTCGGTCAGGCCCGGGCGCTCGGAGCAGTCGGTGTGTTGCCGAAGCAAATCAAACCGGTTCAGGTTGCCGATACGCTGAAATCTCTGAATCTGATCCCGCCGCCGGAGATCATTCCGGACGCAGCTAATATTGAAAATGAAACCGAGGTTATTCCGGACGCCGACGTCAACCAGACGTTGGCCGATGTCGAGCGCATGATGGAGCCCGCGGATTGGGGTGAGTTGCACACATGGTTCGAGCAGATGCTGCATCATCATCAGGACGCACTGCGAGCGGACATCGAATCCAGCGTCACGCGATTATTAAAGGAGTCGACCACCGAGCAGAACGCACCGGTCGCCGGTAAACAGGCGGGACTATTCGGCAAAGAAGTATCGGCATTGCGAGGATTGAATGCGACTACCTTGCTGGTTGCCGGGTTGTCATTGTTCGCGGCAACTTTTTTCTGGCTGTATATCAACACTCAGGAAGCTTGGCGTGCCGTCTATGATCAGAACGTCCAGTTGCTGAGTACGGTCGAGGCCGAGCGGGCGGCGGCACAAGCGAACAGTGGTACTGCCGCGATGGGCGAGCGTGTGCAGACGGCGAGTGAATTACGCACCATTATCAGCAATCTCGAATGGCAGGTGAACAGCGAAGCAACTTATGGCCGCGACGATATTCCGTTTGGTGATCAGCGACTCGAGATGATTGACAGGCTGGTCGGCGAGCTTCGCGCGACCGGGTTCACAGGCGTTGTGCAACTCGACAGTCACGTTGGAGATTTTTGCACCGTACAGGCGGATGACGGTAGCTGGTCTGCGGGTGCGGCGGATGAATCGATTCGCCATTGCGACAGGATTGGGCTGGGTGCTGAGAATGCATTCACGCAGTCCGCAAAACAGTCGGTAACTTTCGCAAACTATGTCGCCGCACTCGATGGCGATGTGTCAGAAAATATTCGTATCGTTGTTAATCCACTCGGTAACTCCAGTCCTGTCCTTGCCTATCCTGAACTGTCATCCGACAGCACGGTCGGCGAATGGAATCGAATAGCACAACAGAATAATCGTGTACGGGTTCGATTGATTGCCGACGAATGGATCGAGCGACGATCCGCAGATATGTTCTGATGGAACCGTTTGTGCCGCCGCGTTTGCTGCGCGGCAGACATGTGCAATCGGTCCTCGGCAGTATTGGCTTGCGCCGACGGCCCGTTCATGCCGCAGCGCGTGGCCTGATTGCTGTGTCCAGAAATGAAATTGTCGAATGTGGCGATGGCGTGCGATTGCTCTGTCAGCATACGCCACCGCAGCCGGATCAGCGCAGGGGCGTTGTCGTGTTCATCCATGGTTGGGAGGGCAGCGCCGATTCAACCTACCTGTTGTCGGCCGCTACCAGGCTATGGAATAGCGGTTACCGTGCCGTGCGCATCAACCTGCGCGATCACGGTGGTTCGCATCACCTGAATGAAGAATTGTTTCATTCGTGTCGTCTTGGCGAAGCGATCGGTGCCGTGCGCTGGGTTCAGCAGGCATTCCCCGGTGAGCGGCTATTTCTGTGCGGTTTTTCACTCGGTGGGAATTTTTCTGTACGTATCGCTGCACAGGCCATCGAGGAAAGCCTGGACATCAACGGTGTTGTGGCTGTGTGTCCGGTACTCGACCCGGCATGTACGATGGATGCGCTGGATAATGGGCTGGGTGTCTACCGACGCTATTTCATCCGCAAATGGCGTCGATCATTAGAAAAAAAGAAAGCAGCTTTTCCGCATCGCTATAATTTCTCGCAACTGGAGCGTTTCGACACGCTGACGGAGATGACTGACTATTTTGTCAGGCATTACACGGAATATAAGGATCTGCATGAGTACCTGCGTGGTTATGCGTTGACGGATGATCGGCTGCAAGGGCTACGAACGCCGGTGCGCATCCTGCTGGCCGAGGATGACCCGGTCATTCCTGTTAAAGATATTGACAGGGTTGCAGCGTCGGATTACCTGCAGGTCGTTCGCAGCACTTACGGTGGCCATTGCGGATTTATCGATGGCTACCACATGCAGAGCTGGGTCGATCGTTATATCGTCGACTCTTTCGCTGCATATGCAGATTGATTCTGCTTGCCGAGGGCTGATTATCGGTCTTGAACGGCAGGTGAACAAAAGGCGCATCGGCCGGTCATAGAGACAATACAGTCGGTAGACTTCCCTTCGACGGTTATACGGATAACAACTCGTGACAGATTTATTGGCGACTCGCCTGGACCGACTGGCGGAACAGGAACATAACGGACTGCTCAACGGCAGCCGGATCGGTATTGAAAAGGAGTGCCTGCGAGTTGCCGCTGACGGCACAATCGCCCGCACACCGCATCCGGCGGCACTAGGGTCGGCGCTGGAGCACCGTTTCATCACGACGGACTATTCCGAGGCCTTGCTCGAATTTGTGACACCCCCGGTCGGTTCATCATGGGAGGCTCTGCAGTTCTTGTGCAATTTGCATCAATTTACGCATGACGCTATTGGTGACGAAATCCTGTGGCCAATGAGCATGCCGTGCCGAATCACGTCCGATGCCGACGTGCCGATTGCCAACTATGGTGACTCCAATGTCGGCAGGATGAAGACCGTCTACCGGCGTGGCCTGGGATATCGGTATGGACGCAGAATGCAGGCGATTGCCGGCATTCATTTTAATTTTTCGCCGCCTGAGGCTTTCTGGCCTTTGTTCTATGAGCTTGAGGCGTCGTGTGATAACCCGGTTAGATTTCGCTCGAATGCATATATGGCGCTCATACGTAACGTCAAGCGTTTCGGCTGGTTGCTGTTATACCTTTTCGGCGCTTCCCCGACCGTTGCCCAACCATTCCCGGATGAGGGCACTGCCGGCCTTGAGGCACTGGGCCCGGATACCCTGTACGCACCCTATGCGACATCGCTGCGGATGAGCGATGCTGGTTACCAGAATACGAATCAGGCGTCGATTCGCGTATCGGTTAACAGTATCGAAGAGTATATCGACGGTCTGGCTCGGGTCGCACGGACTCCTTGTGCGGACTACGAGCGTATCGGTGTCAGAACCAATGGCGAGTACCGTCAACTCAATGCCAACCTCCTGCAAATCGAAAACGAATACTACGGCACGATCCGGCCGAAACGAGTGGTTCGCAGCGGTGAGCAGCCGACCAGCGCCCTGCGGCGTGGCGGCGTCGAATATGTCGAGTTACGTGCGCTGGATGTCAGTCCATTCGACCCGGTCGGCATCAACCAGCAGCAGATGCGTTTCCTCGAGGCATTCCTCACTTATTGTCTGCTTGAGGACAGCCCGCTGATTGACGGTGCGGAGCGACTTGCGAATGCAGGGAATCAGGCGGCGGTTGCCATACAAGGCAGGCGACCGGGGCTGCAGTTGCGGCACATGGAGGGTTCGGTCGATCTGGGTGACTGGGCGCGACAGATTTGTGGCCGGGTTCTGCAGGTTGCTACGGTCATGGATCCGGACCGGTCCGGTGGAGTTGTCGCAGCCGTCGAGGAGCAGATGCGTGCAATCAATGATCCGACACTCACACCGTCGGCACGGCTGATCGGCGAACTCGAGGAAACCGGACTTTCGCATTTGAACTATGGATTGAAGACCGGGCGCGAATTTTCCGGATATTTTCAAGCCATGGATGCGGAAATGAATATGAATCTGAAGATGTTTGTCGAGGAGAGTCGGGAGTCGCTCGAGCGCCAGGCTGCTATCGAAGCCGGCGATACGCTGAGCTTCGATCAGTACGTGGAGAAATGCTGCGCGTGAGCGCCGGTCCCGGAAAATCAGTCCCGGAAAATCAAGCCCAGGAAAATCAAGCTAGCGCCGCGGTTGCGAGTTCTTTGAAATCGATACTCGTGTCCGCCAGGATTTCCGGTTCGAGCCGTGCGCCTTGCGTGATGAGTTTTTTCGACAGCATGAATTCCCGCGCACTGTTGACGGCATCGACAGCCATCAGCAGGTCTCCCTTCATGTGAAAGGCCGCGAAAGACCGGTCGGCGAAATCACCGCGAATGATGATCTGATCGGGATCATCAGAAAGCCCGACGATTTGCAGTTTCAGATCGTATTGATCCGACCAGAACCAGGGTATCTGGTTATAGGGCTTGAGCTTGCCGCACAATGTAGCCGCCGCTGTTTTGGCCTGTTCCTGCGCGTTGTGCACGGACTCCAGCCGCAGTCGTCGACCGAGCAGGTGGTTGGGATGATTCGTGCAGTCGCCGATCGCCAGGATATGCGGATCGCTTGTCCTGCAGCAGTCATCGACGACGATACCGTTCGCGCATTCGATCCCGGCCTCCTCGGCAATATCGGTCGTCGGCAGAACGCCGACACCGATGACAACCAGGTCAGCCGGTAATTCCAGGCCGTCGGAGCCGCGCAGCGCCTCTACCCTGCCGTCACCTAATATTTCGGCATTCGGATTGCGCCCGCATAAAATCTTGACGCCGGCATCACGATGTACCTGGTTGAAGAATGCCGAAACCTCCGGAGCCAGCACCCGGGCCATGATGCGGTCGGCCATTTCGACGACCGTTACGTCGAGACCGTGCTTGACGGCAACAGCGGCAGTTTCCATGCCGATATAGCCGGCACCGATGATGACGAGCCTGGCGCCGGACCTGAAGCCTTCCTGGATCTGGTGGACATCGCCGACATTACGCAGATAGTGAATGCCATCGAGATCATGCCCCGGAATCTGCAATTTGCGCACGTGGCTGCCTGTAGCCAGCACGAGATAATCGTAGCTCTCTTGCTGTCCGTCGCTGAGGACGACGCTCTGCTCGCCGCAGTTGATTTTTTCGACCCGCGTGGACAGACGTACGTCGATGTTATGTTCGTCATAAAATTTCTGGTGGCGAACATACATTCGATCGAGTTCGAGTTCGCCGGCCAGGTATGTCTTTGATAATGGCGGCCGCTGATAGGGCAGGTAGGGCTCTTCGCCTACCATGACGATACGTCCGGTAAATCCACCCTGTCGTAACGATACGGCAGTTTGTCCGGCCGCGTGGCCGGCACCGGCGATGAGAATCGAGTCGGGCATACAGACCTCTGTCTAATTTTCCGTGTAAAACCGCACTACCCCGGCGGAAGCCAGCATTATACTGCCTGAAAGTCTCAATAAGGCAGCCGACCGGTACTATGCTCATGGCACAATTGCGAGCCTGTACAGTGTTATAAGGGTGACTGATTCTCGCTGCAATTCGATCATTCCCCTATTGATTTTCATTAATCCATTAGTATCACTGTGTTACTCACGTGGCCGAGCCGCATCGTCGTTTACAAACCAGCAATTAAGGAACCCTATACATCATGGTCAAGGCAATCATGGTCGATCAATTCGGCGGCCCGGACGTCATGCAGTGGCGCGATATCGAGTTATCCGCACCGGGACCCGGCATGGCACGGGTTCGGCACACGGCGATCGGCCTGAATTTTATCGATACCTATCATCGCTCGGGTTTGTATCCGCTCGATCTGCCGGCCGGGCTCGGTACCGAGGCTGCCGGTGTCGTCGAGGCCGTCGGCGATGATGTTGACACGGTTATGGTTGGCGACCGCGTGGCTTTTGTCGGTGTCCCGCCAGGCACTTACTGTGAGCAGCGAATCTACTCCGCCGAACGGCTCGTGCGACTACCCGGCGGCATTTCGGATGAGACGGCCGCGGCGGCGATGCTCAAGGGATTGACGGCCTGGTATCTCGTGCGCCGTAGTTACCCGGTGCAGTCCGGCGATACCGTTCTACTGTATGCGGCGGCGGGCGGCGTCGGTTTGATAGCGAGTCAGTGGGCTGCCGGACTCGGTGCGCGTGTTATCGGCGTCGTCAGTACGGAACAAAAAGCCGAGCTGGCGCGTGCGAATGGCTGTGCCGAAATTGTTCGCAGCGACGATGCATCGTTCGTGGACACGGTCCGTGAACTGAATGGCGGCGCGGGCGTTGCAGCTGTTTATGATTCGATCGGCAAGGACACGTTCTTCCAGTCGCTCGACTGCCTGCGCCCGCACGGCACGATGGTCACGTACGGTAACGCCTCCGGTGCTGTAGAGCCGTTTGCACCGCTGGAACTGGCGCGTCGCGGTTCCCTGTTTGTGACCCGTCCGGTGCTGTTCGATTTCCTGCGTGAACGCGACGACCTGCTGGCGGCGGCCGGTGAGTTGTTCGGTGTCATCGAGGACGGTACGGTCAGGATCCAGGTCAACCAGACCTATCCACTGCAAGAGGCGGCACAGGCACACCGCGACCTCGAAGCACGTAAGACAACCGGCTCGACGGTGTTGATTCCGTAACGGTGACAACCGCGCCACACAAACTTCAGCCTTACTGATACTGGAGGGCACATGTCAAAATTGGTACCGCCCCATGGTGGCGATGAGTTATTACCGTTGCTGCTACCGGAAGTGGAGAGGCCGGCTGCGCGTGACTATGCCCCGTCACTGAAAGTCGTACCAATGAGCAGCCGTGAAACTGCCGACCTGCTGATGCTGGCGATGGGCGCCTATACGCCTTTGGAAGGGTTCATGAATCGCGCCGACTGGCACGGCAGTTGCGCCGATATGTGCCTGGAGAATGGCGTATTCTGGCCTGTTCCTATTACGCTCTCGTGTACCGATGCGCTGGCCGATCAGATTACCATCGGTGAAGAAGTCGCCCTGGTCGACGAAAGCAGCAATGAATTAATGGCCATTCTCGAGGTCAGTGAGAAGTATGGCATCGATTGTGACTTCGAGTGTGCGCAGGTATTCCGTACCAACGACCCGGCACACCCTGGCGTGCAAAAAGTGCAATCACAAAAACCGGTCAACCTGGCTGGACGGGTGACTGTATTCAATGAGGGTTCCTTCCCACAGACCTATGCCGGTCTGTATATGCGTCCGGCGGAAACACGGGCATTGTTTGCCGGCAAAGGCTGGTCGAAAGTGGCCGCTTTTCAAACCCGTAACCCCATGCATCGCAGTCATGAATATCTCGCCAAGATTGCCATTGAAGTCTGCGACGGGATCCTGATCCATCAGGTGCTGGGAGCGCTCAAACCGGGTGATATTCCCCCTGAAGTCCGGGTCAAGGCAATTGATACGCTGGTTGAACACTATTTCGTTCCAGCCACCTGTGTACAGGCGGGTTATCCCATCGAAATGCGTTATGCCGGACCGCGGGAGGCGCTATTGCATGCGCTGGTCAGGCAAAATTTCGGTTGTTCCCATCTCCTGGTGGGCAGGGACCACGCCGGAGTCGGCAACTATTATGGCCCGTTCGATGCACAGCATATCTTCGATACTCTGCCCGAGGGCAGCCTGATCACTGAAGCCTTGAAAATCGATATTACTTTCTATTGCTTCAAGTGCGGTGGCATGGCAACCGCTCGAACCTGCCCGCATGGGCAGGATGATCGATTGAATATTTCCGGTACTCGTCTGCGTGAAATGTTCACCGCGGAAGAAAATATACCCGCAGAATTCAGCCGGCCGGAAGTTGTGGCTGTGCTCCGACGGTACTATGACAGTTTGAAGTAAGCCTATCGGCCGTGCCTGGTCCGGTCATAATCGGCCTTCTCGGGAATAACTTGCCGGACGCCCCCCTGTGGATGCGAGGAATCTCCCGTGTAGCGGGGGATCAAATGGATGTGGACATGGAGGATACTCTGCCCCCCGGCCGCACTCACATTCACGCCAACGTTGTAACCGTCGGGTTTGTATTCCTCATCCAGCGCCAGTCGCTCCTGTGCCAGTAGCTCCATGCAGGCAGCCACCTCTGCAGGCGTAAGCTCGAAGAAATTCGCGCAATGCCTGAACGGAATCACCAGGGAGTGACCCGGACTGACCGGGTAGCTGTCGCGCTCACAATAGGCCAGCTCGTTCTGCCGGGTTACTTCACGCAGACTGCAAAACCGACAGGGGTTATTCGGGTCACTCATGATTCTATGCGATTTCCAGGCATTGCCGGGACGGCAGCCTTGGCAACGCCATCCGGTATGTATTGCACACAGGGCGGTCTTGTCGGCTTTTCGCCGACGGATACTGGTGCAATTGAATCAATGTACTTAATCGACGATGTGATAAACGGGCGCTTTTTCCATTTCCCACTCCCTGGATTCCCGGTCGTAGCGAGACAAGGTGAAGCAGTGCCAATCGGTATCATCCAGCTTCGGATGATCGCCCCGATAGTAATACCCCGGCCACCGCGTTTCCTCCCGGTACATCGTATGATGTGTCACAGATTCAGAGGCCAGGACCCGGTGCTGAAGCTCCCACGCCCGCTGCAGCTGGTGGAGGTCTTCAGCGCCGAGATGGTTGAGGTCTTCCTTGAGCATGGCCAGCAACTCCAGCCCGCGGGTGAGCAACGGCTCGTTGGTCGTGTAGTTGGAGCTGATACCGCCGACATATTCATCCATGATCTTCTCGAGACGCTGCAGGCCATGTAGCGGCAACAGGTAACTCGGCGAAACGGTTCCCGCGACAATCTCGTTGCGGCCAACGTCATAGTTCTCCATGGGCTGGAAGACGACCTTTTCGAGATTTTCGTACTCCGCCTCACTGACCTGCGGTACATCTTTGCCAAGGTCGTTGACGTATTTGACCGCTGCCTTCCCGGCAATCCGGCCCTCGGCGAACGATCCGGACGAGAACTTATGAGCGGAGCCGCCGATGGTGTCACCGGCGCCGAAGAGTCCCTCGACGGTCATCATTCGGTTGTATCCCCACTGGTACTCGGAGGGAGCGTAGTCTTCCGGTCCGCTCGCCCACGCACCGGAGCAGGTGGCGTGGGAGCCCATGACGTAAGGCTCGGATGTGGTCAGTTCGGGATTGATTTCCTTGGGATCGATGTTCTGCGATGCCCAGACGACCGCTTGCCCGATCGTCATGCCAAGGAAGTTCTCCCAGCCGACGGTCTCCTTGTGCGGATCCTGGAAGGCTTCCTTCGTTACCATGCGGATGGGGCCCCTGCCGGCCTTGACCTCCTCCAGAAAGGCATGGTTTCGCAGACAGGTCGGCACTGGGTGCCGATCGATGTAATCTCCGACTAATTCCCTGGTGTGTTCGGTCCAATTGGACTCGTATTCGTTTCCATACGCATTCTCGGTGTAAGTCTTCAGATGCAGGAAGTAGGCACCGACCGGACCATAGCCGTCCTTGAAGCGGGTCAGAACGATCCGGTTTTCCATCTGCGTCATCTTGGCGCCGACGAGGATCGGTAACGCATAGGCAGAGGCGCTGCTCCAGGGTGCATACCACGTCCGCCCCATACCCTCACCGGCCGCACGGGGTTTGTAGATGTGCGATGCACCACCGGCGCCCACGATAACGGCCTTCGCGCGAAACACATAGAAATCGCCCGTACGGACGTTGAAACCGACGGCTCCGGCGACCCGGTTGGGTTTCGTCTTGTCCATCAGCAGATGGGTCACCATGATTCGGTTGTAAACCTCGGTGGCGGCCTTGCGCGCGGCTTCGGCGACGATCGGCTTGTAGCTTTCGCCGTGAATCATGATCTGCCACTTGCCTTCGCGGAGATACCTCCCGGTTTCCGGGTCCTTCATGATCGGCAGGCCCCACTCCTCGAACATGTGCACCGTGGCGTCCACATGGCGGGCAATATCGTAGCCCAGGTCCTCCCGCACGAGACCCATGAGGTCGTTGCGGGCGTAGCGTACATGGTCCTCGGGCTGATTCTCATCCCACTGCATGCCCATGTAGCAGTTGATTGCATAGAGGCCCTGCGCGACAGCACCGCTGCGCTCGATGTTCGCTTTCTCCACGACGACAATCTTTTTGTCGCGTCCCCAATACCTGGATTCGTATGCGGCCCCGCAGCCGGCCATGCCGCCGCCGATGACGAGGACATCCGAATCCACGAATACCGTTTTTCTTCTCGAGAACAGACCCATCAGACTACTCCCGGCTTGAGTTGATCCGGAGTTAAAGCGGGCAACTCATCGATGTGGAGCCCACCCGGTTCGTGCGCAAGCTCCTGGGATTGCATGGCCTCCTGGCCAGGCACTTCGTAATCGGACGCTGACTTGATCGATCCCCATGGCGTAGTCCGGATCGGGGACACAAAATTCTTCTCGCGGCCGTCGCGGAACCTGAGTTTCCAGGAGATGGTGGACTTCTCCTCTTCCCGGAGCGCCCGAACACTATGACCCAGTGGAGCGAAGTCGGAATAACCACGGGCGTCGATCGCCTGCTGCGGACAGGCTTTCACACAGGAGTAGCACTCCCAGCAGAAATTAGGCTCGCTGTTGTAAGCCCGTCTGTGAGTCGGATCTATGTGCATGATGTCTGAAGGACAGATATCCACGCACTCTCCGCAGCCGTCGCAATTGGTCATATAAACGAAGGTAGGCATATCGATTAGCTCCGATCGTTGCGAGTTGCCGGCTCAGGCAGGGAGGATACGCCGTTTGCCTCCTCTACCCGTCGCTGAAAGGCCACAACTGGTTTGAAAAACATATGGGCTAACTTCGACCAGCGGACAGATCCGAAGAGCAACGTAGTAAATAAGATGTAAAGGCCGAAGGTTATTTTCGTCGCAGTAAGGTTGCCGGTCATCTGCACAATTTCCCATGCGAAGGCAAAGGTAACGCTTCCCAGCAGGGTCACGATGAACAGATCTGCGAGAACAAGGCGGAAAACGGGTTGACCGTCATGAGCGACGTTTACCCTGAGGAAAAAGAAAAACCAGTAACCGCCAATAAGAGTCATGATGACCCCGACGTTCCACAGGAGTGGTATGAACGTTGGCGCAGGCGTGTCCTGTGTTGGATATCCGAATACCATGATGACGGTCGTGACAAGATAGATAATGAAGCCGTAGAACATCAGTACATGGGAAATCCTTCTTTGCACGTTGCAGAATTCGCCGGCGGTCGCAACCTCTATTGCAAGAGTCCTGATCGCCATGGAGACTTTGTCTGCACTGCTAAGCTCCCGGATTGCTGCAGTCTCTGATTTCCTTCGTCGCTGTGCGAAATATTGACCACTGCTTTTGTGAATCATGTCGGCAAGCGTGCCAACGAAAACCGCAAATATCATCAAAATAATGTAGATCTGCATGGCAATAGGGGGCAGAAAAGCCGTTAATTCGGCAAACGGATTGATGGCGAACATCATATTATCCTCATAGGGTTAGCCCGTTTTTTTACGAGCCAGTCCAACACGGTATGTCCGTCTCGAGTCTGGCGACCATGGATTTCGTTCGAGTTTACGCGGGTCCGTATATCCGGTTCTTCACAAATTCTTTATTCTCTCTCACGCGCCTATGGCGTTTACGGACAGCACATCCTTCAACGGAGTCATTCTGAACAATGGAGGGTTAGACGTCAAATAAATAGCCAGCCATTACCCGCCAGAGAGGGCCGGACTGATAGAGCAGATTGAAAAAGTGAATCGTCCCCGGATTGCTAAAATCCAGGCCCCGGTTCTCGGTATATGGCTCTCGATACTCGGGCCCGTAGCTCAGTTGGTTAGAGCAGGGGACTCATTCTCGTCAGTTAACCGGCACCAGCGGCCAGAAGATCGGCAGCAGCAGCATGACCGCAACGAAGATCACAAGTGTCAGCGGTACGCCGAGCTTGATGTAGTCCGAGAAACGGTAACCACCGGGACCCATGACGAGGATATTCGCCGGGTGCGAGATCGGGCTCGTGAAACTGGCCGATGCGGCCATCGCGACGGCCATCATCGCCGTGTGCGGCATGATACCCATCTCGCCGCAGGCAGACAGGACGATCGGTGACATCAGTACGACCAGCGCCGCCGTCGGGATGATCATCGTGCCTATCGCCGTAATCGCATAGAGACCCATGATCACGGGCCATGGCCCGAATTCGCCGAGGTTGGCCATGACCTTGGTCGCCAGGTATTCAGCCGTACCGGTTTCCTGCATAGCAATACCGAGCGGCAGCATACCGGCGATCAGGAACACGGCACGCCAGTCGATTGCGCGGTAGGCCTGTTCCATGTTCAGGCAACCGCTCAGGACCATTAGTGCGGCGCCAAGGATTGCGGCAACCGAAATCGGCAGCCAGCCGATCAGTACGGCCGTGATGACGCCGAACATGATCAGGCTCGCCAGTGGTGCACGCCGGGTATCGGTACTTGGCGCACTGACCGGAGTCAGCACGAGGAAATCAGCATCGTCATTCAGCAGTGATAGTTTCTGGCGTGGACCGACAAACAGCAGCGCATCGCCGTGCAGCAGTTCCAGGTGGTCGAGGTCCGAGCGAATGGCCTTGCCCGAACGCCAGATTGCGCTCAGCTCGAGACCAAATTTTTCACGGAAGTTGATTTCGTCGACCGTTTTGCCGGCAAGTTTCGATTGTGGTGACAGTGTCGCCTCGAGCGTCGAGAGTCGATCCGACTCGAAAATACCGGTGGCCATCGCCGAGAGCTCCTGGCGGACCGTCAGTTCCTGTAAGCCGACGAGTACGTCGAGATCCGTGGGTCGTCCCTGCAGCAGCAACAGATCACCACCGAGAATGACTTCATCCGGCTCGGGCATGAATTGCAGCGAGCCTTCACGGAACATTCCGAGTAACCGGAAATCGAATGCGTCGCCGATACGGCTCTTGGCGAGCGTCGATCCGCCGAGCTTCGAGTTGCGCGGTACGCGAACGACGAAGACGCGTTCCTGCAGCCGATAATCGCCCGTCAGGTCTTCCTCGGTCGCGACGCGACACTCGGAAAACTCCTGGCTGCCCTCGAGTTCATCAAGGAGATTTTCGTCGCCTTGGAGCAACAACTTGTCGCCGGCGCGGATAGGTACGTAGGCAAGGTTCTCGCGGCGAATGATGTCATCACGCTTGATTGCCAGTACATTAGCGTTGAAGCGTCGACGGAATTCCATGTGATGCAGGAGGTTTTTCACCAGCGCAGATTTTTCAGCGACCGTGACTTCAACAAGCTCAACTTGCCCGGACAGCAGGGTTTGCAGCAGCGGCGCCTCACGCTCGATGACGAGATCGCTCCACTGGCGCATTTCGTCGAACCGGTCGAGCCGCCCCTGGATCATGAGCTTGTCACCGCTTTGGATGATAGTTTTTTTCGACGGCAGGGTGAGGACTTCGTTGCGACGTTCGAGCACCATGACGATCAGGCCGGCAGTCGAACTGATGCGGCTTTCGGCGAGTGTCTTGCCGACGAGGACCGAGTTATACGGCACGGTCATCGTGAATGTGCGTTCCTGCAGGCTGTATTGAGAACGCAGGTTCCGTTGGCTGCGTTTCTGCGTTGACCCCGTCAGATCGACTTTCGGCAATATTAATCGTCCGATCAGGCAGGTAAACAGGACGCCGATCATCATTGCGCCGGCACCGATCGGTGTGAAATCGAACAGCGTGAAAGGTACTTCGCCGCCCTGTGCGAGCGCCCCGGCGATCAACAGATTCGGCGGTGTACCGATCAATGTCGTCAGGCCGCCCAGCAGGCAGCCATAGGCGAGTGGCATCAGAAGTCGCGACGGCGGCACCTCGGTGCGGCGCGCGATGTCGATGACCACCGGCAGCATCAGCGCTGCAACGCCGATATTGTTCATGAATGCCGACAGTCCACCCGAGATGACCATGATCCAGAAGATCAGCGAAACTTCCTTGCGCCCGGCAATTTTCATGACCTGTCGACCGAGAATATCGGCAATACCGGTACGCGTGAGCCCTTCGCTCAGGATAAACATGGCCCAGACCGTAATAACTGCCGCGTTGCTGAAACCGGAGATCGCCTCGTTCGGCGTCACGACACCGGTCACGGCCAGCGCGCACAGGACGAGCAGGGCGACGAGATCCATGCGCAGCACTTCGCTGATGAACAGGATCAGCGCGATGCCGAGGATGATCAGGACAATGGCGATTTCGAGGTTCACTGACAGGTCCGGTCGATTGCGTAGCGTTTGTTCGTGACGTGCTGAATATTAGCAAGGAAAATCATTTGCAGACGCATTGATATCTACTTTCCCAAATCCACCGCCACCCGGCGTCTCGATAATCAGAGTGTCGCCGGTTTCGAGCTGTAGTTCTCCGACCGAATCCACAACTTCAGCGTGTCCATCGCTCCGCATGACGCGATTGCAACCTGCCTGGCCCGAGGCTCCGCCGTGTATGCCGAATGGCGCGGTCAGGCGGTTGTTCGACAGGATTGCGGCCTGCATTGGTGCGCAAAATTCGATACTGCGCACGACGCCGTTGCCGCCGCGATATTGGCCGGCACCACCGCTGTTAGTGCGGATCGAGAATTCACGGATCAGCACCGGAAATCTTGTCTCGAGGACCTCGGGATCCGTCATGCGCGAGTTGGTCATCTGTGTGTGTACGGCGTCGGTGCCGGTGAAGTCCGGTCCGGCCCCTGAGCCGCCGCAGATGGTCTCGTAATACTGCAGCCTGTCGTTGCCGAACGTCAGGTTGTTCATCGTGCACTGTGAGCTCGCCATGACGCCGAGTGCACCATACAGGGCATTGGTAATGCATTGCGATGTTTCGACATTACCGGCGACGACGGCGGCCGGGTAGTGTGGGTTCAGCAGACAACCATCGGGGATGATGAGATGGATGGGTTGCATGCAACCGGCATTCAGAGGAATAGGTTCGGTGATCAGTGAGCGAAAGACGTACAACACGGCGGCACGTGTCACCGCTATCGGTGCGTTGAAGTTAGTTTCACTTTGCGGTGACGTACCGCTGAAGTCCACGGTGGCTTCACATTTGTCACGATCGACCGTGACGCGAACATGGATGCGTGCACCGTTATCGAGCTCCAGCGCATGTTGCCCGTCACTGATGCGATCAATGACTGCGCGTACCGATGCTTCGGCATTGGCGCGAACGTGACGCATATAGGCGCGCACGGTTTTTTGTCCAAAATGCGCGATCATCGCGCGTAGTTCGCGGGCACCTTTCTCGTTCGCGGCGATCTGCGCGCGCAGGTCAGCCACGTTCTGGTCGGGATTGCGGGCCGGATTGGGCCCGGCTGCCAGTGCTGTGCGCAGTGCTGTCTCCCGGAAGCCGTGTTCATCGACGAGGCGGAAATTGTCGAACAGGATGCCCTCGTCGTGAATCGTGTGACTGTGGGGCGGCATCGAGCCGGGTGTCAGGCCGCCGATGTCGGCATGGTGTGCGCGGCTGGCGACAATGAATTCGATCGCCGTCCCTGTTGCATCGAATAGCGGCGTCACAACCGTAATGTCTGGCAGATGGGATCCGCCGTTATAAGGTGTATTCAGCATGAAGATGTCACCGGGGCGGATCGTGCCGGCATTGTCGTCGAGAATTGCGGCCACGCTGTCGCCCATCGAGCCGAGATGGACCGGAATGTGCGGTGCGTTTGCAATCAGCCGGCCGCGATCGTCAAACAATGCACACGAAAAATCGAGCCGCTCCTTGATGTTGACTGAATGCGCCGTGTTCTCGAGCACGGCACCCATTTGTTCGGCGATGTTCATGAAATGGCTGTTGAAGACTTCCAGCAACACCGGGTCGGTATCCGTACTGCCTGCCTGCTTGTTTTGAACCTGCCGGTCACGGGTCAGGCGCAGCTGTCCGTCATCTTCGACGTCGAGTTGCCAGTCCGGTTCGATGACAATCGTTGTCGACTCATCGATAACGATTGCCGGGCCCGTAATCCGGTCACCGGCCGGCAGGTTGGTACGGCGATGCACGGGCGTATCACGCCACTCCGTGCGGCAGTAGAGGCGTGACTGTTCATGGCTTTGTATCTGCATCTCCGCACGCCGCGTAATCGCAGGCCGGTTGTCTGCGCCTGCGTGTCGGCCGTTGACTTCGACACGGAAAGATTCGATCTGCAGCAGCGTTTCACACCTGCTTTTATCCGGGTCGCTCGCATCGGTATGACAGAACCCGAATCGTTGCCGGTGCAGGTCGGCAAAATCGGTCTCGATGCCAGACCGGTCGTTCCATTCAACCGGCAACGAGGTGTCCGTGCCGGTCGTTCGAATCGACAGAATCCTTCGTGCATTGATCGATGCCGGAATACAGCCTTGGTCCAGCAATTCGGTGCGGCAGGTCGCGACCGCCGCATCGATGACCGGCTCGAGCTCATCAAGCGCCGCATCGTCGAGCGGCATATCAATAGTCTGCTGGTGATATGTGCGCAGCGGTGCGGTACCGATGCCGAATGCCGACAGTACACCGGCCAGCGGGTGAATCAGGATCGTATCGATGCCGAGTTCTTCGGCGACCCGACACGCGTGCTGGCCGGCGGCCCCGCCGAAACAGCACAGCGAAAACTCTGTCGGATCGTGGCCACGCTGGATTGAAATGCGTTTGATCGCATTCGCCATGTTGTTGACCGCGACTCGGATGAAGCCTTCCGCGACCGCCTCGGGACTCAGTTCATGTTTGATTTTCTGCGAGATGCGTTTGCCGAGTGCGATAAATTCCCGGCGTACGCGGCCATCATCGAGTGGTTCGTTGCCGCCGGTGCCGAATGAACAGGGGAAATGCGCCGGCAGAATGCGCCCGAGCATGATATTCGCATCGGTCACGGTCAGTGGCCCGCCGTTTCGGTATGCGGTCGGGCCCGGGTCTGCACCTGCCGACTCCGGTCCGACCTGGAATCGTCCGGAGGCAAATTTCAGTATCGACCCACCGCCGGCCGCGACCGTATGCAGTCGAATCATCGGTGCACGCAGCCGGATACCTGCAACCTCGTTGTCTGTGACGTACTCGAAGTCTCCGGTGAACAGGGACACGTCCGTCGACGTTCCGCCCATGTCGAAGCCGATCAGGCGATTACCGGCGGCCTGTGCAGATGCGGCGACCATGCCGACAACACCGCCGGCCGGGCCCGACAGCACGCTGTCCTTGCCGCGAAACCGGCATTCGTCGACGAGTCCGCCATTGCTTTGCATGAACAGCAACCGGCGTGTCGATAATCCGGCGTCCGCGAGTGAGGCCTTCAGGCGCGCAATGTATCGGTTGAGTACCGGCGACAGGTAAGCGTCGGCTACTGTCGTATCACCGCGGCCGACCAGTTTTCGCAGCGGGCTGACTTCGTGAGACAGCGAGATGTGGCGAAAACCGATATGGGCGGCCAGTTCACCGGCGGTACGTTCATGTTCGCCATTGCGGTAGGCATGCATGAAGCAAATCGCTACTGCACGTAATCCCCGGGCATACAGAGCTTCGAGGTCGGTAGTCAGGCGCTCGATATTCAGCGACTCAAGAATATTGCCGTTTGCCTCGATTCTTTCACTGGCGCCGATAACCGGGCCGTAGGCGGGTTCGGGTAATTGAATGTCGAGCGCAAAAATATCCGGCCGGGCCTGGTAGCCGATACGCAGCGCATCCTCGAAGCCGGCGGTGATGACCAGCGCCGTCGGCTCGCCGCGGCGCTCGAGCAGCGCATTTGTCGCGACGGTGGTACCCATGCGGATTGCGTCGATTCGATTCGTCGACTTTGCCGTTGCAAGTGTTGCCTTAATGCCGGCAACGGCTGCGTCGGCATAGTGATCAGGATTCTCGGACAGCAATTTGCGAATATGCAGTCGGCCGGCCGGGTCGCGGCCGATGATATCCGTGAAAGTGCCTCCGCGATCGATCCAGAATTGCCAGCCCTCTTGCGACATCGCGTTAATGTAGCATGCGGGCCGGCCGACTCGTTTTGCCCGGCAAGGCCACGCTCTCTCAGCTCCGGACGTTTGCTCAATATTGTCGATTGTTGACCAACGGTTGACACAGTTGCAGGGCCTGACCCCGTAAAATTCATCCATCTCAATCAGGACATGCAGGTGATCGATGCCGAGGAGCGCATTGATTGCAGCTGGATGGAGGAATCAATGACAACCGCAGCCGTGCCAACCAATGTTGGAAAATCGAAACTCTGGAAACCGCCGATTGTCGGTATCGTGACCTTTGTCTTGATGCTCTTCGCTA
>CAZVQW010000021.1:0-53312 GCA_964629475.1 uncultured Chromatiaceae bacterium | reverse complement strand
ATAAAGTCTGCAATCGTCGTGAAATGGGGCTGCGTATCGGCCGACAGAGCCATGACAGGAACTTCTGGGACACACAGATATTTCAACGACTGAAATTTATACGCATGTGCTAAACAGGGGTGGGCGTGGTGTTATCAGTCCGATCGATGACTGATGACTAAGCAAATGCTGCCGAACGGATATGGCTAACCTTGTCGGGCTGGGGAAGGCGATAGAAATCCCGCAATTCACCGAGCATACCCGGCCGTGACAAGCCATGTGGAAACCTTCTGGCGAGACTGCAGCAGAACTTCGCCGCCAGCGTACTCGCGCTATGGTAACGCGCCAACTCGTCCTTATCTAGATTATCCGCGAATTGTGGATCATCAAACAGCCGATCGTAAAGTGAATCGCTCAACATCTCATTAGGTTGCACTGCCAGCATGGCCAGCGCACCGACATATTTATCCACCTCGGCCTGCATCTCTAGTTCGTGCAGAGTCACGGACTTGTCGGCCGACGCATTCCATGCGACATAGTTGAAATGGCTGATTCCCTCCAGGACCGTGCAGAAATCAGCAAAATTGCGCCGACCAAGCCACATGCGCGGATCGCGCGCATAAAGACGCTCGAGCAATTCTGGTGCGAGATAGAGACTCAATGAAAGCTCACCGTCACTTTCGCTGATCAGCAGTTTCTCCTCTGTCTGGCGTGCTGACGATGTTTCTTCAACCACTGCCAGCAATCGGTTATCAGTAACGAGGAAGTCGAGCACATCGAGATGCTGCTCAATGTCGTAAAGCTCGCTTAGCAATGACTGGAAGTGTCGCAACATCAGCTGTGCTGCCTCGGCAGTTCAGTGCTCGTGGCGCGTTCGCGCCTGCGTCAATGGATACACACCGAATTTTTTGAGCAGGCGTTCCGCCCGATGACTGCCGGTCTTGATCCACAGTTCATAGGTTCGCAGCAGATTTTCATCGGTCGTTGCACGAGCCGACTCGCGCATTTCATTCAGGATGTCGACCATGTCCTGAAATTTCTCCGCCAGTTCGATGAATACATCGCAAAATGCACGGCCTCTGAACGTATCGCGAAGATGGACCGACAAAGAATGGTATGCCCCGCCACCCATGTATACGTAGTAGTCAACATCAACCGCGGCGCGCTGTAACCCGTCGGCGAAGAATCCGGCCATGAACAGAGACACGTCGCCCATGCGCTGCAAGGTTGCGTTGCGTTCGATATCGGACTGCGCATCGATAGCGCTGGTCAGCATTTTGGCTAGCGGCTGGAGTGCAGGGCCGTCAGGTGTCGCTTCGTAGAATGCTTCGGAACGGGAAAATAAGGTCAGGAGATTAACGACGTAGTGCGTCGTTTGCTCATCGAGCACAACCCTGTTCTCTGCCATCGCAGAGTCCATCGACTCATGAAAAAAGGCTTGCAGACTGGCAACCGGTTCGAGTTCCGGCAGCGGCTCTCTTCTCACATCACTCATGCGCCCTCCCGAGACCGGGCCCGAACATGAGCCCTTGCAAGATCAATCGGCAGGTGTCGCCGGCAGTCACCGCTGTCTTTCACGAAATACGTAAAAGTCCGCGAAGCCGACAGCCTGCGTTTCGTTTATAGCTGAAATTGCCGGATAACACCGTGATAGTGGTCACGATAACGAACATCAACGACCGGAACCCTGACCGGATAGTCAGCCGCTGCCCCATACTGCTGACGATATCCGGAAGAATGAGGCAAGCAGAACCCCAGCTCGAGCCTGTTCTAACTCGCAAGAACTGCCGGATGCTCTATGCGCAATGCCTGAACCTGGCAGTCAACCGGGCATTGACGAAAACTGAAACTCTGCATGCCATGTCCGAATGGCATGAAGCCGATAACAAATGAAATTCCGGATTCGTCATTCTTTACCGTACTGTTGGTCTGTCGATCGCACACAACATAGCCCGCATCCGCTGCACTTGCACCGGACAATGCTCCGGCTGTGAACAATTCATGTAAATAGTGCTGTACCTGTTCACGCAACTCAGCCCATGTTCCGGTATTGCTGTCCTGAAATGCCGCCCATCGCGTTCCGCGTGCGATGCTGTCGATGATAAATTGCACTGTCCTCCGTGAGTGCAACTCATCCCATTCGGTTATGCATCCGGCGCCTCGGTTCAACGTAACCAATCCGGTCAGTTCGAGCCGTGACGAGCCCGTAAATCGTAACGCATTGATACCGACACGCTTCAATGCGTGCTGTTCTTCGATGTCGAGGTCGACAGGTAGCTGCGCTCGTGTGCGCATTTTGAGTACTTTGTTTTCCGGCAGCCCCCAGATGCCGTCGCGAATATCGCCGGCGACTAGCGCGCCGGCGATTGCGCCAAGTATGCTGTTTGGTAACGCGCCGCGGTTGGCCGGGCGCGGAAAATATGTCGCAACGTTCGGGCTGGAAAAACCTATTTCCCGGGCTGATCGGATCGCGTCATCTACACTTTTCCAATGAGTCGGCGGGTCGACAAGCAGCATCGCATTGCGCTCCCGGCAATAGCGCTCTGCCGCGAATAACGCAACCGGACCAAGGTTCTGCGCATCCGGTACGAGGCTGATGAGATCGATGCACGGCACCTTGTCAAGTGCATACAATCCGGTCCCTTCCGTGTTACAGCCGATCAGGTCGTAATCGGTCAGACATTCTGCATCGGGCCAATCGGGATCAACGTAGATATACGATGCACCAACCTCGATGCCGTGGCGAAACGTAACATCCGGTCGCTGTTCGGGAATCTCACCCTTGATGCTGACCATCTCGGAACCAGGCAGCACATACCCGACGAAATCCGGATCTGCAATATCGACCGACAGACAGCGGTAAAATTCCTGCTGTTCGACAAACGGTCGATCGCGTGACACAAGCCGGTGTACCACGAGATTGAACCTATTTTTTTCCGTCGATGGAATCCCGTCGTAATCCACCGATGCGCGCAATAATTCATGCGGCCCCGGATTAATTGCCTCTAGCGTCAACACACCCGATGGCCCGGGTAGCACGATACGATGGCGTCGCGCGGAGTTGCAAACCCTGACAACAATTGCGTTCTTGCCACCGTTATTAAAGAACTGACGAATCGCATCGTGTAACGGACTGTCGCAACCGGAAGCACCGTATCGCTTCACGTATTCATCGATGCTGCTAATTGTGACGGGAATACCGACCGGCCCGCGTGGTGCGGGACCTAGAAAAGCGACAACGGTTTCCCGTCGAACGGGAATCGGCTGCCCGCTCGAAAGACCTTCGGATACGAATATCCCGCTGTTGGCATTGTCTGACAAACAACGCACCACAAAATTAACAACAACGCGGCTAGTGTAATCGAAGCACACTGCCAAATGCTATGGCATACCGGGCTGATCTGATTCCAGGCAGAAACCTGTATGAAAATGAACCGGAGGAGAACCTCACTCAGTCAATGTTCACTTCGGGATCGGACTCCGAGACATCGGGATCACCATTGGCGAGAACATTGATGACGTACCGCGCATTATTTACGACCAACCTGGTATCGGCGCCGCGACGGCCGACGGGAACCGGGTAACCACGCTGGTCATCGGCAATCCTGCTCAACCGCACCTCATCGACAGTAGGGCTGCTGCCACCGGACTCGACCATACTCGACCGCGCCATCGGCAGCAGCCGTTCGGGCCACTCCCGTTCATCCTCCTCGAGCGGAACATGGGCCTGAAGATACAACTGGTTATCGTGCCAGCCAAACAGGTACGGCTGATTGACAATACGAACCGGCGTACCGATTTGAACCTGATCAAAAATGCGTTCAATATCTTCCGGATACAGCCGGACACAACCGTGACTGACGCGCATACCAACGCCGGCCGGCTTATTCGTGCCATGAATCAGGTAACCGGGAAGACCGAGGGCCAGTGCATGCCGGCCGAGTGGATTATCCGGGCCGGGAGGTACTCGCCGGGGTAACGGGTCACCGGCGGCCAGATGCTCGTCACGCACGGACTGGGGCGGAAACCAGACCGGATCGGGCACCCTGGCTACGATGGTCGTCTCGCCGGTGGGCGTAGCCCAGCCCGTGCGACCGATGCCAATCGGGAAAGTTTCGACAACCTGCGGCTCACCTTCAGCAACGTCAGGATAATAAAACAAGCGCTTGGCCGCGATATTCAACACGATCCCGTGACGTGGCGCGATCGGCAACACAAACCGCGTCGGCAGCACGATCGGCGTCCCCTCACCAGGCAGCCAGGGATCGACATCCGGATTCGCAGCGACAAGATCGTCATACCCGAGGCCATAAGCACGGGCGAAATCGACAAAGGTATCTTCGTAGCGGGCCTGTACGACCTGTACCTGACCAACGACATCCTGCCCGTTCGTGAAGGTGAAGCGATTGCCCCCGATCGGTGCCTGCTCCCGGCCGGCCGGACTCAGTGTCTCGTACGCATCGTACTCATCATCTACGCTATAACCGCCGTAGTCGCTGCAAGCCGTTAATGCCAGCAGGCAAATTCCTCCGGCAACGACCAGCCTGGCGATGACAAAATTGAGCATGTCGAGACTCCGAGGAATCAACTAAGGCCTGCAGTCAGGTCGCTTGCCGGCTTCCTTCGCACTGTTATAGCGAATGAGACTCTCCGGTAGCTGGCCGATCAGGTCCCCGATACGCGAGTCCGAAGACGGGTGAGTTGACAGAAATTCGGGTGGCGCGCCTTTGTTCTCCTCAGCCATATTCTTCCACAGCTGTACACTTTGGCGAGGATCGAAACCCGCATCGGCCATATAGTCGAGACCGACAATATCAGCCTCACTCTCCTGGCCACGACCATACGGCAGCAGAAGGCCGAGTTGTGCGCCCAATTGCACGGCATCGGCGGTATCGCTACCGGCAGAACCGCCGCCGACCGCCGCGCCGGCGATCGCGCCACCAACTGTCGCCAGCCCCTGCGTCGTCATGGTGCGGTTTGCACGCTCGACCGAATGTTGTTCGGTGACATGCGCGACTTCATGACCAAGCACTGCGCCGAGTTGATCCTGGTTTTTTGCAGCTTTCAAAATTCCGGTAAACACGCCGATTTTTCCACCGGGCATCGCGAAGGCATTAATCATGTCATCTTCGAATACCTCGATATCCCAGTCGAGTTCGGAATAAGGCGGCTCGAGTGTCGCCACAATCGCGTTGGCCACACAAAATATGTAGCGCCGCACTTCGATATCATTCGAAACCTGCATCTCCGCGCGCATTTGTTCAAATTGTTCTTCCGCCTGAATGGCGACCTCCCGCTCGCTGACCAACGGCAGACTGCAGCCGGCTAAAAAACCGAAGGCGAGAAAAAATGACACAAAAGTGCCAATTGTCGATATCCGTGTTGTCCGAACGATCATAAAAAAACACTCCATCGCCGAGCCGATTAACCCATCCAAACTAACCCGCCACAATTAACGAAGAATATTACGCCCCAGCCAGTCCTCTGCCCAGAGACCGACGCGATCCAGCGACGAATCGAAAGCCGTCATAAGTCGTTCCTGCAGCGTCTGCTTGCCTTTGAACTTCACCGTAAATACATCGGCATCCTGCGCCGCCGCAATCAGGTAATCGTCACTCGTGCCGAGTTCATCGATTAGACCGAGTTTCAGCGCGTGGGTTCCGTACCAGTGTTCACCGGTCGCGACGCGTTCGATATCGAGGCTCGGCCGTTGTTCGGCGACCAGATCCTTGAACAGCACATGAACGTCTTCCAGCTCTTCCTTGAGCTTGGCACGATCTTCATCGGTATTTTTGCCGAACATGGTGACCGTACGCTTATATTTACCGGCAGTAACCTGCTCGAAATCGATGCCACGCGACTCCAGCGCCCGGTTGAAATTAGGCAGCTGAGCAATCACGCCGATCGAGCCGATGACGGCAAACCGCGCCGCGATAATCCTGTCGGCGATACAGGCCATCAGGTAGCCGCCGCTCGCCGCGACCTTGTCGACGATAACCGTCAGGGGTACGCCATGATCCTTGATACGCAATAATTGGGAGGCCGCGAGACCATGCTCGTGCACGGCACCACCGGGATTCTCGAGACGCATGACAACTTCGTCATTTTCGGTTGCCGTCGACACGACCGCGGAGATTTCCTCACGCAAATTCGCCACGCCAGTGGCACGGATGTCGCCCTTAAAATCAAGTACAAAAATACGCTTGCGATGATCCTCACTCTCGGTTGCCGATTTTTCCGCCTGCTTGCGTTCCTTCTTTTCCACCTTTTCGTGCTTCTTCCATGCCGCCTTGTTCAGCATGGCCCGTCGTACTACATCGCTCGCTTCCTTGAGCGTGTCGTTCAGCTTTTCGATCACGAGATCTCCACCACCAGGGGCGCGACGTGACAAGCTGGCGATGAGCACTATAACGACACCAATAGCAATGACGATCGTAATAGCCTTCGTCAGGAACAACCCATACTCGATGAAAAACTCAGCCATATTTAAATCAACTCCTGTCAACCGGCCGCCGTTTCGAGGCCGACATTATTCCCTGCCAATGCATATTCGGCGCGGTAGCTCGAACGCACCAGCGGACCGGACACGACCTCGGTAAAACCACGTTCCAAACCCAGCTCCCGGTAATGCAGAAACTCATCCGGATGAACGTAACGTTCAACCGGCAAATGATTCACAGTCGGTCGCAGATACTGTCCGAATGTCAGGATATCGACACCGACGCCGCGCAGGTCATCCATCACCTGCAGAATTTCAGCTTCGGATTCACCGAGTCCGAGCATCACACTACTTTTTGTCAACACACCCGGCCGCCTGCTTTTCGCCATCTCGAGCACACGCAGTGACTGGCGATAACCTGCGCGTGGATCACGAACGCCAGCGGTCAGGCTCTCGACAGTCTCGATATTATGGGCAAACACGTCGAGCGGCGACTCGACGACCGACTGCACGGAGTCGATCCGGCCGCGGAAATCGGGTGTCAGCGCCTCGATTGCCGTCTCGGTGTTGATCTCCCGGATCTTCTCGATACACGCCGCATAATGTGCTGCACCACCGTCGGCAATATCGTCCCGGTCAACCGAGGTCAAAACGACGTAACGTAACCCCATCAGGCGCACCGATTCGGCCGCATTCGTCGGCTCATCCGAATCAAGCCGACCACCCGGATTTCCGGTATCGACCGCACAGAATTTACAGGCCCGCGTACAAACCCCGCCCATCAACATGATCGTAGCCGTGCCGCTGTTCCAGCACTCACCGACATTCGGACACATCGACTCCTGGCAAACCGTCGCGAGCCGGTGAGTCTGAACATTACGCCTGATCTGCGCATAACCGGTACCACTCGGCAAACGAGCCCTGAGCCACTCGGGCTTACGGCGGCCGGTAATATCGGCGGAGTCGCGATTCTGCTTAACACCGTTCTTGATCGCCGAAAAACCGCCGGGGGCACGATATTTTTCGCCACTCTTCACGATCGGAATATCTTTGAAATGACTCACAAAAACTCTGGCTACAACCCAATACGGGCGCGGCTATTCTAACCGAAACCGGGAATATGGTGTCTGACACCACTTCCCCACGCCAGCCATGGCACGCAGCGCCATAAATGCCGCACAAAAAAAAGCCCGGCACTAAGGCCGGGCAATACAGGGGGAAGCCCTTAAATATCCAACTTACAGCACAAACAGTATTCGACAGTCGGAAATTAAATTCGGTATATCAATGCAGGCGTGACCAGTTCAGTAACTCGATATTCTCTGCATCCATTTCAAAATTCTGCGCCAGCAGGGCTTCGATCTCGTCCGCTTCCAGGACCTGATCAGCCGTGTGCTTGACTTCGACAACGCCGCTGTATTCATCCGCGTCGCACTGTTCAACCGATCGAAGCAAGAACCTTGTGTAATACTTCGTACGCATGGGCCAAGATTATGGCGGCAAGCCCGAAAAAACTGTGATCAAGACCACAAAACCACGATGCGGCTTCCGCTCGAAAACCTGACTCAAGGACGGCTGAAATGACCGTTCGGCTATGCCCGGTTGCGTACCGGCATACGGGTGCTATAACGTGCACCGAATCACGAAGCAACAGACTCTGAACCGATGAAGGTATCCGGCAAAGCCGCCATCGTCATGGCCACATTGTTCCTGGCCACCGCCGCTCTGGCCCAGAACGAGACCCAGGTCAAGGCGCAGTATCCCGACAACGTTATTTTTGGCCCAACCGAAGAATTGCGTTCACTGGCAGAACAGGCCGATGCCATCCTGTTGTCGCCAAAAACCTATCTGAACGGTGTCAGGAATCTGGACCGGGCCACGAGTGATTTTACAAAAGGTGAGAAACCGGATCGGATACAAAAGCGATTGGCGACAGCCGGTGAAGACTTTCGCAAAGCCCGGGCCAACGCCGAACTGGCCAGTTTGATGTTGGCCAATGGCATCGAGAGTCGCAATGCTGCGCAGGAGGCCGAGGCTGCCCGGCTCGCCGCAAGCGACTGGATCGAAGCCGAAAAAATATTCAACGATGCCGTGCTGAAACTCGAACGCGGCAATGCGCAGGCCGCGCAAAAAAAACACGATGAAGCGAATACTCTATTTCGCACCGCCGAACTGAATGCGCTCAGAACCCTCGTGCTGGCCGAAGCATGGCGACTTATTGCAGAAGTTCGCCAACAGAAACTCGAGAGATTCGTGCCGCAAACACTCAGCCTGGCCGAACAATTCGCTACACGTGCAAATGATCTGATCATAGAGGACCGCTACGCTCTCGATGAACCACGGGCACTGGCCGGCCGTGCCGCCTACGAAGCAGGTCACGCACTTTTTATTGGGGCACTCGCCAGCCGTATCGACAATGAAGAAACTTCGGTCGAGACATTAATCCTGCATTGGGAAGAATCACTCGGTGAAGTCGCGGCAGCGGCAAATATTGACCAGAATTTTTTATCCGGCCCGGAAGAAACGAGCGCCGAGATCATCACCCTGCTGGAAGAAATACCCGGTCTGCGCAGTGACCTCAGCGATCGCGACGCTCTGATTGTCGGCCTTGAGGAAGAGATTCGCGAACTAGACTCAGCACTCGGTGGTGCTTCGGCCGACCGCTCGCAGCTGATTCGCCGACTCGAGCAGCAGGCCAGGGTCCGCGAACAGTTTCGGCAGGTCGAGAACATGTTCTCGAATGACGAAGCCATCGTGCTACGCGACGGCAACAACCTGATTGTCCGGCTTGTCGGCCTGAATTTTGCTTCCAGTTCTGCGGAGCTCGGGCCAGACGCTGCAGCACTGTTGACGAAGACTCAGGCAGCCATCGAGGTATTCCCGCAATGTACCCTGACCATAGAAGGACATACTGACTCTCAGGGCAATACCGGTAAAAATCTCGTGCTGTCGGAGGAACGTGCACAGGCGGTCAGTACCTACATGACCGATGTCATGCATATACCTGCATTCCGCATCAAGGCTTCGGGCTATGGCGATGCACGGCCTATAGCCAATAACAAGACCGAAGAAGGACGCGCAAGGAACAGGCGTATCGATCTGATCATCGCGCCGAACCCCGGCTCACTATAATCCCGTGTTACTCGCCCCTGAGCCAGGCTGCCAGGGTGGCGCCGGTTTGCCGATTGGCCATATACCCGTAGCACTTGTGGACATTCAGACCATCGGGACCGCGAAAATAAGTCTGCAACCTGGTCTCGTCGGTGATGCTTTCGACCAGCCCGAGATCTGACATCTCACGGTAATCATCGGCAAAGGTCCGGTCGAGCGCCGTCATTTCACCGACCGCGGATAAATTGGCCCAGCGGCGAATATTTGCCGGGTATTGGCTTGCACCGGATTCCCCTGCACTGAGCATCCGATGACGCATGAAGTTCAATCCTAGCGGGCTACCGAGCGTCATAAACAAATCGATACAAATATCGCTGCCGGCGCGGCGACTCAACTCCCAGAGCACATCGAAGGCGATGACCGAGCCGAGGCTATGAGCCATGACAAGCAGACGTGACCCGGGTGCCCACGACGCCAGGAACCGATCGGCAACAAGCTGACGAATGCGTGTCGCCACACCATCCTGATCCTGAAAATAGCGGCGTGTCTCCTGCAGAGCCTCTTCCAGATCCGGACTGACAACCCAATCGATCAGGAAGGGAAACTTGTCGCTGAGCAGGTAGATAAGCTGGCCGATCCGCTTGTGCCAGTGACGCGCCTCACGCACATCGCGATCTTCCGGTTCAGTGAGTGCCAGTAACCGTTCGATGCCGGGCAGATCCGGCTCTACTGCGGTCTCTTCATCATAAAAGAGGCGCGACCACGGCGCGACACAAAATGCATCTCGATGTTGCGCAAGATCATGTGCGACAGCAGGATCCGTACGATTGACACCATTCAACAGGCAACGCCACAGCATGTCTTCGTGCGCTTCGACCGGAGGTTTTGGCTTCATGCCGGGGACATAGACGATTTGCCATTCAGGTGTCATGCGCAGATAGTACCCGCGTCAGGAGAACAAACAAATGAAATACCTGCACACGATGGTGCGAGTTACCGACATTGACAAATCACTGGACTTTTATTGCCACCAACTCGGCCTGCAAGAAGTGCGTCGCCGCGACCACGAACAAGGCCGCTTCACGCTGATCTTCCTGGCTGCCCGAGGAGATGAGTCGAACTGCATCGAACTGACCTACAACTGGGATCCGGAGCAATATCAGCAAGGCCGCAATTTCGGTCACATCGCTTACGAAGTCGATAACATCTATGCAACTTGCCAACGACTGATGGAGGGCGGTGTCACAATAAACCGCCCACCCCGCGATGGGCGCATGGCATTCATTCGATCGCCCGATAATATTTCAATTGAACTTCTACAGGCGGGCAGCCCTCTGGAACCGGACGAACCGTGGCTCTCGATGCCGAATTCCGGCCACTGGTAACGATCAGCCGGCAGCTACCTTCTTTTGCCGAAATCGCCCGGTCTGGATGTGGCTGTCTGATTCTTTGACGATGACACGGTTACGGCCCTCTTCCTTGGCCTGATATAGCGCCTCGTCGGCCATCTGTATCGCTCCGGCCAAACTGCGCGATGAACTGGGCATGATAAGCGCCACACCGATGCTAACCGTCAGGTATTGATCAGTTGTCGACTCAGCATGCAGAATTTTCAGGTTACGCACCGACTCACGTAATTGTTCAGGTAATTCGCGTCCATATTCGTGAACCGGACCGTACAGGATCAGTGCAAATTCCTCACCACCAAAGCGTGCCGTGAAATCGAGTGGCCGCTGCCCACTGAGTGCAACAACGTTAGCAACTTCCTTCAGTGCATCGTCACCGGCCTGATGCCCGTAGTGGTCATTAAATGCCTTGAAGTGATCAATATCGACCAACATGAGTGTCAGCTGCTCCTGCTCACGCCGGGACTGGCGCCATATTCTCTCGGCATGCCGGTCATAACTGCGCCGGTTGTACAAACCAGTCAAACCATCCCGCTCGGCCAGTTGACTCAATATCTTGGCATCGAGAAACGAACGCCGTTCGGCATGCTCAAGCTGGTAACACGAGAAAGCGCCGACACCGTTGATAAAAGCAAGCAGCGTTATTGAAAAAATAGCCTCATTTAAATGAACATCCCACATAACACTGCCGAACACATAAAGCGCGGAAATCGCCAACGCCGTGACACCGGCGTGTCGAAATGGCAGCCCGAGGATCAACCAGACCACGAACACCCACGCGACAAGCAAAGCAAAGTAATACGGCATACCGTCGAGGCTTGCACGCATGACGACGGACGTAACCCACATGCCGATCACTGCTGCGCTTACAGCAAGCATAAACTGGTAGAACCGGTGGCCGGCAGGATTCATCGATGCCCACAGTGTCGCACCGAGCACCGGAAGCATGGCGAGAATATTGAAAGCCAACATCACCGGCTGGGGATCCTGCCCGGCTACCATGACGCCGATGCTGATCAGTGTTATGACCATGGCCAGAATCGGAAGTAAGCGCGAACGCTGCGCTCTTGCCTGCGTATAGTAAGAAAGAAACTCTTGTTCGGCGAAATCGGAAAACCGTAGCCCGGCGAAGCCACGCTTGAGCTGATCGGAAAATGGGGAATTCAGATTTTCACTTACTGTGCGGCTCACCGGCAATCCAGAAAATAGTTACATTTCATGCTTTAAAGATTTCGCACGTTAGCCCGGACAGCCTCATCACACCATGCGATGAATCACAGTTCTGTACATAAGCAGGCATGTGACTTTGTGGATTTCCATATACTTGCAATTAGCGACCATATATACAGGTATGCCGGCAAGCAGAGTCGCATCGACCCAGTGCCAGTGTTAAGTTACGCCTCGATCTGCAAGCCAACAACACACACCGCACTACAAAACCCATGTCTGACATCATCATGCCTGAATTGAAACCTGCCACGGGGATGCGCCGGGGCCTGGTCTGGCTTGTGGTTGGCCTGTTGTCAGCACAGCAGGCTGTAACTGAAGACGCCATGATCATTCCACCGGGAAGTGCAGCATTCGAGCCCGCGCCGATGGACCTGTGCGAGGCAACCGAAGACGGCTTTCTGTCGGGCAATCTGTTTGGCGCACTCAGCCGGCACCTCGAATGGAATGGCACGGAAATGGACTGCGGCGGCATGCTGCGCCCCAACGATGGCGGCATTCGGCTAGTGTTTGCAGCGCCTCGGGAGGGCGACAGACTGCTGATCGTAATCGGCATAGACGGCAAGCTCGATGCGCTGGCTGGAAACGAACATCCCACAAATATCACGATCGTCGATGAAGCACACAAACGATTTTTCAGCACCAGTGGCCAGGATCGCTGCTGGTCCATGATCGAATCAATCAAGCCCGTCGCTGACCGAATCCTGCAGGTTGCTGGTGAGGCATACTGCACCGGCAGCCTGCCATCGCTGTCCGACAACAGCTCCATTACGCTGCGCGACGTCCAATATTCCGGGCGACTCATACTCGATGATCCGGATCGGGACTAACACCATGCCTCGACTCCGGGCACTCTGTGGCACGGCAGCTGTAGCTGCAACACTTGCCGCACCGATGACTGTACAGGCTACCAGTCCGGCACGCTATCTCACCGATTTCGCAACGGCGACCGCAATTATCGAGACCTCGGCGCTATCGTGCATGGCCATCAGCATTTACCTGGCCGACAGTAGATCGCAACAATCACAGGGACTGATGCGCATCGAGCAACTCGACGAATATGAAGGCATGCTGTTCCGCTATCGGCAACCGGCGGTGATCACGATGTGGATGAAAAATACTTATATCTCTCTCGACATGGTGTTCATTCGACAGAACGGCCTGGTTGCGTCGATCGCCACGCACACGACGCCGATGTCGACCACACGAATTACATCGTCCGAACCGGTCACGATGGTCCTTGAACTCAATGCCGGTTTTGCCGAAAAACATTCATTCGAAATCGGCGATCGATTGCTGACCATCGATTGATTATCTTCTTTTTTGGGTTCTCTCTACCGGCGCGCACTCTAACGACGCACAATGGCCCACCAACGCGCGACATTAAGCAGACTCATCAATGACATTGCGACATAGGTCATCGCCGCGGCCTTGAGCAACCGCCGTGCATGTGGCTCATCGCCGGATTTCAGGTAGCCGCCTTCTCGCAACATCGGTAAAGCCCGCCCGAAACTCGCATCGAGTTCCATCGGCAAAGTGATGAGATGAATAACCGAGCCAAGGCCCAGAACGAGGAACCCGCCAAGCAACATCAGCAACCCGACGATCGGTGCGCGCGTCAACAGTGTTGCGACCGGCGCGATCATTAACACCGTGGCACCGAGCTTCTCGCCGGGCGCAGCCCACTTGACGAGTCGGGTGCGCCACAACAACGGCCGGTAGTCACTGGCATGCTGATGAGCGTGACCAACTTCGTGAGCCGCAACGGTAATCGCCGTCAGTGAACGGCCGTTAAACTTGTCTTCGGTCAAACGCACGACCCGCGCGTCCGGGTCGTAATGATCACCCTGCTCGGTAATCTCGGCGCCAACCTCCTGCAAACCGAGACGATCGAGCATGTGCCGCGCCAGTTCACCACCGGTACCCGCATATCGTCCGTCCGGCTGACTGTACCGCTGCAAAACATGTTTGACCCACAACCCGGGGCCTATAACTATGGCCACGAGCAACAGGAGCAGCAACAAAATAGGCATGGCTACTGGTCACGTCCCTGACAGAATCTTGCATTGAACCTCGTAACGAATATCGTACCGGGCGGGATTGTGCTCAAGCATCTCGAAGGGCCGGCGTTTCAGTATTTCATACCCGTCCGGGCACATTTTGCGCTGCGCAAGCCAGCCGGACAGCCACTCCATCCTCTTCGCCTCGGCGGCTGAATCGCCGTCCGGGAAATTCGGGTCAAACATTACGTCGAAATACAGAACATCATTGCGCTCAAAGGGTTCGCTCAGCTGACTGTAGCGATGCCGCTCGTAGCCCGGTGATTCGTGAATGTTGGTACATGCCGCGAGCAGGATGCCAAGCAATACCATTGCCCATAGCCGGCCGGCTGCAACGGTAAAAATATCTGTTTGTCGCATCGATCCACCACCTTTTTCATCTACTTGCCAGTATGGTACCCGGATCTCGTGCAATATACGGGCTGAACCCGTGGCGCACTACGGAAAATCGGGGTATTGCATCCATGCTCAAGAACACCTTCAACTCATTTTTCCGACTCGAGGCGGCGGGCGGCATCCTTTTGCTGTTTGCAGCCATTGCCGCGATGATTCTGAAGAATTCTGCATTTGGTGAAGTCTACGGCGTATTTCTGGATGTCCCGATACAAATTCGCATCGGTGAACTCGATATTCACAAACCGCTGTTCCTGTGGGTCAACGATGGCCTGATGGCAATGTTTTTCTTCACAATTGGCATGGAAGTCAAACGCGAGATCATGGTCGGCGAGTTGTCCGATATTCGTCAAATCATCCTGCCCGGCATGGCCGGGCTCGGCGGCATCATCGTCCCGGCGCTTATTTACTACTTGTTCAACAGGGGCGATGAACTGGCTCTGCAGGGCTGGGCCATTCCGACGGCTACCGATATTGCATTTGCGCTCGGTATCCTGGCACTGGTCGGCAACGTGCCAACCGCCCTGAAACTGTTCCTGATGACGCTGGCGATCATCGATGATCTCGGCGCAATCATCATTATTGCGATCTTCTATACGACAGACCTGTCGGTTGCGTCGCTGATCGCAGCCCTGCTTGCGATCACGGGGCTCGTCTGGCTGAAGCTCAAGAAAACGGTCAAGATCACTCCATTTATTCTCGTCGGTATCGTCCTGTGGATATCAGTTCTGAAATCCGGCGTTCATGCAACGCTGGCCGGTGTCATCCTCGGTCTGTTCATCCCGATGACCGCTGAAAACCCCGGTGACGATCCACCGCTCGAATACCTGCTGCACAAGCTGCATCCATGGATTGCATTCTGCATCCTGCCGCTATTTGCATTCGTTAACGGCGGCGTCAATCTGACCGGCGTTACGCTATCGTCGCTCACCGAACCGGTTCCGCTCGGCATCATGCTCGGCCTGATTGTTGGCAAACAGCTTGGCATCTTCAGTTTTGCGTGGCTTAGCATCAGAACCGGAATTGCCGAGTTACCCAAACAGACGTCGATGGCGCAGATCTATGGCGCAGCGATCCTGTGCGGTATCGGCTTCACGATGAGCCTGTTTATCGGCAGCCTTGCCTTCGAGGAAATGGGCATCGGCTACAGTCGCCCGGATCGACTCGGCATCATCGTCGGTTCACTGGTCTGCGGGGCATTCGGATTCGTAATTTTGAAGCTCGTGAGCCCAAAATTGACGGCCGAATAGTCTGTTGCAGGAAGCAGCTGCGGGAGCAACTTGGTATCCTCCGAATTGTGAACTTCGTCTCATTGGAGCCGCAGACACGATGCGGGACAAACCAGGCCGGGAACTTCTCGACAATGCCCCGGTCTATTTGTCCGATTGCTGAGCCGATGCGAAGCCTGCTTTGCGCAATGTCCCTGTTGCGCAGGACAGATTCGTGTCACTCTCTTTGAATTAGCCAAAAGGAGCACAATGTGAAAGATAAGAAAATACTGATCAACACCGCTATCGCCAGCGTTATCGCCCTCGGCCTCGGCGCCGTCTCTCAACCGGCATCCGCGGCGAAAGAAGGATTCGAGAAATGCCAGGGTGTCGTCAAAGCCGGCATGAACGACTGCGGCACCAGTGCACACGCTTGCGCAGGCCAGGCAACTGTCGATCGCGATGCGGAAGAATGGATCTACGTGCCCGCAGGTACCTGCGAGAAAATCGCCGGCGGCACAGTCAAGTAGCGGCACATTAGTGCCTGCTGACGAAGTCAGCGAGCATGAACCCAGCATGTCCTGTATCGACATGCCGGGTTTTTTATTCTCGGGCTGAATTTGGAGCCCTTCAAGGCTTCATATCCACCCTGACAGCCGTCCATATGCAGCAATTTACATAACTGTGCGTTCAGTTGTGTCCATTCTGGGTTTTTCATGGCATGGTATGCGCCGTTATTGATACCGGTCGCAATATCGGAGTCCTGAAATGACCAAGATGAAAAGCTCAATTTGGCACAGCAGCATGATCCTCGCTTTGTGCGTTGTCATGGTTCTGATTTCTGCACAAGCGGACGAGCCAGGAGAAGCTCCGGCAGCGTCACCGGCACGCTTGGCTTATACGGTGAATCCGGGCGATATCCTGTCAATTTCGGTCTGGAAGGAACAGGACTTGGAGCGCCAGGTCATCGTCCGACCGGATGGAGCATTTTCATTCCCGCTGACAGGTGACATACGGGCCGAGGGCAAATCGATAGAGCAGATCCGCGAAGCGGTGGCGGAACAACTAGAGAAATACATCCCCGATCCAGTCGTGACGATCGCAGCAGAAGGTCTCGCCGGCAATCGTGTTTATGTCATCGGTCAGGTCCAGCGACCTGGTGATTTTCAGGCCGCCGGCCAAATCGATGTCATGCAGGCGCTCAGCATGGGCGGCGGGACGACGGCTTTCGCGCAACTCGGTGATATCAAGATTCTGCGTCGAGTGAACGGCACGCTGATTGCAATTCCATTTGATTACAAGGATATAGAGAAGGGCAAACGATTGAATCAGAATATCCTTCTGGAACCCGGCGACGTTGTCGTTGTACCCTGATCTGATATCTTTTTTCGGCCAATATGATCGTTTTACATGATCATTGATATCAGAACTTATCAATTTCGGCACAACCTGCCGACAGTGACACGGGTATCGATGCGAACACTGGTTTTCGCCATCCTGCTTTCTGGTATCGCTACAACAGCCCCGGCCGCAGAATTCAGCATCAAGCCCTTTATTCAGAGTGGCATCCGTTACGATGATAATCCACGCCGTCGATCGACTGAACTGGCAACCGACTCTGCCCAGGGCCTCCTTTTCGACGTGCGCCTGCCAATGCAATACCGCTCGCCGCGTTCATCAATCACCCTGAACCCTCGTGTCGTCCGCAGCTTTTACCGCAAGGAAGAAAATGCTGACCTGGAAGACAAGGACCAATACCTGACCGGTGCCGCCAGTCGGCAATCGCGCCGCTCGAATATCGGTGCCAGCTACGGATATACGAATCTGAGTCTCAGGACCAGTGAGTTTGAGGACACCGGATCTGGCGGCTCACTCCGCCTCAACGAGGACACACAAAAACTCTGGTATTTCCAACCGAATTGGCAATATCAGTTTTCTCAAGCGAACCTCATTTCACTGGGTGCAGGCCATACAGACGTTCGGTACGACGAAGAGCGTCTCTCCAGACGATTTGACTA
The DNA here is from genome assembly GCA_964629475.1 of uncultured Chromatiaceae bacterium. Lineage (GTDB taxonomy): Bacteria > Pseudomonadota > Gammaproteobacteria > Steroidobacterales > SMWD01. Next base: position 35,471 of record CAZVQW010000021.1, on the reverse strand, counting down.
CACTTTCAGCAATGCGAGCGCCATGCTCCAGCACGCTATCAACACACGTCACACGCTGACGCTACAGGCGCGGTTCACAAAATTTGACTCCGAGAACAGGGAACTCAGAATAACCAATGACAGCAAGACCAACAGCCTAAACCTGATTTATACTTACTCATGGACTGAAAGGACGACGGTATCGGCCAATGGTGGTTGGGCACGCACAAAAAATGAAGTAATGCGGCCAAATGATATAGACCCGGTGACCGGGCCGTTCTGTAACCCTTTTTTAATCCCAATCTTCCCCTGTGTATCCGAATCAGATTCAACAAACTTCGTTGGCAATCTGGCGGTGTCTCATACATCGGAGACCGTCAACTACAGAGTTGCAATTGGTCAGTCAATAACACCAAACTCCAACGGTGCGGAGGTGTTACGTTTTAATGTCAATGCCTCGGCAAGTAAGAAATTTTCTGAAAAGATTTCCGGACGACTGGGCATTATGGGTTTCACGCAAAGTAACATCGGTGACTCGGACCTTGGCCTCGACCGTGATTTTATTCGCGGGGAACTTGGACTGAGTTACAAATTCAAGCGCAACTGGTCCTTCTATGGGATTTACCGATATTTATATAATAAGGATAAGCGCGTGCTGTTGGATGAGCATGTGGCGAGCAACAACTTCGTCTCCGTTGGCATCAGGTATCAGGGCGATGGCTGGCGCTGGTAACCAGCACCGCCAACAAACGACTTAACGGACGCCAGATAATAGAAAGGGTCCCAGGGGGACCTCATCAACTTATCCGGTGACCAAAGGTCACCGTCAACAAGCGGCCAACGGCCACCAGATAACAGAAAGGGTCCCAGAGGGACCCTTTCTGTTATCTGGTGGCCAGGGGCGGAATCGAACCACCGACACGCGGATTTTCAATCCGCTGCTCTACCGACTGAGCTACCTGGCCTCCGGCAACAGCGGGGTATTAGACCGGGCCGCTTCAGCTGAGTCAAGGAAGCTGCTCCTGCAGCCCCTACTCCGGAACAAAGTCCGGCGGCGGTACCGAGCCCGAACCAAAAAAGAACTTTTCCATCTCTTCCTCGAGAAATTTCCGCGCTGCCGGTTCGATCGGTGTCAGGCGGTTTTCATTAATCAGCATCGTCTGATGTCCAATCCATTGCTGCCATGCCTGTTTCGACACACTCTCGAATATCCGCTGACCGAGCTCACCCGGATAAGGCGCATAATCGAGTCCCTCCGCCTGCTCGCCGAGTAACACGCACTGTACTGTCCTGGCCATAGTCATTCTCCGATTCTTGCCAGCAACCGGGCCACCGGTGCGGCGAGGCCGACGGTAGCCGGCTCGGCCCGGTTATACCAGAGCCATTCGTCCCCATCCATCAATCGCGCATCGATTACCGGTAACCGTGCCTCGACCGGCGTCATTTCAAGATTAAAATGTGTAAAGCTGTGCCGGACGACCGAACGAACCCGCACCTTTCCGGGTAAATGTCCGACGGTTGAGAAACACCATTCAGCGACTCGTTCCACCGAGTCGGTTTCAGGAAAACACCACAATCCACCCCAGACTCCGGTATCAGGACGTCTTTGCAGCAGGATGGCGCCATCATCACGCACGGCGACGACAATAACGGTTGCGCGCTGCGGCTTGGTGCGCTGCGGACGCTTACCCGGTATAGCTTCGATCAGACCGTCCTTGTGCGCAAGACATCGGCCCGCGAGTGGACAGCGGTCGCATTCAGGATGCCGGCGCAGACAGGCCGTCGCACCAAGATCCATGATTGCTTGCGTATAGATTGCCGCACCGGCAACCGGCGTACAGGCCTCGGCCGCGGCCCACAGTTTTTTCGAGACGGCACCCTGTCCCGGCCAGCCCTCGATGCCAAATAATCGCGCATAAACACGCTTGGCATTGCCATCGAGAATCGGTTGCCTGCAATCATCGGCCAACGCAAGAATTGCACCGGCAGTTGATCGACCGATACCCGGCAGTGTCTGCAACACATCAACATCGTCCGGCAAGTCACCATCGTGCCGGTCGACAATGAGACGCGCAGCCTTGTGAAGATTCCTTGCCCGCGCGTAATAGCCAAGACCGGACCATAGATGCAGCACCTGATCGGTGTCCGCCGCAGCCAGATCCGTTACGGCCGGAAACTGCGTCATGAATCGGTCGTAATAGCGTTCGACGGTCGTGACTTGCGTCTGCTGCAGCATGATCTCGGACACCCAAACCCGGTAACGCGTAGGATTTCTTTGCCAGGCCAGATCCTTGCGCCCGTTGACAATCCACCATGCGTGCAATGCCGACGCAACGCCATCGTGGCCGGATTTTTCCTGAAAGGACATGCGGTGCATTACATCACCCCGCACAAAGCCAACCAAGAGCGTTGAGAATGATGTCAGACACCAAATTTACGGTTTGTCAGGCTCCCTGGCGACAGTCGGCAGTAACAGCGAACTGATTGCACTCTTTCGCGCAGTCGCAAACCACGGCAGAACCATCAGTGCGGGTGCGGCACGCAAAAGGTCCCGGTGCCAGCCATCAAGATCCCAGTGCCATGCCAGACTCAGCGCCAGGAGCTGCACAGCAACAAGCGACAGCACCGCACAACGAAATCGTGTGGAGCGAAACAGGGCCCATAGCGCCTGGTGGTCAAGCCGTTTGCGTACCAGCCATCCGCGGGCCTCATACCCGGGAATCAGGCGGTACAAGAACAGATCACGCCAGCCAGCCAGCCACGTAATCACGACTCTTCTAATAAACATGACCTGATAGCAACACGGATCCGACCCAGAGAACATCCGACTATCAGTAAATTTGGGGCTGATTTAGGCCAGAATAACCGTATCCGGTGCCCGGCAGGTAACGTCAATCATCCCGGCTATGATTCATTCCAACAAAGAAAAGCCCCGCCGATAACAGCGGGGCTTTGTACCAGCCATCCCTTAATCGGCGCCCGGGCAAACCGAAACGCCATGGCTGGAGTCGATGGACAGTGCATTAAATTGCCGGCAATTGCACCTTGCGGTGTAGCAAAAATCACTATTTACGCCGATAAAAAACCAGTGAGTCAGGGAATTTTTCGATGACACATGAAAAAAGCCCTTACCCGCGATTCGCGACTAAGGGCTAGCTGCATGCGGGTTTAAGGGGGGAACCCGCTCAAGGAGGATTAAATAAATTTTAGTTCTCAGGGGAAAAAATAAAATACGCAAATACCGAGTACGCATTAACCGAAAGAAAAATAACGGGAGTCAGAACCCTTGCGAACCTGTCGATCAAATTCAAACATCGATCACATGATCAGACTAGAAGATGCCCCTGCACTCATGCATCCCTATCTGCACAATGCCTGATCTACAGCAACTGTTCCCTCCTGCTAAATTAGTACACCAGACAATGGTAGTGCTGACGATCATCAGCTTTACGATTCGCAGTATATGGATGATGCGCGAATCTCCGCTGCTAGAGACGCGCGCCGCAAGAACCCTTCCACACGTCATTGACACGCTGCTGCTGGTCAGCGCAGTTTTTGCTGCGGCCATCCTGGGTCAGTATCCGTTTATTAATGCGTGGCTGACGGCCAAGGTTCTGGGCCTGCTTGCCTATATCCTCCTCGGTGCCGTCGCACTGACTTACGGACCAACACGCGGCATTCGCATCAGCGCCTGTGTCGGAGCGGTCGTTTCATTCATCTTTGTCGTATACGTCGCACTCACGAAGAATCCCCTGATAATCTGAGAACTTCCCGCGCTGTTCAAATCATCCTGTACGTCGCTGGCGACCGGAGGAACGTCCGCGTGCACCACCGCGATTTTTTGACGGACCGGGCCGGCCTTTCTTGCCCGGGCCTCCGCGCCGGCCGGTTGGCCGTTGCGAACGTCCTTGCCTGATCGGTTCCGCCTTGATGCGTGGATCCGGCTCGTAACCGGGGATGATTTCCTTTTTGATCTCGCACTTCAGCAAGCGCTCGATATCACGCAACAGTTTTAGCTCATCGACACAGACCAGTGATATGGCCTCGCCTTCCTGACCGGCGCGGGCCGTACGCCCGATACGATGCACATAGTCCTCCGGGACATTAGGCAGTTCATAATTGACGACGTGTGGCAGTCGATCGATATCCAGACCTCGCGCAGCAATGTCGGTTGCCACCAGGACTCGGACGGCCCCGGCCTTGAAGTCCGCCAACGCACGGGTTCTTGCGCCCTGTGACTTGTTACCGTGAATCGCCGCAGACCTGATGCCGTCGTTCGACAGCTGCTCGGCAAGCCGATTGGCGCCGTGCTTGGTACGCGTAAAGACCAGTACCTGCTGCCAGTTCTCGACTCCGATACGATGCGACAACAATTCACGCTTGCGACGCCGGTCGACAGGATAAACAACCTGGCTGACTCGATCCGCCGTCGTATTTCGTGGCGCAACCTGAATCTCAGCCGGTGCATCCTGCAAGTCTGCAGCAAGGCGCCTGATCTCATTCGAGAACGTCGCTGAGAACATCAATGTCTGACGCTGTTTCGGCAGCACGGAAAAAATCTTGCGCATGTCGCGAATAAAACCCATATCGAGCATGCGATCCGCTTCGTCCAGCACGAGCATCTCGACACTGGACAAGTCAATCGTCTGCTGCCCAACATGATCGAGCAGGCGCCCTGGCGTGGCGACGACGATATCGACGCCCTTGCGCAGTTTCGTAATCTGCGGATTAATACTGACGCCGCCGAAGATCACCGACGATCTGAAGGGCAGATGACGGCCGTAGGTACGCACACTCTCGGCAACCTGGGCAGCGAGTTCTCGCGTCGGTGTCAGGACCAGTACCCGCACACGCCGGCGCCGGCCGTCTGCAGGTGCCGCCTGCAATCGCTGCAACAAAGGCAACGTGAAGCCGGCCGTCTTGCCGGTGCCAGTCTGAGCGCCGGCCAGGACGTCCCGACCTTCGAGAATAAGTGGTATAGCTTGCTGCTGGACCGGGGTAGCCTGACGGTAACCCTGTTCATCGACCGCGCGCAGCAATTCGGCCGACAGGCCGAGTTCATTAAATAACATTTTTGTAAGTACTCCAGAATCGCCTGACCCAAATACGGGCATCTGCCGCGCATGGTTCGGTCCAGGCTGGGAAAAAATAAGGTGGCTCCGCAACCCGCTGAATTGCGGGGCTGGAGCGAATGGCGCAGACCGAAGTGCGCCAGAACGGGGCGGACTATAACAGATGCCTGTGCAAATGAAAGGGCATATTGCCCTTGAGGTTTCCCAATGATAGCTTGCCCCGGTGCGCGAGTACGGGGAAAAATACCTATTCAGCGCCGCACAGCAGAGCCGTTAGAATAGGCGTGGGGAAATGGGCGAGCCAATATCAGGTCAGACAGACCGAAGGAACGCATTTATGGGCTACTCGGAATCGGCGCAAGCGAGCCGAGAGAGCTTTCAGTCAACTGAACCGGATGCGGCTTTTTCACGGCCCATTACGACACCGACTAACACTGCCACACCCGGCATTCCCGGCTACTTGCAGCAGACCTACCGCTGGGCCTATCTGGACCCGCGCAATGCAAAATATCTCGATCGCGAACTGGTCGTCAAAACGATTCTCTGGTGGCAACACCGCCGCCTCGAACAAGCGGCATTTGCGGAAATCGAACCGGGCCAGCACGTACTGCAATCAGCTTGCGTTTACGGCAATTTTTCACCGATGCTCGCCGAACACATCGGACCCGAGGGTCGACTGGAGATTGTCGATGTAGCCGAGGTGCAGGTTAATAACTGTCGTCGCAAACTGACGAGCTATGAGCACACCGTCGTTCGACATGAAGACATTCTGAATCTATGTGATGAGAGTTTCGATGTAGTGTGTTGTTACTTCCTGATGCATGAGATGCCGGATCACATTAAACAAGGAGCGGCGACTGCACTGCTGGACTGCGTGCGGCCCGGCGGTAAGATCGTGTTTGTCGATTACCACAAACCCCATTGGGCGCACCCGCTCAGGATCTGGACCAGCCTGGTCTTCGCTACATTTGAACCCTATGCAAGAGGACTCTGGCGCAAGGAAATTGCCGAGTTCGCCGGTCATGACAGTCGTTTTTCGTGGCGCAAAGAGACCTACTTCGGTGGCCTCTACCAGAAAGTAGTCGCCACACGCAGCGAATAACGACAACAAGGCCCGAGGCACTGAATGGAAATCATCAACACAGATATCGCAATCGTCGGCGCCGGCGGCGCCGGTTTGCGCGCCGCGATTGCTGTGGCGGAAGCAAATCCTGCCCTGAAAATCGCACTGATCTCGAAGGTATACCCGATGCGCAGCCACACCGTGGCTGCCGAAGGCGGGGCCGCAGGAGTCATCAAGGGCAACGACAGTTTCGATAATCACTTTCACGATACGGTCGCCGGCGGCGACTGGCTCTGCGATCAGGATGCAGTCGATCTGTTTATCCGCGAGGCGCCGCGCGAACTGACGCGCATCGAGCACTGGGGCTGTCCGTGGAGCCGTGAGTCCGATGGCCACGTGGCCGTCAGGCCGTTCGGCGGCATGAAGGTGGAGCGCACCTGGTACGCGGCAGATAAAACCGGCTTCCACCTCCTGCACACGCTGTTTCAAACCTCGTTGAAATATTCGGGTATCGAACGCTTCGATGAATATTATTCGACCGATCTGGTCGTGACCGATGGGCGTTGTCACGGCGTCACTGCAATCGAAATGCGCTCCGGCCAGGTGCGTTATTTCCGGGCGAAGGCCGTCATCATCGCAACCGGCGGCGCTGGCCGGGTATTTCCCTTTACAACCAACGGCGCCATCAAGACGGGTGACGGCATGGCGATGGCTTTTCGCGCCGGCGTGCCACTCAAGGACATGGAGTTCGTGCAGTATCATCCGACCGGACTGCCCGGTACCGGCATACTGATTACCGAAGGCTCGCGGGGCGAGGGCGGCATTCTCGTCAACAACGACGGTTATCGTTACCTGCAGGATTACAATCTCGGCCCGCCGGATCCGTGGCCGCGCAAGAAGGCAATGGAACTCGGTCCACGCGACCGCCTGAGCCAGGCCTTCTGGCATGAACAACAGAAGGGCCGCACGATCAAGACCGACTATGGTGACGTCGTGCATCTCGATCTGCGCCATCTCGGTGAAGCGAAAATTAACGAGCGCCTGCCGATGGTACGCGAGCTTGCCCAGAGTTACGTCGGCGTCGATCCGGTGCACGAACCAATTCCGGTGCGCCCGGTCGTGCACTACACGATGGGCGGCATCGATACCGACATCGATACCGCGACCAATGTGGACGGGCTGTTCTCAGCCGGTGAATGTGCCTGTGTCAGCATCAACGGCGCAAATCGTCTGGGCTCCAATTCACTGACCGAGCTGTTGGTATTCGGCGCCCGGGCCGGTCAGGGCGCCGCCGCGTTCGCCATGCGCGGTGACGCCGGTTCTGATGATCAGCAGGCGCAATCGATAGCCAAAGCCGCCGAGGATCGTGTGCTGGAATTGTTCCGCCGCAATGCCGGCACCGAAAGTATCGCCGGCCTGCGGCGCGACATGAACGACGCCATGGAAGCCGGCGCCGGCATTTATCGCAGCGAGGATTCTCTGCAGACCTGTACCGGCAAAATGCAGGAAATCAGGGAACGCTATAAAAACGTCGCGCTTAATGACAAGAGCAATGTCTTCAATACCGATCTGATCGAGGCACTGGAGCTCGGCTCGATGATCGACGTAGCGACCGCGATGGCATGCTCGGCATTACAGCGCAGGGAATCACGAGGCTCGCACCAGCGGCTCGACTATCCGGACAGGGATGACTCGACATTTCTCAAACACTCTCTCGCACAATATTCGGCCACAGATCTGCCCGCCATTGACTATAGTACAGTCACGATCACGCGCTCCCAGCCTGCCGAACGCGTCTACGGGGGCGCCGACAAATGAGCGAGCGAACCATCGAGCTGGAAATCCTGCGCTACGACCCGGAGCAGGACGATGCGCCGCACTTCCAGACTTATACGGTGCCGTACAACGAGGACTGGGTAGTTCTCGATGCCATCAACTACGTCAAGGATGAACTGGATCGCACGCTAAGCTATCGCTGGTCGTGCCACATGGCCGTATGCGGTAGTTGCGGCATGGTCGTAAACGGCGAGCCCGCGCTGGCCTGCCACGCTTTTGTGCGCGACTACCCGGACCGGATACGCATCGAGCCCCTGCAGAACTTTCCGATCGAACGCGACCTCGTCGTGGTCATGGACGATTTCATCGACAAGCTGGGCAGCGTCAAACCCTATATCGTGGCAAAGGAAGAAAAAACCGTCGAAGCGGGCGAGTATCTGCAGACGCCGGCGGAACTCGCCCGCTTCAAGTCATTCACGGCCTGCATCAACTGCCTGCTGTGTTATTCCGCTTGCCCGCAATATGCTTTAAACGATGCATTTGTCGGCCCGGCGGCGCTAACGCTCGCGCACCGTTACAACCTCGACTCGCGCGATGCCGGCCGCAGCGTTCGCGAGGATGTAGTCGCCAGCAATCCGGGTATCTGGGAATGCAGTTTTGTCGGCGCATGTTCGGAAGTGTGTCCCAAATCGGTCGATCCGGCAGCCGCCATCCAGCAGGTAAAGATAGCGAGCACCGGTGATTACTTTCTGGACTTTCTGATGCCCTGGAAACGAAAATGAGTCGACGACCGTTTATACAAGAACCATCGAAAACCGGTTGGTGGCTCAAACACCCGCGCTACATTCGTTACATGATGCGCGAAATAAGTTCGGCATTTATCGGGTTCTATGTTCTCGCACTGATCGTGGGGCTGTTTCGATTGTCACAAGGCGAGGCCGCCTATAACGAATTTCTCACCGCCGCCACAGGCCCGGCCGGACTGATTTTCGCCGTCTTCGCGCTGTTATTTGCAATCTACAATACCTATACCTGGTTCCAGGTAACGCCCAAAGCAATGCCACTGATGCTGGCGGGCAAACCGGTTCCCGGCACAATCATCGTAGCCGTCCATTGGCTGGGGTTTGTCGTGGCCAGCGCAGCACTGTGGCTGCTGGCGGGGAGTTAAGCATGGCTCGTTCCCACAAACCGATCATCTGGGGACTGTTCGCCGCGGGTGGAACGGTAGCGGCGTTCGTTGCACCCGTATTGATCCTGATGACCTGTTTTGCCATACCGCTCGGGTTGCTGTCGCCCGACGTTCTGAGCTATGCACATCTGCATGACCTGCTGCAGCACCCGCTCAGCAGGCTCGCCATCTTTGGCATGCTGTTTCTGATGCTCTGGCACGCTGCACATCGCATGCGCATCACCGCACACGATGTCGGCATTCGCAACGATACGCTCGTCTGGATCATCTTCTATGGCATTGCAGCGGTGGGAACCATCGTAGCCGTCGTAGCCTTGCTGAACTTCTGACTGCAGCCGATCACACCGGCCTTGCCTTACAGGCGAGTGGCATCGGGCTCCTGACATGTAAGTAGTTGTTCTAATTGTAATTGTTGCCTGTCTCTCCCATGCTATGGATGTGGTTTTGTAGCATCTGCGGAGGCAACATGAACGACAAGCTTGCAGACGACATCATCAGTCTGGATGTGAACGCTCCGATCTGGGAGCGATTTTTCCTGCTGGCGCCAATGACACTGATCGGTACGATCGATCCGAATGGACAGACAGATCTTGCGCCCAAGCACATGGTGACGCCGATGAGCTGGGAAAACTACTTCGGCTTTGTTTGTACTCCCCGCCATGGCACCTACAAGAACATTGAAAGAACCGGGGTTTTCACCGTCACCTACCCACGACCATCCCAGGTCATGTTTACCAGCCTCGCGGCTTCACCGCGCTGTGACGCCGACGAAGAAAAGCCGGTACTGAATACATTCGAAACCATACCCGCAACACAAATCGATGGCGTGTTCGTTGCTGACGGTTACATATTTTTCGAGTGCGAAGTGTTCAAGGTCATTGACGGCTTTGGCATCAACAGCCTGATTACCGGGCGCATCATTGCCGCACATATACACAAGGACGCATTGCGCGTATCGGAACTCGACGACCAGGAACTGATACACAACGCACCGATGCTCGCCTACATACACCCATGGCGCTTCGCCACCATTGCCGACACGAACCGCTTCCCTCTCCCGGAGGGCATGAAGAGATAGTCGAACCATGGCCACCGCGAATCACGAACGGATTCTCGAATACCTGACCGGTCACCGGCAGGAAATGATCGACCTGCTGGAGTCGTTGACGCGGATGGAGTCTCCGTCTTCCGTGGCTGCGGCACAAACGCCGGTAAAGGATATCCTGACAAAGGAATTCGAAGCACTCGGGTTCCAGGTTCGCCAACCATCCGGTCGCACCAGCGGTGGTAGCCTGCTGGCCCGGCCGGTACATAGAGAAAAACACCGGAGCCTGCAGTTAATGCTGGGACACTTCGATACCGTCTGGCCGGTCGGCACGCTCGACAACATGCCATTCGAAGTCGACGGCAACGTCATCAGGGGACCGGGTGTATTCGACATGAAAGGCGGTGTAGTGCAGATCATTTTTGCCCTGCGCGCCGTGCGGGAACTGAACCTGGCGCCGAGTATCACGCCGGTTGTCTTCCTGAATTCAGATGAAGAAATCGGCAGCCGGGAGTCGGGCCACCACATTCGCATGCTGGCCAAACGGGTCGAACGTGCATTCGTCATGGAACCGGCCCTGGGTACCGACGGTGCAATCAAGACTGCCCGCAAAGGTGTCGGGCGCTTTACCGTACGTGTCCGCGGCAAAGCCGCACATGCCGGCCTCGATCCGGAAGGCGGCGCCAGTGCCATACTCGAACTGTCGCATGTCATTCAGTGCCTGTTTGAATTGAACGATCCGGACAAGGGCATCTCCGTGAACGTGGGTACGATAGACGGAGGCATCCGGCCGAATGTCATTGCTCCGGAAAGCAAGGCGGTTATCGACGTACGGGTCGCAACAAACGTCGATGCCGAGCGGGTCGAGGCGGAGATTCGCAGTATAGAACCGCAGACTCCCGGCGTAACCCTGGATATCGACGGGCTGATCGGCCGGCCGCCACTCGAACCCACGCCGGCAAACCGTACCCTGTGGGACAAGGCGCAGGAAATCGCCCGGCTACTGGATATCGAACTTGCCCAGGGTCTGGCCGGCGGCGGATCGGATGGCAGCACGACGAGCCAGTACACGGCGACCCTCGACGGCCTGGGTCCCGTCGGCGACGGCGCTCATGCGGATCACGAGCATCTGCTGCTCGACGAAACGATCGAACGTGTGGCGCTGCTGACGTTGCTGATCCTGTCGCCCACTATCGATGGAGCAGCAACATGACAAATGGTAAGGACAAGAGCAACCGTTATTTCATGACTTCGCTGACCCGTATCACGGATCTGGCTGATGGCGTGTTCGGCATCGAAAAAGTGGCCCGTTCGCGATGGGAACACGGCAATTACATTGCTGCCCGCGTGACCGGCAGGCCGAGTTCACTTTACAAGATCGAGATACTCACCGGCAGAATGGTCGAGATGATGGAGGGTGATCTCGTCATCGGCGCATTGGGCAGGCGTGCGGCAACCCTGGAAGGAGTCGGCAGTTGGGAAGCGGTCGGTGACGACGGCCGGATGCATGCCCTGACCAGCGCCGGCCTGTTCGGCAAGGCGACATCCACATCCTTGCTGTTGCCGCGGCTCATGTCACTGCAGTACGAGGGTCACGTCACTCGCAACGGCAGGCCGCAGAGCATGCGCGATTTCATCGAGCCCGTCGCCGAGACGGCGTTCGATTTGCCGGTAATCCTGATGGTCGGCACATCCATGTCAGCCGGCAAGACCACGGCCGGCCGGTTTATTGTCCATGAGCTGTACAACGCCGGCTTGCGTGTCGTTGGCGCCAAACTCACCGGCGCGGCGCGTTATCGCGACATGCTTTCGTTTGGCGATGCCGGCGCCGAAGCGATTCTTGATTTCGTCGACGCCGGTCTGCCATCGACGGTCGTGCCGGAACAACGTTTCGAAGAAGCCATGCACTACATGCTGTCGCGTATCGCTGCGATCAATCCCGATGTCCTCGTTGCCGAAGCCGGCGCCTCACCGATGGAGCCTTACAACGGTGATATCGCCATCGAAGCACTGGGTAACCACGTTGCTTTCATCGTGTTGTGTGCATCTGATCCGTACTCGGTACTCGGTGTCGAGACAGCATTCGGCCTGCGCCCCGACGTCATCACCGGCCCCGCCACCAATACGACAGCCGGCATCGATCTCGTACAAAACCTGACGCAGCTGCCGGCGCTCAACCTGATGGACCGGGCTTCTCTGCCACGGTTACGCGAATTGTTGCATACTGCCCTGAAACCTTACGTTAAAATATCGGCATGACCGGCATTCTCGTTCGCACACTGATTATTGCCCTGGGGCTGGGTCTCGCAACCGTGCTGATCCCCGGCGTGGACATTGGCGGCGCCGGTACCCTGCTGGTAGCCGCATTGTTGCTCGGCCTCGTCAACGCCGTTATCAGGCCACTGGTGATTCTGCTGACGCTGCCGCTGACACTGCTAACCCTCGGCCTGTTCCTGCTGGTCATCAACGCCGCGATGTTCGGCCTGGTCGCTGCGATGTTGGATAGCTTTCACGTCGCGGGTTTCTTTTCGGCTCTGTTCGGCGCACTGATTGTTAGTCTGACAGGTACTTTCGCATCCTGGTATATCGGCCCCGACGGCCGTTACGAAGTCCTGATCATCGAGCGCAGACACCGCTGAGTTCCGCGTCCATCACGTCGATCGGCCTGTTCATTGGCCCGTCCTGCTGCGCCGCCTGTTTCTGCGGAATCTATACCAGTTTGAAATATTGCAGCCGACTTCAGGTTTGCTAGACTCCGTGCACATGCGGTATTTCAGGGCACAGACCGGCAATTCGAAAACCGGGTTTCTGGCCTACGGGGCACTACTGACGCTCGCCCTTTTTCAGCTCGGATTTGCAGTCCACCAGGTAACGCATGATGGGACCGAGCCACTGGAATCATGCGCCGCATGCAGTGTCTATAACCAACTTGACGATGTGCCGGTTACCGCGAGCACATCGAGCATCGTGTTCTATTCTTTTGCGGCCCACCTTCCACAGGGGCCCGACGAAGCATTCGAAACCCTTTCACAGGGCATTCTGATCCGCGGCCCGCCAGCTGCCTGAAACTTTTACAAGTGATTAATACCGTTACCAGCGCCTGCTGGTTGACGGCATTCTAAAATTCAGCTGGTGAGAAAAAATGAGCAGAACTCAAGCATGCTTGCTTTTGGCAAGCGCCATGAGTCTGGGCCTGACGGGACCCGCCGCAGGTGCAGACAAAAATAAAAATGATGATGATCATCATCATGTGATCGACGAAGTGATCGTTTCGGCCACGCCTTTGGAGCGCACGGTCCAAGAACTCGCGCAACCGACTTCGGTGGTCGACGGTGATGCACTGACCAGGAAGCAGGCCGCCAGCATCGGCGAGACACTGGCGGGCGAACTCGGCGTCAGCGCGACCTATTTCGGGCCGGTGGCGTCGCGCCCGGTGATCCGCGGACAGTTCGGTGAACGGGTGCGCGTGTTATCGAACGCGCTGGATTCTCTCGACGCATCGGCGCTCAGCGAAGATCATGCCGTCAGTGTCGACAGCATTCTCGCGGAGCGCGTCGAGATCGTGCGCGGCCCTGCAACACTGCTGTACGGCAGTGGCGCCGCGGGTGGCTTGGTCAACATCGTCGACTATCGGATTGCGGAACAGCCGCTCGAAAAGCCGTTCAGCGGTACGGCAGCGCTTAGGTCAGATTCTGCCCTGGGCCTGCGCAGCGTTGCGGCCGGGGCGGACTTCGGCACCGACAGGGTGGCGCTGCATCTCGATGGATTCCGGCGAACGACTGATGACATTATGATCCCGGGCCATGCAGAATCCGCCATTCTGCGCCAAATGGAAGAAGAGGAGGGTGAACACGCCGAAGAAGAAGCGTTCGGCGTTGTCGAGAATACGAGCAGTACGGTCGAAAGCGGCGCAGCGGCCGTTTCAATGACGGGCGAACGCTCATACTTCGGCGTGTCGGTCAGCGGCTATGACAGCGAGTACGGGATACCCGGACACCATCACGAAGAAGAAGGTGAGGAAGGCGGCGAAGAAGCGGCCGTGCGCATTGCGCTTGATCAAACCCGGTACGACATCAAAGGCGAGTGGAATTTCGACGGATTTCTGAACAGGGCGAAATTGCGACTTGCGCGCAACGACTACCAGCATACCGAATTCGAAGGCACTGAAGTCGGTACGCAATTTGATACGGACGGGACCGACGCTCGCATCGAACTGCGACACCGCCCTGCCAATAACTTCGAGGGCGCATTCGGCATTCAATACAAGAATATCGATTTTCTGGCTGAAGGCGACGAAGCGTTCGTGCCTGCGTCAGAAACGACGCAACTGAGCCTGTTCCTGTTCGAGGAATACGCCATCAGCGAAGACTGGGCCTTACAGGGAAGCTTTCGTGCCGAGCATCAGAATCTCGATACACCCATGTTGTCAGGCTACGACGCGACTGCATTCGGCGCATCCCTGGGTTCGATCTGGTCACTTGGTAAGGTCTACAACCTGTCGGCCAATCTCGCGCTGACAGAGCGCCACCCCAACGCAACTGAGCTGTTTGCCGACGGCCCTCACGTTGCGGTTCAGCGCTACGAGCGAGGCTCCCTGATAACGGAAAGCGGCGTTTTTGACAAGGAAGTGTCGACGAATATCGACCTGACTCTGCGCCGAATCAGCGAACGGGTTGAATGGACCGTCACAGCCTTCGTCAACCGGATCGATGACTACATACTACTGTCGCCCACCGATCTCACGATCGATGAACTGCCGGTTTTCGACTATGAGCAGCAAGACGTCGAAATGTATGGCATCGAGGCCGAAGCACTGTTTGATATTTTCGAGAATCGTCACGGTCACCTGCACACACGAGTGTTTGCAGATTTCGTTCGCGGAGAAGAGTCACACTCCGGTGAAGATCTGCCGCGGCTGCCACCACTGCGTTGGGGTATCGGCATACACTTCACAAGGAATGCAGTCGATGCGAGCATCGACGTCGAATTTCACAGCAAACAGGATCATATCGCGTCGAACGAGCTGCCAACCGATGCCTACTCGATGCTGAACGCCGAAGTCAGCTACACGTTTGCAGGCCGCCTGCTCGGATTTGTGCGCGGCACGAATCTGACCGACGAGGATGCCCGGCGTCACACATCGCCGCTGAAAGATCTCATTCCGCTGCCCGGCCGGTCGCTGCATCTTGGATTGCGCTATGATTTCTAGGTGCGGCCTGCAATCCGGCACTCGCCTATTGCGC
This sequence comes from uncultured Chromatiaceae bacterium, assembly GCA_964629475.1. GTDB lineage: Bacteria > Pseudomonadota > Gammaproteobacteria > Steroidobacterales > SMWD01. Next base: position 20,104 of record CAZVQW010000021.1, on the reverse strand, counting down.
TGATTGGGAAACGTCGGCTCATTTGGTTACAGTGTTGAATACTTGGAATTGCGGGTGTAGTTCAATGGTAGAACCTCAGCTTCCCAATACCCTGTCCGTCTTCAAGCAAACGAAACACCCTTGCAGAACGTCGTTTGCATTATGAACGGCACGCTGCGTAAGATGAAAACGACGTTCTGCAAGGGTGTTTCGTTTGATCCTTTGTCTGTTTCTCAGTATTGATTCTCCGCGCCCAAAGTAAACATCAGCCGGTGTCAGGTTATTCAGGCTTTCATGGTAGCGCTGGTGGTTGTAGTAATCGACGAACACCTCAATTTGCTTTTCAAGATCACCCGGTAAAAAGTAGTGTTCCAACAGTATTCGGTTCTTCAACGTCTGGTGCCAGGGTCTCGGTCACATCGTGGCTGGTCATGGTCGTGCACAACTTCCAGGCAATAACGTAGCGAGAGAAGTCGTCCAGTATCGTCGACAGGTACATCCAGCCCCAGCCCATGACCTTCAGGTAGGTAAAATCTGTCTGCCATTGCTGGTTGATGGCGGTGGTCTTGTCCTTAAACTCGTTGGCGGCCTTCATGACGATGAAAGCCGGGCTGGTGATCAGGTCATGGGCCTTGAGAAGACGGTAAACCGAACTGTATCAGGGATGCGGTTCCACACCCGAGTGGGGTGCGGTGCTTTATCTTTCAGCGCATCCTGACCTGCACGACGGTAACGTTCGTACCAGCGGTAAAAGGTGGTGCGCGGAATGCCCAGCATATCCAATGTCTGCTTGGCGGGCAGGTGCGATCGTTCCACCAGCCGAATGACCTCAAGCTTCTCAGCAGCAGGGTATCTCATTCGGGCTCTTCCCCATTTCCGAGTATGCTTTTTTTGAGTAACGCAGTTCCAGCGTTTGCTCGGCCACCACTTCCTTGAGATCCCGGGCTTCACGCCACAGTTCAGTTACCTCACCGGTATTGGCCTGGCGAACAATATCGCCAGCCAAGCGTTGCTTGCCGGCTTCCATGAACTCCTTGGACCATTTGTAATACAGACTCTGGGCAATGCCTTCGCGACGGCACAGCTCAGCAATGCTGTTCTCACCGCGCAGCCCATCCAGCACAATGCGAATCTTCTCCTCCGCACTGTATTGCTTACGTGTCTTACGTTTAATGTCGCGAATGATCCGTTCTGACGATTCAGCTCGTCCCGCTGGTTTCTGTTTTATCTCAACTCCTCAGGTCAGGATGAACAAAAACACTCTCTTAATCTAGCGCTCTAATTGTCCCATAGGCGCTGACGGCATACATGTCACAGATTCGATGTACGGATTCAGAACTAAGAAGGATGTTAATACCAAAGCAGTCTTGGCCATAATGCAATCAAAGGTTTTCCTATTTCTGTATAGAATCGCAAATCAAGGTGAAGCTAGAGTAATTCCTCAAATCAAAGCATCAAAGTTATATCCGTTACCATTTCCGAAGTTGCCTAAAAAATATCTAAGGATTTAGCCAAGATGGTTGATTGAGCTTACGATTGTAAAGCTCGGATGAATTCAACTGGAAATACAGATCACTAAAATACCATTCTAAGAAAGGCAAGCGAGGATACGGAAAGAAAAATTGATGAGATGGTCGCCAGTCTATATGGTTTAGACGATACCCAGATTGCAATGATGTGCTCTATAATTGACTAAATCAAAGTCGACCATGAACCGAAATATGATGGTAACCGACACAAGTGACCGGTACCGTTTCTCTACCATCGGAAGGTCGACAAGGAGATGATGACACTGTCTCCACTATTGGAAACGTGACTTAGCGGGTGTAGTTCAATGGTAGAACCTCAGCTTCCCAAGCTGATGACACGGGTTCGATTCCCGTCACCCGCTCCAGTTCTTCTGGCCGGTTCATTCAGAACAGGCACATGCTGACAAACTACCGCTTCGGATCGATGCTCGAATCAAGATTCGCCTCCGACCAAGGCGCCACCCAGAACAGCAACAACATGCCCGGTACCGCCAGCAGCATGCAGAATAAAAAGAAATTGAAGTAGCCGACGGCTTCGATGAAGTAGCCCGTGGTCGCGTTGGCAAATGTTCTGGAAATTGCCGACACGCTGGTCAGGAGTGCAAGTTGTGTAGCGGTAAAACGCAGACTGGTCTGTTTTGCCATAAATGCGGCCAGGGCCACGCCACCCAGGCCCACGCCCAGATACTCAGCACTGACGGCAATGAATAACGCGACAGGATTGTGGCCGAGTTGTGCGAGGATCGCGAAACCCAGGATGGTGATGATCTGTACGACACCGAACAGCCACAGCGCCCGGTTGATGGATACTTTCAGCATCACGAATCCACCGAGAGCCGTACCGGCAATAGAAGACCATGTGGTGGCGGCTTTGACGATCAACCCGATCTCGGTTCGGGTAAAGTTCAGGTCGATGAAGAACGGTGTCTGCAAGGCAGTCGCCATGCTGTCACCGAGCTTGTAGAAAATAATAAAGCCAAGTATCAGTAACGCCGAGCGCCAGCCGTCTCTGGAAAAAAATTCAACGAATGGTTCGATCACGGCTTCCCGCAAAGACCGTGGCGCAGTGGAATCATCGGCAGTTTCAGCTACCACAAACGTCGTAATAATTCCGACCATCATAAAGGCCGCAACGATCCAGTAGACAAGCGACCATGGAATCGTGTCGGACAGGATCAGGGCCAGTGAGCCTGAAATAAAACCCGACAGACGGTAGGTGTTGATAAAAAATGAGTTACCGATACCCAGCTCTTCGTCCGGAAGCATTTCACGTCGGTATGCATCGAGCACCACATCCTGCGTAGCGCTAAATAAAGAAATCGCAAACATCAGCACGGCGATATTCTGGATCGAAACGGCCGGCTGAAATGAACCTGTGAAACCAATACTCACAAGCAAGAGGATCTGTGTAATCAGCGTCCATCCTCTCCGCCGCCCCAGAAACGGTGGCCGATATCGATCCAGTAGCGGCGCCCAAACGAACTTGAGCGTGTAGGGCAATGTAACCAGGCTCAAGAGCCCGATCGTTGCGAGGTCAATACCCTCGGTCCGCAGCCAAGCCGGCACAAGGGTGACCAGCACGTACAGCGGAAGCCCCGACGAAAACCCCTGAAACAGGCAAATCAGCATACGACGATTGAACAGGATATCCTGCCATCGGCGCTTAGAAGGCATATTAGTGTTTGTGCTTTCTTGCGGAGAAGCCGGCATATGGACGGGGATTATCGCTTCTAAATGCCGGCAAGAGTAGTGAAGGTTGCGGTGTCGAGTCGCCTTGACTGTCCCGGTATGGGATTCTAGCCTGTCCTTCAATGAGACATCCTGCCGGTTTTGGCAATTATTCACACTTGGCCGAGAACCAAAATGACGGCAGGGAATAAAACAGAAAAGGGCGCTAAACAACGCCCGATACGCAGTTTTGTACGCCGCACCGGTCGTGTAACAACCGCCCAGCAACGTGCACTCAAAGAATACTGGCCGGACTATGGCCTCGACTACACGCCGTCGCAGATGGATCTCGACCAGGTATTCGGGCGCAGCGCCGGGCGCATCCTGGAAATTGGTTTCGGCAACGGTGAATTGCTGGTTACAATCGCCGCGGCAAATCCGCAAACCGATTTTATTGGCGTGGAAGTACACGAACCCGGTGTCGGTCACTGCCTGTTGCGCCTTCATGAGCTATCGCTGACGAACGTCCGGTTGATCCGACATGATGCGATCGATGTGCTGAACCGGCAGATTCCGGACGGAGCGCTGCATGGCGTTAATTTATTTTTCCCGGACCCGTGGCCGAAGAAACGGCAGCATAAACGTCGCATCGTGCAGCCGGATTTTGTCGCCCTGCTCGGCCGTAAAATTGAAATCGGCGGGTTTTTCCATACGGCGACAGACTGGGCGAACTACGCTGAGCATATCGATGAGACGGTAGCCGCAAACCCCTTATTTCAGCGCACGGTAGCGAAAATTCCGGACCGGCCCGAAACGAAATTTGAACTACGCGGCAAACGCCTCGGACACGAAATCCGGGATCGGATCTACGAGCGCATCTGAGCTATACCCAACACATCGAAAATAGTTTATAAATAACGTCAGCGATAAATTTATCGCTGACGGCCTATAACCGAACGGATCGCACCATGGGGTAATCGCACCGGAAGTAGGGCGCTGGTACCGGCGATTGAACGGCAACCTGTTTGAAGTCGTTGCAATCGACGAGGAACACAAGACAGTCGAACTTCAGGATTTCGACGGCACGATCGACAGCCTGGAGCGAGAGGTGTGGCGGGACACGGACATCGAACCCGCACAAGCGCCCGAAGACTGGTCAGGTTCGGTCGATATCGATCTGGAAGATCTGCCCGAGCCTGAGACTCGCACCGGCAATGGCTGGCACGACCCGATGATGTTCTTCGATCGCTACGAGTAACCGGTACAAAGCGCTCATTGATGTTGGCGCAATGCAGCGGCGCCTAAGATTTTATTGTTCCCGGTTTCGTCCCGCCAACCGGACGAGTTCATTTCAGCCAATGTCACCCGGCAGAAAAAAATCACGCAAGGTCGCCGGTGCATTGACCCGAATCGTTCCGTCCGGCTCCAGCCGGCACGGCAGCCCGATCAGGCTGCGCCCGGCACACGGTCCTGACAGACAGGCGCCCGATTCAGGACAAAACAGCGCACCGTGCGACGCACAGCGAATCAGATTACCGTTATCGACTAAAAATGCATGCGGCTCGAGATCGAGCGGATGCCGACGATGCGGACAAATGTTGGCGTAGGCGACAATCTGTCCCTGCCTGTGGACGATAAATCCCTTGAATGGCCAGTCGCCGTCGCCGATGGAAAAACTTCGGGCATCCGGATCACCGAGCTCCCCGATATGCATGACCCGCCATTCGGGCCAGGCCTCCCGGGATTCATCATCAGTCGAGCTCATAATCCATGATCAGCGGGGCGTGATCGGAAAACCATTTGTCACGGTAGATGCGCGCCTTTGTCGCCGCTCCCCTGAGACCCGGAGTCGCAACCTGGTAGTCGATCCGCCAGCCGACATTATTGGCGCGCGCGTTACCGCGATTCGACCACCACGTATAACGATCGGCATCAGGGTCGACCTCGCGAAAAGCATCGACAAATTTACGCTCGCCGAACAGGCGATCCATCCACGCGCGTTCCTCGGGCAAAAACCCCGAGTTCTTCTGGTTGGAACGCCAGTTCTTCAGATCGATGTTCTTGTGGGCAATATTCCAGTCACCGCAAATAATATATTCACGTCCCTGGTTACGAATGCCGAGGAGGTGCTCATCGAACTCATCGAGGAAACGGTACTTGGCCGCCTGGCGCTCATCGCTCGACGAGCCGGACGGTGCATACAGCGACACGACACTCAAATTACCGAAGCGCGCTTCTATATAACGCCCCTCGGCGTCGAACTCGGGCGAACCGTAACCGCGGATGATCTCATCCGGTTCCTGTCGCGCATATAAGGCGACGCCGCTATAGCCTTTCTTCTCGGCGTCCTCATAGAAACAATGAAAGCGGCGCGGATGAAAGATCCGGTCCTCGAGCTGATGAATCTGCGCCTTGGTTTCCTGCAGGCAAACCACATCCGCGGATTGGCGCGCCAACCAGGTATAAAAGCCCTTGCGCGCGGCGGCGCGAATACCGTTGGCGTTCAACGTAATGATGCGCAACCGAAACTCCCGTATAACAATGCCATGAAATATTGTCCCAAATAAGTTCGTAGATAAGACCTGTACTGTGCGGTACTCTATATCAGCATGCGACCCTATCAAAACGAATTTATTGAACTGGCACTGGAGCTCGAGGTTCTCCGGTTTGGCGAATTCACGCTGAAGTCCGGCCGTCAGAGTCCCTATTTTTTCAACTCCGGCCTGTTTAACACCGGCTATGCCGCCGCCAAGCTCGGACGGGCTTACGCAGCTGCCGTAGCAGATGCCGAGATTCCGTGCGACATGTTGTTCGGACCGGCCTACAAGGGTATTCCGCTGGTTGCACTGACCGCGGCGGCGCTGGCAGAGCACTTCGGCGATGACCTGCCGTTCAGTTTCAACCGCAAGGAAGCCAAGGACCATGGCGAAGGCGGGGCCATCGTCGGCGCACCCATCAGCGGCAGGGTACTGATCCTCGACGACGTCATGACGGCCGGCACGGCCATTCGCGAGGCCATCGACATCATCACGACAGCCGGTGGTGAACCTGCCGGTATTCTTATTGCGCTCGACCGCCAGGAACGGGGCGAACGCGAACTGTCGGCAGTACAGGAGGTTGAAAAGCGCTACAACATCCCGGTCGCCAGCATCATCAAGCTCGATGACATGATCGAGCACCTCGAAACCAGCGAAGAATACGGTTGCCACTTGGCGGATGTCCGGGCCTACCGGGAAAAATGGGGCCTGGCCCCGGTTATCTCCTGAACCAATTCCCCTGTCAGGCCCCGTCCGACAACGATTCAGGTGCATGATGGCCGGTTTGCAGCAAACCAACCAAGGCGCGACAATCAGGCCCAGACGCTGGAGCAATGGCTTTCAGGAAACGGAATCAGTTCACTGTTTTCGATCTTGCTCCGCGCCATAATTTGCATGGGACTGTGGCTTATTATGTAGGCATCGGATCAATGACTGGCAGAAACTTCACGCTCACTATCGCAATCGGAACACTCCTGCTGCTCGGCAGTTTGATCGAGTCGGCCACGGCTGCACAAAAGCTATACCGCTGGGTAGATGAAAATGGCGAGGTGCACTATGGCGACCGGGTACCGCCCGAGGAAGTCAAACTCGACCGCGAGGTGCTTAACTCGTCCGGCATCACGGTAAAGAAGCTGCCCCGCGAAATGACTGAAGAAGAGCAGGTAGAAGTTCAGCGCCAGAAAGCCATCGAACATGCCGAACAAAAACGGATTCTTGCAGCAAAACAGCGCGATATCATACTGCTGAATACCTACCTGTCCATCGAAGAGATCGAGTCCTTACGCAACCGGCGTACAGACCTGCTGGACGGACAAATTCGTGTGACGGAAGTGTATCTGACCAATCTGCGCACGAAACTGGCCAAACTGCAAAAAGATGCTGCGCGTTTTCAGCCTTATAACCCCGACCCGAATGTGCCGCCGATTAACAGCCGGCTGGCCAGGGAGCTGTCGAATACGCTGAATTCGATTCTTGTCTACGAACAGACGCTGATCGATACACGGGAAAAGCAGACCGAACTCGTCGCAAAATTCGCCAGCGATATCGACCGCTATCGGGATCTGCGCGGACTGAACTGAAGTCACGCTATACCTGCCGGCAACCGCGCCGGTCAGGCCTTCGATCTCGATCCGCGACCCGGTACCCTCTACTAAGTGTCCTCTGCTCAGGGCCCTCTACTATGCGCCCTCTACTATGCGCCCTCTACTCAGGCCTGCCCGGTATGCCCGAATCCACCGGCGCCGCGACGGCTCTCGGTAAACTCCTCGACGATTTGAAAGTCGGCCTGTACAACCGGCACGAACACCATCTGGGCAATCCGTGCACCCGGCTCGATGGTGAAGGCATCATTACCCCGGTTCCAGCACGACACGAACACCTGGCCCTGATAGTCCGAGTCGATCAGCCCGACGAGGTTGCCCAGCACGATACCGTGCTTGTGCCCGAGGCCCGACCTCGGCAAGAGAATCGCAGCCAGTGACGGGTCGTCGATATGAATCGCCATACCGCTCGGAATCAGTGTCGTCGCACCTGGTTCGAGCGTCAGCGGTCCGTCAATACAGGCGCGCAGATCGACACCCGCGGAACCTGTTGTCGCAAAATCCGGTAGCGGGAATTCGGTATTTAAACGGGAATCGAGAATCTTTAACTGAACTGTTGTTCTGGTCATAGGTGCAATGCTCATGATGCAGCAGGTCGGCGCAGCGGTGTCGGCGCATTCTTTACTCCGCTATCACCAGTTCGATAACGTTCGGCAATAATCGTTACGAGTTCGGCCGCCAACTCGGATTTGGCCATGCGCTCAAATTCTATCTGACCATCCTGCCAAAGAACGAGCGCACTATTGTCATCGCGCTCGAAACCCAGGTTACTGCCGACAAGGTTGCCGACGATCATATCTAGCTTCTTACACTCCAGCTTCGACCGTGCATGCTCTTCGAGTTTCTCGGTCTCGGCAGCAAAACCGACGGTAAACGGCCCTTCTTTCAGGCTGGCGACCTCGGTCAGTACATCGACCGATTGAGTCATGTGTAAATCCATCGTAGCGGTCTGTTTCTTGATTTTTTGTTCCGGAACAATTTCAGGCCGGTAATCAGCGATCGCAGCCGCGCCAATATAAATATTCGCTTCCGGCGTACTCGCCATTATCGCCGCATGCATCTGCGCGGCAGTCTCGACATCGAGTCGCTCGACATTCGGCGGTGTCTTCAGGCGGACCGGTCCGGCGACGAGCTTGACTTTCGCCCCTGCCGCCGCTGCTGCACGCGCCAGTGCAAAACCCATTTTTCCCGAACTGCGGTTACTGATGTAACGCACCGGGTCGATCGGTTCGCGCGTCGGACCGGCACTAATCAGCACATTGAGACCTGCGAGAGGTTGCGGCACCCCTGTCCACTGTGCCGCCAGGGCCGCAACGATCTGTTCCGGCTCGGCCATGCGCCCGGGCCCCGTCTCGCCGCAGGCCTGCTCACCGTCGGCGGGGCCGATAAAACGTACACCGCGTTCGGTCAACACGTGCAGGTTTGCCTGCGTCGCGGGATTCAGCCACATCGCCTGGTTCATCGCGGGCGCCAGCACCAGCGGCGCCTCGGTCGTCAGGCACAATGTCGTCAGGAGATCGGATGCCATGCCCGCTGCGATCTGCGCCATGCTGTGAGCCGTTGCCGGAGCGATCAGAACCAGGTCAGCCCAGCGGGCCAGCTCGATATGCCCCATCGCATTTTCGGCCTGCTCATCCCACAGGTCGCCACGCACGGCACGTCCGGATACTGCCTGGAATACCGTCGGCGACACCATTTTCTCGCCACTTGCCGTCATGACGACCTGGACCTGAGCGCCACCGGCACGGAGCCGGCGCACGATATCCGGGCTTTTATACGCGGCGATTCCGCCGGTGATGCCGAGAATAATTCGTTCAGGATATTGATTTGACATAATGTTTACACAGGTGCCATAAATCGCGGCCAACAGGGTACCCCAATCACGCCACGCTGTCCGCGATGCCGGGCACCCATTTTTCAGCTACGAGGCCCGATTCGCACATAGCATGCGCCACTCGGCGCAGCGAAAATAGTCCCCATGGTGCCACTGAAGATCAAGGACTGGCCGGCTGGCGAAAGGCCGCGCGAAAGGCTCACACTGACCGGCGCCGGCAATCTGTCGGATGCCGAACTGATCGCGATCCTGCTTGGCCGCGGCACAAACGGCTTGTCCGCGGTAGACCTGGCCCGAACGCTGCTGACCCGCTTTGGCGGCATCCGCGGAATCCTGAATGCGCCCGGCAGCGCATTACAGTCAATCCGCGGAATCGGTCCGGGCAAGGCAGCAATCCTCGGTGCCGCACGTGAATGCTGCTGCCGCTATCTCGACGAAAAACTGGCACCCGGCAAACATATTGCCAGTCCGACCGACAGCACTCATTTCCTGCTGGCGCGCCTCCGTGACCGGCCACACGAGGTATTCTGCTGCCTGTTTCTGGACAATCGTCACCGGGTCCTGGCCTTCGACGAGCTGTTTCGCGGCACGATCGACAACACGACGGTCTACCCGCGCGAAGTCGTCAAGCAGGCGCTGCATCGCAATGCAGCAGCCGTCATCCTGGCTCATAACCACCCTTCGGGAGTTGCCGAACCGAGTGACGCGGACCGGCTGATCACCCGCCGCATCGGCGATGCGCTGAACCTGATCGACGTGCGTCTGCTCGATCACTTCGTGATCGGTGACGGAACCTGCGTATCGCTGGCCAGCCGTGGCCTGCTGTGACCTCTCTGCCAAGACCAAAGGGCCACTGCGAACTTGTCTCAGACGCCCCGGACTGGTATAACAACGCGCCTTTCGTCGCTCACGCGACGACCAGTCCGTATACACAGCGAAAAATTCAGAGGTTCAACATGTCCCGCGTCTGTCAGGTTACCGGAAAACGACCACTCTCCGGCAATAACGTATCGCACGCCCATAACAAGTCGCGGCGACGCTTCCTGCCGAACATACATTCACATCGCTTCTGGCTCGAGAAAGAGCAGCGCTATGTAAAGCTACGGGTCTCGGCAAAGGGCATGCGAATCATCGACAAGCACGGTATCGAAAAAGTCCTCGCCGACCTGCGCAAGCGCGGCGTGAAAGTATAAGTACGGCTGCAGACTCAGGAGCACAGAACAATGCGCGATAAAATCAGACTGGTCTCATCCGCCGGCACCGGACATTTCTACACGACGACGAAAAACAAACGCCTGCACCCGGAGAAGGTCGAGGTCAAAAAATTTGACCCGCGGATCCGCAAACACGTGATCTACAAGGAAGCGAAGATCAAATAAAGAAAACCGCCGGAAGGCGGTTTTTTTTGGAGTCCAATAATTTTCCAGTAGTTCCGCTGTGAGGTTAGCTGCGATTCGGTCTTTCTCTCGTGGTCTTTCCCTGGGCCGGTTTTTTCCGTCTGGTACCCCTCGGAAACGACGCGATCATTCTTTGTGGGCGAAAGATTTCCTGGTATGCGTCTGACTGTTTCCGAGGGGTACCAGACGGAAAAAACCTAGACACCACCGTGGAACTAAGACGGATACCAAGAGCATGTGCCACCTAACCTACCGGTCGAATCGAGACTATCCGGCATCGTACCTCGATGTGTCGTAGGCTTTTGGGCGTCATCTATCTCTCGGAAACAGTCAGACGCATGCCGAAAGATCCTTTGCCCACCAATAGTGACCGCGTCGTTTCAGAGAGATAGATGACGCCCAAAAGCCGGTCCAGGGAAAGCCCCAACCAGACACAAAGAATCACCGCTGGAAGCCCCGACAACTCACAGTACACTGCACACAACACCCGGACACCCCCAATGCCAGAATTACCGGAAGTAGAAACAACCCGCCGCGGCATCGCGCCACGCTTAACCGGCGCGACCATCACCCGCGTCCGCATTCGCGACCGCCGGCTCCGCTGGCCGGTCCCGGCCGGCCTCGAGGAACACCTGACTGACTGTACCGTCAGTTCAGTTGATCGCCGTGCCAAATACATACTGCTCAGGACCGACACCGGTGCGGCAATTATCCACCTCGGCATGTCCGGCACACTACGGTTCGTAGCACCGGGCATGGCGCCGAAGAAACACGACCATGTCGATATCGACATCGATTCCGGTTCGGTTCTGCGCTTCAACGACCCGCGCCGCTTCGGCTGCCTGCTCTGGGCCGACGGCGATCCACTCGACCATCCACTGCTTGCCCGGCTCGGCCCCGAGCCATTGAGCGATACTTTCACCGGCGCCTGGCTGCATGCCGCCAGCCGCGGCCGGCGCATTGCGATCAAGCCGCACCTGATGAATGCTGCGATTGTTGTCGGCGTCGGCAACATCTACGCGAGCGAATCGCTGTTCCGCGCCGGTATCCATCCCAAACGTAAGGCCGGACGCATTTCACTCGAACGAATGACGCGTCTGGCCGATGCGATCAAACTCGTCTTACAGGAATCGATTCGACACGGCGGCACAACACTAAGAGATTTTTATAACGGCGAAGGACAACCCGGCTACTTCAAAAATGAGCTGCACGTTTATGGCCGGGAAGGCGAAGCCTGCCTGCAGTGTCGACGACCTGTACGCCAGATTGCTCTCGGCCAGCGCTCAACTTTCTACTGCCCGAATTGCCAGAAATAAACTCGCAATTGCGGGTACATTTTGCCGCAAAATACCGGCAAACAGGGCCAAACACGTTGCTATTCAACGATCTCGCGTTCACCGAACCTGTTGCAGGAACTGCGTGATACATACGTATCGCCTGAGGTGCGTCGACCGAGGTACTATTTATAGAGGTGAATCGGATCGAAGCGATTCGTTCCATTGTTTAACGACAATCAGGATGGAGGATGCGTGATGAAGAAAGACGTACCGGTGGCGGAAGTCATGACACCTCACCCTCGTTCGGTTCAGGTAAATCAGAAATTAAGCGATGTGCGCTCAGCGCTGGCTGACGGGCGCCTGCATCATCTTCCGGTCGTGGACGGTCAACGGCTGGTGGGCATCATCAGCATGACCGACCTGCTTGAATTCGGCTTCGAACCGCGTGAAGCTCAGGCAGATCGCGACGAATATCTCGACAAACATTTCATGATTGCGCAGATCATGCAAACAGAGCTGGTTACGATTCCCAGTGACAGCACCGTACGTGATGCGGCGAAAGCCCTGACGACCGGAACCCTGCATGCAGTTCCTGTGGTCGACAAGGATCAGAACCTTCTTGGCATCGTGACATCGACGGACATTGTCAGCTATTTTCTGTCACAAACCGGCTAAAGTTACTGCGAGGATATTCCTGTGGGAGCGGCTTCAGCCGCGATTAGAGTATGGATCGCGGCTGGAGCCGCACCCCCAGGAATTAATTCTCGAGAGTACGGACAACGCCGTCCCGACGTTTATCAGCGGCACCTTCCAGTCCGCCGGGTCGCACGACAATCATGTGAATACCGGAGTTCTCACCTCGACTGTTTTCCCGCACCGGATAACCCAGCTCTGAAATACTCGACGCCAGCTGCTTACCGGTAACATCAACAGCTTCCACGCGAACTTCCCATCCTCTCGCGACGATGTTGGGATAATCCACGGCCTGCTGTGCCGAAAGACCCCAGTCCAACACACCAAGCATCGTCTTGGCGACGTATGCCGGGATTGAGTGGCCGCCGGGTGAGCCGGTGACCATGAACAAATCGTGATCTTTATCGAAGACCAGGATCGGTGACATCGATGAGCGAGGTCGCTTGCCCGGGGCAATGGCATTGGCGGCTGCCCGGCCATCAGTCCCGCTATCAACCGAAGGCTCGCGGGCAAAATCGGTCATTTCATTGTTCAGGAGAAACCCGCCGGCCCAGCGAGACGAACCGAAGGGCGCCTCGATCGAGGCGGTCAACGATACGGCATTGCCCTGTTGGTCGATGATGGACAAATGGGTCGTGCCTCCTATCTCCATCGTCGTGTCCACGCTCCACGACGAGGCGCTGGCTGCTTTGGCCAGTACGTCAGCCGGATTGCCGGGCGCTGGTTTTGCATTCGGCGCGAACCTTTCACTCGCCCGGTGCCTGATGTACGCAGGGTCGATGAGTGCATCCGTTGGCACCTCGACGTAGGCGGGATCGGCGATGAAATGATCCCGATCTGCATAGCTGAGCCGCTGCGCGTCGATGAACGCCTGCACCTTTTCCGTTTCACCAATCGAACCGGCGGCAAGATAATCATAAAGACCGGCAATCGTAATCTGTGCAACACCCGACGATGGTGGTGGTACTGCACAAATAGTCATCTCACGAAACCCGCCGCAGATTGCGTCACGTTTAACAGCTGCGTAGTTCTGTATATCGGTGACGGTCAACGACCCACCGTTGGGTTCCGCCTGTGCAGCAGCAGCGATCTTTCCGGCCAGCGCACCGGAATAAAAGGCCCGGATACCGTCGTCGGCTATCTGCTGCAGAGTCCCGGCATATTCCGGGTTCTTTAACAGGTGCCCCGCCTGCAGTGGCACGCCTTCGGGGTAAAAGTAGGCTGCCGTATGCGGGTTGTCATCGAGGCGAGTCGGCCGGCTCATTCTCCGCAGCAGGCTCGCCAGCCTGGGTGATACTTCGAAGCCCTCCGTTGCGAGTCGGATCGCCGGTTGAAATACCTCTGCCCAAGGCAGATTGCCGTGATCATCATGCGCCATCTCGTACATCGCCACCGCACCGGGAACACCGACCGACAGACCGCTTTGCCAGGCATCGATAAACCCGAGTATCTTGCCGTCACGAATGAACATGTCCTCGGTGGCGCCGGCAGGTGCAGTTTCACGGCCGTCGTACACACTGAGGCTGTCGTCGGCCCGATCGTAGACGATCATGAATCCACCGCCGCCAAGGCCGGAACTTTGTGGCTCGACGAGGCCCAGCACGGTGTGTGCCGCTATAGCGGCATCAACTGCATGGCCGCCTTGTTGCAGTATTTTAATGGCCGCCGCAACCGCATGCGGATTGGCGGCGCTGACCATCGCACCCTTGGTCCAGTCCTCCGGCGAGGCCTTGCTTGCAGCGCGGGTATCGAGAGACGTGACCGTCGCAGGATTGCATGCGACAAGGAAGAGAAAGGCAAAGAGGGTGAAAAAGCGGTTTAGCGTATTCAATATGGTCTACTTGCTTTGGCATCGATCCCGCAACGCACGCGCAACGTCCGGGTGCACGAACCGGTTCACGTCGCCGCCGAGCGCCGACACTTCACGAACCAGCGACGAGGAGACAAAAGTGTATTCATCGGTCGGCGTCAGAAACACCGTTTCGACCGCCGCGTCGAGGTGCCGATTCATGCTCGCGAGTTGAAATTCGTATTCAAAATCCGTCACGGCCCTGAGGCCGCGAACGATAACACCCAGACCGTGCGCGGCAGCATACTCGACAGTCAAACCTGCATATCCATCGACCGAAACGTTCGGCAGATCGGCTAATGCGCTACGGGCCAATGACAGCCGCTCGTCGAAGCTGAACAGCGGCTGTTTGGCCGGACTCTCGGCAACGGCAACGACGACACGGTCGAACAGTCCCGCTGCACGCCGCACAAGCTCGGAATGCCCGTTCGTGATCGGATCAAACGTGCCGGGATACATCGCACCGACTGACACCCTTTCACTCTCCTGTTGCCTGGTTCAATTGACCGGGCTCAAATAATTAAGTACTCGATTGACCCGTCGGCCCGGTGGCCAGCATGAATCGCACCTGTCCGGCCGTCTTGTCCCGGACAATCGTCCAGTCCGCCGGTATCTTAAGTACTGCATCGCGCCGCTGCATCTCGATGTAGACATGCGCACCACGGGCCAGCCAATGGTCGCCCAGAAGTGTACACAAATTTCCCGGATCGATGGCGCCGAAAGGCGGATCAAGAAATACGATATCGAAGCGCGTCGGCGCACCGGCAAGAAAATGCAGTGCATCACCCTTTATGACATCGGCATCATGGCAATCCAGCTCACGTAATGTTGCCTCCAGTTGTCGGGCGGCCCGCGCATCCTGCTCCACAAACGTGGTTTGGGCCGCACCACGCGACAATGCCTCGAGACCCAGCGCACCGGTTCCGGCGAACAGATCCAGGCAACGAGCCCCGTCGATGAACGGCGCCAGCCAATTGAACAGGGTTTCACGGATACGATCTCCGGTGGGTCTCGTCACATCGCCGGGAGGGCACGGGAATCGTCGGCCGCGCCAACGCCCACCGATGATTCGCAACCGGCCCGGCTGACCTCTGGGTCCTCTTTTCGCCATAAGCGACATTGTGACCAATATCTCCGGCGACTGCATCGACGGCCTCATCGATGCCTGTGTTATATCCCTGTCATAGCTCTCAATCACGGCATGCACGAGTTGTCGTGGCGCACGAAACCGGTACCATTCGCGCCATGCCACAGAACTCCCAAAAAAAGGACCCGGGCAATGACCCGGGCAAGGACTCAGCCAAGGGCGTCGGCTTTTTCGGCCGACTGCGCCGAAAACTTTCCGGCGGCAAAGGGCTGGGCCTGTCGCTCGGACTGCCCGGGCGCAAGCTGGACGCCGAACTCGAAGAGGAACTCGAAACCCAATTGCTGCTCGCAGACGTCGGGATTGAGGCCACCGACCGGATCATCGGCGGTCTGCGGCGCAAAGTCGGCGGTAGTGAGTGCGATGTTCGCGATGCACTGCGCGAGTCGCTGGTCGAGATACTGACGCCGCATGCACAACCCCTGGAGATTCCTTCCAGCCCGCGCCCTTACCTGGTCCTCGTCGTCGGTGTGAACGGCTCGGGCAAGACGACAACGATCGGTAAGCTCGCCAGAAAACTCACGGATCAGGGTCTGTCCGTCCTGCTGGCCGCCGGTGACACGTTTCGCGCGGCGGCAGTAGAGCAACTGCAGGCATGGGGCGAACGCAACGACATCCCGGTCATCGCGCAGCAACCCGGCGCCGATCCGGCCGCCGTGATCTACGATGCCTGCGAGGCGGCCAAGGCCAGGAACATCGATGTCATCCTGGCCGATACTGCCGGCCGCCTGCAGAACAAAGCCGGCCTGATGAACGAACTCGCGAAGGTCGTACGCGTCGCGGCACGGCTCGACCCCGAGGCGCCACACGAGCGCATGCTGGTACTCGACTCGAGCCAGGGACAGAATGCAGTCAATCAGGCCGTTGAATTCCATGAGGCCATCGGCCTGACCGGCATTACGATGACGAAACTCGATGGCGGCGGCAAGGGCGGCATATTGCTGGCCATCGCCGAGCGGCTGGATGTGCCGTTCAGATTTATCGGTATCGGCGAAGACATCGATGACCTGGGTGTATTCGATGCCGGGCAATACGCGGCCGCGCTCGTCGAGCCTGCCGGGACAAATGCCGCGGAGTCCGAATGATTCGTTTCGATAACGTCACGAAAAGATACGACAAGGGACGTGAAGCCCTGAGCAACCTGTCTTTTGAAGTGGCGGCCGGGGAACTGGTCTTCCTGACCGGGCATTCGGGCGCCGGCAAGAGCACGTTGCTCAAGCTCATCGCACTGATAGAGCGGCCCACGCGCGGCCAGGTCCTGGTAGAGGGCCGCAATATCGGCCGGCTGGCCGAGCGTCATATCCCCGCCCATCGACGGCAAATCGGTATGGTTTTTCAGGACCACAAGCTGCTTGAGGATCGCTCGGTTTTCGAAAATATTGCCTTGCCCATGATCATTGCCGGCTATACACAACGTGAGATTCGCGGCCGGGTCCGGGCGGCACTCGACACCGTCGGCCTGCTGGACAACGAGAAACACACACCGGCCATGCTGTCGACCGGAGAGCAACAGCGTATCGGTATCGCGCGTGCCATCGTTGCGCGACCGAAGCTGCTGATCGCCGACGAACCGACCGGTAATCTCGATCCCGAATTATCACTGGACATCATGAACCTGTTTCGCCGCTTTAACGAAGTCGGCGTCACAATGCTGATTGCAACACATGATCTCGGTCTGGTTGACCAGCTCGGCGGACGCCGGATCGTTCTCGAAAATGGCGCGGTTCAGGCAGATTATTAGATGGTCAACGGTTCAACCCGAAAATTGCGATGATACGGTCACTAAAAAATTACCTCGTTCGGCATGCACAAAATTGTCTCGGCGCACTCGGCAACATGGTTCGCCAACCAATCGCCAGTTTGCTGACAATCGCCGTGATCGGCATCGCACTCGCAATGCCGTCGGCGCTGAACATCATCGTCAAAAACGGCCGTGCACTGGCCGGAGGTCTCGAAGATATTCGTGACTTCACTGTCTACATGAAACCCGGCACATCATTGGAGCAGGCCAACAAACTGCGCGAACGGCTCAACAAAACCGTGATCATCGGCTCGACACAACTGATCAGCAATGACCAGGCTTTGCAGACATTTCGTGACGATGCTGAATTCGGCGATCTCATCCGGTCCCTCAACGACAACCCGCTGCCGCATACCATCGTCGTACGTCCGACAGACGATGCGCAACCCGTGGCTTTGCAGGAACTGAAAAGTACCCTGCTGGCCGATCCACGCGTCGACCTGGTCAAGCTCGACACCGCGTGGGTGAACCGTCTCAACGCCATCCTGAACCTGGCCCGCCGGGCGGTCTGGATCGCGGCCATCATGCTGATCGGCGCCGTGATCGTCATCATCGGCAACACGATCCGGCTGGACATTCAGAACCGACGAGCCGAGATCGAAGTCTCCAAGCTGCTCGGCGCCAGCGACGGATTCGTCAGACGGCCCTTTTTGTACACGGGCTTCTGGTATGGGCTGTTCGGCGGTCTCTTCGCGGTCCTGCTACTCATTATCAGTCTGTGGATTCTGAGCGGGCCGGTGAACCGTCTCGTCCGGCTCTATGGCGGTGGCTTCGAGCCATTTGGTATCGATGGCAGCACGCTGCTGGGCGTGTTCGCTATCAGCCTCGCAGCCGGGCTCAGCGGTGCCTGGTCGGCCGTCGCACGACACCTTGCCGCAATACAGCCTCGCGTTTAACTAACTGTTTAATATAGTTATTTACCTGCTTCAGTCATTGAACTAACCACTCGGTTAGCACTCTAAACTTGGGAGTGCTAAAATGCACAGCCGAAAGAGGTGACCGATTCCATGACGACAGCCCTTGCAGCAACACACCGTGACCTGATCCTGGCCGGCCCGGTTGGCAGTCTCGACGCCTACGTCAGCGCCGTCAACGCGATCCCGGTTCTGGACCGCGAAGAAGAGCGGGAACTCGCCCGTCAGTTACGCGATGACAATGATCTGGATGCAGCGCGACGCCTCGTTTTATCGCAATTGCGCTTCGTCGTGCACATCGCACGCGGCTACAACGGCTATGGCTTACCGCTGAACGATCTCGTGCAGGAAGGCAACATCGGCCTGATGAAGGCCGTCAAGCGCTTCGACCCGGAGGTCGGCGTGCGTCTCGTGTCGTTTGCCGTACACTGGATTCGTGCCGAGATCCACGAATACGTACTAAGGAACTGGCGCCTCGTCAAAATTGCCACGACCAAGGCGCAACGCAAGTTGTTCTTCAACCTGCGCAAATCAAAAAAATACCTCGGCTGGCTGTCGCAGGGCGAAACCGAGGCGATCGCCAACGACCTGGGTGTCAGTGCGCGGGAAGTCACCGAGATGGAAAAACGCCTCTCCGGACACGACATGGCATTCGATCCGGCGCCGACGGATGATGAAGAAAAGGCCTATGCACCGGCGCATTACCTGCCGAGCAACACCCCCGACCCGGCTGAACTGATCGAGGCCGATGACTGGCAGGATCAGACGAGCAGCCAGTTACACAAAGCGCTGCACAACCTCGACGAACGTAGTCGTGAAATCCTGCAGGCCCGCTGGCTTGCCGAAAAGAAGACGACGCTACAGGTCCTGGCTAAACGTTTCGACGTGTCCGCCGAACGCATTCGTCAGATCGAGCAACGCGCCATCAAGTCGCTGCGCACGGAACTAGCCGGGCAATAAATCCGATTTCGTGCTGCCTGGGGGCCTTGCCCCGCTCTTACTTCGGTGAAAGCTGCTAAGTCGTAACCGGCACGATAGTCAATTCGACACGCCGATTCTGCGCCTGGCCGGCCTTCGTATTATTGGTAGCAATCGGGCGTGTCTCACCGGCACCAACGACTATCAGCCGCTGCGACATGATCTGCCGTGAACTCAGGTAGGCCGCCACACTTGAGGCCCGGCGCTCCGACAGACCCTGGTTATACGATTCCGATCCAATGCTGTCGGTATGTCCGGCAACCTCGATGAATGTCTTGTCAAATTCCTGAAACACTTTACTAACCGAATCGAGTACCGGGTAGAAACTGGCACTGACATCAGCACTGTCGAATGCAAATGTGATGTTGCCGGGCATATTCAGGGTAATGTTATCGCCGATACGCGTGACGCTGACGCCGGTACCCTCGAGTTCCTTACGGAGCTTCAATTCCTGGTTATCCATGTACAGGCCGACACCACCACCGGCGACCGCGCCCACGCCGGCACCGATCAATGCTCTCTTCTTGCGTTCCGCCGAGTCATCTCCGGTTAACAAGCCAACTGCTGCGCCCGCTGCCGCACCGATCATGGCACCCTTCGCTGCATTGCTGGTTTTTTCTTCCTGTGTGTAGGGATCAAGTGTCGTACAGGCAGATAACAGGACACCGGATGCTGCCACCAGGATCAAAACACTTTTTGCAATACGATTCATCATGGCCATTTAATCTCTCCAGATACACCAGGAAGATGCGAATTCTAGGCCAATTCCAGCCAAAATATGTCTAAATTTGAGGTGAAAAAAGCCGGGCGGGGCCGGGGATATGTACCGGCCCGACAAATGACTTACGGAGGCGAGGGGCATATCCCCGGCCCCCCCCCGCGGAAATCCGGCACCACAAACAA
>CAZVQW010000020.1:21840-54047 GCA_964629475.1 uncultured Chromatiaceae bacterium | reverse complement strand
GCCCGAATACAGGCAAATCCGTGACTTGATCACCAGGCCGCCGATACTGCGCGGGTCGATCTCGAGGGCACGATCGATGTAGCGAGTGGCGGGTTCGATCTGCTGGTGCAGATACAACGATTCTGCTGCAACGAGATGCGGCCACGGGTCCTGCGGCAGCTGATCTGCGAGTTGCATCGAGACGGCTGCAGCCTGCGCGAACTGCGTGGCCCTTATATAGTCCTGAATAAGTTGTTGTACGTTGGCGAAAGTGAGTTGTCGCGTCCCGGTGCCGTCACCCGGATCAATGGAAATAATTGTGTCCTGCTTCGTCATCAGTACTTCGCTATTATGGCCCGGGTTAATCTTTTAATATTCGCGACCGAAGATCTTAGCCTCGCACAACCTGGATAAACAGCGCAAGAAGTTGGTGTCTGACGCCAATTTCCACTAAATTTGCTTTCATATACTCACGACACCGCCTGATACCCTGCAACAGGATTACACATGCAATCAACCGTCACGCTACCCATGGTAGACGGGATCAACGTCGTTGTTCCGGATTCGCTGAAATTGATCACACCCTATGTTTTGCGCGAGCAGCAGGACTGGTTCGAGGATGAGATCAGGTTCTTGCGCCGGCTGCTTCAGCCCGGCCAGAAAATTGTCGATATTGGCGCTAACTATGGGCTTTATACGTTGTCGATGGCCGGAACCGTCGGGCCCTCGGGGCATGTCTGGGCGTTCGAGCCGGCGTCTGCCACTGCTGCTTTTTTGCGTGAAAGCATCGTCGCCAACGGTTTCGATAACGTCACGCTGGAGCGGTGTGCGCTTTCGGAAAAAGAGGGCACGGCAAAGCTGTCAATGCACGACCACGCGGAACTCAATGCGCTGATACATGATGAATCGTCGGCGCAGCTCACCGAGACCGTACGACTGGTTACGCTGGACGGTTATGCGAAGAATGCCGAATGGCAGGATATCGACTTCATCAAGATTGATGCGGAAGGGGAGGAAATCAATATTCTCAGGAGCGGGCGAGAGTTCTTTGCCGAACATTCACCGTTGGCCCAGTATGAAATCAAGGCGGGTAGCGAATTTCATCTGGAACTCGTGCGGGCGTTTATCGAGCTTGGTTATGATTCGTATCGTCTCGTGCCGGGGCTTGATTTGCTGGCGCCCGTACTTGCCGACTCGCCGCTGGACAGGTTCCAGCTCAATCTGTTTGCCTGCAAGCCGGATCGCGCTGCCCGACTGGCGTCGGCTGGCTGGCTGGTGAGCGATGTTCCTGCACCCGGTTCGGAGCGCGGGGCGCGAGACGGTATTTTGCCCGCCGGCCTCGGCGAACGCGCATATGACTGGCGCACGACACTGGCTTCATTGCCCTACGGCAGGCAACTTGCCGACAGTTGGGGACGGGCCGTCACCCATGAAGACAGTGGTGCCGTCGAAGAATCATTGGCTCTTTACGCTTTGAGCCACGATAAGTCCCGAACCGCCGATGAGCGCTTTCATGCGCTGGAATGCAGTTTTCATCGCTTCGAGAGTCTCGTCGCTGCATCACCCACGCATCCGCACCTGGCAAGCCTGGCGCGGATCGCAACTGAGTATGGCGCTCGCGCGGTTGCGGTCGAGACGCTCGTGCAACTGTGCAACAGTATCATGCAGAATCAGCGTGCGGATCTGGATGTGCCATTCCTGGCGCCGGGTGCCCGGTTCGATTCCGTGGATCCGGGTGGTGCTCACGGCGACTGGTTGTTTATGGCCGCATTCGAACAACTGGAACGGTTGCAGTCGTTCTCTTCTTTCTATCCGGGAATGGTCGTAAAAGATCGCCTCGAAAAGATTTGTGACAGTCCGTTCGCCGGCCCGGAAATGCGCCGTCGCCTGAATCTCATGCGGCAGCGTTTCCGTTTGCCCGGATCGGGAGATCTATAAATATCCCATCCTGATCAGCATATCCCGGTTCAGTTCGTTGAATCGGGTCAGTTGATCGTTTGAAAGACCTGCTCTCCAGTCGGTTTTTTTTCGAACCCATTTCCCCGGTGCGTCGGCGATGGAATTCCTGTCCGGGATGTCATGTTTCACGATGTCTCTGTTAAGGAAGTTGTTTAGCGTATCCAGCGTACCGGGGAGATCCGATTCCATATCCTCGTACTTCAGTAACAGGGTGTTGTTGCGTTCACAGGGCGCCCAGGCTTGAACATGGCTCGACCATGTCCCGAATTTGTGTCGGCCTTCGATGATGTCTTCCATCGAGAAGCGTTTTCTGGACGGGGTTGCATCGTAAAATTTCCACAGGCTGACGGCAGCGGCCCTGCCATCGCGGATGACATATATGGCCGGATTGTCGTCAATCGGGTGTTCGTGAGTCTTGAAGAGCGGAATGCCGTTGCCCGGAAATGTCGTCAGTCCCTTCAGATCATCGTGCCCGATATGGCCGACGTACTGCTCCAGTGCGGTATTTCCGCCGAGGTCATCCGGGTACACGCTCGCCGAGCGAAGTCCAAAACAATGCCAAAGTATCGTGCGGAGAAACGTGTTCCCGCTGCGAGGATAGGATGCAATCCAGGTTAGTCGATTGTCGCTCATCGTGCTGTTGCGTCAGGAATGAATCCAGAACTGGGCATCGGATAAAAGCCATGCATACGATGAGAAGGATGACCCCGCCGTGCCGTAGATTTGGTCGCAGGCAGCGAGAGTGTACAGGTCGACCAGCGCCGCGCGCGAACCGGCCACCGAGTTCTCGGTCTTGATCGGATTCTCGTATGTCGTGATAGCGGTGCGGGCCTGGGGGCGAACCCACGTTTGTACGAATTCCGCGAGCCATGCCTCGGAGTCGCTGGCCAGGAAGACTCGTGCGCCCTGTCCCGGCGTGCATGTCAGTTGGTGGATGATATCCGCCACTCGTGCGTTCCGGTCAACGGCGCTGCGCTGTTTCAGATCCGTCTCCCGCACATGAATTCCGACCAGCCTGCCACCACCCGGTTCATTGCGCATGCCTGTCACGAGTTCGTCTACGATCTGTTGCTCGGCAGGCCGGAGCTGAAGTCGGCGTGCATACGACGATAATGACATCAGGAAGGCGTCTTTGTGGTTTATCCCGAGTTGGTCGGGATAGGTGGCAAACCGCTCCATGCCGTCGTCCGGTCCGCCGACCGGCATCGTCGACAGATTGATCCACACGTCCGCTGCCGCGGCGATGTCCGGATCGTGGACATCCAGGATTCGCGGTGCGGTAGCCTTGGCCACCAGCTCCGGCGTGATTTCCATCGGTCGTCCGGCCTGGTTTGCCAGCGTGAGTTCGTGAATATCCCTGAAATCCAGACCCACGGCGTCTTCCGGTAAGGTCGGCGGCAACGTAAGCGGTTCGATGGATGCCAGGCCGTCGATATCCGGCAGGAAGAAATCTTCGAGAGAGGAGGCTTCGTCGCCTTCGTAGGGCAGACCGACACGGCCTGTCCGCTGTAGCCACAATAACTTGACCTGACGGCCGCATTGATCGGCGAGACGCAATGCGCAGGCCAGAACCCACAATCTGTTGCAGAGCCCGGAGGTCACGCTTGTGATGAGATGCGTGGCGGGGTCGTCGTGGGTCGTCATTGTAGTGAACCATGTAAGTGGCAGAAGAAGTTGAGCATAAACATATCTTGCTTCAAAAACGAAGAGGCAGCATGGCGGCGGTCGGCTGACGGGCCGACACCCTAACAGAACACCGGAGTCCGCAAAACTTTTACCAAGAACACCGTGTCGGATTCTTCACTAAAGTTTGTAGCGTGATGGCCCGGCAGCAATTTCTGTGTAACCATTTGCCCATGAAAGATTCACCACCAATTTTTCCGGTCGTCTCGATCGCGGGATTGCCGAGAGTCGGCTCCATGTGGTCGTTTAATGTTGCACGCTCCCTGGTTCAGGAAGCGGGCCTGAAACTGATTCCGGAGCATGTGCCCAAGGCGGACGAGGAGTCACTGGAAATTGCCGGGGCCTATGTGAAAGCCCGGCCGGCAGATACTCGTTGCGTCGTCAAGTTGCATACGATGCTTCGTGCAGAACCGGGCGTCATCGTCATCAGAAACAAGCGGGAACTGCGGGATCGCCTGTTTTCCTATTTCCAGTTCCTGAAAGTGGATTTCGATGAACAGGCAATTGGAAAAACGGTTGCCAAAAGCCTGGAGATAGATTCGCATTACGATCGATGGCCCGCTGATAGGATATTGAATGTTTCTTTTGAATCGATCGAGACACATAGTTTCGATGTCATTCGCCGGATCGCCGCCTTCATTGGCCTGCCGGACCTGAATGAAGGGATTCTCAGGGATATTGATTACAGATTTTCGAAGCGACAGGTCAGGAAGCAGATTTCAGATTTGGAGAATCGCGTGTTCGACGGGGAGGGCAAGGTCAGGCAAAGCGCCGATCCCGAAGCTATCGTAGAGGTTCTCGGTCAGGTCAGGGCATTCGATGCGGACAGCGGGTTTCAGTCCGGGCACGTCTCCGATTACCGTCCCGGCGACTGGCAGCGCCTGTGGACGGACCGGCAAAAGCAGATGGTTGACGATGCTATTGGCGCCGCGCAGCGTAGCAGGGAAGCAGCCGGAGAGTAGCCCGGTCAGCGACGATGGTCGTCGCACCAGGTTTTCCACATCGCTCTATACGCATCCTCCAGCGATCGTGCAAACCGCTGCGGATCCATGATGCCGGACTCGAGCATTTTCGGCCGCAGCGCTTCCCTCATTCGAACGAGCCGCTGCTTGTCGGTGGCGAGTGAGCGGGCCAGTCCGATGTATTCATCCACGGTGTCGGTTGCCAGTTCCGGGATACCGACATGGTGCAGGATGCTGGCGCCGACGCGACTCGCATGCCGGTCGCCGACCAGGCTGATGACCGGCACACCCATCCAGAGCGCTTCGAAGGTGGTGGTTGTGCCGTTGTACGGAAACGGGTCGAGGCCGATATCGATTTTGGAATACATTGCCAGGTGTTCGTCCCGGTTCGGGACCAGGCCCGGCAGGTCCAGGCGTTCGGCGGCAATGCCGTGCTTGCCGAACGCCTCGATAATTCGTTCTCTCGTCGACTCGTGCTTGAATGCCGTTGCTTTGAGGATCAGGCGTGAATCGGGCGTGGCCGTCATTATCGCCGCCCAGGTTCGTATGACGTCAGGGGTGATTTTTGGCAGAGCATTGAAGCTTCCGTAGGTAATGTGTCCCTGTTCCGGATGCGGACATGCGGTGACCGCCGGATTGGCCTCGTCGGATTGGTAGCAGAGAAAAGCATGCGGCAGCCTGATCAGTTTCTCCGTATACCATCGATCAACGGCGCCCGGCGGATCCGCAACGGCGTCCGTCAAGCGATAGTCCATGCAGGACATCCCCGTCGTGTTCGGGTAGCCGAGCCAGGTTGCCTGTATCGGCGCCGGCCGGAGAGAAAACATCAGCAGTCGGTTGTCCGCCGTGTGTCCGGCCAGGTCGATCAGGATATCGATGCACTCCGCCCTGATTCGCTCCGCAGCCTCCCGGTCCTCCATGCCGAGGATAGACACCCAGTGATCTGTCTGTGCCTTGAATTCGTCGGTGATGTTGTCATGCACCGTGACGTTGGCGAAGCAGAACACCTCGACCTGATCCCGATCGTGTGTACCGATCAGCTTCCTGATGAAATGAGCGACTGAATGAGCCCTGAAATCAGGAGAAACATAGCCGATTCTCAGTCGCCTGTGTTCGTCCCTGGAATTGCGAAACGATGGGCGGCTTTTTGCCGCGTTACCCGTCTGTTGGGTTTCAAACTCCAGCGCAGCCTCGTAGAGATCCTGCTGAGATGTATCCGCCAGGTAATTCAGTGCCAGCAACAGGTTGGAATGTGCGCGGGCATGGTCCGGTTTGACGGCCAGCGCATTTCGATAGGCGGCGATGGCACCCTCCAGATCGTTTTGTTCTTTGAGCGCATTGCCAAGGTTGTTATAAGGTGCGGCGGATTCCGGGTCGGATTCGATTGCTTTCTCATAACTCGCGATGCCTTCTTCGAACCTGCCGAGTCGGATCAGGGCGAGGCCAAGGCTGTTGTGAACATTGGGATAATCCGGGTGGCTCTCGACAATCCCTTCCAGCAGCGCTATCGCTTCGGCGTACTCACTCAACTGGCTCAGTGTGACGGCCAGCTTGAAGCGGATCTCGGGGTTGCCGGCATCCGCTGCCGGTACGGACCGATAGGTAGCCAGTGCCGCCGCAAGTTCTCCCTGCCGCCTGAGCAGGTCGCCCAGGTTGATATAGGCGTTGGTGTAATTTGGGTGCGCGGAAATAACTTTTCGGTAGCAGCCGGCGGCATCCGCCAATTTGCCCTGGTCTTTCAGATTATTTCCAAGGTTGTTGAGTGCGGCCGCAAAGCCGGGTTCGAGCTCGAGTGCACGTTCGAAGCATGCTGTTCCCGCGGGCAGGTTACCGGCGCCGCTGTATGCAATACCCAGGGCATTGTGGAAGGCCGGTTGACCCGAATTCAGCTCAATGGCTTTTCCCAGGTGTGTAATCGCCGATTCATGCTGTCCCTGGCGAAAGACGGTTATTCCCAGTTCGAAATGTGCCTGGGGATTTTCCGGTTCGAGAGCCAGTATCTGCCGATACTTTTTTGCGGATTCCTCCAGACGGCCTGCCTGCGAGAATCTGCGGGCCTCGGTCAACAAGTCAGCGGTCAAAGTGATTCGTCTCTTGCCTTTCGCTCAGAGTAAATAATATGCGAAATTATGTCCTGCGCAATAACCTCTGCATTGGCAGTGTTTCGAGGAGGGTTGCAACCGCCAGGGGAGGCGCTCGAATGACCGATCGGCCCGTGATTCACTTGCGCTTGTTGCACCATGTGACCCACATTTTCCGGTAAGCGTTCTCGAGCGTTGCCGTGAAAGCCGGCAGGTTCATCAGGGCCGACTCGCGCATCTGCGGGCGCAACGTCTTGCGTAGCGTGGCCAGTTTCCGGGTGTCAACGGCAATCTTTTGTGCGAGTTCGAGGTACTCGTCTTCGCTTTCGGCAATCAACCCGGGCAATTCGATGTGCTGCAGGATACTCGCACCGACCCGACCTGCATGCCGGTCACCGCGCAGGGAAATCACCGGGACGCCCATCCACAGTGCCTCGCAGGTCGTGGTCGTGCCGTTGTACGGAAACGGATCGAGGCTGATGTCAATGCGGGAATACATTTTCATATGGTCCCTTCTGTGCGGAACCGCGTTGATCAGGTCGATGCGGTTCCGGTCGATGCCATGCTCGCCAAACGCCTGCAGCAAACTTGTTTTCGTCGTCTCATCCTCGAGCGCATTGGACTTCATAACCAGGCGCGCTTCCGGAATGGACTGCAAAATCCGTGACCAGACGCGCACGACATCGGGCGTCACCTTTTTTATCGTGTTGAATGAGCCGAAAGTGACATGTCCCTGTTGCAGGCAGGGGGGAGTCGAGCCGTCCGGGATTGATTCGTCCGCCTGGTAGCACAGAAAACCGTTTTCGAGCCGGACCAGTTTCTCGCTATGCAGCCGGTCGGCTTCACCTTGCGGATCTGCGACCAGATCAGTCAACCGATAATCCATGGCTTTTATACCTGTAGTATTCGGATACCCGAGCCAGTTCACCTGGATGGGCGCCGGCTTGCGTGCGAACACCAGCAGTCGGCTTTGTGACGTATGCCCGGCAAGATCGATCAGGATATCGATGCCATCCTGGCGAATGTGTGCGGCAACTTCCTCATCCTGCATTTTGAAAATCGACAACCAGTGGTCGGCCTGAGCCTGAAATTGCCCGGTCAGGTCATCGGGTCTTTCGACATCGGCGTAACAGAAAACTTCCACGGCTTCCCGATTGTGCTCACCCAGCAGGCGCCGAGTGAAGAACGCCACGGAATGTTCCCGAAAATCAGGCGACAAATAACCCACCCTGAGTACTTTTTGCTTGTTCCTGGAGTTGCGGAACGGTTGCCGGCCTTGCAACAGTCCCCTGGCATGTTGCGCGTCGAATGCGAGTGATTCTTTATATATGCGCTCCTGGGTTGCCCCGGGCAGGTAGTTCATGGTCATCAGCAGGTTCGAATGAACCCTGGCGTAGCCCGGCTCGATCTTCAGTGCCTGGCGAAAACACGCCAGCGCCGCATCCAGTTCATTCCGGGCCAGCAATGCGCCGCCAAGGCTGTTGTGAGCCAGGGCGAAGTCCGGCTGCATGGCCAGCGCTTCTTCATAGTGGGCAATGGCTTTGTCGGTTTTATCCAGTTGCCTGAGTGCGAGGCCGAGTCTGTGGTGCAGCAGGGCCAGGTTGGTCTGGTTATCCGGACTATCGGCCCCGACGCGCAGCGCTTTCCGGTAAGTCTTGATCGCTTCCTTGTGTTTGCGTTGTTGGTCCAGGATGTTCGCGAGGTTGATATAGGCGGTCAGGTAGGTCGGGTCGGCCGATATCGCTTTTCGATGACAGCGCATGGCGTCCGGGAGGTTGCCGGTGCGCTCGAAAAAATTACCGAGGTTGCTGTGGGCCGCCGGATTGTTCGGATCGAGGGTGATGGCTTGCTGAAAGCAGGGGAGGGCTTCGGTCATTTTGCCGAGGTTGCAGTATGCGATACCAAGGCCCTGGTGAAAGCTGGGCTGATTCGAATCGAGATCGATAGCCCTGGAAAAAAGGTCGATCGCCTGATCGATTCTGCCCTGCTGGAGCGCAATTCCGCCCAATACGCTATTGGCCTCGGCATTTTCCGGTTCGGTCGCGAGCACCTGGTGACAGATCTGCTCTGCCTGACCCGGTTGACCCGACTGGAATAATTGGCGGGCCCGCTGGATTTCCGGGTGTGCGGGCGGGGTTGCCCGTGACCGGAGCCGCTGAACGAATCTCGAAATCAGGCGCAGCATGATAACTGGTTTCCTCCGTGGGGGGTTCTGCAAACAGGAAACATTATTCCGGCCAGACGGCCGGGTGACGCGGCTGATTCATTCGATTTCAAGGCGATACGCAACGACGATCACGTTACGTCAAAGCGCGCGGGAAATGCAAATTGACGGAGTTTTGCCAACCAATCGGTTTGTCACGTGACGGCAAGTTGCTATGCTGCTCGTCCGAATAACCTGTCAATTTGAAGAGCCTGCATTATGACTGACGAACAATTCTCGAGAAACATCGAAGTAGAGCGCATTGTCCTGAAGGACCTGTCTTTCGAGACACCCATGGGTCAGGATGTTTTTGCCGGGGAGTGGCGGCCGGATTACACGTTGCAACTGGAGCTGCGCCAGGACAACCTGGGTGAGGATCTCTGGGAAGTGGTTTTGCTGGCGACAGTTACGGCAACAGTGGAAGCCGGTGTGGCCTTTGTAATCGAAGCGCATGCAGCCGGCGTTTTCAAAACGCCGGGTCTGGTTGGGGGGAAATCCCGGCGCCACGCGCTGCAGATTGAGGCACCTTCCTTGATATACCCGTATCTGCGCGAAACGATCGATAGTGTCGCTATCCGAGGCGGTTTCCCGCCGGTTAGCCTGCAGGTCTACGATTTCGAGGCACGGTACAAGGAGATCGAGGAAAAGCTGGCGAGTGAATCCGACACTTCCAAGGATCCCGAAGCATAGCACCGGACAATAGGCGCGAGCGGTGCCCGCTCGAACCTATTCCTTCTTTGACAGTTTTATCGCGCGGTACTTGACGGATTTAGGCAGGAGTTGGCGGTACTCGGTCAGCCAGGGTACCTCGATCGTTAAATCCGGCAGATCGCGCAACGCGATCTGCGCCTGCATGTCGGTTTCGAAATCCTTGCGGCCGGTCAGCAGGTTCGGAAATGTATCGATCTTGGCCACCGCAGACCACGGTATATAAAGAGGCGGATTCACGGCAGATACGATTCTGCTGACTTCGAGTCCGCTCGGTGTGCCAAAGCAGCGAATTCCGAAATAGGCGTAGTCGCCGACCTGGCCTCGTCCGGTACCGAAATTTTTCCGATCGAGGGTCTCGCCGAATTCCTGACCGAATTGCTCGCACAGTAATCGCCACGCAATATTCTTCGGCCGTGCAAGGCTGAACAGCAATGCGCCGACAAACACGATGACGATAATGACGAGCGTAACCAGCCAGCTGCGCGCGAGCAGCCACGGGAGCCAGGCCAGGCCGGTTATTGCACTGTATGTGATCCAGGCTGCCAGCAATACGAAACCCACGATAAGCGTAATGCGGGCACGGATTGCGATTTTGTCGAGGCGCGTGGTTTGCGTTGGCTCGTCATTGTTCATATTGGTCTCTTTCAATTCTCTATCTTGGCCGATTAGCGATTGTAGATTGATCGTATTCGACCCGTTTGGCTAAATCCGGTGCAGAATCTACCATACAGATCGATGCAACGGAAAAACGGGATCGGATACTGATTTTTACGCGGCAACCTTTCTTGTCGGTGTTCCGGCGTCGGTGCATCGGGTTTGGTCGGGTTGCAGCACCCCGGGTGAGTTGATTAGCATTCACGGTTGATTAGCACAGGAAAACCGGGATTATGAACATCACAAAAAATTGCGTCGCCAGTGTCAATTTCAAGCTGACCGACGAACAGGGCACCACTCTGGACGCGTCTGCAGAGGGTACGCCATTGATTTATCTGCATGGCGCGGCTGGGATCATCCCGGGCCTGGAGAATGAACTGGAAGGTAAGGCTGCCGGCGACAGCTTCAGCGCGACCGTGACCCCCGCGGACGGCTTCGGTGAAGTGAATCCCGAACTGATCCAGAAGATCCCGCTGACTTCATTTCCCGATCCGGGCCAGCTCCAGCCGGGGATGCAGATCGAAGGTACCGGCACGGAGAGCGGTCAGGTCACGAGATTCGTCGTCAGGGAGATCGATGACGAGCACGTCACGCTGGACAGTAATCACCCGTTGGCGGGCCTGACGCTGTGTTTTGAAGGTGTCATCGAGGATGTCAGGCAGGCCAGCGACGAGGAAATCCGCCAGGGTCAGCCGCTGTAACGGCAGGCCTCGAGGTGGGTGAGCAAGCTATTCGTAAGGCTCATGTCCCTGATCTGACTCAATTTTTTCACATCCGTTCCCGGTAATGCTGCGCTGCGTATGCGGATAAAGAAGGATTTTGGCGATTATGTAAAGGAAGGTATTGCTCCGCCTATCGGGTGGGCATATACTCGGCCTCGTACAAATAAAAGGAACGGCCACACTAGGCGAGAGCCTAGGTCGGAAAGCCACGGGTCTTAATTCGTCACCTCATTGATCTCGAGTCGATAGGTGACATAGGGGAAGATCGCCGGGTTATCACCTCTAAAGAGTACGTCTATCTTGATAAGACATTTGGAGGATTAGTCAGAATGAAGAAAGTAATATTTGGACTTGCGTTGTTTGCAGTATCTGCTGCCGCTAACGCGATCACGATGGTTCTCGTCGTGCACAATCAAACCAGTGGTAGTGGCGCGGTCAGTTCGCTGATCACCGACGGTAGCCATACGTCAACGGGTTCTGCATCGACTGCAGTCTGGGACTGGGACGGCACGACGCTGAGCTCAACGGGTTTGTATTCAGCCGCATCTTCGATCGGTAGTAGCCCATATACGGCATCGATCCTGGCCGACAACATTACCGATCTGTCGATCAGTGGTGGCGTTGCGACGGGTACAGCCTACTCATGTGAAGAGGGTACGTTCCTTGCTGGCGTCGGCGCCAGCGGTTGTGGCGGTCACAACTTCGGCGCGAACAGCCTCAATGAGTCTGCGACGGTCTGGGGACCTGGTTTGACAATCAGCCAGACGATCGGTGGTGACGACGTTAGCACCGCTGGCGCTCCGCGCGACATCTCGGCGTACAACTTCAGTTCTGCCGTTTTTGACGGCACGACACTGACGGTCGGCACCGGCATTGCCGTGGGTAGCGCGGGTGGCGAAGCGATGGTCTTCACGACCACGATTCCGGTTCCTGCTGCTGTCTGGCTGTTCGGTTCGGCTCTCGGCCTCCTTGGCTGGGTCCGTCGCCGGGTTGCTCAATAAGCACCTGTCCGGTTCATTCCGGAACGAAAAACCCGCCTTTCGGCGGGTTTTTCTTTGCCCGGGTGTTTTGTGAGAAAATATGCGGCCGGGTTTCGGTGGCCTTGTGGCCGAGTTCCGATATTTGAATTTTAATTTGGGTTATTGTCGGGTCTGCGCCGAAGAAGACGAACACCGGTAGCCGAAGTGCCTGGTCATTACTGAAAGAGATATCACATGCGCCTAATACACTTACTGATCCTGTCCTGCATCGTCGTGGTCCTGTCCGGGTGTGGTTCGCCGGAGGAACGCGCGGCCGCACATCTGGAAACAGCGCAGGAATTGTTCGATGAGGGTGACTTCATCAACGCCAAGCTTGAGGTGCAAAATACCCTTCAGATCGAACCGAAGAATATTGCGGCCCGATACCTGCTGGCCCTGATCGCCGAGGAGGAGGGGCAGGGCCGTGCTATGTTGAACCACCTGCTGGTGGTGGTGGCGGAGGATCCGCAGCATGTCGCGGCACGGGTCAAGCTCGCTACGTTGTATGTTCTCGGCAGGGCCTATGCACTGGCGGCCGAACAGGCCGCCGCGGTCACCGAGCTGGCCCCGGACGATCCCGATGTCATCGTGCTGAATGCCCGGCTGTTGTTACAGCAGGACGATTCCGCAGGAGGCATGGCGGCGATCGATCGGGCATTGGACATCGATCCCAACCATATTGAAGCTCTGGGCATGAAGGCATTGGATCTTCAGGAAGACCAACCCGACAGGGCTCTGGACCTGCTGGACGAGGCCATCGGGCGATTGTCGTCCGATGAGACCCGACCGCTTCGCGAGTTGAAGCTGAATATTCTGGCACGCCATGAACGCACGCAGGGTCTCGAGCAGGCTCTGCTGGCGATGATCGGAGATGCGCCCGAAGACGATTCGAGATACCAGGCCCGGCTGGCCCGTTTCTACCAGGAGCAGGGGCAGCTGGACAAGGCCGAAGCCATGTTGCGCGATATTGCCGTGGCGGCCAGCGGTGACGTCGGTGCAACGCTCGATGTCGTGCAGTTCCTGGCCGAGACCCGCACGCCGGAAACGGCGACAGAGGCGTTGCAGGCGTTTATCGATGAGGATCCGGAGAATCAACAGCTCTTGATTGTCCTTGGAGACCGCTACCTGATCGATGATCGGCGCGATGAGGCTGTCGCGATCTATACCGAAGCTGCGGCGATTGATTCGACCTCTAAGTTCGGATTGTTGGCTCGGGTCAGGCTTGTCGCTGAGCGCATCAGAAATGGCGATACGGACGCTGCCAAAAAACAAGTGGATGGCATCCTGACCGATGCGCCGGCACTTTCCGACGCCTTGTTAATTCGGGCCGGTTTGTTATTTACCGAGCAGCGTTACGACGATGCGATTGCCGATCTGCGTATCCTGTTGCGCAAGGAAGCGAAGAACCAGCGGGCGTTGCTGCTCATGGGCCGCAGCGAAGCGGCGACTGGCAGTCTCGTACTCAGTAAGGATGCCTACCGGCGCCTGCTGGGCGTGAATCCCAGGCACCGGGTGGCGGCGCGCGAACTCGTCAACCTGATGATTCAGGCTGATCAGTTTGATGAAGCGGAAACGTTATTCAACCGGCTCACGGCGGAAGATTCAGGTAATGTCGAAGCGGGTATTCTGCTGATTGAATTGCAGGTGTTGCAGGAAGACTGGGAGGCAGCTGCGGCGGAAGCCCGGCGCGTCGGGGCAGGTGACGATCCGAATGGTGTCGGTCCGTTTATGCTCGGGCAAGTGCTCGAGGGGCAGCAGCGTTATGCTGAAGCCATCGAAGCCTTTTCGCAGGCGCTGGAGAAGAGCCCCGAAAACATCTCGATTCTGCAGGGACTGGCCAGATCTCTGAACGCTCAGGGCAAGGAAGACGAGACGATTGCACTGCTGCGCCGAAGCGTCGCCGAATACCCGGACAACCCGGGCATTCGCCTGATGTTGGGTGGTGCGCTGAAGGATCAGGGAGAAACCGCCGAGGCGTTGCAGGTATTCGAGTCGTTGATTGGCGATCATCCCGGGTTGTCCCCGGCTTATGTTGCCGTGGCTTCGCTCTACCCCGATGATGCGACCAGGCGTATTGCTGCCTACCGGCGGGGATTGACCGCAGTGCCGGCAAACCTGCCCCTTGGCAGGTTGCTGGCCGACGAGTATCAGCGCCTGGGGCGGTCGGATGAGCTGATCGATCTCTACAATGAGCTGCTCGCCGTGCATCCGGAGACCCTGGAGATTGCCAACAACCTGGCTGTAATGCTGGCGGATCTGCGCTACCAGGATGCGGCGAGCCTGGAGCGGGCCGTAGAACTGGCCGACAGCCTGGCCGGTAGCGACGAGCCGGCGGTCATGGACACGGTTGGTTGGGTTTACTATCGCAGCGGCGATAGCGAACGGGCCGTTCCTTATCTGGAACGCGCGGTGGCGGAGCTTGCTGAAATTCCGGTGGTTCATTATCACCTGGGCATGGCGTATCTCGCTGCCGGCAATCGGGTGGGCGCACAGCAGGAACTGGAAAAAGCATTGCAGTTATCCGCCGGTACGGATTTCGACGGTATCGAGGAAACCCGTGAGGCGCTGGCTACGCTGTAGGAGCGGCTTTAGCCGCGAATGAACCTGCCGTGGCGCTCTAATCGCGGCAAGATGCCGCTCCTACGGGTGACTTGTCCCGGTTTGAGATTTGAGAGGAACGACACGCTTTGAATCAACCCGTTGCATCGCAAATCGTCCTGGGCATGGGCGTTGGTCCGTGCGGGCTGAACCTGCTCAAGGAAATTCTTGCCCGGCAGCCATCATCGCGGATCTCCCTGGAGCAAACGCCGTTGCTGCCGTGGCAACACCGTGCCGGTTCACCGGGCATCAAGCAGCGGATTGCCCGCTGGAAAGCGGCAGGTCAGGAACAGTTCATCGGCGATATGGCAGCGTTCTATCTGCCGTATGTCGAAGACGCCATTGCCTGCGAGCCGGGAATACGGGTTGTTTGCCTGAAACGTGGCCGGGATGAAATCGTCGCTGCATTCAGCCAGGTGTTGAACGAGAGCTCTCCGCTGCCGATCAATCACTGGGCGGAGAAACCGGGGCCGGACTGGTATCACGATCCGCTGTGGACACAGACATATCCTCAGTATGACTCGCAGGATCGGACCGACGGCATTGCCAGGTATTGGACCGAGTACTACGAGCAGACCGATGAACTCGCGCACCGGTATCCGGATAATGTGATGGTGATTGATGCCATGGACCTGACGAGTGCTGACGGCGTTCGTCAGGTGCTCGATTTCGTCGGTATCGATCGTCAACAGCAAATCATTGTGACGGGGCAGCGACCACCGCAGGCACCGCCCATCGCAGCGACCGGTTCCCCGTCGCCGCGCTACAAGGACCCGCTCGACCCGCGTAAATGCGTCGTTCTGGTGCCGTTCATCGGCACCATAGTCGAGGAATGCGAACAAGCTTTGAAGGAACTCGAACGCCGGGGCTACCAGGTGTGGCGAGTTGCCGGTTATGCAGCCATCGATCAGGCGCGAAACCAGATGGCCACCGGGGCCCTGATGCAGGGCTTTGAGGAAACCTTCTGGATCGACTCCGATATCGGCTTTCACCCCGATGATGTCGACAAGCTGCGACGGCATCGCCTGCCGATCGTCTGCGGGATTTACCCGCAGAAAGGCAAGCGGACTTTTGCCTGCGAATTTGCACCGGGTACGCAACGGGTTACGTTCGGCGGCGAAGGGGGATTGCTGGAGATTTTGTATGCCGGCACGGGTTTCCTGTTGATTCGCCGCGAGGTGTATTCGACGCTGCAAACGGAACTCAAGCTGCCGGTCTGCAATGAACGGTTCGACCGGCCGATGATTCCGTTTTTCGAACCTATGGTGCGGCCGACCGAGGACGGTCATTGGTATCTGGCTGAGGATTTTTCATTCTGTGAGCGGGCCAGGCAGACCGGATTCAAGGTTCATGCGGATACATCCATACGCTTGTGGCACATCGGCAACTATCGCTATGGTTGGGAAGATGCCGGTCTGGAGCAGGTTCGCCACGAATCGTTTGCCCTTAACGCGACGGCGAAAATAGATGGTTCGTAGGAGCGGCATCTTGCCGCGATTGTTTCCGGCGGCATACCAATCGCGGCAAGATGCCACTCCTGCGACTTATGGGCTCGTTTTGTTCTTATGAAAATAAGCCTGTTATACACATCCGCCAGGCCGCATTTGATCCTGAATGTTCTGGGAACCTGGAAAGAGAGAACCCTGAACTGGGATGACATAGAGGTCATCCTGGTGACGGACGACCCTTTTAGCGGCGATTTTCCAAACATGCAGTCATTCGTCAATACCGGCAGGCGGGATTGCGTGACGGGCTGGAATCTGGCTGCCGGTAAAGCGAGCGGCGATATGTTTGTGCAGGTTTCCGACGACCTGTTGCCGCCGCAGAACTGGGATCACACGCTGACAGCTATAGCCGGCGATGCCGAATATTACAGCCTGCATTTACCCGATGAGCGAGGCCTTCTGGATTGCGTATTCCATCCGGTGATTTCAAGGTCGGTCTATGAGCACTTCGGATATTTATATCCGCCCGCGTTTAAATCCATGTTTTGCGACAACTGGTTGTTCTACGCGCACCGGCATGCCGGGTATCTGCGGCAAATTCAGGTAGGAAATTTCTGGAATCATATCCACAGAACGACTCACAATGTAGAGATCGATGACGTCCTGATGCGGCATGAATCTACCGACAGATATGCAGAAGGGCGTGAAATAATTGTTACGGAACTGGCAAAACTGGGAATAAAAATACTCTACCCACCGGAAGAGAGTGGTGAAGGTAGTTAGGTTATCTGTCGCAGGTGTTGTTTCTTGTCGTGACCAACCGGTTAGGGGCAGGTCATTTGACTGGATACTGTTATCACTCACCGAGTGTCGATCAACCTGACGGTATGATAGCCGCTGAAAAACCCTGAAAACGCAGCCAAGATATGAATGTTCCAGTTATCCCGAGAATGCCCGAATTGCCGCTGGACGAATTCGACGCCGATTATCGGCAAGCCGAGGTCGAACACGAGGCAGAACTCGAATCAATGGTGGCCGAACTCGAAACGGCGGTCGAGATGGTTCCCGTGCCGGGTTGCGATTTTTTTTCCGGCGGATGCAAGACGGTGCTGGACGTTGGTTGCGGTATCGGCGCCTTACCCTATCTGCTGGCCCTGAAGAACCCCGCTGCAACCGTCATCGGCATGGATTTCAGTGAAGAATCGATTGCTCATGCGAAAGCGCACTATGAGCCGAAGGCCGACAATCTGAGTTACCGGGTCGGCAGCGTCGATGATCTCAGTCGGATGTTTCAGAATATCGACATGATCACCTGTGTTGGAGCGATGCATCATTTTCCGAGTCTGGATTCCGCCATCGAGCAGATCATGCAGACGCTCGATGACAAGGGGGTGTTCCTGTTGAGCGATCTGAACAGGGAAAATATTCGTGTACACTTTTCCGACAAGGAACTGAAGTATCTGCACGGCGTGCGTCAGCTTCCCGAGAAGGTCAGGAATAACAAGTTGCGGCGCCAGGGATATACCAAAGGCAAGAAAATGCGGCGCTTCCTGACGCTGATGTCATTCCAGGCCGCCTACACACCGGCAGAAGTCTCCGCGGTACTGGGTGAGCGCTATGGCTTCAAGGGCAGGATGGCCAGCATGAACTATATGCTGGCCGCGTATAAGTTGTGAGGCACGTCATTGGCAGCGGCCGGAGCAGATTGTGGGAGCGGCTTTAGCCGCGATTAATAATCTGCAGTGGTATGCTGATCGCGGCTAAAGCCGCTCCCACAAAGTTGATTCTGTTCCGACCCTGATGGCTCCGAGTCTATCGTGCCTTTACGGTGACCTCGACGTCGATACTCTTTCCATCCCGCTCTACTATGCCAGCAACCGTGTCACCGGGTGACAGTGACTTCAGCACATCCGTATAGCCTTGCAGATTCGCGAGTTCCGTTCCGGCCAGGCTGATCAGTACGTCACCGGCCTGAATACCGGCCTCGGCAGCCGGAGATCCCGGTACGACGTCGTTAACCAGTATGCCCGGTCCCTGGAAGCCGAAGTCAGGCACGGTGCCTACTGAGGCGCGCCGCTTGCCGCTGTTTTCGGACTGGGCGGCCTTGGGCATTTCCGCCTTCGTTCCGTCGATCGTAACGGTCAGCATTTCCGGGCGTTGCGCGAGGTAGCCGACGGTTTCCTGGACGAACATTGCAATCTTGATCAGACCCGCGCCGTCGATCTTTTCCAGTGTGTCGGTCGGGCGATGATAGTCCAGGTTGGCGCCGCTGGAGATCTGCACACCCGGCACGCCTTTGTCGATGAAGGCCTGGTGATCCGAAGAGGCGAAGGGCCCGCCGATCATCCGCGAACCAATGCCCGCGGAGAAACCGATGCCGCGAAACACATGTTGCCATTCGCTCGCGGTGTCGGCGCCGAAGACAGAGATGTCCTGTGCACCGAGCCGGCCGACGGTATCCATGTTGACGACACCGATGATGCCCTCAAGTGCGGCCGGCGTTGGATGCTCTGCGTAGTAACGCGAACCCAGCAGTCCGGCTTCTTCGCCGGTAAATGCGATGAAAACAATAGTCCGTTCCGGCGCCCCTGCATCGGCAAATGTGTTGGCCAGTTCGATCATGACGGCGACGCCGCTGGCGTTGTCATCGGCGCCGTAATAGATCTTGCCCTTATCCTCGGCACGCGCATCGGGCCAGCCATGCCCGAGGTGATCGTAATGTGCGGTGACCAGCACGGCTTGACCCGCATACGCCGGGTTGCTGCCCGGGATGACGCCGACGATATTGGCAACATCGTGCGGCTTGCCGTCTTCGCCTTCATCGACACGGAAGGTCTGGCGGTAACCGCCGTCATCGCTGGCCGGCGCCAGGCCGGCAGTTTTGAATTGGTCGATAATGTAGTCAGCGGCCATTTCGAGCCCCGGTGTTCCGAGGCCGCGTCCGGCCATTTCCTCGGATGCCAGGTAGTCAATGTGTTGCAACAGGCTTTCACGTGAAAATACCGGCGGGATCTCGGCCAGTGCTTTGCGTGCCGGCGCGGCGGCGGCACGCACCGGTCCGCTCGCCTGTGCGCTCTTGCTACGCAGGTCCACGCGTAGTGGCGAATCGGTCGCGACCCACTCACCCTTGACCGAGTTGGCCGGCTCTGCGCCGGCGAAACCGAGGAAAGAATACTTGCCGTAATGCGGCAGCTTGCCGCCCAGGCCCGGGAAAGCGGCGTTCGGCTCGACGACGATCCAGCCGATGGCTTTGCCTGCGTTGTCCGGATGACGCTTGACGAGGACGGCCGAGTGATCGGCGAACGGAATCTCCTTGCCTTGCGGGATGATCGCATGGTCGGTCAGCTGCAATGCCGGGTCCGAGCCGAATAAACTACGGGCCAGGCGATTGTCCTTGCCGAACAGCCAGGCGCCCTTGTCTGCAGGAATCTCGTCGATGTCCGTGTCGGACACGATCGTGATGACGTGCGAACCGGTTTGCCAGCTCTCTGCTAGCTGTCGATAGCCTGCAAGCTGCTCTGCATCGCCTGCGCCGGGCAGCACGGCGATAATCTCCGGTTCACCGAAGATCTGGCCGATCGACGGAGCGGTCTCACGCGGATCGAGCAGGCGGAACAGGTCGAACTCCGGATCGACTTCCAGCAACAGTGGCTCGGCGGCGGTCGTGATCTCGAACTTTGTCGTCTTGCCGGTCACGTGGACCGTCGTACGCTCGAGTCCATCGACGGTCGTGACATTGACCGGTACGTCGAGTTCGTAGGTTTCGCCGTCCTGTTTCTGCGTCAGCTTGCCGCGGATCGTGTATTCATCACCGGATTGCCGCACCTTGACCTTACGCACGACCAGGTTCGGTGCGCCGGTCCACTCGATCCATTGCTCGAAGAACGTGCCGAGATCCTGACCGCTGGCAGCTTCGAGATCGGCGCGAACATCCGCGAAACTGGCTTTGCGGCCGCGGTTGTTGCGATAGAAGCGAGCCAGCCCTTGTTTGAATACTTCGTCACCGACCTGCAGACGCAGCATGTGAAAGCCCATCAGCGTCTTGCCGTAACCGATCGCCTCGGTCGCGGCATTGTGGCGCGAGCGGAACTCGGTCAGCGGGAAGTCGCGGTCTTCCTTGACGAAGTCGCGGTATTTTTTCAGCGTGTCGCGCCGGTAGGGTGCGCCGCGGCCATACTGTTCCTGTATCAGGTGGTCCGCCATGTAGGCGGTCAGGCCTTCGCACCAGTTGCCGCTCTCGTAGTCGACGAATACCGAGTTGCCCCACCAGTTATGCAGGATTTCATGCGGGTACGATGAGGTCAGGATGAACGGAAAGCGAATGATTTGCGGCCCGAGCAGCGTGAACGTGGGCATGCCGTAGCCCGTCTCCCAGAAGTTCTCGACCAGCGCGAACTTGTCGTACGGATAGGGACCGATCAGGTTGCGATACATCTCCAGGTACTGCGCCGTCGCAGTCAGGTATTTTTTCGCCAGTGCCGCATCGGACTCGTGCAAATAGACTTCGGCAGCCACTGCGCCGGCCGGTTCCGAGTACTGGACCAGCGGGCCGCCGACCAGGTAGATCTCGTCCATGCCGCCACCGGAGTCCCAGTGCGACATGCCGTTTTCATCCCGGGATGTGCCGTTGCCCTGGCTGATCACGTGCCAGCCATCCGGGACGTTGGAAGTCAGCTTGAAGTTGATCAACTCATTGCCGAAATACGGATACCACAGAGAGCTGCCGGCCAGGTAAATGCCTTCCTCGCCGATGATGCCGGCCGTGCTGCGGAAGCCGCGTGTGTACTGCTCCTTCATATCGCCGAGCGTGAAGTTGATCGTGCCGCGATAAGTGATGCTCAGTGAGGTGCTGCCGGGTGCCAGCTGCACTTGATAACGAGCGGCGTGCTCGTTGTCGTTCAGCTCGACGCTGGATCCGTTGATACCCATGAATCCCTTGCTGCCGTCATATGGCAGCTTCTTTGCCGCGGGCTCGGCTGTGACGATCTCAACTGCATCGGTCAATAAAAATTCAAGGGTTTGTCCGGCATAGGTTTCTGCCAGCTCGATGTTAGCGCTGACTTCAAGCTCATGCGTTGCCGGATCGATGCGCACGTCGAGTGCGAAATTCGCTGGCGGTGTGTCGGCCCATGCGGTCAGCGTCAGTAACAGTAAAGGTGCGGCCAGCAAACAGGTGATCAGGCGCGTTATGACTCTTCTCATGGGTTTTATTCCTGATTGGGGTTTCATTTCTATTGGTCAGCCGCGTTTCTGCGGATCGGTAATTCAAGTTCTTGTTTCTTGCCGCCACGCTCTATCACAACCGTGACGACATTGCCCCAGCGGACCGGTGCAAAGGCGATGCGTAATGTTTCGGCGGAATCGACAGGTCGCCCGTCGATGCTCAATAGAACATCGCCTACGACGAGTCCGGCGCGGTCGGCAACGGAGCCTTTGCTGACCTGGATCAACTGGGTTGGCCGGTCACCGAGCTTGCCCATCAGCGAGACGCCGAGCGTCGGGTAAACGGTGTCGTGTGCTTTGGGCAATCCCCAGACAAAGTTTGCATAGCTGGCCTGCACGGTTTTAATCGGCTGGCCTTCGTCGTCGCGGATTTCCAGAGGGATGACCGAAGCGATCTTGCCGTCGTAATGCGGCGCCGTCTGGCGCTCCGAGCCGAGGCCGTAGGTGACGTGACCCGAGCCGATCAGTACTACCATGATCGCGTCGTCACCGCCGTCCGCTTTGAGCGCTTTTAACGCATTCCAGCCCATCGTTGCGTCCCAGGTTGTCTGCGCCTGCAGCATATTTTTCAACGCCGGTCCGGTCATATGCAGTGCATCTTCCGGGCTGAAGAAAGCCTTGAACATATTACGATAATCATCGGTGGGCGGTATCGTGTCGTGCAGGAAATGCTCGGCTTCTGCCGGAGTTAAATCCTTGAAACCCTTCCTGCGTACGGACTTGACCACGTCACGCGGCGTGTTGACGCCGTACATCCGGATGCCGTTGTCGCGCGCGAACAGAAAGATGTCCCGATAGTATTCCCAGCGGTAACCCCAGTAGGTATACCACTGGGCCAGCTCGACGAAGCCCTGCTCTGTATACAGCCCGTCGACCCAGCTATCCAGTACGGCCTGCCGCGTGTGCGGAAACATCTCAAGACCGATCATGACCTCGCGGCCTGCATTGTGCAGAGCCTCGATGACCTTGAATTGCACGTCGTGAAATTCCTGGTTGGTGTGGGTCTCACCGACGAACAACAGTCCGACATCGTCCAGTCGTTTGGCCATCTGTTGCGGGGTGATGATCTCGCTCGTAGCGGTATCCGTGATGCCGTCGAGCCGGAGTTCCACTTCCCTGCCCTGACGCGCCGGGTCACCGATTTCCATGTGCAGTACCGCCTGACCGGCCCACGCGGTGCAGGTCAGGATGGCCCAGAGGCCGGCCGCATAATGGACGCGAGACTGAAACATCTATGTATTCCTCACTATCAGACAGGTCCGGGCCACTCCAGGCGGCCTCTTGTGGAATTCTTCCGGCGCAGATATTACCTCAGTTTCCGGTTCCGTGAGCAGAAAAAGCGACGCCTGCGGACAGATTAGTTTCGGTTGATTCGTGCATACTAAGCACGCAAATATCTGTTGAGAGTTTAGTGAAACGGTGAAAGGGCGCAATATTCTGTTGCTGCTGGGCAGTCTGCTGCTGGCGCTCGCTCTTGCCGAAGTGGCGGTCCGCATGTTTATCCCGGTCCGAATGGTGGGTCCGTCATTCACCGTTTATGACCCGGTCTATGGCAAGAGGCTGAAGAAAAACTTCACGACGATTCGCGCTACACAAGAATTCACGATCAGTTTCTCGACAAATTCACAGGCATTTCGCGGCCCCGAAGCCTTGCCCGGCCGACCCATTCTGTTTCTTGGAGATTCATTTACGATGGGTTACGGCGTTAGCGATGGGGAAGAATTCCCGGCGCTGGTTCGCGCCGCGCTGGCTGAACGAGAGCAGG
Source organism: uncultured Chromatiaceae bacterium (assembly GCA_964629475.1). GTDB lineage: Bacteria > Pseudomonadota > Gammaproteobacteria > Steroidobacterales > SMWD01. Next base: position 31,043 of record CAZVQW010000020.1, on the reverse strand, counting down.
CTATTCCGGTCGTCAACACGGGTATGGGGGCTAACGGTAACGGGCGCTGGATCAAGTTCCTGCGGGCTGAAGGCAGGGATTACGAGCCCCGGGTCGTTGTATTGGAGTTGATGAGTAACGATTTTCAGGATAACTGGAGTGAACGATTGTTCGGCTTATCAACAGACCGGCAATTGGTCGAATTGCCGGTACCGCCGATCGGGATGATCCGGGTGGTGCAGAATGCCGTTGACTCGGTTCCGGGCCTGGCTTACTCCCATCTCCTTGGGCTGATCTATCAAGTGTATTGGACGATGGGGCAAGGTGCTTCGGTGCCGGCTAATGTGGGTGGTGCCGGTAACGTATCGTATGCCGGTGATCAATTGACTTATCTTATCCTCGACGAGGTGATCGCAATCTGTCGTGAGGCGGGTTGGCCGATGTTAGCGATTACGGTTGGAATCCAGGGCGAGCGGTTGACGGAAATCGACCGCAGGTTGCAGGATTCCGATATTCCGCTGATAAAAACCCCTGGCCGTCAAGAGCGCCCCGATCTTTATTATGCAATTGACGGGCATTGGAATCAGGCCGGTCATGCGCTGGTGGCCGATCGCGTCCTGGCCGAACTCGAGAAACTGGGTATTCACTGAGTTTGCGGCTAAAGCCACTCTATTAATTGGGGTCTGACCCCGATGCCTTTACAATCCGTTCAATGATCAAGCGAATGATATTTATGCTGTTGGCCGTCGGGTTGTTCTTCGGCAGTGTATTCGGCTGGAAGGCCTGGACGGGCTACCAGGCGGGTCTGATGATGAGCACCATGGTGAGACCGCCGATTTCGGTCTCTACGACTATTGCTACAGCCGAGAGTTGGTCGCCGGTCATTAGTTCTGTCGGCACACTGCGTGCGAGCCAGGGTGTCGACATCACGGCACGCGAGGCCGGCATGATTACCGGGCTGCGTTTCGATTCGGGTGCGCTGGTCGCGGCCGGCGATGTACTGGCTCAGCAGTTTATCGACGATGAGCGTGCGCAACTCGAAGCGCTCGAGGCGGACGTGCGTCTTGCCGAGCTGAATCTCGAGCGGTCGCGCGATCTTCTGAGCAGGGAACTGAATTCACAGTTCGAGTTCGATACGCGCAAGACGGATCGCGATCGCGCCACCGCGCAGGCGCGAAACGTGCGACTGGTTATAGACAAGAAGACGATACGTTCTCCGTTCGCCGGGCGACTCGGTATTCGTCAGGTCGACCTCGGTCAGTATGTCGAACCGGGAGATTTGATCGTACGCCTCGAGGCACTCGACAAGATTCTCGTCGATTTTCCGGTGCCGCAACGGTCAATTGGCCGCGTGCGGGTCGGCCAGTCGCTGGTTATCCATGTCGATGCGTATCCCGGCAAAGAATTCAGCGGCCGGGTAACGGCGATCTCCCCACAGGTGCGCGCGCAGACTCGCGACGTGCGCCTGGAAGGGCTCGTCGAGAACGATAAAGAAGAATTATTGCCGGGGATGTTCGCCGAGGTCGAGATCAGGCTGCCCGTTCGTGAGTCGGTTGTGACGTTACCGCAATCGGCGGTGATCTACAGTCCTTACGGTGATTCTGTATTTGCTGTCCGTGAAACTGCTAATGACAACGGGGAGGTCACGTTGATTGTCGCTTCGATTTTCGTGCAAACCGGCGATACGCGCGGCGACCAGATCGCAATTCTTTCCGGCGTCACGCCCGGCGAGCAGATTGTGACAGCCGGGCAGATCAAGCTGCGTAACGGTGCGCATGTGGTCATCGACAACAGCGTGCCGGTCAGTAACGAGCCTGTCTCGGTATTGGATGATGGTTGACCAGATGGGTGCCACGTCCAGATGGCCACTATGTTGTGGGAGCGGCTTTAGCCGCTCCCACAGGTGGCTCATTGAAGTTATTTAGACACTATTACTCGTCATGAACTTCACCGATATTTTTATCCGCCGTCCGGTTCTGGCAACCGTCGTCAGCCTGTTGATCCTGCTGGTCGGACTGCGTTCTTTACAGCTCCTCAACGTCGGCCAGTATCCGAAGAGTGAGTCTGCAGTCGTCTATGTCACGACAGTCTATGTCGGCGCGGATGCAAGTTTGATCAAGGGCTTCATTACGACCCTGCTGGAGCGCGAGATTGCCAGTGCCGACGGTATCGATTACATCGTTTCGAGCAGCACGCAGGGCGTCAGTTCGATCACCGTACACCTGGAGCTGAACTATCCGCCGTACGATGCGTTGACGCAGATCCAGTCAAAAATCAATCGGGTGCGTGCGAATCTGCCGGCCGACAGCGAAGAGCCGGTCATCGAGTTGGCCGTCGGCGAGTCGGCAGCGGCGATGTACCTCAGTTTCATGAGTGAGACGCGCCCGGCCAATCAGATTACCGACTATCTCGTGCGCGTCGTGCAGCCGAAACTCGAAGCAGTGTCCGGTGTTCAGAAGGCCGCGATTCTCGGCGGACGTCGCTTTGCGATGCGTATCTGGCTCGATCCTGCGCGCATGCACGCACTGCGCGTCACAGCCGGCGATGTCCATTCGGCACTCGTTGCGAACAATTACCAGGCAGCCGTCGGCAAGACGAAGGGTGATGCGATCTCGATAAACCTCAATGCGGTTACGGACCTGACCTCGGCCGAAGAGTTTCGCGAGCTGGTCGTTGCGGAGCGCGACGGCGAAATCATCCGGCTGCGGGAGGTCGCCAGCGTCGTCCTCGGCGCCGAGAATTACGATACCTCCGTGGCATACGATGGTGAGTTTGCGACGTTCATCGCGATCGACGTGTTGCCGACCGCAAATGCGCTGGAGGTGATTCGCGAGATTCGCGCGATGATGCCGGACATCGTTGCGCAATTGCCGGACGATATCGAAGGTCTGGTCTCGTATGACAAAACTCGCTATATCGAAGATGCGATCGATGAGGTCGTCAAGACACTGACCGAGGCGGCTCTGATCGTCATGGTCGTGATCTTCCTGTTCCTCGGTTCCGTGCGTTCGGTCGTGATACCGATCGTCGCCATTCCACTGTCGCTGATCGGCGCGGCCGGCATCATGCTGGCGCTCGGGTACTCGATTAACCTGCTGACGCTGCTGGCGATGGTGCTGGCGATCGGCCTGGTCGTCGACGATGCGATCATCGTCGTCGAGAACATTCAGCGCCATATCGAGGAGGGTATGGCGGCTCGTGAAGCTGCATTCACCGGGGCGCGCGAACTGGCTTTGCCCGTTATTGCGATGACGATCACGTTGTTCGCCGTCTACGCACCGATCGGATTTTCCGGTGGACTGACGGGCGGTTTGTTTCGCGAGTTCGCGTTCACGCTGGCGGGTGCTGTGATCATATCCGGAGTTGTCGCGCTGACGCTGTCGCCGATGATGTGTTCGCGACTGCTCGGACACGACAAGCGCGAGAGCGGTCTGTCGAGTTTTCTGGATCGGCAGTTCGCCCGGCTGCGTCGTGCGTATCATCATGTGCTGCACGATATTCTGGACTATGTGCCCGTGACCCTGACCTTTGCGGCCGTCGTCCTGGTCAGCATCTACTTCATGTTCACGACATCGGACCAGGAACTCGCGCCGATGGAGGACCAGGGTATTGCGCTGATCCTGTCGACCGCGGCGGCCAATACGTCGCTTGAGCAACTATCGCGGTATACGGCGGCATTGATCGAGTCTTATGCCGACTTGCCGGAAACCGAGCAGACATTCCTGTTTAACGGCAGTCTCGGCAACGATGCACCGATCAATAATCTTGCCTTGTCGGGTATTGTCTTGCGGCCATGGAGCGAGCGCAGTCGGTCGCTGATGGAATTGTTGCCCGACCTGCAGAACAAGGCGGGTCAGATTCCCGGGTTGCAATCGGTCGCCTTCGGTTTGCCGCCGATGCCGGGTGCGGGCGGTGGATTGCCGGTAGAGTTCGTCATCGGTTCGACGGACGAACCGCTGGCGATGTATGACATTGCCCGGCAACTGGTCACCGCTGCATACGCGAGTGGTTTGTTCGCTTATGCGGATATCGATATGAAATTCGATCGACCGCAAACGGATATTGTCATTGACCGGCAGAAGGCGGCGAACATCGGTATCGACATGCAGCAGCTTGGTCGCGAACTCGGTGTCATGCTCGGTGGTAATTACGTCAACCGCTTCAGCATTCAGGGCCGCAGCTATAAGGTTATTCCGCAGGTCAAGCGTCAATACCGCCAGAATGTGCAGCAGATCGGCGGGTTTCCGATCGCGACGCGCTCGGGTGAACTCATCCCGCTGTCCAATCTCATCAGTTTCGAGACAACGGTGCAGCCGCGTTCTCTGGCGCGCTTTCAGCAGCTCAATTCGGTCAGGCTTTCCGGTGTGCCGGCACAGGGTGTTGCCGTCGGCACGGCACTCGACTTTCTCGAGGACAAGGTACTTGAACTCGCGCCGCAGGGTTATTCATTCGATTATGCAGGGTCGTCCCGCCAGTTCATGCGCGAAGGCAGCCGCCTGATCATGACTTTCTTCTTTGCGCTGATCATCATCTATCTCGTATTAGCCGCGCAGTTCGAATCGTTTCGCGATCCGCTCGTCATGCTAATCAGCGTGCCGATGTCGATCGCCGGTGCGCTCGTGTTCCTGACGCTCGGATTTGCGACGGTGAATATTTATACGCAGATCGGACTCATTACGTTGATCGGGTTGATCAGCAAACACGGCATCCTGATCGTCGAATTTGCAAACAAGCTGCAGCAGAACGAGGGGTTGTCGAAGCGCGAGGCAATCGAGAAGGCTGCCGCGACACGACTGCGACCGGTGCTGATGACGACCGGTGCGATGGTACTCGGCGTCGTGCCGTTGCTTCTGGCGAGCGGCGCCGGTGCCGTGAGTCGTTACAACATCGGCCTCGTCATCGCCAGCGGTATGTCGATCGGCACCTTGTTCACGATTTTTGTCGTGCCGGCGATGTATATGGTCGTGGCGCGGGATCATGCCTCCGGGTCGGAAATCGGTGCTAATATCGGTTCTGTCAGACCCGACGGCCATGGTCCCGGGAAGGTTAACGGTGAGGAGTAGAGCAGATGGTTGCAAGAATTAAAACGACCGGCGTTATCGTGATGCTGGCCGGCATTGCTTTGGGTAGCGTCATGGTCAGCGTTTATGCGCAGGAGGGCGCTGATGCCACCAAGCCGTTGAACGTCGAATACCTGCGTCCCGGAACCAATTTCAAACGCTTTCATGCGCTGCTGATTAACGACCTCGATGTGTCGAATACGAAGATCGTCCCGCCGCCCTGGAAAGCAGATCAGCCTTTCAAGTGGGAGGTCTCTGAAAAGAATGTCGGCGCGTTGCAGACGGCATTTCGTCAATCGATGCGCGATCAAATCACTGCAAACGGCGGTTATCCGATTGTTGCCGAACCGGGGCCGGGTGTCATGGAGCTCAGCCTCAGGATCGTGAGTTTCATGCCGTATGCCGACCGCGGGGAAAAGTTACGACCCGTGGTTCGGGCGAGATGCGCATCCATGTAGAAGTTCGAGATGCGCGAAACGAAGAGTTACTTGCGATCTATGAAGGTCCGCAGGAAGTGGGACAGGATTATGGGCCGAATAGTGATTTTGCCCGACAGGAAAATCTGCAAGGATTGTTCGATACCTGGGGTCATCGTATACGCGCGGTGATGGATAAAGATCACGGTCGGAACTGAGCAGTTGGGGTGGCTATTGTGGGAGCGGCTTCAGCCGGTATTTGCACACCAACTCAGGATAATCGCGGCTGAAGCCGCTCCCACAATAGCCGCAATTTCGGTCTCTGCCGGAGATATTAATGAACCGAATGACTCAACTTGCTACCCTGATGTGTATTTCACTTCTTGTCGGCGTTGGTTCCGTTTACGCTGAATCGACTCAACAGACCGTGCTGATCACCGGGGCGAACCGGGGTATCGGCTTCGAGTTCGTCAAGCAATATTCAGGCAAGGACTACCGTGTCATTGCGACGTGCCGTAACCCGGGCAAGGCCGATGATCTCAACGCATTGGCCGCAGCAAATACCGACATTGTCGTTGAACGTCTGGACCTGATCGACCTCGAAGGCATCGATGCACTGGCAAACAAATATGTCGGTCAGTCGATTGATGTGCTGGTCAGCAATGCGGCGCTGATGCGCGGACCTGACAAAGAACAGACTTTTGGCACGCTGAACTACACCGATTGGTTCGATCGATTTTTCTATACAAATGTTCGCGGGCCATTGAAGGTGGCGGAGGCTTTCTGGCCGCATCTCGTCGCCAGCGAAAACGGCATTGCGGCCTTCCTGACGACCGGTCAGGGTCGCCACGGCATTCCGGCGCTGGGCTTTGCTTATTACAAGAGCACCAAAGCAGCCATGGATAACCTCGTGCTCGATATCGGCCGCAAGGGCAAGCGTGACGGCGTGCGTGCAGTTACGATCAGCCCCGGCCGGGTCGCAACTCAAGGCGAACCGCACAGGCGCGGAATGGTGCCGATTCAGGACAGCGTCGCCGGCATGATCGGTGTCTTCGAGCAGTTCACGCTGGAGCAGAACGGCGGCGCGTACCGTCACGACGGTACGGAATCGATACCTTAGCCTAGCCCCTGACAGCTGATATCGCTTGTACGGTTAGCTTTGATTGGAGCGTAATGAAGGTTCTTCCTGCAGGTAATTTTCAGACCAGATCTTTTTCATCGTAGTCTGGTCGATATTGCCACCCGACAAAATAACCAGCACCGTTTGCGGGGCTGATTGCGCGGCAAGCCAGTTGGCAACGCCTTCCATGGTCATGGCGCTGGTGGGTTCTATATGTAGCTTTAGCAAATGTTGCAACCATTGTGTCCAGTAAAGAATCTGTGCTTCATCGACTTCATAGAATCCATCGAGTTGCCTGATGAACTCGAAGGTCAGTTTGCCCACTGACAGTGTCCTTGCGCCATCGGCTATCGTGTCAATCGCCCCCTGTAGTGTATGGATACTTCCGGCGCGCAGAGATTGGGCCGCGTCGTTCGCATTAAGAGGTTCAACGCCGATGACTTTAGCGTCCGGAGCCAGCGAGCGAGTGGCGAGCAGAGATCCCGACAACAGGCCACCACCGCCGCAGGGCGCAAATACAGCATCGATATGCTCCAGTTCCTGCAATGCTTCATACGTGGCAGTGCCCTGACCTGAAATTACCTGCGCGTGGTTGTAGGGCGGAATCCAATAGCTGCCTTTTTTCGCGGCAGTTTCTTCAGTTCGTCTGTCGGCAGTTGCTCTGTCTGTGCAAAGAATAACTTCGGCTCCATAGGCAGCGGTGGCCTGCGCCTTTACCGCGGATACATCGGCGGGCATGAAGATCGTCGCCTGAATTTTTCGCTGCTGTGCCGCCCAGGCCACCGCCTGTGCATGATTCCCGGAACTGTTGGCAACAATGTGTTGAGGATTATTGCCGGTTTCCTGTAACCACATCAGCGTGTTCAGGGCGCCACGCGCTTTAAACGCGCCGATTTTCTGCAGGCATTCCGCCTTGAAAAAAATCCTGTGTCCTAACCACTGATTTAATAGTGTCGACGATACGATCGGAGTCTTGTGCACGAGATTTTCAATCCTCGCGGCGGCCTGTTTTACATCGTCGATGTCGGGTAGTGATTCATTCATGGTTGCAGTGTCTCAAAGAATGCCTCTGTTCCCGGTATTTTCGATCCCGGTCATCAATTCCTGATCGTCGTATCTTGCCAGGCTCAGTTGTGTGGCATAGGCAGGCAAATCTCCGGTGGCGATCCAGGCGGCACACAGTGAACCGGCGGCACAGGCGGACATACTGCCAAAGCCCGACAACGCACCGGCAATAAAGGCGCCGTTACTTCCGAGTGGGCCGATGAGTGGCCAGTTTTCACGTGTCATCGGATAGTAGCCGCCATAATGAGTCCAATGCCGTGGAAATGATTCGACATATTGATGCAGTGACGGATTGAGCGCCGCGGCACCGCGCAGAACAATTTCCGGGAATTGCGGATCGAAGCGCTGCTCGTTTGCCAGGTCCTGCTGCGGTTCGCTGATTTCGTGGTTGTACGCCCAGCCGAGCTTGACCCAGGTTCCCGTGTCACCACCATCGGGACGACAATGTATGCCCCCGGGCATGGCTCTGGCCAACCATGCCATGTCCGGATCGCCGGTCAACAGGTCGCGCTCTTCATCGGTCCAGTTCAGTTCCTGTTCATCGCTGTCGATAGAGAACGGGAGTGATCTGGGGATTGCACCATATTCATCTTCAAACGCGATCTTCTGCTGAAAGATGTTCTCGATCGGCAGTTCGACACCGATCATTGCCGCCAATTCCGCTGCGAAGGGTCCTGCGGCATTCACGATCACGTCGGCACAAATTTGTTCGATGCCATTGGCGCCCTCGACTTCGAGTGCAAATTTCCCGTTCTGTGCAATGCTTTTTACGTGCGCGCGTTTTCGTTGGCCGCCGGATGCCTTGATGCGTTCCAGCATGTGCTGGCCCAATTGCTGACCGCTGATGCCACCCGCCCTGCGAATATGCACCACGTTGGCAATTTCCTCGCTGAACGACGGAAATGTTCTGCGAATCAAACTTTGATTTGATAACACATCGACGCCCGCCGGTGCTTTCGTCCAGTCTGAGTTGATCGGGGCGCAGTAGGAACTCGGTTCTGATCCTGTGTGTATGTGAATCGGGTCGGCTTCTGTGTTGTTGTAGCCGGCATGCAATTCCGCAATCAACTCGTCGATATGGTTTTGGCGCGTTGCAATTGCGTACCCGCGTCGAGTCATTTGCAGGACATTCGATGATTCGCGCGCGATACGTTCCATTAAATCGATGCCATGGTTCGTGAAGTTGACCATAGTCGGGTGCGGCCACCAGTTCCGATAATTATCACCGGATTGGGCGCTGGTAAAGCTCATCGGTTGCCTGCTGTCTATCAGGAGAACCGAGCGCTTGTCGTATTCGGTACACAGATAGTAAGCAACAGCGATGCCGGCAATGCCCGCACCGATTACTGCGATTTCCACGTCCTGATTCTGTGTCATTTGCGTGCTCGTTTTGTTCCCCGGAGCACAATAATAGCCATGCCGGAGTATGAGAAGTAAGCGGTGGGGTTTTATCTCAACATTGAAGAAAAGGTCGTTTTTTGCGCGAAAAAGGGGTGTAAGTCTGGTAGTCGGATACTTAGATTTCCTCGCATCAGGATGTGAAAAGTACGTATTTATACTTAC
>CAZVQW010000020.1:0-21740 GCA_964629475.1 uncultured Chromatiaceae bacterium | reverse complement strand
CCTATACGGCAACCCCGGCAACCGGCGACGGATCCGCATTCGTGCGGCCGACATCGTTGCGTGGCACCGCATCCGACCAGACACTGGTGCTCGTCAACGGTAAACGCAGGCATCGATCTTCGTTGATTCAATTTTTGGCGCCGGCAGCAGGTAATGGATCGCATAGTCCGGATATCGGCATGATTCCCGGTATCGCCGTGCAACGTGTAGAAGTTTTGCGCGATGGCGCAGCGTCGCAATATGGCTCCGATGCGATCGCCGGTGTCATCAACTTCGTCATGAAGGATGCGACTGAAGGCGGTGACGTTGTCGTCCAGTACGGTGAGCATTACGAGGGAGAGCAGAGTTATAAGGTTGCCGCAAACGGTGGTTTTGCCGCCGGTGAAAACGGTTTCATCAACCTGAGTTTCGAGTACATCGATAACGAAGGATTGTCACGCGGCCAGCAGGTTCCGTCTGCTCAGGACCTTCTTGATGCGGATCCGAGCAACCCGGTTGGTCAGGATGCCGTGTTTGGCGACGCACCGTTCGCGCAGTCCTGGGGTCGTCCGGAAACCAGTGGTTCCCGCTTTTTCGTGAATTCCGGCTTCGAGCTCAGTGAATCATCAGACCTTTATGTTCGGTTCGGTTATGCCGATACAGAAGGACGGTATCGATTTTTCTTCCGCCATCCGGAAACTCATTCTGTCTTCAACAGCTCAACCATGGACGGTAGCGGCTTGCGTGAGCAGGGCTTTACGGGTTTACCCGGTGGGTTCACGCCGTATCTGGACGGAGACCAGAAGGATGCCAGCCTGGTTATGGGCACCGAGGGCCAATTCGAGAGCGGCATGTTCTACGATTTCAGCGTCAACTACGGCAGGAACGAGCTGATGTATTTCCTGAACAACACGGCTAATCAGAGCCTCGGGATAGGAGACGGAACGACGCTCGATCAAATGGACTTCGATGTCGGTGGGTACAAGCAAGAGGAAATTGGCGTGAATGCTGATTTCTCACTGCCGCTCGCCGATAATCTGAACCTCGGCTTCGGCGCTGAATGGCGTGAGGAAACTTATACCTCCATCGCCGGCGAGCCCTCCTCATTCGAAGGGTCTGGTTCCAGCGGCTTGAAAGGCGTGACGTCGGACGATGCCGGTGAGCTGGAACGCGATAACATCGCCGTGTATGCCGATCTGGAGCACGATATAACCGAGTCGTTTCTGTTGCAGTATGCCTTGCGTTACGAGGACTACTCTGATTTCGGCGACACGATCAACGGTAAGCTGGCGGCCCGCTGGCGGATTGCCGATCCCTTCACTCTGCGCGGTGCCGTATCGACCGGCTTCCATGCGCCGACGCCCGGCCAGGCCAGCGTAAGAACGACGATCACGACGGCTGACAGCATCTCCGGATTGCTGGTCGACGAGGGTCTGTTCCCGCCGACCGATCCTGCTGCGGTAGCGGTAGGCGGTAAGCCTCTCCAGGAAGAGACCTCGCTTAATTACAGCCTCGGCTTTGCGTGGGATATTCTCGACAGCACGTCTCTGACAGTCGATGTGTACAGGATCGAGGTCGACGATCGCATTTACCGGACCGGTAATATTCCCGATCCGGCGACCGGCGGCAGCATCTCCTTCTTCACGAATGCGATGGACGTCGAGCATACCGGTGTCGACCTGGTTCTGACCTCAACGACCGAGTGGACCGGTGCGTTCAGCACAGACTGGACACTTGCGTTGAGCTACAACGAAATCGATGTGACCGACCAGAAGTTCGTGGATTCGCCGGGAGGACCGGTTCAGCCGGTCAGTGATGCCTCCGTCGAAGACATCGAGAACAACTTCCCCGAAGAACGCGGTGTGTTAACGATGAATAACCTGATCGGCGACAGCTGGACGTTCATGGTTCGCGCAAATTATTACGGCGACCATTATGATGAGCGCGGCACAATTAATGATCCGGCTGATCAGAGCGCAAAGATTGGTTCGACGATTTATGTCGATCTGGATCTGGGCTTCCAGCTGAATGACAGCTGGCAGTTCAATGTCGGTGCGGTCAATGTATTTGACGAGTTCATCGATGAAATTGGTCCTCCGAATGCAAACCGTCTGAGCGTCGGTTTGCAGTATCCACGGCGAAGTGCAGCGAACTACGAAGGTGGTTTCTGGTATGCGCGAGGTACATTCAGCTTCTAAGCTGATCGGATGATCTGTTGGAAATACCGGCCGCCTGCAACATCGTTGCAGGCGGCCTTTTTTTATCAGGAAAGATTCCTCGTTAGCGGCATCGCTCCCAAAGGCGAGTCGCCGAAATCTATCGGACATTAGCGGTGCGTTAGTGGTTAATATTTTGGCCTCGATCCGGTAACAGATCGAGTATCAAGCGTTCATCGTTGCGGAGATTCGCTCAAATGACACCAGTTTCCTTCGTCACCCACCTTGAGGGTGCCCTCGATGGCGTCCGTTTGCCCCACGATCAGCTCCAGACCACCAGCGGTGGCCGCCCGCTATGGGCACGCTACGACCTCGCGGCCATCGGTGCCGCTGTTACTCGTGAAGACATAGCCCGCCGCCCGACCGATCTTTGGCGCTACCGGGAGCTACTGCCCGTCGAGGCCGACGAACATATTGTCTCGCTGGGTGAAGGCTGGAGTCCCGTGTTGCCTTGTCCCCGCCTGGGTCGTGAGATGGGTCTCGAAAACCTCCTGATCAAGGACGAGTCGCAACTGCCGACCGGTTCTTTCAAGTGCCGCGGTCTGGCTATGGCCGTGTCCCGCGCGAAAGAGCTCGGTGTCAGGCGTCTTGCCATCCCGACTGCAGGAAATGCCGGCGGTGCACTGGCGGCCTATGCGGCGCGTGCGGGGCTCGAGGCCTGGGTGTTCATGCCGGCCGACACGCCGGCCGTGAATCGTCTGGAGGCATCGTTGTTCGGTGCGCGCGCTTTTCTCGTCGATGGACTGATCTCCGACTGCGGCGCAGTCGTACGTGCCGGCACCGAGGCGATGGACTGGTTCGACTGTTCGACGTTAAAGGAACCCTACCGGCTCGAGGGCAAGAAGACCATGGGCCTGGAACTGGCGGAGCAACTTGGCTGGCGCTTGCCCGATGCGATCCTGTATCCGACCGGCGGGGGCACCGGGCTGATTGGCATGTGGAAAGCGTTCGCTGAAATGCGTGAACTCGGCTGGCTAGAAGATGAGAAACTCCCGCGCCTGTATTCCTGTCAGTCCGATGGTTGTGCGCCGATCGCCGACGCGTTCGCTGCGGGCGAGCGCTTCGCGACGCCGGTCGCCGATCCACACACGGTTGCCAGTGGCCTGCGTGTTCCCGGCGCAGTGGGCGATTTCATGATTCTTGATGCCGTTCGCGAATCCGGTGGGGCGGCATTGGCGGCACCCGAAGGCGAGCTGCTTGACTGGACGCGTCGCGCCGCCGCTCTGGAGGGCATCGGTCTGTGTCCCGAGACGGCCGCCTGCCTCGGTGTGCTCGAGCACCTCGTGCGCGAGGGCTCGATAGGCCGTGACGAGGAGGTCGTCGTGTTCAATACGGGCGCCGCACAGAAATACGTCGAGGCACTGGCCACCGACCTGCCGTGCCTGCCGCCCGTCGATGACATCGACTGGGAGGCGCTCGCGGCGGATGGTAGCCTCCAAACGGATCCTGTTGTCTAAAAAATCAGCCTGATGGCATAGGAGCGGCTTCCAGCCGCGACAGGTATTCCCGCCGCAGGTTATCGCGGCTGGAAGCCGCTCCTACGGGCACGCAGTTGGTGTCACACTTGATCGCGAATGGTGGTTCCAACACAATCAGGCTATGTCGATGGAGTTGTACTTGGCGTTCGTCGCAGCGACGGTCGTACTCATTCTCATTCCGGGGCCGAACGTGGCGCTGATCGTAGCCAATAGCCTGGCGCACGGACCGCGGTATGGGCTGGTCACGGTTGCCGGCACGAGTACGACGCAGGGCGTACAACTGTTATTTGTCGTATTCGGATTTGCGACGGTCATGGCCGCGATGGGAGCTGCTTTCGAGTGGATTCGCTGGATCGGTGTCGCCTACCTGGTTTTTCTGGGCATACAATCCCTGCGCGCGCCCGCGGACCGACTCGAAAATCCGGCACCGCCGCGCAAGTCCATCAAACTCATGTTCGGCGAGGCCATATTGGTATCGGCAACGAATCCGAAAGTGCTGCTGTTCTATGGGGCATTTTTCCCGCAGTTTGTCGTTGCGGATCGCCCGGTCGTCAGACAACTCGTGTTGTTGGCGGCTACGTTCTGGGTCATCGCGGCGTTACTCGACAGTGGCTGGGCGCTGGCCGCCGGCAGATTGCGCCCGTTGCTGGCAGGCGCCGGACGCTGGCGTCATCGCGTGACCGGCGGTGTCCTGCTGACCGCCGCCGCTGCGCTGGCCGCCGCACGCCGCTGATTAAGGAAGAATTTTGGCAAGTAAATGGTGTCAGACACTATTATCTCCCCGGTATACTGGAATGACTCACCTGTGGGAGCGGCTTTAGCCGCGATTAAATTACAGCAATGCGCTTATCGCGGCTAAAGCCGCTCCCACATTGAATGACACCTCTGCGACAGGTATAGACATGCGCGCCCCCCGTATTGACAATCGACTGAGCCCCATAGTTCGGACGCTGCAGCCGTCCGCAACGCTGGCGATCAATGAATACACCTCGCGCCTTGCGGCGCAGGGTCGCGAGGTGTTTCGCATGGGCTTCGGCCAGTCGCCGTTTCCGGTCCCGGAACATGTCGTTGCGGCGTTGCAACGCCATGCTCATGAAAAAGCTTACCTGCCGGTGCTGGGGTTGCCGCAACTGCGCGAGGCTGTCGCCGGCTACTATCGGCACACCGAGCAGCTGGAAATTTCACCTTCCCAGGTCATGGTCGGACCCGGCTCGAAAGAACTGATGTTCCTGTTACAGATGGCCTGCGATGTCGAAGTGTTGATTCCGGCGCCAAGCTGGGTTTCGTATGCGCCGCAGGCCGGCTTGTTCGGACGCCATGTTCACTGGCTCGCGACCGACATCGCGAACGGCTGGCGGGTCACGCCGGAGCAACTGATCGAGGTTTGCCGCCAGGATCCGGGCCGCCGGCGTCTGCTGATCCTGAATTATCCGAACAATCCTACTGGCGCTTCTTATGAACCGGAACAACTCGAAGCGCTCGCCGGTGCAGCGGCCGAGTTCGATGTACTGGTTCTGTCCGATGAAATCTACAGTGGTTTCAACTTTGCCGGCAAGCACGCGTCCATTGCGCGTTACTACCCCGACGGGACGATCATCAGCAACGGCCTCAGCAAGTGGTGCGGGGCAGGCGGCTGGCGTATCGGCACCTTTGTCTTTCCCGAATCGCTGAATTGGTGTCGCGATGCTGTCGCCGCACTTGCCAGCGAGACGTTTTCGGCTGTCGCGGCGCCGATGCAATATGCGGCCGTAACGGCATATGCCGGTGGCGACGAGATGGATCGCTATCTAAGCGATACGCGACGCATACTGCGGGCTCTGTCGCAGTATGCGACACAGCAGCTGCGCACCGCCGGGGCGGATGTTTGCGATGCCGATGGTGGTTTCTATTTGTTTCCACGGTTCGCCGGTACCCTCGCTGCGGAAAAGCTGATTGCGAACCGTGCAGCCATGAAAAATTCGGCTGCTTTTTGCGGTCAGATCCTGCACGATACCGGTGTCGCCATGCTGCCGGGGAGCGATTTCGGACAACAGCCCGAAGACCTGACCGCGCGCATTGCGCTGGTCGATTTTGACGGCGCCGGAGCGATGCAGGCGCTGAAGTCTGTCTCCGTGGCTGCGGACTGCGATGAAGCCTTCCTGCGGCGGCATTGCAAGGTCGTGGTGGAGGGCATCGATCGGCTCTGCGACTGGTTGAGTGACGCCTGATCAGTGTTGAGGCCGGTGTCAGCCAGTCTCTTATGTGACTGATTGTGTGGCATATTGCTATGTTGATAACTTCATGATTTTTGGCCCGAATGCTGCGACCGTCCTGCGCACCAGCAAGCAATAACTGCATCTAAAGCCGCCGTTTTTTGTTTACCTCATCTTGATCACGGTTGGCCCGCCGCGTATTGTTATAAGCTGGATTTTCCGCCTTTGCCGGCGTTCGGAGGTTTGCTGCAGTGATAAGAATAATTGCCCGTGAGATATCGTTGGGGAGATTCCGGGTTGGTTTGAATTCGATTGTAAAAGTAATGCTGGCCATGGTGCTGGCTGCTGCAGCTTCTGCGGCGAACGCCATTACGTTGATACTGGATTCACACAATCAGACGAGTAGCAGCGGCGCTATTAGCACGCTCATTACGGATGGCAGTCATGTAGAAGGGCAACCGGCTTCGACTGCGGTCTGGGACTGGGACGGCACCTCGTTGACTGCAACCGGTCTGTTTTCCACCGTGAGCAGCATAAATAGCTCGACGATTACGCCGACAGTTCTAAATGACCAGATCACGGATCTGGCGATCGACACCAGCACCTCCACGGCCTCTGCCACTGCCTACATTTGTGCCGAGGGTACCTTCCTGGCTGGTGTTGGCGCCAGCGGTTGCGGTGGTCACAACCTGGGCGCGAACTTTATCAATGAGAGCAATACGACCTGGGGGCCAGGTCTGGCGGTCAGCCAGACGATCGGTGGTGACGATGTGTTGACGGCCGGTGCGCCGCGCGACATTACCGCGTACGATTTCGGCAATGTAGCGGATACGGGTACGGGCCTTGGTCCGAATCCCGGGGATCAGCTCATGGTGGGCAACGATATTGCGGTCGGAGTGCCTGACGGCGAGTTGCTGACTTTTACAATGCAGAGGTCGGTGACCGACGATGCGGTGACAACGGCCCCCGGTCAGGCGGTCGATATTTCGGTCCTGGTCAACGATGCCATCGATGATGACATCATCTCCCTGACCACGACCGTACCGACCGATGGAACGGCTGCCGTGATCGGCACGCCCGGACCGCGGACCGGACTGTTTGTCGAATACACGCCGCCCCCGGGGTTTGTGACCGGTACGGCTACATTCGAGTTTGACTATACGGTGGAGGATCAGGATGGCTCGTTGACGGCGACCGTCGCCGTGACGGTCACAGATGAGTTCAATGCGAATAACGATGGTACGCAGACCAGTCCGTTTATGACCGTCATCGCGAATCAGACGGAAAGTCTCGATGTGCTGGCGAATGATACGGGACTCATTGATCCGGCACTGACGGTACAGTCGCCCGTCAATACGACACCGGCACTGGGTACCGCAACGGTCGTCGGGTCACCCGGAGGTGCGGGCGCGATTCATATCGACTACACGGCCGGGTCGACCATCGGTATTGATTCTTTCGACTACCAGGTTTCAGATACCGGTACCGGTGTGGACAACGCAACCGTTTTTGTCGAAGTTGTCCCGCTGAATATTCCGGTGGCGGTCGACGATATCGGCGCGATATTTTTCGACGAGGATGGTTTGCCGTTTGATGATGGAGCAGGTTTCGTCGATGTACTGGCGAATGATACGGGCATGGGTGATGACCCGCTGATCGTTACGATCACGAGAAACCCGGCCCACGGTTTCATCCACTCGATTCAGGGTTGCGAGCAACAGGGTTTTTGCAAGATTTGGTATGTGCCGGAAGCCGGGTTTTTCGGTGACGATTCCTTCCAGTATCAGGTGACCGATGATACTCCCGAGACTTCCAATACCGCCAATGTAGCGATTGCCGTGAGTCCGTCCCAGCCGGTGGCCGTTGATGACAGCGCAGCTACGCTGGAAGATGAGGCTGTCACGATTGATATTCTGGAAAACGATACGGACCTGACCGACCCGGTGACAGTGACAATTCTGACAGCACCGGCGAACGGCTCAGTCAGCATCAATGGAATGTCGCCGGGCAATGCCGCTGATATCGATGTGACCTACACGCCGACGGCCGGAGCTGCGGTAACAGCAGACACGTTTACCTACAGGCTGACCGATGATAACGGGACTTCGACGGCAGATGTCGCGATCACGATCACGTTGAATCAGAATAAGGTGCCCGGGAGTTCTTCGGCGGTTGGCCCGGTTGGGCTTGGTATGTTAATGCTGTTGCCCTTGTTGAGGTTTCGGCGTCGATCTTCGTAGAGTGGATCTTCGTAGAATGTAAACAGGAGTCAGATGTTTGGGTCTCTGAACTCTTATGTCCGGAACACTTATAATCTCTAAGATAGAGTTGTCGACCTTATGGGGTTCGCTTGTTGTGTAGTGGTGACGTCAGGTTGGCCTGCCAAAGCTGCGGGAAAGAATCTGATTTATTGCTTTAATTTTGAAAAATAATAAATAACTTATTGAAAAATATTAACTTGTTCCATCTATAATATACGAATTTTCGTCGAGGTCGGGGGGTGTGTAGCAGCTTCCGTTTACACTGTCTTGCTAGGGGTAGGCCCGTCGCGTATGTTTGTCAGCTGGATTTTCGCCTTGCATCGGCGTTTTGGAGGTTTGTTGCAGTGAGAAGAATAATTACTCGTGGGATGTCGTTGGGGCGCT
Source organism: uncultured Chromatiaceae bacterium (assembly GCA_964629475.1). GTDB lineage: Bacteria > Pseudomonadota > Gammaproteobacteria > Steroidobacterales > SMWD01. The sequence goes on along the minus strand of CAZVQW010000020.1, from coordinate 13,230 downwards.
TCCCGGTAGGTCTGAATTTGCTGGTGAAGCCAGTACTGGCCATGGTGCTGATAGTGTTGTCTTCCACTGCCAATGCAGTCACGGTCCTGCTCATTTCTCACAACCAGACGAGCGGCAGCGGCGCCGTCAGCACGCTGATCACTGATGGTAGTCATACTCAGGGTCAGCCGGCATCGACGGCGATCTGGGACTGGGATGGCACTTCGCTGACCTCGACCGGCTTGTATTCGGCCGTGAGCAGCATCAGCAGTAGTCCCTATACTGCGACAATTCTGAATGATCAGGTCACGGATTTGTCGATCGCTACCGATACGGCCACAGCCGGCGGAACTGCCTATACCTGCGTTGAAGGTACGTTCCTGGCTGGTGTGGGCGCCAGCGGCTGCGGCGGTCACAACTTCGGCTCGAACTTATTCAATGAAAGCACCACGACCTGGGGTCCGGGTCTGGTGACCAGCCAGACAATCGGCGGTGACGATGTGTCGACCGCCGGCGGTCCGCGCGAGGTCTCGTCTTTTGACCTCGGCTTCGACGGCTTCACCGGCGTCGACGGTCTGACCCCCGGTGACGGGGTGGAAATCGGCACTGATAATCTTGTCGTTGGTGGTGTTGCTGTAGGAACTTCGGGCGGCGAGAAAATGACCTTCACGGTATTAGGGGCGGTCGACGATACGGGGGGCAGTAGTGTACGCGCCACCGAAACGATCAATATTCCCGTGCTGGCCAATGATGTCCTCGTCGATGATATTCAGAACCTGACTTCGGCCGACCCGGCGCATGGTACGACGAGCGTTATGGGGCCGTTTCCGGGCCCACAGGCCGGGCTTTCAATCGATTACACGTCAAATGTCGGTGAAGGCAGCCCGACCGGTACCGATCTGACATTCCAGTACACGGTGACAGATCCGGCCGGTACCAATTCGACGGCGACGGTGACGGTCAACGTCACCAACCTGTTGCCCGTCGCCGTGGCGGAAACGCCGAGCGTGGATGGCCACGCGACAACCCCGGTTGCGTCCGACATCAACGTGATGGCGAGCGATACGCTCGGGGATACCGGGCCGGGTACGCATAGCGTCACGATTACGGTGCCGCCGGTGAACGGCACGATCGGCACCATCGCCGGTTGCGATATCATCGCCACGTGTGTCGTGCCGTATACTCCGGATGCGGCCTTTTTCGGTGCGGATCCGTTCACGTATCAACTGCAGGACGGTAACGGCGATACTGATTCGGCCGTCGTGACGGTCACTGTCGCTGACCCTAATACGCCGAGTGCCACGGACGATAATATTGCGCCTGACAGGGCCGTTCCGCACCCGTTCAACCCATTGACCAACGATGCGGGCCTCGCCGATACGCCATTGTCGATTTCGTTCACGCAGGGTGCAAACGGCACGGTGACTGAAACGGTACCCTGTACTGCACAGGGTACTTGCGAGTTGACCTATACATCGGGTGTTGTCGGAGCTGACAGTTTTACCTACACAGTGACCGATAGCACAATGCAGGATTCGACAGCAACGGTTAACGTCGATGTCAACGATGTCCCCGACGCCGTCGATGATGCGACAGGTGGTCTAGGTATGCCGGCAGCGGCAATACTCCCGGCGACACTGACGTCTCTCGACGTGCAGCTCAATGATGACGGTCTGACCGATACGCCGATCACAATGACGGTGACGGTCGCTCCGGACAATGGTGGAACCGCTGTGCCCAGTGGCAACAGCATTGACTACACATCGGCTGCCGGCTTCAATGGCACGGAGATTTTCACTTACCAGTTGGCTGATGTTGATGGCGACACGGACACCGCAGTCGTCGCTATCGATGTGAACGACCAGCCGAACGCCAATGACAACGGCTCACTGGGTAACCCGGCGTTCATGATCGAGCAGGGCACGACGGAGGTCGGCCTCGACATATTGGCAAATGACACGGGTTTGAGTGATACGGATTTGACGGTATCGATCATCACGGATCCGGCGAACGGCAGCACGGCAACGGTCACCGGGTCACCCGGAAATGCGAATACGATTCGTGTCGACTACGCGGCAGGGGCGGTTCTCGGTGAAGACTCCTTCAGATATCGGATCATGGATGCCAGCGGGGACTTATCGGAAGCGGACGTTTATGTCGCGGTTCTTGATCCAACCGTGCCAATGGCATTTAACGATGCTGCGACAACTAACGCCGGCGAGACGGTTAATGTCAACGTACTGGCAAACGATGCGAGCCTGGACGATACTCCCCTGATGGTCACGATCACGACCGACCCGATTAACGGTAGCATTGGCTCGATTACGGGTTGCGCCGCGCAGGGGCCGGCTTGTAAGGTGCCTTATACACCGGATGCGGGGCTGTCCGGTTTCACCGATACTTTCCAGTACATGGTGACCGATATCACCCCGAACAGCTCCAATATTGCCACCGTGACGATTACCGTTCCTGCCGATATCCCGAGGGCGGTCTTCGACTCGGCAACGACCTTTGCCGGCGAGATGGTTGGCATTGATGTGCTGGCCAATGATACGCGCTTGTCCGACACTCCGTTGACGGTCACGATCACGACCGATCCGTTGAATGGTGTCATCGGGCAGATTATCGGTTGCACTCAACCGGGAGCCGTCTGTGAGGTGTCGTATACACCGAATGCGGGATTCTCAGGCACCGATTCCTTCCAGTACATGTTGACCGACAGCACTCCTGACGATTCCAATACGGCCTCCGTAGAAGTTACCGTGATCGAGGCGCCGAATGCGGTTGACGATGCGAGCGAAACGCCGTTATCCCAGTCCGTCACGATTGACGTTCTGGATAACGATACGGGCCTGGCCAACTCGCCGTTGACGGTTACGATCACGGCTTCTCCTCACCCCGATAAAGGCACGGTTGCAGTGGGTTCCGATAACGCGGTCGTCTATACATCGATCGGAGATGAGGAAACGACGGACACCTTCAGCTATACGGTGACAGATTCCAATGACAGGTCTTCGACAGCACTGGTCACTGTCACGATTGGCCCGAAAGACACGACGTCGCCATTCGAATCGTCCTCGTCAGCCGTGGGGCCTGCCGGCCTTGGCCTGTTGATGCTGTTGCCCTGGTTGCGGCGCCGGCATCGACGTTCGTAGAGTCTTTGTTCTGAAAACCTGACTGACCGTTGTTCAACGGTCAGTCAGGTATTTTCCCGACCCCGCATACAGCCTTCAGGTCGTTTCCACTCATGGTTCCAGTCACATCAGCGACATGTTTGTCGACGCTTCTGTCCGCACGGCGGCACAGTTCTGTATCAGCCAGGCTGCGGTCAGCAGAGGCCGGAACCATTTAACTTCTGTTGTGTCTATAGTTCACTCGATTCCGGAACTGACATCAAAGAAGAAACGGGGGCAACATGAGTGAACTTAAATTATCCCGTCGTGGCCTGATCACGACGAGTGCCGCAGCCGCAGCCGTGGCGATGACCGGCAGCGTAGGTGCGGAACAAGTGCCCGTACCCGCAGCAGCCTGGTCGAAACAAAAGAAGTTTATGTCAGTCGATGGCATCAGGATGGCCTATTGCGAGGTTGGCGAGGGTGATCCGATCGTTTTCCTGCATGGCAATCCGACCTCGTCCTATTTATGGCGCAATGTAATCCCCCATGTTCAGCATCTCGGCCGCTGTATCGCTCCGGACATGGTCGGCATGGGTGATTCCGAACGCCTCCCGAACAGCGGGCCCGGTGTCTATAACTATCTTACGCATCGTAAATATTTGTACGGCCTGCTCGAGAAGCTTGGTGTCGATAACAATGTCGTGCTGGTCATTCACGACTGGGGTTCTGCGATGGGGTTCAACTGGGCCCAGCTAAACCCGGACAAAGTGAAGGGTATTGCCTACATGGAATCCCTGCTGAAGCCACCGGGCAGAGATGATTCAGAGACAACGCCCAGCAAGTTTTTCCGCGTCATGCGTTCGGAGAAGGGCGAGAAAGCGGTGCTGGAAGACAACATGTTCATGACGATGTTTCTTCGCGAGGTAGGCCTCTATCTAACCGAGGAAGACAAGGTGGAATACATGCGACCGTTCCTGGAGCCGGGCGAAAGTCGCCGGCCGACGCTGACGTGGCCGCGCGAAGTTCCGTTTGCCGGGCAACCGGCCGACACCGCTGAAATCATCGGCAGCTACTCGGCCTGGCTGGCCGAGTCCGAGGTGCCCAAACTATTTATTCAGGCGAATCCCGGTATCATTTTCAGTGTAAAAGAGTTGCGCAAGTTCGCACGTAGTTTGCCGAACCAGAAAACGGTTCAGGTTTACGGTGGGCACTTTGTCCAGGAGGTTTCCGGGGATGCCATCGGCAGGGCTGTGGCTGATTGGATTCCGAAACTGGGTTAAGGTCAGTCACGACTTCACAGCTGCGCGATAAACTTCATTGATTTGCTGTGGGAGATTCACTGTGGGAGCGGCTTCAGCCGCGATTATCCTGGGTTAGCGGCTGAAGCCGCACCCACAACATGTTGCGCCGTTGTCGGTATACGTTTGAAATGAACGCCCGCAAAACTTTCTCACCAATCATGCGAATCGAGTCGGCCGGATCATCCTGAATCCCGAGGACGACTTCGGTAAACCCGGCGGCCTCAAACTTCCGGAGTCGCTCGATGTGTCTGTCGATGTCGCTCAGGTCACCTGACATCGTCAGTCCCTCGACCAACGCATCGCTGATGTGCTCAGGTATATCTTTATAATCACCCGTGCGTTCACGGAAGGCTGTCAGGAAAGGCCACATGTTTGCGGTCACCCATTTGACGTCTTCGGGGCTCAGGTAAGGCTCTGTCCAGTTCGGCGCCAGCCAGGCACGAATGATCAGTTCGCGGCGTGCTTCCCACAGGGAGGCTTTGCGGTCTTCCTTGACGTGCCAGGCCACGAAGCCACTGAGCGGCATCTCACGCTGAGGGTCCTGTGCTGCGAGGGCATCCCGGATGATCGGCATTTGCCGGCCAAACATCTCCGGTTGCACATCGCTGAGCATGATGCCATCCGCGACATCGGCTGCCATGCGCATCATCTTCGGACCGTGCGCCCCGGCATAGATCGTCGGCGGTTTCTGCGTTGTCCAGCGGGTCGTGAAAGCCTGGGCGTTGTAGCTTTCTCCGGCATAGTTCACCACATCGTGGCCCAGCGAGGCCTTGATGATTTCCAACGCCTCACGGGTGCGGGCGACCTCACCTTTTTTGGACTTCAGGACACCGGTCCAGTCGCCACCGGAGGTGATGACCACATTGGCGCGACCGCCAGAATACTCATTCAGAGTCAGTACCGCGTTGGCTATCTTCAGCGGGTGCATTTCGTACGGGCAAACGACGGCTACGCCCACCTGGATTTCCTTCGAGGCCAGTGCCAGGGGTACTGCGGTCATAAATGCATCCGGTGCCCGCGCATAATTCTGTGACCATATGGCGCGAAAACCGTATTTCTCGGCCAGCAAGCCCAGCTCGCAGAATTCAGTGGGGCCGATTTTTGATTCGAGTGCGATATCCAGATGCATAGTCGTTTGCCGTTTTTCGTGGTGTATATCGTAGTGAAAAAAAACAGCCGAAGACATGTGCCTTCGGCTGTTTGTTACAGATGCCAATCATGACTGCTGACGATTAGCCGGCAGCCTTCTGTTCGAGTTCTGCTCTTCCCTTTTCCTGCTCAAAGGTCTTTTTGGTGTCCTTCGGCGTCAGCATCGAGGTTACGGTCACTATCAGGAACGCACCAAAGACCAGCGACATCTCCAGCCAATACTTCTGTGGCTCGATCCAGACCTCCGTGAACAGATCCCATCTGACCATCAGTTCGATACTGTTCCATGTGATGATGGCGGTCGGAATAGCGTAGCGAATTGCGGTCGTGACCTTCCAGAATTTTACCAAACGGTTCAGCAGATAGATGGCCCAGACCGTATTAAGGAAGAACAGGACTCTGGCCTCCCAGCCGGAATCGCCGATAAATTCATAGAAAAACAGCAGCATCAGGTAAAAAAACCAGATGATATAGATCGTTTCCAGGGCCGTAATAGCGGCGAAATTCCTCTCATGTCCGCGCGAGGGCTTGCCGGTGCTCAATCCCCAATTTCGCTGAAACCAGTGGAAAAAATTGCACTTCGTTTCCTTGTTCAGAAAGAAGTAAACCAGCGTCGCCATCATGACACCCAGAGATGACATCATGACGAAGTATTCGCCTTTCGTGCCGCGCGCATCCACCACGTCCAGCCAGGCGGCATTCCAGACGAATGCGAACTCGACCCAGCCGGTCCACAGGAATGTGCCGGCGAAAAACCCCAGCCATGTGCCGGTGATTTCCTCGGGATGTTTCATGCCGATAAATAACAGTACTGCGCCGAGTATGCCCATCGCGGTCGCCGAGTAATAGACATACTCATGACCGAAGCCCTCCTCCATCAGGATCATGACCGTATGGCCAAGCGCCTGAACGAGCAGTACGATAACGAATCCAAGCAGGCCGATAAAAGGTGGTCTGAAAAACACCTTCTTGAGTACACTCATAAAATTCTCTCCTGATTCTGAGCGGACGATATTATTAGTAGTTGTATAGTGGCGAACAAAGCCATAGGGCACTTGCCAGCATCGTGCCAGCTGCTGATAATTATACCCTATGTTGGAATAAGCGGAACCGGATCCAGAATCCAGCCTTTGCTCTCCCGGCGCGCCGGGCAGGGTATCGCGTAGGCTACTTTCTTCCGGTTGCGCTCTACTTCGTCGAGGTCGATGCGCCAGCCGCGCTCTTCCCATTCTTTCAGTTTGTCCCGGTAAGCGTTGATCGGCCCATCGGCGGGCACGAACAATTCCTTCGTACGGGTTTCCGGTGTGATGACAGGATGGACGTCAAGCAGAATTTTCAGATCCTGCAGTGCTACATACTCATTGCGTTCCATCATGCGCTGATCATCTGCGGGGTCAATCATGAAATTTCTCAGGTTAATGAGATACAGACTGGTGTTGGCTTCATCAACAGGACATTCGAATAAATACTGGTGAATCTTCATCTCTGGTGTCGGATGAATGAATGTCCAGATCGAACTGATGCCAATATGGCCGGTGCCGGCGTGGATTACCGCGTTGCCTGAACGTCCGGAGGTTTCCCGCATTTTTTTTTCGGCCAGCGGTGGTGCGAGTGATTTGCCCCAGAAGCCGGTGCCCCATTCTGTCTGAATGAGTTCGGGCGGTTTCACGCTGTAGTTCTCGCGATTGCCGGAGAATCCGTGTGTCGGGTGTACGAATTCGTTGTGAGCCGGATCGATACCATTTTCCATCGAACGTTTGTAATCGAACCCCCACTCGAACTGCTGGATCGTTGAGGTCCAGCCTTCGATGGGCCCGTCCGGACCGTATTCGGCGATGTGCAGCAGAGGCGGTCGCTCTTCCTCGGGCAGGTCGCCGAGAAAAGCAAAGACCAGGCCATAACGTTCCTGGGTTGGATAGGCATCGACGCGTGCGCGGGCGGGAATCTTGGCATCCTTTCCCAGTGAAGGAATGTACTGGCAATGACCTTCGCCGTCGAACTCCCAGCCATGATACGGGCACATCACGTTGTCGCCCTTGACCTTGCCACTGGATAGCGAGCCGCCGCGGTGAGTACACGTGTTGCTCAGGCAATGTGCAACGCCGTCCGCGTCGCGGAACAAGACAAAGTCCTGACCGAGCATGCGTCGTTTCAGCGGCTTGTCGGTCAGCTGCGAACTTTCGCAGGTCGGGTACCAGAAATTGATATACATAAGGCGGCTCCCAGGCAGAGCGGACGCTTAACGAGTCGATGAAAATTTCGTCAAGTTGTTATTGATATATTTTGATTGTTGACAATGCATGTTGTCATTTCGGGCAAGATGCTGTCAATTGGGCTATATCAGGGCAAGATATATCGGAGCTTATTCGGTAGCCGGTCAGGAAATTCAGTTAGCCGGGTTTTACTGCCCGCATCAGTACAATACGGTTGAAATAAATTCAGGTTTGAAGGAAAGCGCATGGATCTCGACATCATTCTCGAAGCCGATCTGACGGCTCCGCAAATACAGGAACTGGGACTGCTGGCCGAGCAGTATGGTTTTCGTGCAATCTGGACCCAGAACTACGCCCGGGCCCGGGATGCCTTCATGACCGCGGTGCCGCTGGCGCTGGCTTCAAAAACGATCCGGGTTGGCGTTTGCATCGTCAGTCCTTATGAAATGCATCCGCTGAAGATTGCCAATGCTGCGTTGACGCTGAACGAATGTGCGGGTGGCAGGGCGTGCGTGGCAATCGGTGGCGGTGGTGAGTGGACCGGGATTCTCGGCGTCAATATCGGCAAGCGAATTTCGACAGCGCGTGAAGGCATTGAGATTGTTAAAAGCTCATTCGAGCAACCGATGCCGAACTACGATGGTGAGCTGTTCAAGGCCAACTGGTTTACGACGGCATGGGCGACGGATATACCGCCGCTCGTCTACGGCGGCGCGACCGGCCCGAAGATGCTGCGCATGGCGGCAGCTGCGGCCGATGGCATCATGATGGGCGATGTCGCACCGGAAATGTTCGACTGGCCGCTACCGACTCTGAAAAAAGCGCTCAAGGAGCAGGGTAAAGCAGACGGGAATTTTCGCATTAGCAACTTCCTCGCCTGGCACGTCAAGGAAGACCGCGAAGCATCACTGTGGGAGGCACGTCGTGAATTGTTGATTCGTGGCTGGTTGGGTCGGGAATGGGTGGAGCCGTTCCTGGATCCGGAAGAGGCGCAATTTGTGCTGGATAACAAATGGGCGTTCCTGAATGCCTTCCGTAAGAAGAGCGGCGACATCGAGCATATTCCCGAACACATTGTCAGTGCCCTGGTCGAGGGACTGAGTTGTGCCGGCGATTCAACCGATCTGGATCGGCATGTTGAAAGACTGGGTAAATATGCAGATGCCGGGTTCACCGAAGTGGCGCTGAGGATTCATGACGATCCGGCTGATTCGATCAGGATGATTGGCGAGCAGGTGCTTCCGGAATTGCGCTAGAGGATCCGCTCGAACTATAAAGTATCGACGGTGTCAGGAGCTCTGACCAAAATACCCCCGCGCCGCACCTGCAAACACCTGCATGTCTTCAACCCGTCCCATGCTGACACGCGCCCACGATGGATACGGAGCGTAACTCAAGCCGGTCATAATTCCGGCACGCATCATCGCCCTCATGAATTTTTTGGCCGAGCCGCCGGTATCGAAGTAAATAAAGTTTCCGCGGCTCGGCACGTAGGATAAACCGAGCTCCTTTAATACACCGCTGGTAATCGCCAGGCATTCATGAATATGCGCGCGGCTGGTTGTCAGGAATTTCGTGTCCTGCAGGCTTGCCATGGCAGCCATGACCCCGGGATAGCTCATGAGCGTCACACGAAAATTCTCGAGTTGTTCGATCAGTTTCGGCGGCGCAATCGCATAGCCGACCCGTAGACCAGCCATGCCGTGTAACTTGGAGAAGGTTCGTGTCACGATCACCGGTTTGTCCGCGAGGATGCTGGTGACTGCGGTGTGTTTCGCAAGGTCATCCCAGAGATCCAGGTAGGCTTCATCGACCAGTACCGGGGCATGCGGTGTGACTGTATCGATGAAGGCCGATAGCTTGTCGCCTGTTACCAGCGTGCCGGTTGGATTGTTCGGGTTGCATACGTAGATAAGCCGGGTGTCTGTTTGAACCGCCGTTGCCATCGCATCGAGATCGTGCGTCATGTTCTTGTCCAGCGGTATTTCATCAACCGCGCAGCCGATGTTGCGGGCATAGGTCGGCAGGAAATCAAATGTGGGTGTCGCGGCTACAACGCGGCCACCGTTGCGGCCGAACACCGTGACGGCTATACGTAACACTTCACTGGATCCGGCACTAACCATCACATGGTCGGTCGGTACGCCTTCGTGGGCCGCGATCAGTTTTTTCAGCGCAGCGGTTTCACGCATCGCGTATTTCCAACCTTCGGCAACCGCCTGTGCCGCGGCTGCACGGGCGGCTGGAGATGGTCCATACGGGTTCTCGTTGGCTATCAGGCGCAGCATATCGGGTGGCGGCCGCTGTGGGGTGCCCGGGGCAGCCAGAATATCCAGGCTGGTGGCGCCGAGCAGGCCGCCGGCGGCCGTAAGCAGTGATCTGCGAGAAATCTTCAGAGTCATGGCGATACCCTTAAAGCCAGGGGGATTCTATTGTCAGTCATACTGTGGTCAGTCATGACACGATATGAACAACGATTGTCCGGTATCGTTATTATGTACCAAAGCATCATTACAGGAGAAAATATCCATGACTGCAGCGATTAGACCGGCTCTTGCACTGACTTTTACCGTTGCGCTTACCCTGATCGGCACGCCGGGCCTGGCTGGCAAACCTGAATTTAAGCGAGCTGACCCCAGGGAGTTGCCGTCGTACGTTATTCCCAATATCCCGGTTGCGGCGGAAGCTTATTGGGCGCCCGATTCCCGGCATTTGATTGCGCAGACGCATGATCCGGATGCGATCCCGTCAAACCGGGGTGGTGAGGGCAATCTGACCTATATCTTCACCGACGATGGGGAGGAAATCTGGCGCGTCAATGACCGGGGGCAGGATGCGTGTTCCTATTTTTTCCCTGATCAAAAACGTGTCGTGTGGACTTCGACGCGCGACAACATGGATATGCCCGTCGGTGACTGGACCGATCCCGATAATTACCCGCCGGGCGGAGAGTTGTATTCATCCGACCTCGATGGCAAGAATATCCAGCGGTTGACGAACAACAAATATTACGAGGCCGAAGTCTCCGTGTCACCGAACGGCGAGTGGATTACGTTTGGCCGGCAGATCGACGGCAACATGGATATCTGGATCATGCGGTCCGATGGCACCGATGAGCAGCGAGTGACCAACACCGGCGACTGGCATGAAGGCGCGCCGTTTTTCATGCAGGACAACGATCACATTATCTTCCGGGCCTGGCGTGATGAAGACTTTGGTGCGGTCAAGCCGACGCCGATGACTATTTTTACGATCAAAAAGGATGGCAGCAACTGGCGGCGCCACACGTACGACCGCGGTATGAACTGGCACCCGCATCCGGCACCCGACGGTCGGCATTACGTCTACGTGAAGGCCATGGATCACAACTGGGAGATTTTCATGGGTGACCTGGCGACGGGCGAACAACAGCGTCTGACCTACAGCGATACGATCAATATTCTCGCTACCGTTTCCCCGGATGGGCAGAAAATGAACTGGGGCAGGGCCACGGGCAAGGGATTTGCCAGTATTCGCACGCACATCATGGATGTGTCTTCATTGAATATAGGCCCGGAGAATGCCGTGCCATACGATCCTGAATGGGGTGAGTTGATGCCTGGTGACTGAGAGACTACAGCCCGAACTAGAAACCGGGGGCGCCATGGCATGAGGCACCGCAATCATAGCCGGATTTAGTTACGGTAATTTGCGACTGAACTGTCGCGGTATCTGAATTTGCATCCATCACCTGCACCGTGAAATATGCCGTCTCTTCATTTATGGGTGTGCCCGAGATGACACCTGTCTGCGAGTTCAGCGTCATTGGCCACGGTATCCAGCCGCCGACAAGAGAGTAGGTATAGGGAGGCTGTCCCCCCGAGGCAGACAACCCACCCCACCAGTAAAATTGATTCTGGATTGCAGCAGGGGGAGCCCAGTCAATATTCAGCTCCAGCGGCGTGATCGTTGCAACCGGTGTGACCTGCCATGCTAATCCGTAATCCCATTTGAACGCGGCTTGTCCTGTGCCGGGAGTTACCTTAAGTGCGTAATTTTTACCACTGTCGAGCAGTTGCCACAGATTCTCCGTGTTTTCAGTCGTGCTTGTTGAGCTGCCGACCAACACCCAGTTGCCTGAATCGGTGACATCAAATAACTGCAGATCCAGATCGTACAGCGTCGCAGATGCATCGAACTGATTTTTGCTGCCGCCATCGATTTCTAGGTTCCAGGCCAGTGAGACGGTCAGTCGGGCCGGTCCGGTTGTCGTAGTGAAATAGTATGTCGCGGCTGCGTTACTGCCTTGCGATCCGCCGAAGGCAGGATCGTAATCAAATCCCTTCCAGCCGATTGCGCCCGCGCCACCGGCATAGTCTTCAATGCTGTTCTGTTCGCCGGCCGCCACGATGTGGTAACTGTTGTATATATTCAATTGCCCGGCGCCAAAACGCCGGTCGAGTCCGTTGACGGTCTGATCGGCTTCGTCGACGCGATAGTCGGTGATATCGGTACTCGTGGAGTTGAAGGTTTCGCGATCGGCGCCGGTCATCAATGCGGCTTTGATGATTTCCACGCGTTCCGCATTATAGATCGTGTCGCCATTGCGGTTGGTTGTGGAGTATTCGGCCGGATCAGTCGACCAGGATGGATTATTGTGTGCGGCATCGACCAATAAGGCGGCGGCCGATGCGATCCGCGGTGTGGCGTTGCTGGCGCTGCTTGCAGGGGCGACGATGTCCGGTTTGGTGCGCCCGGAGGTATACACTCCACCGGCATTGGCAGACCCCGAGTCGGTTGGTGCGGCTGTGCGGTTAACGGAAATGACGTTGTAGGCGCTGCTGAGCAACGGGCTGGTCCCGCCGGTAAATCCCACTGCCTGTATCATCTCGTCGACTTCGATGCTCCAGTCCAACCGGGCTAGACCTTGTGCATTGTAACTCTCTGCGCTTCCGACCCAGCTGTGATTGATGACACGATTTGCGGATGAGAGTGGTTGGTAAACAGGCCAACTGCCTGTGTTGATACGAAGAAAATCGTTGCCCAGCCACGAGTTCGCACGATAGGATGAGATTTGCGCGATGCCCGGTGACGTTGAGGTGACGGTGCCATAAAATCTCTTGCCGACATTCGTTGCGTGGTTTGAGTAAATGCCGGGTATTGCGCCGGAGATGTCCGTGATGGTCTTGCCGCCGAACTCTCCGTTGCCCGGGTTCGGCATCCATGCCGGGTTGCCGTCAACCTGGACGTCTGCCTCGATCTGACCGACAGAAACTCCGCTGCCGTCAGGTATGCCGGCACCTAACTCCGATTCCAGAATCGTGTAGCTGATATCGGCATTGTAATCGGCATGGGCGGGCAGAGCCGTCAATGAAAGCAATGCGACGATAAAGCCGGTTGCTCTTTGTTGCCAGCTGGGTTGGTCTGTAGTCGGAATATTTCTGAAATTGAAAGTCAGTTTTTGTGTTCTTTTCATGCAGTCAAACTGCATGA
>CAZVQW010000019.1:24902-57923 GCA_964629475.1 uncultured Chromatiaceae bacterium | reverse complement strand
GCCGTGAAACACCGTGGGGGGGGCGGGGTCCCCGCCTAAAAAAAACCCCTCGCCCCCGAAACCCCCCCCCCCCACAACTTCTCTTTCAGGACGCTGTGGTATCAAACACCATAGTAGACTAATTAATACCCGCCGAAACTGTACGAGATGCGCGCGCCAATGGTCCGCGGATCCGGCAGGAACGCATTATTATACAGGGGAAGATCAACCATGACGGCCGAACGCGGGGAACTCAGCGTCTCGCCGGGGTTATTGGGATCGGGTTGTGCCTGAACATCGATACTGCTGCCAAGCACGAAGCAGCAACCAAGCCCGGGACCACCGCTGACCGAACGAACGGTATCGTTGTCGAACATGTTATCGATGTACAGCACCATATCCCATCGGTCACTCTGGAGACCGATGCGAAGATTCATTTCCAGGTATTCCTTTGTCGACAGGTTGTTCGTAATTCCAACATAACGCTTGCTCTGCCAGAACGCATCAGTCTCGATGAACGTATCGATCGACGCTGTCAGCGGAATCGAGTACTGAACGAAGCCATTGATCGCCAGCGCGGCCGAATTCTCAAGCTTGTTGCCGGAATAGCTAATCGAGCATAAATTCCCGTTCGCCGTACAATTACCCGCATGGGCCGCCGTAACCGGGCTCGACGAATCAATCACGAAGTCCGTGTATTCACGCTTCGGCAACCAGGTCCCACCCAGGCTCGTCCGCCAGCTACCGCCCAGAAACTCCGACATAGGACTCCAATTGATATTGATTTCCGTTCCCCAGACCTCGGCCGAACCGGCATTTTCGATTTTAGAAATCAGTCGCCCGTCATTACCGAGCGCCGACGTCAACGCCTGCTTGTCGGTGAAATCCTGGAAGAAGATCGATCCGTTCACGATAATCGTGTTATTGAGCCACATCGTATTACCACCGAGTTCCCAGACCACCATTTCTTCTGAGTCGAACTCAGCCAGCTCCCGGTCCAACCCGGACGAACCGACGGTCAGCAAACTGAACCCGCCGGGTTTACGTGCACGGGACCAGGAAAAATATAACAGCGCATCATCAGTCGCCGCCCATTCGAGCCGTACTTTCGGTGAGAACCAGCTGTCGGTATCGCTTAACTGACCGACACACCACGGATTGAACGTATCGGTACCACCCGGCGTGACGATCGCGTTACCGTTAGCATCGAGTACCGGTATGACATCCCTGATCGGATCGGGGTTCCAAACAGGCGTCCCATCCGCCTCGCGTTCAATCTGGAACGGGCCCTCATCGATCGAACGCTGCACACCGGCCGGATCCTGCTGCCGACATAAATCAGGGATCGAGTTAAGTGCCGCCTGATCCGGAACGAACTCGAAGAGGTCCGTGCCGTCGGGCGCCTCATCCGTCCACGGGAAAAATGCATCGGCGAACCAGTTTCCGTCTGCCTTCCAATCGTCAAATGGCTGACAGTCACGGAAGAAGATGCCACACGGATTCAATCCGCCCGGGCCACCACTGGCGCCGGGCTTATAGAAAACCGGGCCATACGCGTCGACCTTTTCATCGTTGTATCGACCTTCCAATGCCAACGTCCAATTCTCGGCAAACTCAAAATCGAGAGCCCCGTAAATCGAATAGTGCTCCGTGTCACGGTCTGCGGGGCTATGCCCAAGATAAGGGGCTGCGGCCCCCTGATAAGGCGCAACCGGAGTCTCGATATAGCCGGTGCAACCATTCTCGAGTCCGATTGGATTCAGCACACCGCTCTGGCTGCCCCACATGCAATGCGAACCCGACGACTCCGAGGTGATCGAGTGTGCGCCGTTATCGACTTTCTCAAGCCAGTACAATCCGCCAAGTGTGCCATTCACCGGACCGTCGAAGCTGGTCGTCACGAAGATATCCTGGCTGAATTGCTTTGTGACTTTGGTGTTGTCGAATCCAAATGAATTCGGGTTCCCGTCAAGATAAATACCGGCATCCGGAGAAGCAAACGCGAACGCATTCGTATCCTGTTGCTCGATGTTGTCGTCATGGGTAAAACCTGTCAGGGACTTCACCGTCCAATTCTCGGCTTCGTACGTCGCAACGAAAGACAGGCGATACATTTTCCGGTCGAATCCCTTGTAATCAACGCCCGGTGTTTCCGGATTCGGCGCTAGTGTCACACCGCGCGTATCGAGGAGCGAATCACGATTCGGAGCAGTGCCCACGCGCACCGGCGTGCGTTGTTCACAATAGGCTCCACCACCGGCGGGGACTGCGAACGTCGGTGAATTCGGATCGAGGGTCGCCGGGTCGAGCGTCGCGACATAGGCTGGATCGAGGATACGCAGGCCGCGGTCCAGAAGTGTCTGGTTATTGCCCGGAATCGTCCCCAGGGCATTGGTAAAACCCGGATAACATTCGGCGACGCCGGCATCGAATGCACCCTGCGGCGTATCCAGTTCCGTATTAAACGGCAGGTATACCTGGGCGCTCGGCTCGCTTTCGTCATCGGTATACTCGGCACGGAATTTCAACGTCAGGTTGTCACCGATATCCGAGTTCAGCGTCAGCGCGAGCCCGTATCCGCTGCCACCACCGATCTTTTGCCCGGTAATCTCATTGATGTAATATCCTTCGTCGTCCCACCATGTACCGTTGAGCCGGTAACCCAAAGCATCGCCGAAAATCGGGCCACTGATACCTGCAATAGCTTCAAACTGGGAAGCTCCAAACTTATCGCTATAGCCGGCATCCAGCTTCAGGTCGGCTTCGAATTCTTCCGCGGCATCTTTCGTGATGTACTGAAGCGCTCCATTGAATGCACTACGTCCATACAATGCCATCTGCGGACCGAGTACGACTTCGATACGCTCGACATCAACCAGACGCGTATTGAGCAATAATGAGCCACCGGAACTGGTGATTGCCTCACTGGATACATCGACGCCATCGACCAGTAACGCGACATTCTGTCGCCCACGCGTTGGCGACAATCCACGCACCGCGATTCGCGTGTCGCTCTGCGCAAAAGATTCATCAAACTGGAGACTTGTCGAAAATTTTGCGACATCGGTGATGTCTTTGACACCCTTTCGCTCGATATCCTCCGCCCCCATGGCATTCACTGCCATGGGCACATCCTGCAAATTTTCTCCCTTCTTGCGCACGGTCACGACGATTTCCTCGATCTGTGACCAGGCCGGCAACGACAAACTCATCGCCAGCGACAGTAGCAAAGCGCCAGGCAGCGCTCTTCTCATCCATGATCCACCCATCGCGTTGTTCTCCCCCGCAAACTGACCCATATTCCCTAAATCGACCGGTCTCCAAGGAGGGTGTTTGTAACACACCCCTCATGCCGGCTTGATGACGCACACTTACCGTGCAGTCTCTTCATGATGTCCGGAGAATAGCACCACGGTCACGGGATCGAAACCTGTACAGACGCGCCATTGCACGGTGTGGACGCAGCGTCCACAACCGGCGCTCTATCAATCACTGCCAAAGCTATACGAAACACGCGCGCCGATGACCCGCGGATCGGGCAGGAACCCCGTTGCAGTCCCGGGCAAATCAACCATAACGGCCGACCTTGGGGTACTCAGGGTCTCACCGGGGTTGTCGGGATCCGGCACTGCCTGAACATCGATGCTGCTACCGAGTATGAAGCAGCAGCCAAGACCAGGAGCGCCGCCAGAAAAACGCACGGTATCATTATCGAACAGATTGTTTACATAAACTAACGCTTCCCATCGCTCGCCTTGCAGACCGATGCGGAAATTCAGTTCCAGAAAATCATCCGTCCACACATTGTTCGTGATGCCGGTATAACGCTTGCTTTGCCAGATCGCATCCGTCTCGATGAACGTATTGACTGATGCAGTCAGCGGAAGCAGGTACTGTACGAAACCATTCACGGCATGTTCAGCCGAACTCTCGAGCTTGTTGCCGGTGTAGCTGACGTTACACAGTTCGCCATTTGGCACGCAGTTGCCTACCTGAGCCGCGGTCACCGGACTCGTCGTGTCAATCGTGAAATCCGTGTATTCCCTCGTCGGCAGCCAGGTCCAGCCCAGGCTCGTCCGCCAGTTACCGCCGAGAAACTCCGCCATCGGGCTCCAGTCGATGCTCAACTCCGATCCCCAGACCTCGGCTTTGCCGGCGTTTTCGATTTTCGAAACCCGCCGCTGCCCGTCGGCGGCAAGCGCCGACGTCAACGCCTGCTTATCGGTGAAATCCTGAAAAAAGACCGCGCCGTTGACGATAATCGTGTTTTCGAGCCACGCCGTGTTGCCACCGAGTTCCCAGACTTCCATCTTTTCAGCCTCGAACTCGGCCAGTTCCCGATCCAGCCCGGCCGAACCGACGGTCAGCATGCTGAAACCACCGGGTTTGCGCGCGCGGGACCAGGAAAAATAGAACAACATGTCATCACTTGCCGTCCACTCGAGCCGGATCTTCGGTGAAAACCAGCTGTCCGTATCGGTCAGTTTGCCGACACACCACGGGTTAAAGGTATCGGTACCACCCGGTGTGACGATTGCATTGCCGTCAGCATCGAGAATCGGCACGACACCATCATTCCAGGCCGGCGTCCCGTCCGCCTCGCGTTCGATCTGGAACGGACCATCGGTAATCGAGCGTTCAATGCCGTCCGAATCCTGCTGCCGGCACAAATCCGGGATCGAATTGAGCATCGCCTGATCCGGAACAAACTCGAACAGATCCGTACCGTCTGGCGCCTCATCGGTCCACGGAAAGAAGGCATCGGCAAACCAGTTACCGGAGGCCTTCCAATCATCGAACGGCTGACAGCCACGAAAGAAGATACCGCACGTATTCAACCCACCAGGACCGCCGCTGGTGCCGGGCTCAAAGAAAACCGGGCCGTACACGTCGACACTTTCATCGTTATACCGACCTTCCAGGGCGAGCGTCCAGTTCTCGGCAAACTCGAAATCCAGGGCCCCGTAGATCGACCAGTGTTCGGTATCACGATCGGCCGGATGCTCCTGTCGAAAAGGATCCGCCGCCGACAAATACGGTGCGGCCGGGGTCGAGGTAAACCCGGTACACCCGTCATCGAGGCCGATCGGGTTCAGGACTCCACTTTGACTACCCCACATGCAATGCGAGCCGGACAATTGCGCCGTGATAGAACGCGAACGGTTATCGACCGATTCACTCCAGTACAAAGCACCGAGCGTACCGTTTACTGGCCCGTCGAAGCTCGTCGTAACGTAAAGATCCTGACTGAATTGCTTTGTGACCTTGGTGTTATCGGTGCCGAACGAATTCACATTACCATTCAGGAAAGCACCGGCATCCGGAGACAAAAACGCAAATGCGTTCGAATCCTGTTGCTCGATGTTGTCATCGTGCGTGAAACCCGTCAGTGACTTCAGCGCCCAGTTCTCAGCCTCGTATCCTGCAACGAAGGACAGGCGCAACAAATCGCGGTCAAATCCCTGATAGTCAGCGCCGGGCGTCAGCGGATTCGGTGCCAGGGTCACGGCCAGCGAATCGCCATCCGGAATCTGGCCGGCAAATGCCGGCGTGCGTTCTTCACAATATGGTCCGCCACCGGCCGGAGCCACGAACGCCGGCGAATTCGGATCTAGGGTCGCCGGATCGAGTGATGCAAGCCAGGCCGGATCCATCAGGCGTTCGGCACGGTCCAGAAGTGCCTGATTATTACCCGGAACCGTCCCTACGGCATCGACAAACCCCGGGAAGCACTCGGCAAGGCCGGCATCGAATGCGCCTTGGGGCACATCCAGTTCCGTGTTGAACGGCAGGAAGACCTGGGCACTCGGCTGGCCTTCGTCATCCGTATATTCCGCACGGAATTTAAAAGTCAGGTTGTCGCCGATGTCCGAATTCAGCGTCAAGGCGAGCCCGTAACCTTTCTTACCGCCGATACGATCATTCGTGATGGTGTTGCGGTAAAACCCATCGTCATCCCACAATGCACCGTTCAACCGAAAACCCAGCGCATCGCCGAAAATCGGGCTGCTGATACCTGCAATAGCCTCATACCGTTGTGCCCCGGAATCATCGTTATAACCGGCATCGAACCTCAAATCGGCTTCGAATTCATCGGCGGCATTTTTCGTGATGTACTGGATCGCGCCGTTAAATGCGCTACGCCCGTACAACGCCATCTGTGGACCGAGCACGACTTCGATGCGCTCGATGTCGACCAGGCGTGTATTGATCAGCAATGAGCCGCCGGAACTGGTAATCGACTCGCTGGACACATCGACACCGTCGACCAGCAGCGCAACATTCTGTCGCCCGCGTGTCGGTGACAGTCCACGCACGACAATACGCGTGTCACTCTGGGCAAATGACTCGTCGAACTGGACACTCGTGGAAAAACGCGCGACATCGGCTATGTCCTTGATGCCCTTGCGTTCTATATCCCCCGCGGAAAAAGCGGTCACGGACATCGGCACGTCCTGCAGACTCTCTGCTTGCTTGCTCACGGTCACGACGACTTCTTCGACCTGCGACCATGCAGCCAGTGACCAGCCCATCGTCAGCGACAGCAACAGAGTGCTATGCAGCGCTTGCCTTACCCATGATCCATTCATTGAGTTACCCCCACACAATCTGACATCAGCAGCTTCAACGTCAGGTTATCTTGTTATCATAACAACATAGCATAAATTGATGCCAATCAAGCATAGCACCTAAATCCATATACCTTGCATCCTGCCCGACCGGTATTAACAATCGAACCATTGCGTGGTCCGATTGTCTGAGCACCCAGAATCCCGCCCGAATTTGGCTACAAACGACAGAAACCCATTCGATGCATCATTCACGCAGGCTATGACCAAAACCCGACTCGCACTCGCCATCACGGTCATCACAGTTATCAGCGCAGTATTCGCGCTGGGCATCGATGATTACCTGTCCCTGGAAGCATTTCGGGCGCAGCAGTCGGAATTACAGTCGTTTGTTGCCGGGAATTTCGGCACGGCCGTGGCGACGTATTTCTGCGCCTATGTAGCGGTGACTGCGCTGAGCATCCCGGGCGCCGTCGTCATGACACTGGTCGGCGGTGCGCTGTTTGGCCTAGTCACCGGCACGGTCATCACCTCTTTTGCCAGCACGATCGGCGCAACGCTGGCATTTTTGCTCGCACGCTTTTTGTTTCGCGACACCGTCGAGCGCCGCTTCGCGGATACCGCCGAGCGCATCGCGAACGGCATGCGCAAAGACGGCGCTTACTACCTGTTCACCTTGCGCCTCGTGCCGATCTTCCCGTTCTTCGCAATCAACCTGGCGATGGCACTGACGAGAATCCGTGTCTGGACTTTTGCGTGGGTCAGCCAGGTCGGCATGCTGGCGGGTACGCTCGTCTATGTTAACGCGGGCACGCAGATCGGTCGCATCGAAAGCGTCGGTGACATCGCATCGCCGCAGCTGATCGGTTCATTCGTGTTGCTCGGTGTGTTCCCGTTGGTCACGAAGAAAGTCATGGCCGCAATAGCTGCGCGACGCCGACTCAATAACTACCCGAAACCGCGCCGTTTCGACGCCAACCTCGTCGTCATCGGTGCCGGGGCAGCCGGCCTGGTCACCTCGTATATCGCCGCCGCCGCAAAGGCCCGGGTCATATTAATAGAGAAAGGCGCGATGGGCGGTGACTGCCTGAATACCGGCTGCGTACCGAGCAAGGCGCTGATCCGCTCGGCATCGGTCGCGGCTGATATCAGGCGGGCCGATGAGTTCGGCCTGTGCACCGGGCCACTCGAAATTGATTTCCCCAAGGTCATGCAGCGCGTGCGTGACGTGATTCGTCACATCGAACCGCACGATTCAGTTGAGAGATTCACGGCGCTGGGCGTCGAATGCGTGGCCGGCCAGGCCGTTATCGACTCTCCCTGGGCCGTGACGGTCAACGGGCGAACGATTACGACACACAATATCGTCATCGCCACCGGTGGTGAACCGTTCGTGCCTCCGATCCCCGGCCTCGCGGACATCGACACCCTGACGTCGGACAATCTCTGGGCACTCGACGAATTGCCAAAACGACTCACGATCCTCGGTGGCGGCCCGATTGGCTGTGAAATGGCCCAGGCTTTCAGCCGGCTGGGCAGTACGGTCACGCTAATCGAAATGGCGCCGCGAATACTGATCCGGGAAGACAAGGATGTCGCCCTAGCAGTCACAGAACGCTTCGAGCACGAAGGCATTCGCGTCCTGACCGGTTATCGTGCCAACCGATTCACGGCCGGCAGCAACGGCACGCAGATCAATTGCACACCGGCAAATGAAACGGATGCTGCGGCCGCAGGACTGACGATTGAATGTGATCGCGTCCTGGTCGCCGTCGGTCGTCGCGCGGTCACGGACGGGCTTGGACTCGACACAGTTGGTATCGAGTCTAATCCAAACGGCACAATCATCGTCAACGAGTACCTGCAGACGACGATGCCCAATATCTTCGCCTGCGGCGATGTCGCCGGTCCGTATCAGCTCACCCATGCCGCCGGGCACCAGGGCTGGTATTGCGCGATGAACGCATTATTTGGCCGCTTCTGGAAATTTCGCGTCGATTACTCGGTCATGCCGTGGGCCGTATTTACGGATCCTGAGGTTGCCCGGGTCGGACTCAACGAACAGGAAGCCGCCAAACAAGGCATTACCTGCGAGATCACACGCTACGGCATCGAAGATCTCGATCGGGCTATAGCCGACGGCGCAGCCAGCGGTTTCGTCAAGGTGCTGACCCTGCCCGGCAGCGACAAGATCCTCGGTGTCTCAATCGTTGGCCCGCATGCCGGCGACCTGATCGCGGAATTTGTCTCGGCCATGAAACACGGCCTCGGACTGAAAAAAATTCTCGGCACGATTCACATTTACCCGACGCTGGCCGAGGCCAACAAATTTGCCGCCGGCGAATGGCAAAAAACGCATGTCCCGCAGCACCTGATCAAAATTTCGGCGCGCCTGCTCCGCTGGATGCGGCATTAGCCCGGTCAAGGAGTAATTGTGGGAGCGGCTTTAGCCGCGATTCAATAATCTATTCGCGGCTAAAGCCGCTCCCACAACATCGCCTGAAACTCATTACCCTGTTACAAAGTGTTGCAAATTAACCGTAGATTACGATGCAAATCTACCATGTTCCCTCTATTCTATTTATATGCAGGCTGACAGCCACAACACAGTCAATGACCAGCGACCCGTCATCGTCACGCACAATCTGAGCCTCAGCTATCAGATGGGAGAAACGGTCGTGCACGCATTGCGTGGCGTCGATCTGACGATCAACGAGGGTGAATATGCCGCGATCATGGGCCCGTCCGGCTCGGGCAAGTCGACGCTGATGAATGTCATCGGGTGCCTCGACAGCCCCGATGAGGGCAGCTATGAATTGAACGGCAAGCTGGTCTCCAACATGGGCGACCGGCAACTCGCCCGGGTGCGCAACAAGGAGATCGGCTTCGTCTTTCAGACTTTCAACCTGCTCAATCGAACGACGGCGAAACGCAACGTCGAAATGCCACTGATCTATGCCGGCCTGAACAGGAAAGAGCGCCACGAGAGGGCTCTCAGTGTACTCGAAAAGGTCAGCCTGACAGACCGCATGTATCACAAGCCAAGTGAACTCTCCGGCGGCCAGCGCCAACGGGTTGCAATCGCCAGGGCTCTCGTCACGTCACCGAGCCTGGTACTTGCCGACGAACCAACCGGCAATCTCGACTCCAACACTGGCCGCGAGATCATGGACCTGTTCGACGAATTGCATGACACGGGCCACACCATCCTCCTCGTTACACACGACGAAGACGTAGCCGATCACACGAATCGAAAAATTCACCTGCTCGACGGCATGATCGAATCCGACACCAGGAAACCAATCTGAGACAATGAAAAAAATTATCATAATCCTTCTGAGCACACTCGGCCTGTTCGGCTGCGAAAAGAAACAAGAAGCCGTTATCTACGATAGCGCCGAGGTCGTACGCCGTGACATCGTCGTCGCAGTCGAAGCCGCCGGCGTCATCGAGCCGTACCTGACGGTCGAGGTCAAATCGAAGGCATCGGGAGAAATCCTCAACATCACCAGGGAAACCGGCGACTTTCTCGATCAGGGCGAATTGCTCGTCGAAATCGACAAACGCTCACCGCGCAATCAGCTCGCCCAGGCCGAAGCAGAACTCGAAGCCGCAACGGCCCGCCGATCGATCGCCGAGGCACAAATGAAGCGATCAAAGACACTGTTGAAGTCACGCACGATTAACGATGTCGATTACGAAAAAACGATACTTGAATTTGCCAATGCGAAAGCCGATGTCATTCGCTCACAGGTCTCGGTCGAGAATGCGCGCATCGCGCTCGATGATACGGCCGTCCGCGCGCCGATCACCGGGACCGTGATCGAGAAACTCGTCGAGACCGGCCAGGTCATCTCATCGCCGACCATGGATGTCGGCGGCGGTACACTGCTGCTCAAGATGGCAGACCTGAGATCGGTGCAGGTCAAAGCCCTTGTCGACGAAACCGATATCGGCAAGATCCAGCCGCACCAACCCGTCACCGTGACCGTGGCGTCGTATCCGAATCAGCCATTCGACGGCAGCGTGTCCAAAATCGAACCGCAGGCTGTCGCAGACCAGACCGTGACAACATTTTCGGTTCTGATCATCCTGAACAACGACAGCGGCCTACTGAAACCCGGCATGAATGCCGATGTCGAAATACGCATCGCCGAGCGACGCGATGTCGTCGCCGTCCGAACCGGGGCTTTGCGTACCAATCGGGATATTCCGGTATCCGGTCAACTCGTCGGCATTAAGCCTGACGACATCCGGAAAAGTCTGGCAGAAACCAAACCGGCAGCACCAACAGCTACAAATGGTGAGGATGCTTCCGGCTATCGCTTCGCCAGTCGCTATTGGGTATTCGTCAATGCACCTGACGGCCCGAAAGCCGTTAGTATCGACACGGGATTGACGGATCTGGATTTCAGCGAAGTGCTGTCGACGGGTCTCAACGAAGGTGATCAGGTCTTACTGTTGCCAAGTTCCGGCCTGATACAGCAGCAACAGCGTCGGCAGGCACAGATGCAACGGTTCACGACCATGCCGGGCATGGGTGGCGACAAGAAAGATGACAATAAGGATAAGAAGAAACCGAGTCGCCGGGAGGAGCGTTAATGCTGTTTGGTGAAATGCTCCTGATCGCACTGCAATCGATCCGGTCCAACCTGTTTCGCGGTTTCCTGACGATGCTCGGCATCATCATCGGCGTCGGCTCGGTCATCACGATGGTCGCACTCGGTTCCGGAGCACAGCGCGCCATCGACGATCAGATCGATGCGCTCGGCGCCAGCATCCTGTCGATTCGTTCCGGTGGCAGAATGCATCGCGGCGTCGGTCGCAGCGGTGCAACGCTGACGATCGACGATGCCACAGCGTTGGCGAAAGACGCCAAACTGCTCAGCGCCGTCATCCCGGAGATTACTCGCCAGCTACAAACCAAATTCGGCACCAGAAACCAGAACCTGCGGATCGTCGGCACGACACCCGACTTCGCGAAAGTACACAGTTTCACGATCGAGCACGGCTCGATGTTCAGTCAGGCCGATAATTCCGCAAAACGCCGTGTCGCGGTACTCGGCGGCAAGGTTCCGGAGAAACTCGAGGCCTCCCCGGCCGAATTGATCGGCAATAATATTTATATCGGCGGCACCTCCTTCGAGGTAACCGGAGTGTTTACCGAGAAAGGCTCGACAGGCTGGCGCAACGTCGACGAACAGGTCTGGATTCCGCTGTCGACCGCCCAGTTCCGGCTCTTCGGCACGAAGGATCTCGACGTCATCAGCGCCCAGGTGGCTGCCGGCGCATCAGCCGAAACAGCGATCGTCGATATCGAGCGCATCATGCGACGCGAGCACCAGATTCTGCCTGGCGCGAAAAACGATTTTTCCATCGGCGACCCGCGCCAGTTTTTCAACGTTCGTCAGGCCGCAACCGATGTCTTCGCCTACCTGCTCGCAAGCATCGCGAGTATCAGCCTGATCGTCGGTGGCATCGGCATCATGAACATCATGCTCGTCACGGTGACCGAGCGCACGCGGGAAATCGGTATTCGCAAGGCCCTCGGCGCAACCCGAACGAATATCCTGATGCAGTTCCTGATCGAGGCCATGGTGCTGTGTCTGCTTGGCGGAACAATCGGCGTATTGCTCGGCACCGGCATCTCGGTCCTGATGACGAATGTCGTCGGCTGGCAGATGGTCGTATCGCCGTCAGCCATTTTCATCGCCTTCGGCTTCAGCGCCGGTATCGGACTATTCTTCGGCATCTGGCCGGCCCGCAAGGCTGCCCGACTCGACCCGATCGAAGCCTTGCGGCACGAATAGCATCGCGCTGTGGGAGTGGCTTTAGCCGCTCCCACAACGCTGGAAACGATCGCCTTTCTGTCTGCTTATAACGCCAAAGCAACCGCATCTGTCAACAGTCGCAGATCCTCCGGCTCTATGATGTACGGTGGCATCAAGTAAATCAGGTTGCCGAACGGCCGCAACCAGACACCTTCGTCAACGAAACGTTGCTGAACCTCGGCTACATTAATAGAGTGCCCGCACTCGACCACACCGATTGCACCAAGCACCCGCACATCCTCGACCGCAGGATAATCTGCATAACGTTCCAGTTCATCGCGAAGCTGACATTCAATCGCCGCAATGCGCTGCTGCCACGGGCTCGCCTGCAACAAACGAATGCTCTCGGCCGCAACCGCTGTAGCCAACGGGTTCGCCATGAATGTCGGCCCATGCGCGAGTACACTGCCATCCGCAGAAACGCCGTGCGCAACACGTTCGGTCGTCAACGTTGCCGCTAAAGTCATGTAGCCTCCGGTCAGCGCTTTGCCGAGACACAGCATGTCGGGCACAACCCCGGCGTGCTCGCACGCGAACATCCGGCCGGTGCGCCCGAAACCCGTTGCGATCTCATCGGCAATCAACAAGATATCGTAGCGCGCACAGAGTGCGGCAATTTCACGCAGATAATCTGCCGAATAAAACCACATGCCACCGGCACCCTGCACGATCGGCTCCAGAATAAAGGCAGCAATCCGATCACGGTGCCGGCGCATCTGTTGCTCGGCAACTTCGATCTCGCGGCTTTCGAGGCTCTCACCGAAGCGTGTCGCCGGCCGATCCAGAAACAAGTGCTCGGGCAGGACTCGCGCAAACCGCTCATGCATTCCACTCACCGGATCGCAAACGGCCATCGCGCCGAACGTATCGCCGTGGTAACCACCGCGAATCGTCATAAGCTTATCAGCCGTCGGCCGTCTCTGGTCAACGGCCTGCGCAGCATGAAACTGAATCGCCATCTTGATCGCCACTTCGACGGCCACGGAGCCGGAATCGGCGAAGAAAACATGTTGCAGCGGCGTCGGCGTCATGTCGATCAGCGCCTGCGCAAGCCGCACAGCCGGCTCATGCGTCAAACCACCGAACATAACGTGCGCCATCTTGCCCAGCTGGCGTTCGGCAGCACGGTTCAGCTCCGGATGATTGTAGCCATGAATCGCACACCACCATGAAGCCATGCCGTCTATCAATTCACGGCCATCATGCAAACGAATCCTGACGCCTGCAGCCGACTCCACTGCGAACGCCGGAATCGGGTCGGTCATCGACGTATACGGATGCCAGATGTGCGCGCGATCGAATGCACCCAGGTCAGTCATGGTTCAGCCTTTACAAGCCGGTCGAGTTGCAGATATTCCGCAGCCTGATTTGCCGTCGGCGTCGACCCGAGGTATGGAATCACACCAAGCAACGGCACAGACAATAACTCCTGCAATGTCCGCAGGTTTTCCTCGAATGCCGGCATCTGCCCGGTCGTGCAATTGGCGACCCAGCCGGCGACAGACAGTCCCATCGCGTGTATGGCGCGCGCCGTTAGCAACGCATGATTCTGGCAGCCCAGCTGCATGCCGACGACCATGATGACGGGAAAGCCGAGTCCGATACAAAAATCCGCCATCGTTTCGGTCTCGTTCAGCGGCACGAGCCAGCCACCCGCACCTTCGACGATCACGAACTGCGCGGGGAAATCTGCGCAGACGCGTCGACAATGTCGAACGAGTTCGTCGGCACAAAGCCGAACACCGCTGTCGGCCGCGGCGATATGCGGTGCGATCGCTTGCTCGAGTGCGACAGGATTGACGCTGGCGTAGTCCAGGTTGACCGAAGCGGTCTGCTGGAGCACGAGGGCATCGTCATTAACGAGCATCGAACCGGAATCCGTTGCCGCCAGAGTGCATCCGGCAGCCACTGGCTTGATACCGATCGACCGCATCCCGCGAGCGGATGCCGCAACCAGCAAGCCTGCCGCAACCAGCGTCTTGCCGACGGCCGTATCGGTGCCGGTCACGATATAGCTATCTACCCGCGCTTCTGGCGGTACTTTTCCAACCACAACCGTTACCCTGCCCCGCTCTCGTCTACACTCTGAACTGTACTCTCGCGCGTGTCGCCAAACACCTCGCAGAATACCTCACCAAGAGCCGCCACGAGCCGGTCGACATCTTCGTTCGTATGCGCCGCCGTCAATGTGATCCGCAACCGTGATGTCCCCTGAGGAACGGTCGGCGGACGAATCGCCGTAATCATGAACCCACGCGCTTCGAGTGCTTCACTGGCCGCCAGCGCCGCTTCCGCATTGCCGACAATGACCGGTTGAATCGGTGTATCTGACGGCAGCAATTCAACGCCGACCTCACGAACACCGTGCCGAAAACGCGCGATGAGCTCGTTGAGTCTCTCACGACGCCAGTTTTCGCTCGTGACGATCGCGAGGCTTTTCAGTGTTGCCACCGCAACAGCCGCCGGTAGCGCCGTCGTATAGATATAGTTGCGCGCACGTTGAATCAGCAACTCAATCAGGCTGTCGTCGCCGGCGACGAACGCGCCGGACGTGCCGACAGCCTTGCCGAGCGTCGCCATCAACACCGGCACCTGGCGAGTATTGAACTCGGCGGGATCGACAGAGCCGACACCTGATTCACCGACAACCCCGAAACCATGCGCATCGTCGATCATGAGCCACGCACTGTGTCGTTCCGCAGCCTGCGTCAGATCGACCAGCGGGCAACGATCGCCGTCCATGCTGAATACGCCGTCGCTGACGATCAATCGGCGCCCGTCTTCGGTCGAACCAAGCCGGACCTCGAGATCATCCACGGACCCATGCGCATAGAACTCAAATCTCGCCCGACTGATCCAGCCGCCATCGAGTAACGATGCATGATTTAACCGGTCTTCAAAAACACTGTCACGCGTACTGACCAAGGCGTTGATGACGCCGAGATTCGCTGCATAGCCACTGGAAAAAAACAAAGCCCGTGGTCGCCCGGTAAACTCAGCCAGGGCTTCTTCCAGTTCATGATGCGCAGCCGTATGTCCGCACACCAGGTGCGACGCGCCCGCACCAACGCCCCAGCGATCCACACCCTGCTTGAATGCCTGGCGAATACGTTCGTCGTTCGCGAGACCAAGATAATCATTGCTGCAAAAATTCAGCAACTGACGGCCATCGACAACCAGTTCCCGGCCCTGTGCGCTCTCGACGACCCTGCGCCGCCGGTACATCGATCGCCGCGCGAGCCTGTCGAGGCCTGCCGGTATTTTGTCAAACGACGTGCTCATGTGCTTCTTCGCAATGCCAAGCTTACTCCCGCAATCAGGATCTTATGACAGGTTCTACTTCTAATTTCACAGGTGAGTCACTGAAGTTTATGGGAAAAATGAGTACCTGATCCCATTTTTTTTCAGTGAAATAGTCTATAATGAAATGATGTTTAGATGCTCGCCTCGGCACGCTAGTTTAACCGTGCCGGCATTACTAATAACAATAATTATCGGGTTTCAATCATCAGCACGCGCTGATGATGGCACGGCCGTATCGATCCTGTACCACGAGACGATTCGACTTATCTCGGGTTCTGACGCGGGCAAGCAAAATGCAGCACTTACGGCGACCGACAACCCGGCGACCCTGAATTTCGATGCGTACGGTCGCCGGTTCGAACTGATTCCCGGCGAAACTCGTGCCGTTGCCGGCACGAGTTTCACGCGTTTGACCGGCCGACTGGCCGGCCTGCCGGGTTCATGGTTCAGCCTGTTACGCGACGACGAGGAACTGAGCGGCATTATCGATGACGGCGTAGAGACCTGGCTCGTCGAACCGCGTCGCCGCGTTGCCGATCTACTGATCGAACCCTCGGCCGATCGCGCACCGTCCAATGTGATTTTCCGCCTGGCCGATATGCTGCTTCCACAGGGGATGATGGCCTGTGCGACTCAGGATGATGATACGGCTACAGATCAGCCCACAGATAACCGCATAGATGGCCAGACCGCGTTCGCCAAACTGGGCGCCGAACTGCAAGCGGCGACGAACAATGCCGTGACATCGGATGATCTTCGTCTGCTGGTTGGCGTGATTGCCGATGAGAAGTTCTTCGAGCGCCATGAGCCCGAGACCGAAAGCGATATCGCGGCCATTTTCAATACTGTTGAGGGCATATATGCAAATGAAATCGGTCTCGATATTGTGCTCGACCGGGTGTTTACCGTGACGCCAGGCATTCAAGACCCGTTTTCGGACACCCTCATCGCCGGCGACCTGCTCACTGAACTCGGCAACTGGCGTAGTGCGAATCAGGCCGACCTTGGGCATACGCATCTGTTGACGCGAAAAAACCTGCGTAACGATGACGGCGGCAGTCTTGCCGGCATCAGCTTCCTCGGCCAACCCGGCCGCTCGGGTGTCTGTAATCGTGTGACCGGAGCGTCGCTGAGCCGTGACATCAGCGGACTGACGGCGCTGATTGTCACTCATGAACTCGGCCACAACCTGGGCGCACCACACGATGGCGATGCCGATGCTGCGTGCGCCACTGTACCAGAATCCACCTTCATCATGAGTCCGAGCATTTCACACTCGACGGGCATGTCTTTCTCAGACTGCAGCATTGCACAGATAGACAGGGTCATCGCAGCGGCATCGTGCCTGAGCGAAACGGCAGAGGTGTTGGCAGCACCGAACTCCGGCGGCGGTGGCACACTCGGCTGGTTATCGATTTCGGGCCTGCTCGTCTGTGTTTTTCTGCGGCGACGAAAGATAACGGAACGGCACTGACCGGCAGCCGGAGGGCTAACCCGGGAACTGCCTTTGTTTATATTTCCTCATAGAATTCATGCGTATGTGCCGCATGAAGATGCTCGATCAGGTTCTTGCTCCGCCCCGCTCCGAGTGAGAACGCAATCCGGTCATCGATGCTGTTCCATTTCTCGACGACAATAAAATGAGTGCCCTCGCTGGCCTTTTCCGGATGCCCGGCCATCTCCTCGGGCGACAGGACCTTACGCACTGCATTCGCCATCGTTCCGGGCATCGCCTTTAAAACCTGCCGTTCCCGAAAACCATTCGCCTCGGCGAGCCTTGTCTCCTGTGTTCGATAATGTTCCATGACCTGATCTTCATGTCCAGGCTTGGAGAATACGGTTGCAATATAGGTCACCATCGATATTGATCCTTTAAAAAATGAAAAAATTCGGACAGTCGGCAGGCATCCTTACGGTCGCGACGATTGTGGCCAGGCAAGATGATGATCGTCGATGACGAACGTATGAGCATGTGCGACCTTACTGTGCCGATGTGGATGCCGGTGCGGCTCCCCGCCTTCGGAATCCTTGTGCTCATGATCATGATGCTCGCCATGGACGTGCTCGTGTTCGTGCTCTGTCTCATCATGCGTATGCATGAGTCGGACGCTGTCGCTGGCCGGCCACAGCACGGCAGCCAAAACGGTAAATGTCACGATACCACCGGCCAGCACCCAGGCAGTTGATTCGAAGCCGATGCGCGTACCGAGTTGACCGGCCAACGGGTAGAAAATAAGCCAGCAGGCATGTGACAGCGCGAACTGGGCAGAAAAATAGGCCGGTCGATCACCGGCTGCCGCCGAGCGATTCACGACCCGGCCTGCCGGTGTCTGCACCAGCGACCAGCCGATCCCGATAACGAACCAGATCGGCAACACCATGGTGAATGCCGGACCCGTGCCCATCAGCGCAAGACCCACAGCCATAATGCCGGACCCGGCCAGCATGACGGGACGGTCCGGCAACCTATCGAGGACGCGCGGCAGAATCAGTGCGACGATCATCGAACCGCCGCCGGCGGCTGCCATCGCTATCGCGACATCCGATTCCGAACCGCCGAGCGTTTCGCGTATGTAGGCGACGGTGTTGACGATCACCATCGCGCTCGCGGCCGACACGGCCAGGTACAGTGCGAGCAGCCCGCGCAAACGCGGTGTTTTCAGGTATGAAGTCAGGCCGAAGCTGATTTGCCGGCCGACGCCGCCGAGGCGGTCGGTCGGTTTGCTCGCGGGCAACCTGGTGAAAAGAATCAGCGCGGCAGAAATCAGAAATGCCACGGAGTTCGTAAGAAACAACCCGGTATACGTCACGACCAGCAGCGCCAGGCCGGCGAACAACGGGCTCAGCAGGTTTTCAAGATCGTAGGCCAGCCGCGACATCGCCAACGCACGCGTAAACTGACGTTCGTCCGGCACGACATCCGGGATCGTGGCCGAAAACACCGGCTTGAACCCGGCGGAAAACAGGTTCAGCAGGAAAATCAGTAAATAGATCTGCCAGACCTCGGTTACGAACGGCATGGCCAGAACGATCCCGGCACGAATGAGGTCCATGATGATCAGAAACGATTTGCGCGGAAACCGGTGGGCTAGCCCGCCGACGATCGGTGAGAAGAACACATAAGCAACCATTTTGATGGCCATCGCCGTGCCGAGCACGGCGGCCGCGTTGCCGCCGACGAGGTCGTAGGCAAGCAGTGTCAGCGCGATTGTGCTCAGACCGGTGCCGACAAGCGCGATGACCTGCGCCGCAAACAACCGCCGGAAACCTGGAATTGCCAGTGGGCTTGCCTGCATCCTGCCTGCTCCGGAAAAAGAATTCTGTTGGCTTAAAGTTTATCGTGCGGCGCGCCGACCTGAAACACACGCGCCATATATTCGGACAATTCCCCCGCAACCTCCTCGGCCAATTTGTCATCTTTTAGGGCCGGCACGATACCTGCCAGCGTCCTGGCCAGCGTCTTCTTGAACTCAAGCTGCATCTGCCGCGCAATTTGCACGCGTTGCGCCTGCGGCGAGCCGGCGCCGTGCATCGATTCGGTCAGGTAGCCAACCGCGTTACGGCCCAGCGTCATGTTCTCGATCAGGCGCAGGATACGCATCCGGTCTTCTGTTGCGATTTCCTTGCGCCCTTTCAGGTATTTACGGATGAGTTTGCCGATCTCGGGATGATCGAGCTCCTTCTGCGAAGGCAGCGTGACCATCAGGCCGCCGGCCAGGTCCTGGGCAAGCCGGCCGATTTCGTACGGCATTTTTGTGACATGGTGTTTGCAGACGTTCGCAATCATGTCGTCATTCATATAGACACCGGACTTCATACGCTGCGCCTGGTAACTCGATGCGATACCCGTGCTGTAAATCGTCTCGTTCAGATGTGTCATCTCGACCAATTTATCGCGGATATGCGATGCTTTCTCGACTCCGTTGTAGTCAGCAATGGTCGCGGCGGCGCCGATCAGGACATCGCCGACGCCGGACTTACAGACATAACTGCGCCGGTGGTAACAGGTAAAGCGTTCGACGAGCATCGCAGCGAAATCAAACTCACCATCCATGAAAATGAATTCGTTCGGAATAAAGACGTCATCGAAGACGATCATCGCCTCCTGGCCCGAGAACTTCGCATTACCAGCATCGATATCACCGGCTTCCATGCTGCGCACGTCACATGACTGGCGTCCATAAATATAGGTAATGCCGTCGGCATCGGCCGGAATCGCACCGACAACGGCATAGTCCTTGTCGTCCGAGCCCAGGCGGATAGTAGGCATGACGAGCAGCCAGTGCGAATTAACGCAACCGGTCTGGTGGGCCTTGGCGCCGCTGATGTAAATACCATCGGCGGTTCGTCTGACGATGCGCACGTACAGGTCCGGGTCGTCCTGTGCACTTGGCGCCTTGCTGCGGTCACCCTTGACGTCGGTCATGGCGCCGCCGATGACGGTGCCCTGGCGTTGCATCAGCGTGACGAATGCCTTGAACCGCTCGTGGTAGTTACCACCGTGCACCGCATCGATCTCGAACGTGACCGAATGCAGGGCATTCATCGCATCCATGCCCACACAACGCTGGAAACACGTCCCGGTCAACTGGCCAAGACGCCGTTGCATCTTGTTCTGGCGGACGAGATCGTCCGCGCTCTCGGCGATATGCAGGAATCGATTAATGCGCTTGCCGGTCAGCGGTGACAGGGCCGTGGCCATCTCCGGGGCCTGTAGCGCAAGATCGTAAGTTTGTGCTATCGCATTGATTGAAGGACGAATAATCGGGTGATCCACCGGCTCGTCGACCCGCTCTCCAAAAAGATAGACGGCCAGATTCCGGCCCCGCAGACTCTCTATGTACTCCGCACCGGTGCGAATCGGTGCCGCTTGATCACCGGCTTTTTGACCTGCGGCCATATCCTGTTTGTCTGCTGCCATATTTGTCTGATCCCGATTGCTGCAACAGGCCCGCACGTTCACCGCATGGATTCGGAGCGCAACCAGAATGCGTGTTGTTAGTCGATTCCGGCTATCATAGACCGAATCTGACCCGCATAAAGACTATAAGCAAGGAGCGAGCACACAATGACCGATTCTACCGAACCGATGGTCCGCGAAGATGGTACCTATCCCACCGTGGAGCTTCGCCGCGACACGATCGTCGCGACCGTCGTCCAGACCCGTGTCGCCGGCGTAGACGGCGCAAACCCGGGGCCGGACATCCGCAGGAACCTCGACTACTTCCTCGAGTGCATCGATATCGCTCAGGTCGGCTTGCCGAGCGACCTGCTGTTGTTCCACGAGTTCCCGATCACGGGCTTCAGCGAATGGACGCGCGAACAGCACTACAACCTCTCCATCGAGGTGCCCGGCCCTGAAATCGAGGAAGTCGGTAAAAAGGCGAAACAATACAACTGTTATATCGTGTTCGGCACTTACGCCAAGGATCCGGAGAACTGGCCCGGCCATATCCTGCACCTGATGGTCATGATGGGACCCGATGGCAATGTCGTTGCCAAACACTGGAAGCAACGCAACGTCCGCGGCATGTTCCCCGGCGGCGAGCAATACACCTCCGTTATCTATGATGTCTATGATCGTTTCGTCGAGATGTACGGCATCGACGAAGTCATTCCGGTCGTACGCACGGACATCGGCAATATCGCGATGTCGGCCGTACAGTTCGAGCCGGAACTGTTCCGCTGCATGGCATTCAAGGGTGCCGAAATCATGTGCCGGGTCGCAACCGGCGGCTTCGAGTTCGACGACATGCGCCTGACGTCCTACCACAATAGCGTGTATACGATGATTGCGAACAATTCGATCGGCCTCGGCCCTGAAAATGGCGGAAAAAGAAGCTATTTTGACGAAGCGTCGTATGGCGG
Organism: uncultured Chromatiaceae bacterium; assembly: GCA_964629475.1. GTDB lineage: Bacteria > Pseudomonadota > Gammaproteobacteria > Steroidobacterales > SMWD01. The sequence continues at coordinate 36,373 of CAZVQW010000019.1, read as the reverse complement.
TTCCGGTCGCTCGGCGATCTTCGGCCCGCGCGGTGTTGAACTGGCCAAAGCAGGCCCGTTCGAGTCCAAGGAATTCGCAATGATACCGATGGGTGATTTTCGCAAGAAGCACCGGATTCCCGATGTGCACATGGAACTGTACAAACCGGTATTCGATCAGTACCGAACGCGCTACGACCACAGCGCCTACGTAGATTACCTGCCCCAGGACAAGCGGGAAGCGTTTGGGCATTTCGCCAAGAACTCCCGCTGGACGCATTACTGGTAGTTCTTACATGGGGTCAGAGCGGTTTTTAAAAAACCGCTCTGACCTCGCATTCGAAAGGACAACAAAAATGCAAATGAAACCCCTGGGTACTTCGGGCATCAAAGTCTCGTCGGTCGGACTCGGCTGCATGAACCTCGGCATGATGTGCGACCAGGCGACGACGGACAGCATCGTCTCCGCAGCCATAGAGGCCGGCGTTAACTTCTTTGATACCGCGGACATCTACGGCGGGCAGCACGGCAAGGCTGAAACACTGCTCGGCAAGGCTCTCGGCGACCGTCGCAAGGACATCGTCCTTGCGACGAAGTTTGGCGCGAAACACGGCGGCGGCGGTGGCGCGGCCGATGGTGGCGGATCGTCCGAATACATCATGCAAGCCATCGAATCGAGTCTGAAATTACTCAACACCGACTATATCGACCTGTACCAGCATCACTTCCCCGACAACGGCACGCCGGTCGATGAGACGCTCCGCACCCTCGAAGACCTCGTGCAACAAGGCAAGGTCCGGGCCGTCGGTTGCTCGAACTACAGTGGCGCACAACTCAGCGAAGCAGCCGCGTTTGCGCTCGGTAATGACAGCGCGGCCTTTGTGACGGCACAGAACCGCTACAGCCTGCTGTACCGGGCCATCGAAACGGACCTCGTGCCGGTCGCACAACGTGAGAACGTCGGTATCCTGCCGTATTTCCCGCTCGAAAGCGGCCTGTTGACCGGCAAATACAAACGCGGTGAAAAAGCATCAGCCGACACCCGTTTCGGCAAATGGGGCGGTGGTGGCGTATTCGCAACCGACGAGCGCTACGCGATCGTCGAGAGGATTGCCGCTTACGGCGACGAGATCGACCGCAGCGTTCTGGACATAGCAATCGGCTGGCTCGCTGCCCAGCCCTACGTCAGCAGCGTCATCGCCGGCGTCACGAAACCCGAGCAGATCAGGCAGAATGTTGCTGCGGCGGATTGGCAACCTGACCCAGAGCAACTAGAGGCCATCAGTAATATTGTGGACGGGTGATAACGACAGTCATTATGCGTCTTGCCATACCCCCTACGGAAAAATTTGTAACCGAGTTCCCGTCTCATCTTAATCTCGTATCACGTACGCAGGATGAGCGATACGCGATCATCGAAAACCTGCCTCATGCGATCAAGAAACCAGCAAGCGTCTAGAAATTCCCGGCATAATGGCAGTAGTCGCAACCACCACCAGGATTTTTCACGGTGATCTGCGACTGGATCGTCGCAGTATTCGAAATTGCATCCGTGACCTGCACCGTGAAGTATGCCGTCACGACACTCGTGGGTATACCCATGATGACACCGGTCTGCGGATCCAGCGTCAACGGCCACGGTATCCAGCCGGCAACCAGAGTGTAAGTATAGGGGGGCAGCCCGCCCGAGGCGGATAATCCTCCCCACCAATAAAACTGACCTCTTGTCCCAACCTCCGGCGGATAAGTGGTGCCGATTGTCAGTGGCGTCAAAGCGGCAACCGCCTGGCTGGCGTCAATCAAGCCATAGCCGCTGACATAGTCGAAGCCCGGAGCATCCATGTCGATGGCCGTCGCTTGCATCGCGTCATAGATTTTATCCGGTAACGCCGCCGGATCGAATTCCTTCATCAGAGCGGCAACACCTGCAGCGTGAGGGGCAGCCGCCGACGTGCCGAAGAAATTAGGAAATCCGTTGGATTCATAATCCGAACCGAAGAACGTGTTATCACCGCCGTTGGGCGCCATGATTTCCGGCTTCTGGCGCAGCTGAAAAACTGGCGCGCCGGAAGTGTCAAACAGGATCGGATTACCGCCTACCGATGAGAAAGATTCCCTGATTGGAGGACTCACCCCGAATGCCGGCGTATTGTGATAACGAACCGCACCTATCGCCCGGGCTCCCGACGCATTTGCATGTCCGACGACCGTAGGCGAGTCGGTGTCATACTCATCTACGGTCATGGTGCCGTAATACAGGTAGGTCATCTGGCCGGGGGCCGGACCGGAGACAAGGTCGATACCAAGACGCACGGTCTTGGGTGAACCGGTGGGATTTGTGTAACCGAATAACTCCCAGGCATCACCGCCGATGTTGTTATCAATGCTGCCGGCCAGTACCGGACCACCGCCATTGGGATACAGGACGATATCCACATCGCTGACGGAACCCGGCGCACCGCTGACCGAGAAAAATGGCTGATCCCACTGCAGGACAAACGTGACCAGACCGTTGGCTGGGATGGTCAATTGCTGTCGCGTGTCTACACCCGCGCCGGGATCAAAGTCGTGGGCCACGCTGCCGGTACGATAACCGGATTGTCCCGAGTTGACGAAAGCTGAGCTATAGGCCTTCTGACCCCCGTTTCCGGCGGAGGAAAAATAGGCCACTCCCGAATCCTTGACGGTATCGACAGCCTGGGCGATGGAGCCGTCCTGGAAAAAAGGCTCCGAATAATAGATCACATCGTCATTGATTACATCAGCGCCGGCCACAGTCTGAAGTTCTATGATTCCCGAGGCAAAATCAGCGATACCACCGAATGCCGTGTGAAATGCCTGATCCGAGCCGGGAGCGATGTCGTGAACGATCTGCATCATGGCGCGACCTTCATCGGTACCGGAAGCACACCCGGGTTCTTCCGCGAGCACGATCACTCCGCCGGGAAGATCGTTGGTAGCCACATCGGAAGAGGCGCCACCCAGACAGTCATAGCTGTCAGAGAGACTTCCCACGGTAACGCCGGTGCCATCCACACTGAAATTTGCTCTGGCGATGCCGGCGCTCAATGCAGTATCGCCCTGGCTGGTGACGCTCCCCACCCGGGTTCTTGCATAGGATGGTCTGGCCAGCCGCAGTGAACGCAGTGAATCGATCTGTACGATCCGGTCGATGGGCATCAGCCCCGACACATAACGACCGAAAACGGCCGGATTCTGCAACCCCATCGCTACAAGTTCATCTCGCAGTTGCTCGGGATCGTCCTGAGCTACCGCATCGATAACCACAAGGTTGCCCCTGGTACGGACCATAATATTGCTGGCCCGGAACGATCTCCCCAGCTTTGCCTGACCGCCTCGATTGAGAAAATCTTTGTATTCCCGGCCGACCAGGATCAATTCCTGCCCCAGCTTTGCCATTGCTCCGTCCCTGATGCCGGCGCTTTGCGCTCGAAACTCAGTCATGGTCTGGCGCCTGAGTTCACCCCGGAGATCCTGACCGGAATCTGTGTGATCTGCTTTTTGTGCGTTTGCAAACCCCGACGGTAGCAGGATGCAATTAACCAGAATGACGGGCAATAATATCGGATTCATTGCGAAATTTATGCTACGGAATCGGCGCATATAACCATCATACAAGAAAATCATGATAGCCTATCCCTCCTCCGAAACTTTATGTTAAACCCGCAACAGTTGCTTACGACAATATGAGGCCAGGGATCACCCTGCTGCCAACAGCAGTTTGGTCGAATCGCAGAACAACAAAAACCTGTTATGACTGACTAGCACTCAACAGAAGAATAGTTATCGACTTCAGTTCATTTTCAGTTGTAACATTCCGGTGTTCGCCTGCAGGAACGACCGATACCAGCCGGAATTGCGGAGCAAACGACAATCGACTTCACTTGAGCACTGAGTAAGCTGGAGATAAAAAAATGTATATCAATTTCTGGTATCCGATAATTCGCAGTGAAGACCTCGGTCACGACATGCCCGAAAAGGCCAAGGTGCTCGGTTGCAACCTCGTTGCTTTCCGCGACCAGGATGGCGAGGCGCGCGTCCTGAGCGACACATGCACACACCGCGGAGCGTCACTCGGCGGCCCATGGTCGATGGGCAGCGCCCCGCGCATCGTCGACGGCTGCGTCGTTTGCCCGTATCACGGCTGGGAATTTGGCGGCGACGGCGAGTGCAAGAACATCCCGTCGATCGGCTACGGCACGAAGGTGCCGCCGCGCGCAAAAGTCGATTCATACCCGGTGCAGGAGAAATACGGCATGGTGTTCGCGTTTCTCGGCGATGAACCGGAAGAGACGCGCTCACCGCTGCTCGAGGTCGAGGAGTACGGCCAGGAAGGCTGGACGGCTAACGATATCCTGATCATGGACGTTCCGTATTACTACGAGCGCTCGATCGAGAATGGCCTGGATCCGGCACATAACGAGTTTGTCCACCCGACCCACGGGCACCAGGGCATCAACCGCGAGACCTACAGGGTAGGTGAGCTGGATATCGAGGATCATCGCCAGGGCTGGGGATTCTGGTTCACACACCGGTTCGATGCACCGCCGTTGCCGCAAAAGGGACATGAAACGTCAAAAGACAAGGATACGCCGTGGGGCGACTCACAACCCGAACGCCGCACAGTAAAGGCCGCGTCCGGGACGTATGGTCCGAACACGATGGCAACGTATATTCACCTGACTGAGGACAAGATGTTCCGTCAGTACTTTTTTGAGCAGGTCATCGACGAACACAAAACACGCATCTTCTTCCTGAACATGCGTAACTTCATCCTGGACCCGAAGAACAACCAGGCAATCCATGCACGCAATGCGGTCATCGCGGGGCAGGACATCCAGATCCTGAACGACGTCAACCCGACCCGGACACCGCTGATCCCGACGAAGGAAGTCCTGATGCCAGCCGACAAGGGCATCGCAACCTATCGCGACTGGCTCGAGAAGTTCGACGACAAGGGCTGGCGTATCGATACCAACGAATTCAACGAGCACAACGGCGTGGACAGAGCCTACACGATTCCGTGTCCGGCCCGGCGCACCTCCGGAAACTGGGTACTCGAAGAGGTTCCGCGTATCAGGAACCGGGCCGAACGGCTTAAGATCGAGCAATTTGCCTAGTTCGAAACGGTTCGTGCCAGGCTACAGCGTCCTGCACATCACCATCGGCAAAATTGCAGCCGGTTGAATGACCGGGAGCAGCCGAAAAAGCAGGCTCCCAAATACAGGGAAATTACTTATTCAGTAATTTAATAATTACTTTCTTAAAGATGGGCCCAAAAACAAACAACAGTGGAAAGCCAACAAGCCAGGCAATGAAAAAACTAGACAGCCATTTATCAATGGTCTGATCGGTCCAGCCGATATTGAGATAAGTCACCACAAAAGACATGATACTAATCATGAACAGCGACATAACAATGCTGAATATCAAGTGAACTTTCATTTCCATGGCTGTCACTTCTCTGCAAATTTATATCACCTGCCGGTAGCGTCTACACCGTTAGTGTTATTGCACCAAGATAGAGACTTTCATCGCCGAGATCGAACTGCATCGACAGGCTGCCCGATGAATCAGAATTCACTTCCAACTCATATGGACCGCTATTCTTCTCAAGTTTATCGATCTTGAATTCGCCAAAAGTATCCGTTGTCGCCCGCCCTGCTTCGCTGCCATTATTTTTCAGTATGACTTCAGCGCCTTCGGCACACTCTTCGATGCCATTCACATTCGCCACCACGGATCCGGAAACAAAACACTTGTTCATCAAATGCAGATTCCTGTAATACACCCGAGGCTTTGACCCACACTCCGGCTGCAAGACTTCCAAGCCTTCCTGCTCTTTGATCCGCTGCATTTCCTGATCTTCGACTTTGACCGACTTGAACACATCCGTCGGACAACATTGCTCTGCACGAGTTTTCGTCCAGCCGTCATCGAGCAAATGCGCATCGAAAATCCACGCCTGCGGAATCTGTTTTTCCTCATTCCAGGAAACCGCACCATACGGACAGGCATCTTTGATCGCTTTCTGGCCTTTGGATTTTTCCGGATCGATGATAACGATGCCGTCTGCACGCTTGCTGACGGCACCGTCTTTAGCGGCCTTCATGCAGGGTGCATCATCGCAGTGATTACACATCACCGGCATGAAGTTCGCCTCGACAATGGGGTAACTACCGCGCTCTTTTCTCTCGATGTTGAGCCAGTTATGCCCTTGCTGAGGTTGCGAAGCCGCATAACCCGGGAAGTCGTTGCCGACATGCTCATCCTTGGTCGCCAGAAAACAGACCCGGCAATTATCGCAGCGCGATACATCTACGATCATATTCCATTTCTTGGTCATCACACTGCCTCCGCGGGCTTCCAGGTATCGACACCGGTCCATTTTTCAACCTGAATCAGCGTTGAATTCGGTTTGATACCGTGGGATTTCTTCGTTATGGATTTACTGGGATTGAGCATGTTGACGCAGCCGCCCAGATCAGTTGATTTACCCGGCTCACCCGCCGGTCGATATTCAGCCGAGGCGGTAGCGGCGCTAATGACTCCCGGTCGCAGTCGATCAGTTACTTGTGCCGCACACACCACCGAGCCCCGGTTATTCCACAGACGAATGAGGTCATCACTCCTGATCCCTCTTTCCTGCGCATCCTGCCCGTTGATCCTGGCCACGAGGTAATGATGACCGTCGACCAGAACGCGATGCTCCCTGATATCTCTGAGGCTACTGCCCTCATCGTCACCCATGACATGGAACGGATACCGCGAGTGCGGCGTCAGCAACTGCAAAGGATACCCCGCCAGCTCTTCATCCTTCTGCGGATCCTCGTAGGCAGGCATATACTTGTTTAATGGCGGCCGGTCCGGATCATCGAATCGGCCCAGCGTCTCGGGAATAAATTCAAATTTCCCCGAAGGTGTTTGCAGCCCCTCGCCATATTCGGCCACGTATTCCGACGGCAATGGACTGGGCTCAGGCACATCCTTTTTTCGGCCTTCATAGAACCATCGGTATGCGGTGGGCGCCCGCGACGCTTCCGGCTCCGGCGGCACGACGAAGTAACCCTTTTTCAGGAATTTTCTCCAGGAGATGTGCTTGGCCATATCCGACGAATCGAATACACGTTTGCACCAGTCGAGTTCAGTGTTACCGCCTTCCGAATACACCGCCCCCATGTCGAGCTTTTCTGATATGGCAAGGAAGATATCGTAATCGGACTTGGACTCACCCAGCGGCTCGATGCATTTGTGCTGCATCGATATCACGCGGTGATTGTTCATCGAATACATATGATGCACGTAAGCCGGCCCCACGTTCAGCCATTCGCCGATATCCCAGCGCTCGAATACCGAACACGCGGGCAGGATAATATCCGAGAACCTCGTCTCGCCTTCGTTCCAGACCGACTGGTTGACGACGAATTTCAGGTTTTCATGCTGATACATCTTCACCCAGCGATTCGAGTCAACCATCGTGCCAAAAGAAGCACTGCCGTACTTGTAGATCATTTCGACCGGCGCATGACCAGGTGACGGATAGCCGAACGGGAAAAACTGGCCCTGCACCGAGGCCACATCGGTCAGATAACCCATCGCCTTCCCTTCCATGATCGCTTCGGGCAGATAGATCCGGGGAATAGCCTGTCTGACCGAACTCATGGTCACGATGTGCGGCATGCGCTGATAATTATTGGCCGCATTGGCGCTGTACGCCAGGTCGCCGGACATGCTGCCTTCGGCGTAGCCGGGAAAATAGAAGTTAAAGTCCAGCGGAGTGCCGAACTGCAGGTTACCGAAGTTGGAACCCGGTCGACCCATGCCCTGCATCGCGCCGAGAATGGTCATCATGCGGGCCCACTGTACGCCCATCGGCCCGCGACAGGCGCCACCGACACCGCTGCCCCAACCGCCGGCGCCCAGATAAGTTTTCTTGCTGCCCCATTCCCTGGCCAGTGCCCTGACCTCGCGCGCGGGCACGCCGGTTTCCGCTTCCTGCCACTCGGGGGTCTTTGCCGTGCCGTCCGTCTGGCCAAGAATATAGGCTTTCCACTCGTCGAATCCGGTGGTTCTCTTTTCGACGAATTCCTTATCGTAGAGATCCTCGGTAATCCAGACATGGCAAAGTGCCTGGGCGAAGGCCGGATCCGTACCCGGCTTGGGCGCTATCCACTTGCCGCCTACATGGGCGGCCGTATAGTTCATATGCGGGTCGATATGAACCATCTTGATGCCCAGTTCCTTTGCCCAGTTACGCCGTGTGGTTCCCTCAAACCCGTAGGTCGCATCGGGATCGCTGGACCAGAAGACGATCATTTCCGCTTCTTTCAGGCAATCTTCGACCGTGCCATAGGGTTCCGCGGCGCCGAGACGCAGGCTGTTGCCCCAGTGGTGCATCGCACCCCAGAACCAGCCTTCCCAGCTATCCGGGTTGTGGACCAGCTTGGTCGTACCGATCAGATTCCAGAATCGATTAAAAGCACTCAGGTAATGACCCAGGTTGCCCCACTGGTGGTGCGAACCGTTAGCGACTGCTATCGCTCCGGGACCAACGGACTTGCAGCGCTTGATTTCCTTGCTGACGATGTCGAGCGCTTCTTCCCAACTGATCCGTTCGAATTCTGATTTACCACGATTCTGGATATTGCGCTCACCGTCAGGATCGAAATCCACCCGCTTCATCGGGTACAGCAGACGTTCTTTTGAATACACCATGGACTTCTGGCACTGACCGTGCGAGGCCAAAGTCGTGCGGCGCGGGGGCGTAAATGTTTTGCCTTTGGCTTCAATCGACCATGAAGGCGCATCGTCATCATCAAAATCCATTGGTGTGGTTCTGATGATCTTGCCGTCCTTGACATAAACAAAAATCGGCCCGCCATTGGTTCCGTTGGTGTAGCGCGTGACACCATTGCCCATGTCGGTCCCGCTCTTCCATGTCAGCGTTTCCATGCGGGCCAGCGCTGACATAAACCATACGGCTAATTCATCCGAACCTTCCATGCCGATCTTGAAATTCTTCGCGGCATCGATTCGCACCAGCTGGTCGAACGGCGGCGTCATGAACTCTTCCGCAATCGCCTTGTTCTTGAAAAAGACGGTCAAATCCGGGCTTGCATGAATACCCTTCCGCGAGCTTATTTTGCCGTTCTCAAGTTTTACCCAACGGCCTTCCGGTTTGTCTTTTAATCTGAACTGCGCGACAAGATTCCTTTCCTTCAGGCATTCTGCAAACTCCGGGTAGACGCGAGCGGCCACTCTCATTGCTTGCGGGATTCCCCAAAGTATCATCGATATATTCATATATCTCTCCTTACACAGGCGCAGCAGTTGCCGAAGCCCTGATTATTCATTGCCGCCACTCTCCGTGGCCCTGTCCTTAGAAATAATAGTCCCGTACTGCCAGGCATGGTCGGCAATCAGGAATTGTTCGATGACGTCGATGACACGGCGATAGATTGAATCCGGTGCGACCCTGGCAACATCCTTCGCCAATCCCGTCACCCAGCGCACAAGGTGACGTTCCGAAAAATCGACCTGCGCCAGCTGGTACGACGCCGCATCGGACTCGGCCGATGCCTCGCGATAGCACAGGAAATGCATGAACTCGAGTTCGACAGACAAATGATCTGGCGCCCACGCAAACTTTTCTTCGAGCTTGTAATTGAAGAAGTTATAGAACCGCACGAGATCCTCTCGTGTACCCGCGCGCTGACCGGTTTGCAGATCCTCGCGAATCGGGCAAGGCGGCCCGTCGCTGCCGACCTCGAACAACGCACTGTATGCATATTTGAGCTTGTCGAGATCCAGTTCGACAAACTCACGTAACAAACCATCCATGCCGGCGGCATAATCAAGCCCCGTACCGATGCCAATCCTATTGCGCAGAGACACCCGAGGATCCATATCGTGAGGCGAGCAAGTCAATTCCGACAATGCGGCATAGCACGCGCAACGTGCGGCTGCCGTTTGCGGAATGTCGCGCTTGCTGGCGCTGATGAGCCGCGTCGGGTTCATCGTCGCCTCTAATGAGCTGCGCGTTGTTTTTGCTGACATTTCCAAAGTCTACCGGTCGAGTCTGAGCGGAGTACTGATAATTATCACCGGTTAAGTATTGGCGTCAGACACCAATAAGCTAGAATTCACCACATCATGATCAGTTACCAGGATGCATTGCGACGCATCGCCGCCGCCTGCCTGCCACTCGAGGCCAATTCGACCAGGCTCGACGCTCTGCTAGGCATGGCGCCGGTCGACGATGTGTGCAGCAAGATGAATGTCCCGTCATTTGCCAACTCGGCTATGGACGGATTCGCACTGCGTGCGGCGGATACGTCAGAGGCCGGCCCGGAGTCACCGATCGAAATCACCGTAGCCGGAACGGTTGCGGCGGGTCAGGAGCCGATCGACGGCGTCGCGGGGAAAGCCGTCGAAATCATGACCGGCGCGCCGCTGCCGACCGGTTACGACACCGTGATACCGGTCGAACGGATCGAGGCAAAACGCGATGCCAGCGGTGCCGCAACACTGATTCGCTGTTCAGCGCCGGTACCGCCGGACCAGCATGTGCGCCATGCAGGTCAGGACTTTCAACTGGGTCAGAATATATTCGCTCACGGCCAGCGACTGGAACCGCACCACATCATGGGTCTTGCCGCAACGGGCACCGATACCGTCGTCACACGCCGCAAGCCAAGAGTTGCACTGATCATGACCGGCAGCGAACTGGCAACATCCGGTGCACCATCCGGCGGCGGGATAATTCGGGATGCCAACGGACCGTATCTACGCGCATTTTTTAGTGCTGCGGATGTGGAACTGGTACAAACTGAATTCGTCACAGATGCAGCAGACGATCTGCACGCCGCAATCACAACCTGCAGCACCAACGCCGACATTGTATTGACGACCGGCGGTGTATCGGCCGGCCGCTTCGATCTCGTACCTGACGCCATCGGGACACTCGGTGGCGAAACGTTATTCCACAAGGTCGCAATCCGGCCCGGCAAACCACTGCTGTTCGCTCGTCTAAATCAAGACACGCTATTTTTTGGCCTGCCGGGAAATCCAATTGCCGTGGCAGTCGGCTTGAGATTTTTTGTCCTGCCAGCCCTGTTTCACCTGCAGGGCCTGACCGCCGAGCGCTTTCTACCGACAACCTGTGCAGAGCCCATCAGCACAAAAAAAGGCCTGACGTTCTTCGGCAAGGCGCGCGCTGAACTCGATGCGAACGGCTGCCTGCAGACCAGGCTGTTACCCGGGCAGGAATCGTTCAAGATTAATTCACTGATGCAGGCTAATTGCTGGGCCATCGTGCCGGAAGAAACAACACAACTGGCGGCCGGCGAACGCATCGAGATTGCACCGCTCTACCCGACCGGGTTTTTGCCATAACCATACGCACTGTCGTGTTGTGGGGGGGGGGGGTGGGCGCCCGGTTTTTTGAGGGGGGAGAGATAAATAACGGGAGC
>CAZVQW010000019.1:11581-24892 GCA_964629475.1 uncultured Chromatiaceae bacterium | reverse complement strand
GGCCGCGCCTTCCGCCGTTTTTTTCTCGCCCCTCCAAATTTACCCGGGGCTTACCCCGCCCCCACAACTTGCCTCTGGCGATGACACCGGGCTACAACCCAACCTTACCGACAATAAAATCGGCTATCGCACCGACATCCGCACGACCAATCACCGGCACCGGAGCTTCGGGTACCTCGCCGTCACAAACAATCGCCTGCACCGAATCATGTTCCGCCGCAATCAACGGTGCATCGGAACCAACTCGACGTATTTCCAGCTTGGGATGATCGCCGTGCTTGAAACCCTCGACGAGAACGAGATCGACATCGCCGACGTTCTCCAGTAGTTCGGCCAAAGACGGTTCGGGCCTGTCGCCAAGTTCCACGATGTGCGCCCAGCGCACCGATGACGCGACGATTACTTCGCATGCACCCGCGGCACGATGCTGGTAACTATCCCTGCCGGGATGGTCTATATCGAACTCATGATGAGCATGCTTGACCGTCGCGATGCGCAACCCGCGACTCGTCAGTTCGCGGACGACGTCGACGACCAGTGTCGTCTTTCCGGCGTTCTTGTATCCGGCAATACCAAATATTTTCATTTGCCGGCCGGCCAATCAGGGCTTCGCGGCTCAGGCGCCACACCAGCACGCGGCTGCAACAACCTTGCCCGGGAAAATTGCGCAAGGCCGGTAATCACCTGATATTTTTCCTTACGATCAATGCGTTTCACCATCCTGATTCCGGGCAACGATTCGGCTTCGTGCCCGCGCCTCAATCAGGTTTGCCGACCTGGCGAGAAGCGAAGAATCCGGATTCAGCGCCAACCCCTTCTCAACATCATCACGAGCGGCGACGATGCGTCCCGTACCGAGTAATGCAAGCGCACGATTGTTATAGATCCGCCAGTTCTGATCGCTGAGCGCGAGCGCCTTGTCACAGAATTCCAATGCTTTGACGAATTGACCCAGCCCGAGGTGCCCGGCGCACAAATTGCTGAGTGCACTCGCCCTATCACGCAACGTCAACGTCGATTTCAACCCCTCACGCGTCAGGCGCAACCCATCTTCGTAATCACCGAAGCGCATCGCAGTCGCGCCGTCCGACAAATCGGGGTTTGTACCGATAATCATCTGGCTCATGGGTTCCGCAGCCTGAACCACGAACAGGCCGGTGCACAAAAAAATCGCTGTCAGTCGAAGCATCATCATGTCGCTTCCGTTCCGACCCGATTATACTCCGACCAGGCGCCTCGGTCATCGCCGCGGGGACGGATCACAATGACACAGGTCATCACGCTTACAACGGATTTCGGCCATAAGGGCCCGTTTGTCGCCGTCATGAAAGGTGCGATTCTGCAGCACGCCCCGGATGCACGCATTATCGACCTGACGCATGAGATTCACGTGCACTGGCCGGCCGAAGCGGGATTCTGGCTGGCCCGGGCCTATCGGTATTTTCCGTCCGGCGCGATACATGTCGCCGTCGTCGACCCGGGCGTCGGCACAGAGCGCAATATCGTCGCCGTTGAATTTGACGGCCACGTATTCCTCGCGCCGGATAACGGCCTGCTACCGACGATATTCGAACACTCGACCGAACACCGAGCCTGGCGACTGTCGGAACAATGGCGGGCCGAACGCGACTGGCCCCAACCGAGCAACACCTTCCATGGACGCGACATCTTCGCCCCGCTGGCAGCCGAACTGGCAACCGGCCGGATCAAGCCCGCCGACATCGGCCCCCGGGTCACCGAACTGACCCCCTCCCTGCTCGACGAACCCCTGCTCTCCAACGACCAGATTCACGGCACAGTCGTAACCATCGACCACTTCGGCAACCTGATCACCAACATCGACCAGCGCTTACTGGCAGACTTCACGACACCGCAAGTCCATGTCGCCGGCCATCAATTCACTATTCGGAATACTTACGGCAACGTAACACCCGGCGATTTCCTGGCCCTGATCAACTCATTCGACGTCATCGAAATCGCTCGCGCCGAAGGCAGCGCGGCCAATGGTCTCGGTTTAGGTCAAGGAGCACCGGTGACGATCAAAGACCGGGAATGACACCAATTTCCCTACATCCCTGCCAACTGTGCCTTCTCAATCTTCGCCCACGAATCCCTCAACGTCACCACCCGATTAAACACCGGCTGCCCCGCCTTCGAATCCTTCGTATCGGTAACAAAATAACCAAGACGCTCGAATTGCACAGACGTACCGGGCGACAGGTCCGCCAGACCCGGCTCGACACGACACGCCTTCTCGACACGCAACGAATCGGGATTCAGAAAATCGGCAAACGACTGCCCCTCACGACTAGCACCCGGGTTAGCAACCGTAAACATCCGATCAAACAACCGCACCTCGGCCGCCACCGAATCGGCAGCCGACACCCAGTGGATCGTTCCCTTGACCTTCCGCTCCGCACCCGGCCGGCCACTCTTCGTATCCGGATCATAAGTGCAGTGCACTTCGACGATCTCGCCGGCCTCATCCTTGACCACATCGACACACTTGATGATGTAGCCGTAACGCAACCGCACTTCACCGTCGGGCCGCAACCGGAAAAACTTGCGCGGCGGATCCTCCATGAAATCGTCACGCTCGATAAAAACTTCACGGCCGAACGGAACCTCGCGATCGCCCAGTTCCGGCCGATTCGGATGATTCGCCGCCACCAGCGTCTCCGATTCACCTTCCGGGTAATTAACGAACACCACCTTGAGCGGGTTCAGTACAGCCATCGCACGCGGAGCGCTCTCATTCAGGTCCTCGCGCACGCAGCTCTCCAGCGCACCCATCTCGATCAGCTTGTCTTTTTTCGTTACGCCGGCCTTGCGCACGAATGTGCGCAGCGATTGCGGCGTATAACCGCGGCGACGCATACCCGCCACCGTCGGCATGCGCGGATCGTCCCAACCGCTAACAACTCCCTCCTCGATCAACGTCGCCAGCTTGCGCTTGCTGGTGATGCCGTACGCAACGTTCAGCCGTGAGAATTCTATTTGCCGCGGCCGAGCAGGCAGATCGAGATTATCGAGTATCCATTCATACAGCGGCCGGTGATCTTCGAATTCGAGCGTACACAGTGAATGGGTGATGCCTTCGAGCGCATCGGAAATCGTATGCGCGAAATCGTACATCGGATAAATGTTCCACGCATCGCCGGTACGCTGGTGCGCAATTTTGCGTATGCGGTACAAGGCCGGGTCGCGCAGATTCATGTTGGGTGCGGCCATATCGATCCGGGCACGCAACACGTGCGCACCGTCTTCGAATTCACCGGCGCGCATGCGCCTGAACAGATCGAGGCTGTCTTCGATCGATCGATCACGGTGCGGACTGTTTTGCCCCGGCTCGGTCAGCGTGCCGCGATACTCACGGATCTGTTCGGCGCTCAGGCTGTCAACGTACGCCTTGCCGGCTTCGATCAACTGAACGGCACAATCATAAAAATTATCGAAGTAATCCGATGCATGCGTCAGGCGATCTTCCCAATCGAAACCCAGCCAGTGGACATCGGCCATGATCGAATCGACGAAGTCCTGATCTTCCTTCGCCGGATTCGTGTCGTCGAAGCGCAGATAGCAACGCCCGTCGAACTCCTGCGCTATGCCGAAGTTCAGGCAGATCGACATGACATGACCGATATGCAGATAACCGTTCGGCTCGGGCGGAAACCGCGTCACGACACGCCCGTCATGCTTGCCGCTCGCATTATCGGCGACGATAATCTGGCGGATAAAATCCATTCCCGCGCTGTCAGTAGTCTCGGTCATTCAGTTATCCAGCTTTTCCGCAACAATCGTGTCGTCATCATCGTTACCCGTTTCATCACCATGGACCGGCAATGATGCCAGCCGAAACCCTCCGAGCGCCACCACGACGGGCAACATCAGCAAGGAGCCAAGCGTGAATGGTGCGGCAAACGCGATACCCGAATAAATCGGACCACAGATCATCGGCCCGACGAACCGTCCCATCGCAGACGACGCCTGGTACTTGCCCATGATAGCGCCGCGCTCATTGGCCGAGGCCGTCTTGGACACCATGCTCGACACCGTCGGGTTGAACATGCCAACGCCGATGCCGAATGGCACGAGTGCAATCCAGATCTGCCACTGCGCCGTCGATGCCGCCATACCACCAAGCCCAATGGAAAAGAATAATCCGGCCGCCATCGCAATATGCTTTTCGCCGAAGCGGCGCGTCAACGGACCAATCAACCCTCCCTGCATCACGATCGCTATGACGCCTAGTAAGAAGAACACGGCGCCGATATCACGCGGTCCCATGCCGTATACGTCCTTGGCCCACAACGGAAAGATCGATTCCATCAGCGACATACTCGTATAAAACACCATTGCGACACCGAACAACCGGATCAGACCGTTGCGGTTCGCCTCGGACAGGCTGATATGCGTCTCCGCATCGCGGTGACCGAACAGCGGCTTGCGATCGGCTGGTGACAGGCTTTCGGGCAACACGAAAAACGTTCCGACCATGGCGATGATGCTGATGGCGGCTGCCGCCAGTGCCGGCAGCACAAAATTCGCCGTCTCGACTTCAGCGCCGGCCAGCAAACCGCCGGCTGCCGGCCCGAACACGAAACCCAGGCCCATCGCCGCTCCGACCTTGCCGAGCCCGGCAGGCCGTTGCGCTTCTGTTGTTATATCGGTCACATAGGCAAACGCCGCTGCAATGTTGCCAGCCATCAGGCCGCCAAACACACGACTCGCAATGACGAACCACAGCGCATCGGCGTACGCGAGCATGACATAGGAAACGGCCGAACCGAGCAGCGTCAATATCAACACGATGCGGCGGCCATAGGCATCGCTGATACGACCCCAGATCGGTGTTGCCACCGCCTGGCCGAGTGTAAACGCCGCCATCGTCCAGGTAATCGCGGTCGGCGATGCGCCGACGCGTTCAGCATAGAACGGGAAAATCGGCAGGATAATGCCGAACCCGACCATGCTGATGAATACAATCAGAAAAAGAATGACCACTAAATTAATACTCCTGACTCAATCCCAACCGTCCACCTATCGGTCAGACTCTCGATATCACCCCAAACCGACTGTTGCGCCACCGACACAGATTGACTGCACGTCAATGGTTGATTAAGTTTTGATTTGACATATTCGCCACCAGCAGCCCGGGGGAGCCCGCTGGCACGGCTACTTCCGCATCAAGACAGACCGATGCCGGATGTGTGCCGAATCAGCAACTCCTGCACCCCAGCCCAGGAGAGCATCATGCGGTTCATCAGTCAGCAATTCTCGTCGGTTCGCCGATTAATTACCACTATCACGACATGCGCAATTTCCGTAACGACCATCGCGCCATTGACGGCCGGCGCGGCAGTAGACGAACTCATCACGACGACGGCCCGAGGTCGGACGGAATCCGTCCAGGATGTTCCGGCAGCCATCGCGGTCATCAGCCAGGACAACATCGAGGCGCTCGGTGTTGAACGTGTCGAAGACTTCATCAATCTCGTTCCCGGCGTCACGATTGTCGATGCGGGCGATGTCGGTGATACCCAGATTAATATTCGTGGCATCAACGGCGCACGAGACGCAGAAAACAGCATCGCCCTGGTCATCGACGGCATTCTGATGACCAACCCGGCAGCAGTAAACCGTGAATACACTAATTTGCAACAGATCGAAATCATCAAAGGGCCACAAGGTGCACTGTACGGCCGCAACGCGGCGGCGGGTGCTTTCATCATCACTACCCAGCAACCCGGTGATGAGTTGGGCGCCAGTTTCAAGGGCAGTGCCGCTGAAGACTCCTCATACACGCTCATGGGCAACCTGAACGGACCCATTGGCGAATCACTCGGCTGGAGTCTCGGTGCCGATTTTCGTACCTCGGACGGTTTTTATCAAAACCTCGAATGTACACAAGCGCCTTGCTCCGACCTGAACAATATAGCCTCGCGTGACGATAAAATTGATAGTTTTGAGAGCTGGAACGTCGATGGACGACTGGTCTGGGACGTGACCGATAAATGGACGCTCGACGGCAAGCTCCGCTACGGTGAAGTCGATGCATCATCAATCACCTTCAACTCCGTTTTTCATCTGCCCGGTTTCGCCGGATTCGACCCCGGGTGGTTTGAAAACGTTAACGACCGTCCATTCCAGTTCAACACGAACATCACTTCTTTTAATGAGCAGGAAGCCACGGAATTTTCGATTCGATCGACGACGGATCTTGGCTGGGCGGACCTGACGGCCTGGGGTCTTTATAGCGATATCGACAACAATCTCGGTGCCGACGGAGCTTCTGCCGCATTCAGCTTCTTCATCACCGAACCCTTCTGCCGACAGTCAACGGCGGACAATACGGGATTCCCGGTCCGCGCACCGCAACTCATCGGGCAGGTTCCCGATTCAATATTCACAACTCCGGACTTCTCAGGCTCGATCTTTGGCGCCTATACGCCGACCGGGTGCGATGGAACGCAATATCAGGAACGCAACCAGAAAGACTACTCATTCGAGATCAGACTGGCATCCAAGACCGATCAGCGTCTTCGCTGGTCCGGCGGCTTTTATTACCTGAACATCGATCGCGAAGTCGGCGTCAACACCGCCATCGATTCGGGTAACGGCATTGTCAAGTCACTGTACGTGCCGAACAACGGTGTATCTGGTGTTAATAATGCAACCGAGCAACTTATCCACGACCAGTTTGACAGCGATGTCTATGCGGCCTTCGGGCAGATTGCATTCGACATTACGGACAGTCTCGAGGCGGCCCTCGCGCTGCGCTACGACAGGGAAGAACGTGACGCCAAAAGCCTGGTCCCGACTGTGGCCGATGGAGCGACTGCCGAATTCATTAATTGTGGCCTCGGAAATCCGGCATTCAGTGATCCGATCAACCCGGGTCTGTGTCCGGATGTTAATCCCAGTGGCTCCTTCACACCGCGCAGTGCAACCTTCGACGAATGGCAGCCAAAGGCATCGCTGAGATGGGATATTCTGCCGAACCTGACCGCGTATACGAGCCTGGGCGTTGGCTTCAAGAGCGGCGGATTCAATGGACAAGGTTCTGAAGCAACCATCGACAAGTACATCAATTCAAATCCCGCTATCGTCGACGGCACCTTCTCGGCAGTCGGTATTTCCGATGACTACCGGAAGGAGACCTCGACCTCGTTCGAGCTCGGCGTCAAGTCGTCGATCGGCTCCAACCTGCAATGGGAGGCCGCGTTCTACCACGTCGAAGTCGATGACATGCAATTCTTCGAGTTCGTTGTCGGCCCGTTTGGACTGATGCGTGTCATTGAGAACGTGGACGAAGTCACGATGGACGGGTTCGAGGCCACGGTGACCTGGTCGGCAACCGAATGGCTGAATTTGTTTGCCGGCGGCAACTGGATCGACAGCGAGATCGATGCAAACTCGGTCCGCCCGGATACCGTCGGCAACGAGTCGCCCTACACACCGGAATGGACTGCGAACTTCGGTGGCGACATCGTCGTACCGATGACACCCGGTCTGAACCTGATCGGCTCTGTCGATTTCTCTGGTTTCGGTGACACCTGGTTCCATGTCGTACAGGACCAGCAACGGCCCACGGCATTCGGACCGGGTGATTACTCGATAGCGCAACGCGACAGTTACTGGCTGATCAACGCCCGCATCGGCGTCGGCGCCGACAACTGGTCTGTCGTCGCATTCGGCCGCAACATCGGCGACGAGGACTGGCTGCAGGAAGTCATTCCAGCACCGGAATTCGGTGGCTCGTTCACACATCCGGGCACCCTGAGCCGTTACGGCATCGAGGCGACCTACCGCTTCTGACGCATCACATGACCATTGCTGATACTGTGAAAGCGCCGGCACTGCCGGCGCTTTTTTTTCGCTAGAATCACGGCATGGACTCCGTTATCACGCAGCCCAGACTCCTGATCGGCGCCGTCGTTGTGACGCTGCTGTGTGCCGGTTGCAGCTCCAAGTCCAGGGTGGCCGAGACGGAAGCGTCTCAAGAAGGGGTGATTACCGAAGACGTTGTCACTCAGAGCGGCCCGTCGGAATCCGACGCACAACTCACCGCATCGACACCTCAAGAGGATGCCGAGGACTGGGACGACCCATGCGACCAGGAAGACACTGCGGGCTGGCTCGACGGAACGCAGGAATGGGTCTACGAGACTACCTGCCGGTCCGCCGCATGGTTTGACGGTTTCTTCGGCACCGGGCGTGGTGACCCGCGGACAGGCGAAACCCACGGACGAGTCGGATTAAGTGGCTTCTGGGACCAACGCGACGGTTTTGATCCGAAGCTCCGGTTTCGCGGAAAATTTGCGCTGCCCGGACTGCATGATCGCGCCGACTTCACAATTGGCAGGGGCGATGAAGAGGAAATAATCGAAGAACGCACGACGCGATTTGATACGATCCCGGGCAACTTCAATAATATTGACGATGACTCATTCCTGGTTGGTCTGGGTTACTCAAGCCGGAAAAGAACCGGCTTCAAAGTCAGTGTCGGCGCCAAGATCCGGGCGCCACCAGAACCCTATATCAAATTGCGCTACCGAAAACACTGGGCTCCGACTGAATCAACAATGATCGGTTTTCGGCCCATCGTCTACTGGAAGACGGATGATAAATTTGGCACAACACTCAACGCCGATATCAGCCAGATGCTCACCGACCACATGATGCTGCGCTGGTCAAACTACGGCAATGTCGCACAGGATGAGGATGTTGAGGGGTTGGAATGGGAGAGCTCGCTGTACCTGTTCCACGCGTTATCGAACCGCAAGGCATTGACCTATCGCGTGATGGTACTCGGCAAAACGGATGCCGAAGTACCACTCGCCAACTACGGCTTTGAGTTTCGTTTCCGCAGACGCGTGTACCGCGACTGGCTGTTCCTGGAATTGATCAGCAGCGCCACCTGGCCGCAGGAATTTCAGGACGAATCCCGCGACCTGAATATCGGCGTCGGCGCGGGCTTCGAAATGCACTTTGGCCCCGTGCCAGATCACAAAATGTATTAGCAGTGAATCAGCACGAGCCAAGCTGCAATAACTTGCGGAAACCGCTGTGGGAGCGGCTTTAGCCGCGATAAAATTCAGCGGTGTGGCCAATCGCGGCTAAAGCCGCTCCCACAGTAATTTGCTCCCACAGTAATTGGTGTCTGACACCAATTCTTAAAATAGCGTGTAGATAAACGGCGCGACTGCCGAGCCCTGCGATACGACAATCAGTACGCCGAGCAAAACCATGACCAGGATGATCGGTGCGAGCCAGAATTTCTTGCGCTCACGCATGAAACCCCACAGGTCTGTCAGAAAATCAATCATCAGTATGGTTTCTCCAGGTTTTCGGCCGACGCCTTCTTGCTCGGCACCCGATAACTTTCGGCGTCATCAAATGTTCTGGCCAGCGGGTCCTTCGCAAACAGCCTGCGAAACAACCCGACCGGTGTAATCACGATATAAAACACGATGCTCATAATCAACGGTGTCATGATCTTACTCATCATCAGGCCGAAGCGCATCCAGATTTTATAAACCGGGTTAAGCGCCATCGGCGCGATCAGCGCCAGCACGGCCAGTACGCCGAAAATAATCCAAGGCCATAGAGGCCACGGCCGCTCCAGCAACCACGGGAAGAACAGCCCGAACAACACGGCGACAATACCGCCGGTGACGAGGCCAAATTCGCGCAGGCCTTTGCGGTCCAGTTCAGGTATCACATGCTCTGTCATGGCGATCAGTCCAGTTCGAATTCGTCTTTCCAGGAGTCGTCACGCTCCCAGTGCGGTTGCTTTGGTTTCTCGAGAATAAAATTCTCGATGACCAGATAATCCATCTCGGTACGCATGAAACATCGATACGCATCTTCAGGCGTGCAGACAATAGGCTCTCCGCGTACATTAAACGACGTATTGACCAGCACTGCACACCCTGTTTGCTCATCGAATGCCTTGAGCAACGCATGGAAACGCGGATTGGTCCGTGTGCTGACCGTCTGGACCCGCGCCGAATAATCCACATGGGTAATCGCCGGCAATTGCGAGCGCTTCTGCTTGAGTTTGTCGATGCCGAACAATTGCTGCTGATTTTCACTCATATCAATTCGTAGTTCCTCACGAATCGGCGCGACGACGAGCATGTATGGGCTCTCCCCTTCGTGCACGAAATAGTCCTGCACGCGCTCCTCGAGCACGGACGGGGCGAACGGGCGGAACGATTCGCGATACTTGATCTTCAGATTCATCGTCGTCTGCATCTTCTCGCTGGTCGGCGTACCGATGATCGAGCGACCGCCGAGTGCGCGCGGCCCGAATTCCATGCGACCCTGGAACCAGCCGACGACATTTTCCTGTTCCAGGATTCTGGCCAGGCGCGGCATCAGTTGCGTATCGTCCATTTCCTCGTAGACGGCGCCGTAGGTATCCAGTTGCTCACGAATCTCGTCCGGCCCGAAGCGCGGTCCGAGATAAGATCCGCGCATCAAATCAGTACCGTTGACCTTGCGCTCACCGCCGTCACGGTCATACCAGGCCACGGCCGCGGCGCCGGCCGCACCGCCGGCGTCACCGGCCGCCGGTTGTACCCAGACATTCTTGAACGGACCGTGTCGAATCAACTTGCCGTTGGACACGCAGTTCAACGCGACACCGCCGGCCAGGCACAGGTTCTCCTCGCCGGTTTCCGTCTGCAGCGTACGCGCGAGACGCATGACGACTTCCTCGGTCACAACCTGGATCGACGCAGCCAGATCCATCTCGCGCTGCGCTATGGCTGTTTCCGATTTGCGTGCCGGGCCGCCGAACAGGTCCGCGAACTTGTCGTTGGTCATCGTCAGGCCGGTGCAGTAATTGAAATAACTCATGTCGAGCCGGAACGTGCCGTCTTCCTTCAGGTCGAGCAGGTTGTCAAGAATCGTATCGACATACTGCGGCTCGCCATACGGCGCCAGCCCCATGAGTTTGTATTCGCCCGAATTGACCCGGAATCCGGTGAAATAAGTAAACGCCGAATACAACAACCCGAGCGAATGCGGAAAATCCATCTCCCAGAGCGGCTCGAGTGTGCTGCCGTTGCCGCGCCAGGCTGAGGTCGTCGCCCACTCGCCAACGCCATCGAGACACAGCACGGCGGCCGATTCATACGGACTGAAATAAAAGGCCGATGCCGCATGTGACTGGTGGTGCTCGGCGAACATCAGCTGCGGCAGCTCATCCGGCTTGCAGTTGCCGATTGCCGCGAATTCCTTCTTCAGCGTGCTCTTAAGGTACAGCTTTTCCTTGAGCCAGATCGGCATCGCCGCGATGAACGAGCGCAGGCCGTGCGGCGCATAACTCAGGTAAGTCTCGAGCAGGCGCTCGAACTTGACGAGCGGCTTGTCATAGAAAACAACCTGGTCGATATCACTGAGCGACAGACCCGCTTCGGCAAGACAATATTCGACCGCGTGACGCGGGAAGCCCGGATCGTGTTTTTTGCGTGTAAAGCGCTCTTCCTGAGCAGCGGCCACGAGGTCGCCATCTCGCAACAGCGCTGCTGCACTGTCGTGATAATACGCAGAGATGCCGAGTATCGACGTCGTCATTCATTCATCCTGGTTGGTGAGCGCCAGGCATTGTATGTCAGGTCTTTGATTCGTGGCGCTTGGAACGAGGAGCAATATCATCAGACTTGGAAATCAATATCAACCCACTGAGTATCAAAATTAACGAAAACCAAGTGCTTAGAGGCAATTTCTCGCCTAATACTGTCGCACCGAGCATAATCGCCCAGACCGGCACCAGGTAATTGAGCAGCGATGTGAAACGTGCCCCGGTCTGCTCGATCAGATGGAAATACAGGATTGCCGCGACACCGGTACCACACACGCCGAGAAAACCGATTGCGAACACCGCCGGCCCGGTCGCAGCCGGCAACGCCCCCATGCCCTGAACGGCGAATGGCGCCATGACTACGCTGCCAAGCAACATGACGCCCGCCGAGGTAACCAGTGGCGACACGGGCGGCATGAGCCGCGTCATGACCGTCACCGTCGCGTAACAGACCGCACCCCCGAGTATCGCCAGTTGCGCCAGCAGCCGCTCCGTGGACCCGCCCAGCGCTGCCAGTGAATCAGGGCCCATCAGCACGACAATCCCGACAAACCCCAGCATGAACGCAACGGCATGACGACGCTGGAAGCGCTCATCCGGCAGCACGAAATGCGCCAGAATCAACACGAACAGCGGCGTGGCAGCCGCCAGAATCCCGGCCAGGCCGGACTCGACCTGGCGCTGTCCCCACGAGATCAGGAAAAACGGCAGACAATTGCCGACGACCGCAATGCCCAGGAAAAATACCCAGGTCCGACGATTACGCGGGAAATGGCGCCGGCTGAATGCTACCGCTGCAAGTAAGACCATCGCCGCCAGCACCAGCCGCAGCCCGACGATCTGCTCCGGATGCCAGACCGTCAGCGAGATCTCGATCATCAGGTAGGACGAGCCCCACAGAAAGACCAGGCACAGCAGGAAAAACCAGTGGGCGATTCTAATCGTCACGACATTGCCAGCAGCAAAATCATGCGAACAAGGTTCTCGAAGTCCTTGAATTTTCCATAATTCACGATATATTGGAGGTCTGACTTTTACTTCCTGTGACGCTTTGCACCATTGCATCGCCAGTGTAATCGGAAGGCTCGTCAGAGCGGCGATCCGGGCCTACTATAACGCCCGGAATAAAAAACAAGAATAATAAAAAAAGAAGTCCCAGCATGCCCAAGCATTCCGATAAGTTTTATGCGGCTGTCCGAACCCTGGCCGGCCATGGACCCATCAAAAAACGCCTGGCTTCCGCCTATGACGACAACCTGGCGCACCTGCCTGCCGAAGAGCTGCCCGAAAGCATCCGGCCTGACTTCGAGTCACTCAGGCGTACGATGCTGTCCGTCAAACCGCTCAGAGGGGAAAGCCCGGTTCTCGCCACGGTACGCAAGATGTCAACGACCGATGCAAATCGCTGCGCAAAGCAGATCGTGGCGCTGTTCAGCGAACTGGAACAAGCCCTGGGCAACAGTGAACGAGCTGCCCGACCGAGCACCGGCACCCAACTCGCCGACCTGGCCGCAAACCGCTACCGGTCTTTGAACTAGTTTCGGTAAAAATTAACTGCGTGGGCTTTTAGTGTGGGAGCGGCTTTAGCCGCGATTGACGCACCATCGTAGATTTATCGCGGCTAAAGCCGCTCCCACAGTTATTCCCGCAAAAAATAGAGATGCATTAATTGGGGTCAGAGTCAAATTTCTTACCTCCGGATTCCATTAATTGGGGTC
>CAZVQW010000019.1:0-11481 GCA_964629475.1 uncultured Chromatiaceae bacterium | reverse complement strand
CATTAATTGGGGTCAGAGTCAAATTTCTTACCTCCGGATTCCATTAATTGGGGTCAGAGTCAAATTTCTTACCTCCGGATTCGATTACCAGTTTGTCGCTCGGATGAAATTTGACTCTGACCCCAATTAATGTGGACCCCAATTAATACGGACGGCGCAAATACTGCCCCGTCGGCTCACCGATAATCTCGTTGTTATCGAAGATGCGCTGACCGCGCAGGAATGTCGTCTTGACGCGCGCATTCAACTCCTGACCCTCGAACGGCGTGTGACCCTGCTGCGATTCTGAATCTTGCGCGCGCACCGTCCACGTCTCGTTCGGATCGACGAGCACGACATCGCCGTCAAGGCCCTCGACGAGATCGCCCTTGCTGTGCAGGCCGAAACGCCGTGCTGCCGCCAGGCTCGACATTTTTGCGATGTCGTTATACGACAGCCCGCGCTTGTGGCCCTCGCTGGCGAACGCCGACAGCAGGTACTCGGTGCCGCCGAAGCCGGACTTGGCCAGCCAGACGTTACCGGGATCTTTCTGGTCGATCTTCTTCTCGTGCTTGCAACACGCGTGATCCGAGCAGACCCAATCGATATTACCTGCCAGCATATTCTCCCAGAGGTTCTCGACATCCTCACGCGGGCGGATCGGCGGGTTGACCTTAGCCAGGTTGCCGGTCGGCGCATCGATATCGAGCATCAGGTGTCCGATCGTCACCTCGCGGCGGAAATTAATATGCGGGAACACGGCCTGCATCTGCATAGCCGCCGTCACGGCCTTGGCCGATGTCAGGTGCAACAGGTTCAGGTTCGGCAGGTTCGTCTCGTTGGCGAGGTACGAAGCGATAAAGATCGCCAGGCCCTCAGAGTGCGGCGGTCTGGCCGCGCTATAAGCCGCCAGGCCACTCAACTTCCCCTCCTCCTCAACGATCTTCGTGTACGCCGCCATGATCTCGGCCGTCTCGCAGTGCATGCTCAGGCTCATGTCATCAGCATACTCGGGGAACTCCTCCATCGCCGACTGAATACCGCGCATGACGAACTCGAAGTGCGCGATGTCGTACTTCTCATCCTTATCGATCATCAGGAACTTGTGCTGATCGCCGGCCGTGCCGTGCAGCCCGTAGCCGCCGTAAAACATATAAATCTTGTACGACAGCTGGCCGAACTCCTTGACCAACTCCGGGATCTCGGCGATGTGGTGCCGGTCCATCGGCGCGATGTGATACGTGTAATCGACATGGAAGCGACCGTCGGAGATCTCCAGTACCTCCGGCATGAACTCCATATACGGGCCGCCCTTGTTCAGGTAATAACCGCCGGTGCGGATATAGTTCAGGCTCGACGTGACGCCACCCATCGCGGCCGCGCGACTCTCGGTGATCGAATCTTCTTCAAGTGGCGAGTAGATACCCGTGTGCATATGCGGATCGACGACACCCGGGAACGCGATACGGCCCTGCCCGTCGTAGACCTCCGCGGCGCTACCGGCATCGATACCCGGTGCGATCCTGGCCAGCTTGCCGTCCTTGATGGCAATATCGGCATCTTCCAGACCATTGCCGGTCGCGCGCGCGACGCGCACATTGTTGATCAGCAGGTCGAATTCATTGGTATTACTCATATTTTCCTCTTACTTTTCCGGCAGGTTATGCGTTATTTTCAGGGTATCTCAACTCACCGTATCGATTACCAGCCGTGCAGGATACCGCCAAACGCACCGCGAACCAATTGCGGGTTATCACACCCCCAAGGGCCAGGGGATGTTAATCAGGCTTGTAATAACTTATACCAATTAATAATATATTTTGGTACTTCTATTCATGGTAGACCTCATGAGCAAAAACACGAGCATCGCCCTAGGTGATCATTTTCAGGATTTTATACGCGAGCTGGTTTCGAAAGGACGTTTCGGTTCTGCCAGTGAAGTTATACGCGCCGGTTTGCGACTTCTGGAAGAGCAGGACGCCAGACTGACTGCATTGCAAAATGCGATCCAGGCAGGGCTTGATAGCGGTCCGGCTGAACCCTTCGACTTTGATGAATTTACCCGCTCCAGGGAAAGCGCACTGAAACGTGACTGAGTTTTGGCTTCGACCGCAAGCTCGATCGGATCTAGACACGATCTGGGACTACACTGTTCAATCCTGGGGTGTTCAGCAATCCCGAAGCTATATTGCAGAAATTCGCGATACCTGTGGAAAATTAGCGGAAAATCCCGGATTGGGAAAATGCCGAAATGAACTTTACAAGGAGCTGCGCGTATTTCCCTCCGGCAAGCATTTGATCTTCTATCTCACAATAGCCGAAGGAATCGACGTTATCCGTATCCTGCACGAACGAATGGATACTCACAATCAACTGAGACAGCATCCTGCGCCCGATACGGACCAAACAAACCATTAGCAGCAGTGACCCCCATCACCGACGAGCAATCAGCGGCGTACTAGTCGCAGCCGCATTGTTATTTACCGCCTGCTCCAGCCCCGTCTGGTTACGTTCACCACCTCCGGCAGAGGCTGAAGATCTGGCGGCATTTCACACAGCATGGGAAACCTACGCCAATGCAATCAACAGCAACGAGCTACAACATGATTGCGTACCACGACTTATTCCGGCCGCCACAACCGTTAAACGACACGGTGCTGTCATCATGTTTCACGGTTTCAGCGGCTGCCCGCAGCAGTATTTCACCCTCGCCGCACAAGTCGCCGCGCATGGGTATGACGTGCTGCTGCCATTGCATCCGGGCCATGGCATGAAACTGGACTCGAATGGCGACGATGTCCTGTCCCGCCTGCCCAAGTCAAACGATGGGCAAAATGGTTATGCCGAGTTCGCCGTCCGCATGAACGACATCATGGCCCGGAGCCCGGGTGAGAAAATCGTCGTCGGCTTCTCACTAGGCGGCGCAATCGCTCTGAACGCGAGCCTGAACGCACCGAACCTGTATGACCGGCAACTGTTGCTGAGTCCGATGCTCGCAATACGCGGCGGCGCATTCGTCGAGGGGCTCATCGCAACACTCGGTAAAGCTCCCGGACTACGCAACATGGTCGTCAAACCGATGGGCACACGAAATCTATGCGAAAAATGGTACGCCACTGGCCGCGCCGGATTCTGCGACTACCGGCTCAAAGACGTCATTGCGTTGCTGGAGATCGAAGATATCAACGATACATTTTACGAAGAGCACCCGCCGACGCTGCCGATCCAGATTATTATCGCCGGCGACGAAAAATTCGTCAGCAATCCGAGAATTGAAAAACTCGTCGAGCAACAACGCAAGCACGGTCCCATCTCACTCTGTTCCCTGCCTGAAGATGTGCCGCATGAAATGTTGTCCCCATATGAGAACAGGGAGCGCCATATGCATTGGCTCGACGGGTTATTGCTCGGTGCGGTCGGATTTATTGTTGAAGGGAAGTTCTTGGCGTCAGAACCAAACGATGAACAACCAACACCCTCCGCTTCAGCCTGCCGACCAATCTAACTACCCGGCGTGTCATGGGAGCATTTCACAGGAGCAGCACCTTCTCGCTGAAGCGGTACATCAACCTCCGTCGGAGCCATACCATCCACAGCCGCTCTTCGATCATCAAGCCGACGATCCATGCCCGACCGTCTTTCTTCGCCGGTATACGTCGCATCCTGAATCTGACGTCGATCCTTGCCCGACCGTCGATCACCCTGACGCCTGCAGATCGACCGCTCGATAAAGCGCAGCAGCTTCCACGAGCGCATCATCATCCACATGTACAGCAAGCCGGCGATCAGGAACAACCCTGCAACCGAAAATTCAGGCGCATGCATATTAAGACTCAGCAACCCGATACCGACACCGATCATCGCCGCCGCGGCCATAATTATCACTGTTTCATTGACCGAAAATCCTGCCAGCAGGAACACATGGTGGATATGCTCCTTATCGGGAGAAAATGGCGAGCGGCGGTGTCGAACCCGCCGTATGATCATCACCACGGTATCGAAAATTGGCAACATCAAAAACCACAACGCCGACGCGGGTGTAATAACCCGATCAGCACCCTGCGACAAGCTGATAGCAAACCATGTCAATGCAAGCCCCAGAAACATACTGCCGGCATCGCCCATAAAAACAGCCGCCTGTTTTCTGCCGGGTACGCGTAGATTAAAAATCAGAAAACCGATGATGGCTGCCGCCAGCAACATCAATACATAGGCGGCAATCGTCTCGTCACCAAATACCGCAGCCAACAATAAACCGGACAACGATATCAATGCCATCGTACCGCTCAGCCCATCTAGACCATCGCACATATTCAGGGCGTTGATAACGCCGAGCGTTGCGAAAACAGTAAATGGGACGGACATCCAGCCCAAATAGATAATTTCACCGGATGGCATCATACCGCCGAGATCTGTCAATACGATACCGGCCCCGAAAATCATGATCAGGCTGGCAATTATCTGGGCGAGAAACCGAAACGATGACGGCATTGGCCGATAATCATCAATCACGCCAACGCTGGCGACAACAAGACCGGCCACGAAAAAGCTGGCAACTTCACGGTTAACCGGAAACAGGGACATAGCTGCAGGAATTGAGTAAGCGCTGGCTACCGCAATATAAATCGCCAACCCACCAACCAATGGAGTTGGCTTGCTGTGGCTACTCCTCACGTTTGGAACATCGACAAGACCCGCCGCATTTGCGATCGGCCTCAACAACATTATCAGAAGCACGGCACCCATAAAGGCAACAAATGGACCGATAATCGATTTCAGAGAAATGTTCACAACTTTAACGTTACTTTGCCTTGATCATCATGCTGTCAGGCCTGGTGTCAGAGTGGCAGCCTATGGAAAACACCATGATCGCTTTGTCGCATATCAATAATTTCCGAAACTCTGGGCTCACTATCATGGAATTCCGGAATGAGGAACACTAGTGGCGGTGTAAAAAATGTATGTTCTTTTGTTCTGATTCTACGCAATGAAATCTCAGGCATCCACCGCTGCAATATTTTCTGTAAAGATAGATACAGTTTACATAACAATATTCATATACCGACTCTTAAATAAAATTACGAAGCGACATTCTCGAAAGAGGAATTAATGCGTTTCCAGAATCTCTGCCTATTTTCTCTTTACCCGACTAAATGACTCCAGAGGAGCTTTATCAGGGATTTACGTCATCTATCAACCCGACCTTGGGCTGCTCGAATGTCGCACTCTCCTGCGGTAGGTGATAGGCCAACCTTGGATTGAGCGAGCGAACGAATGATTCAAGGCGCAGGTCGGCTGTCTCCATCTGACTCATGTCAGGAACGAAGGTTGTGACGCGAACCAGCGCACCTTCGGTTCTATTGCGCGTCAGCGCATCCCAGAAAATGTACCACTTGACAGCATACTCATTCGTCTGAATTCTGCCGCGTTCGACGAACCAGAAATAAACCAGCTGACGCATCTCACCCTTGGCAATAACAGATCGATTAATGACATAGGGCTCACCGGCGGGACCCATATCTTCCAGCGTGTATTCTTCGAAGGTTTCAAGTTGCCAGCCACCACCGGGCAGGCATGCTCGAGGAGAATGTACGGCACGGCCTTTGCGCTGTTCTTCGTAGTAAGCAACCCAGAGACCGACGGCACCGCCGAAATCACGGTTCCAGTACTCAGCAAGCAGATAATCATCAGCCGCCAATGAATCAAGGACAGCCTGATCATCGATAACGCTATCGCGCCCCGTCCACGAATCGATGACCAGCGGAAAGGTGTTGAATGACGCTCTCTCGGGAATCAGAACTTCACGAGACTGGATTGACACGGCCATGACAACACCGATCCCGAGAATGACTGCTGACGCGACCAATTGCGCATTGCCCCCCCGCGGTAACAACATTTTTATCGTTTCTGCCGGAGGAATATCCAACCCGAATACTTCCATCAACGGCCGTTTACTGAATTTTGCCAGAATCCACATTTCGAGAAATAGAATTCCGACACAGGCCATGAAGACAATCCAGCCCTCGAAATAATGGAGAAAGCCTTCAGCCTGTTCAATGCCAAAATTTTCGACAAGGACACCGATGACGCCGATGCGAAAACTATTCATCAGGATGGTTACGGGAATTGTCGACAAAAATATGATTGCCCTGTGCCACCAGGCTCCCTGGTAGATTGCGGCACACAAGAATCCAAAACTCATCAACGGAAACAGATAGCGCAATCCATTGCAGGCCTCCGCGACCTGCAACTGGTATACACCAAGATCGATCACGTTACCTTCAAGAAAAACACTGATACCAAAAAAACGTATTACGGTAACGCCTATCTGGGAAGAAATTAACTGCAGCTCACTGGACAAACCTTGATACACGAACACAGGCAAAGGAATCATGAACAACAGGTACACAAACGGTACCCAGACAACTCGAAATCCTGACCATCCAATCGCTGATAAAATAATCCCAAATAAAGCCAGCAAAAAACCATACTGAATAATCTGATAGATAGAACTGAGCTCACCCAGGACAAAAGCACCGAGAGAAGCAGCCACAAATACCAGAGCAACCCACGAACCGGACAGGTCCATTTTCTCCAGACGATCAGCGCGTAACCAGAGCAGGTAGAACGCAACGACAGGAATTAAATAACCATGGTTATATTCCTCCTTCTCCCACATCTCGAACATCCAGACGAAACCATCGGAGAAGATTATGCCGAGGAAAACCATAATGACCCCGGCAATTAATACCGGCATCAATGGATATGAAGTATTTTTTTTAGTCATCTGTTTCTTTATTAAATTAATCCAGGGACACGTGTGACAGCATATTACTCACCAAATTTTATATTTGCTAATCAATGCCCAAAACAAGCAAGACAAGCCTGCTGGGCGCCCCCTGACAGGTCATATACGAAGTTCACATAATGTTATTGTTGCAATATCGCACAATACCGGATGGAGTCTACCTGAAACGGCCTGGCTGTACTGTGACCTCTTTACACATTTCAGGCTCCAGCCAGTTCCATAAAATCTTCTTTTTTTGCTGCAGAATCAGTGGAATAGTTTTGCCGCCTGCTCTATTCTCCGGGCGCTGGAACTTGCGGATCGCTCCGCGAAGGATAGCCGAAACACGAAAACGGAAACAGGCTGCAATATTCAGCAACGAGGAATTTCGAATGGGGAAACGAGCACTTATCACCGGCGTTACGGGCCAGGATGGCGCCTATCTGGCGGAGTTCCTGCTGGAAAAAGGCTACGAAGTTCACGGCATCAAGCGACGAGCTTCGTCATTCAATACCGACCGTATCGATCACCTGTATCGGGACCCGCATGATGCTGACCAGCAATTTGTGCTGCACTACGGCGACATGATCGATGCGACTAACCTGATCCGAATTGTCCAGGAAGTTCAACCCGACGAGATTTACAACCTGGCTGCGCAAAGCCACGTCGCCGTGTCATTTGAAACACCCGAGTACACGGCCAATGCAGATGCAATCGGCCCACTGCGCGTACTCGAGGCCATACGCATATTGGATCTGGTCGACAAGACACGCTTCTATCAGGCCTCGACATCTGAGCTGTACGGCCTCGTGCAGGAAATTCCGCAGAAGGAAACGACACCCTTTTACCCGCGATCTCCATACGCTGCGGCAAAACTGTATGCCTACTGGATTACCGTGAACTATCGTGAGGCCTATGGCATCTATGGTTGTAACGGAATACTGTTTAACCATGAATCACCCAATCGCGGTGAAACATTCGTGACGCGCAAGATCACCCGAGCGCTTGCACGGATCAAGACCGGGCTACAGGATTGCACGTATCTCGGCAACATGGATGCCAAGCGCGACTGGGGCCACGCCAAAGACTATGTCGAGGCGCAATGGCTGGTCCTGCAACAGGACGATCCTGATGACTATGTGATCGCGACGGGTGAACAATATTCCGTTCGTGAATTCGTCGAACGCGCTGCGGCAGCGCTGGGTATTCGCATCGAATGGGAGGGCTCGGCCACGGATGAGATCGGTCGCGTCGTCGAAAATGCTGACGGCGAAGGCCCCGATATCGGCGATGTGATCGTGCGGGTAGATTCACGATACTTCCGACCAACGGAAGTAGAAACGCTTCTAGGTGACCCAACCAAGGCAAAAAGCCAACTTGGCTGGCAACCAAAAATCAGTTTCGATGAACTGGTGAAGGGAATGGTCGAAAGCGACCTCGAGACTGCCCGGCGCGACGCGCTCGTTTCCAGAAAGGGCTTCCAGGTCTTTAATCACCATGAATAACCCCGATCCCGTTGAGCTTGAAAAACTGCGGGCAGGGAAGATATTCGTCGCGGGGCACCGGGGTATGGTCGGTTCGGCCATCGTTCGACGCCTGGAGGATGCCGGTTGCAAAAACCTGCTTCTCAGGACCTGCAGAGAACTGGACCTGACCAAGCAGGCGGACGTCGATGAGTTCATGGCGACCGAAAAGCCGGACTACGTGATCCTGGCGGCCGCCCGGGTCGGCGGTATTCTCGCTAACAAGACATACCCGGCGCAGTTCATCTATGAAAATACGATGATTGCGGCCAATACCATCGATGCAGCACATCGCTGTAATGTAACCCGCCTTCTGTTCCTGGGCAGTTCATGCATTTACCCACGGCTCGCAGAACAGCCGATGGCTGAATCAAGTCTGCTGACAGGAACACTGGAGCCGACCAACGAACCTTATGCCATTGCGAAAATTACGGGCATCAAATTATGTGAGTCCTACAATCGGCAATACGGTACCGACTATCGAAGCATCATGCCGACCAATCTGTATGGCGCGAATGACAACTTCGATCTTGAGACAAGTCACGTGCTGCCTGCTCTTATCAGTAAATTCCACGAAGCAAAGAAGAATGATGCTGCCAGTGTCGAGGTCTGGGGCTCGGGCACGCCACGCCGCGAGTTTCTCCACGTCGATGATTTGGCAGATGCAAGTTTGTTCACACTCACCATACCACAGGATGAGTATTTACAGCATACGGAAGCGATGGTGTCACACTTAAATGTAGGCACCGGTACCGATGTGACTATCAAGGAACTTGCAGAAATAATAAAAGATATCGTTGGCTTTAATGGAAGGCTGAGATTAAATTTAAATTATCCTGACGGAGCTCCCCGCAAACTACTCAATGTAAACCGACTTTCTGACCTTGGCTGGAAGGCTCGCGTCAACCTACACGATGGAATAGCGCAAACCTACGAGTGGTTCAAAGCAAATACCGCCTGAAGTAACAATGAACACTATTGTAAACTTACTTGCCAACCAAATTAGTCGAGGACGCGAAGATAAAAACGTAGATAATGATAGGATCTGCTACACACCGAGACCTTGCTCTATCGACACTCAAGACATCAGCTACAAAGCTGGCGCTTCATCTGCACTAGAAAAAATACTGCTCTCTGCATTTCCCATATCATCCGGAAAAGCCTCAGCTAAAATATATTCATAAAGTACTTGCGCGATTAGCTGATGCCCTGCCACCGTCGGATGTGCATCCACTTCATAGAAAAGACGTTCTGTTTCATTCTGATTCTCAGAAAATGTTGGCTTTGTTGCAATGGTCTTTACGCGATTTCCGAAATCAACATCAACTGGAAAATCTGTTCTCATATTTTTGTCTGTTATATCCAGAATAATCAAATCTGATCCTGATGAAGTAACGGTATGCGCATATTTCTGCAGCAAACGACGGGTTAACTCACTGGCCTGCTCAGTCGCACCTTCGTTAGTCTTTCTCTCGATACCCGAAAAATTCTGCTCCTTAAGACTATTTATTATTAATGCGCTTGCCTGCGTTCTTATAAATGTGAATAAATGTGATTTTTGCGAGAGAAAGGAATAGAAGGGTATCTTGTAGATTCTATCTCGCATATAAAGACCAGGTTGGAATGATGAAGATATCCGAATCAACTCCCCATCAGATAACCCGTATAACTGTGAAACATGATTATTCATATCATCATTCTGAAAGTAACCAAGAATTACAAGATCGGGAGAATAATTGATTGCTACATTTTCATACTGAATAATTTCTTCAGCAGTACCAAAACCTGATACACCCAAGTTCAATACTTCAACCTTCAAACCTATGAGGCTAAACTTCTCTTCAAGAAAGTATGAATATGTCTCTCTGTCTCCAACACCATGACCAAGAGTGACTGAATCACCCTGTATAACGATACGATAAACATTCTTATCCGCCCTCAGTGAATATTCACTGCTCCCTCTGAACCCCATGGAATTGGATGTGTACGTATAACGATATTCTGGAGTAATGTGCTGCGCATTGACATTTCCAAGCACCTTTCGTATACCGTACGGAGCACTCTCCACAAATCGCGGTATGATCGATTGGGGCGCGATAGCACGCACTACGATTTCGCCAAGAACCAAAACGGCAACAATAGATATCAGTATCATGCAGACATAAAGCATGAAATTATGTAAAGCAGAGTTGCCTTGAAGATTTTCTGAATGATCGGCCATGACCCTAATTCCACGTTAGCAGCATGACATGCTAACCCATTTGTATTGGAAAATTCATTGGCTCGCCTACATATATTTTTCGCATATAGAAGCTTTATCAGCATGAAAGCTTAATATGACCCCAAATAAAATGACATGCTAATCAACCCGATATCTGCGCACCAATACTACACCCCAGACCTGATTAATTTCCCTATACCCCAATGGATCATACAAGTTAACTGCTAAATTCTCACATTAGTTTGCAAATTACTTAGCTAACTGATTTTATACCGCACTAGGCTCATAAGACCTTCCCTTGCAATACAAATAAAGCGAGCAAATTAATTGCACAACTACTCTTCCATAATTGCGCTAATAGTTGGAATTGTTCTGTTCTCTCTTCTCGCTGCTTCATCTGCCAGCTTTGATCCAGAAATCGATGGATTTGGAAACAACTGGCAGGCTTTTCATGCAACAAACAAACCAATTTATCTACTTTCAATTCTAATAGCTTCATTTGTAATTGTTTTCTCATGTACTGAGCTATATTTCTCACTCTATACCTTTCGCTGAATTCTTTAATTTACAAACTGTATAGCTTAAGTACTTCCTCTCTTCTTGTTATGAAATTACCATCAGAAAGAAAATTTTTTCCTTTAGAAAAAGTACAAAAATCAATTAAGCAAAGCACGAGAAAATATTTTCCTAAATTACGAAAATCTGATTGTATCCAATATCTTGTACATATCTTATTGATTTCTATCTTCATCACATCAGGGATAGCACAAGCTAATTCGCCGATAGATCCTCGACAAATTGAAGTCAAAAACGGACATCCGATCTTGTTCGCTGACAAGAAATCAATTCTGAGGGCAAAATCCAAAACAAAGATACTTAAGAATTTTATTTCTATAACCAAGCGTAATTACATAAAGGTGTACCCCGTCAGCCCAAGTTGGAATAAATAGCCTGATTGTTTAAGAGACGGT
>CAZVQW010000018.1:0-59241 GCA_964629475.1 uncultured Chromatiaceae bacterium | reverse complement strand
CAGAGCCCTATAAGCTGGTACCAGTTTATGGCAGCGGCGTTTCAGAGGGGTCAACGGAGAAAAAAACCGGTCAGGGAAAGAGCATGAATCGCGGCAAGATACCGATCTACAAATTTTTCATCGATTTACCCAGCATTCCCGGAACCAACTTAAGCAAAGCCAGAACGTTATTCGTCGTCCAATACAACACCATGCCGGCCGGAAATGTATAGAACAGCAGAAAGAACGCGCCCGCCATCCAGAACAACCGCGTGCGCTGCTGGTGATTCAATTCGGGTGTCAACGCGTCTTCCTGTTGCAGCCATGATGTCAGCAACGTAAATACCGTCATCAGGCAGGGCAGCAGGTTCAGGTGACTGCCGAAAAATGGCAGAGTAATCGGCAGCGCAAGCCACTGGTCGGGCTTGGCGAGATCGGCAATCCAGAGAAACGATGCCTCGTGCAGTGCGATGTTCTCGCCGAGCATATCGAATGCGGCGATGAACACCGGTATCTGTATCAGGAATCCGGCCAGGCTTTTCATTGTATAGAGCGGATGCACTTCGTGCTTTTTGTAAATGGCCAATATCCGGTGATGCGCCTCCTCTCCCTTGTGATCGCGCTTGACCGCAGCGATCTCCGGATGCAGCAACGCGGACTTCTCATTGACCGACGTCTGCAACCGGTCGGCCGCCTTCGTCAACGGCGTCATCAGTATCTTGACGGCGACCGACAACGCAATAATCGACAGCCCGATGTTGCCGACGACACCATCAATCGTCATCAACAGCCATAACATGCCAAAACATAGCCAGCGCAACCAATTCCATAACGCGGCAAATAACATCTTGGTCAGCACCGGGTCGGCTGTTCGCAGCGCACGTTGCTCGACGGGTCCCTTATACAGCCGGAATGAGAGTCTCGACTTGCCCGACGCGGGCATGATCAACAAACGCGGTTCATTCTCGCGCTCTGTGTCGACAACAACTCGTGCGGCCGTGATATCGGACAGCACAACGGCATGAAATCGATTGCGAAGCCCGATCCACCGCTCCCGGAATTCGACCTCGCCATCTTCGAGCGATTGCTGGCCGTCACCATCGACTGCAACCGGCCAGACATCGCCGTAGACGGCGCCAAAACCCGGCAATGGTTCCGGAATAAAAGCGGCATCAGCCACTAACTCAAGGGCCGCACCGTCCGGAACGGTGACGCTTATCTCAACCACGACGCCATCGGTCGCCATGTCGATTTCACGGGCATGATCCTGCAAACGGGCGGTTGCCGCATCGTCTCCGGGTACACGCCAGCGAAACCGTACGCCGCCATCGAACAAGACCGGCAGACTACCGGATAACTTGCCCATGTCAGCGCTGACTGCCGGCTCTGCCTGCACGATCGATACCGACCATGATAGCCATGCCAGGAGAAACCCCGACTGGATCAACCCTGAAAGAGATAAAAACCTCGGCTGCATCATTTCAGGAACCGGCGCTGCGCCTCCAGCGAATCCTGAATCAACTGTGGATTCAGCGTGGTGTTCTGCGCCGGCTGATAGTCGCTGCCCAGAACTTCTACAAACCCGCCCGGGTGTGACACGATGACACGTTCCGGCTCGACGATCGCGTGATCCGTATAACTGCCGGCCATCATCCAGTCCCATGATTCTCCGAAAAACAGGTTGCGTCCGACGCTGTAATCCGTCGGTGGATTCCGGCAACCAAATACATCCTCGAGCAACGTGACCGGCAAATCATGATGCGTCGTCCGATAATCGATCACACCTGCCGGCTTCCCTGGCCAGCGCATCATCAATGTGGAACGCAACTGAACACGACTGAAATTACTCGCGTGCCCGAAATAGCCAAGACCGTTATCGTCGAACTCGTAACCGTGGTCGCTCGTAACGATAACAATCGACTCGTCGATCATTTTGCGCTCACGCAATGAATCGAGCACGGCCTGCACTTCACCGTCAAGCAGTCGAACTGCCAGCCGGTATTGTCGCCAGAGTTTACGTGCCTTGTCGTCGTGCGCGAAACGATCATCCATTGGCAACGGTTCGCTCGGGTCCGTTGTCATCTCCCCCGCCGGCGGGTCGTAATAAACGAATCCAAATATCGGCCTGTCACCGGACTGTTGATCCAGCCACTGCAACCAGTTGGAAGTGGTCGCCTTGTTTCGGTCGACAGCAGACAAATCTTCCTGCTTATCCGCCAGATCCGGCCAGCCCGCAAATGCCGTCCGATCGATCAACGCCGGACTGCCGAAGCCGACCGCGCTGAACAGGCCGACGTCATATCGACGCGTCCTGATCTCGTCCATCAGGACCGGCGCGCGCTGCACGTCGTAGAAGGCCTGCCAGTAAGTGCTCGGCAGGCTGTAAAACATCGAGAACAGGCCCATCCGGGACGAATTACCGCCGCTGTACTGCTGGTTGAAGCGCAAGGCGTCGGTGCGAAACGCGGCGAGCGACGGTGTCAACTCCGGATCGATGGCGTCAGGCCGTAGCGCATCGATCAGGATGACGATGATATTGGGCAGGTCGGCATCAGCCGCCGTGCAATTCAGGGGATTAAGCGGATATTGTAATTGCCCGTCGGCCGAGCCGAGACTGCCGCGCAACAGGCGCTGCTGGCGTACTTTTTCCGGGTCGACCCAACCGAGTCGTGCCAGATCCCGTTTGGCGTGAATCGGGTAGTACAACGGCATGAAACGCGTGAACTGCGTGACCGGCGTATGCCCGACCGCATCGCCCCATATATGCATGGCCTGGCTGCCAAGCCAGCAGCCCACCAACACGAGGGCGACCATCCGACCGTGTTTCGGGCCATCGGCAAGCGCGAAGTTGCGCCAGATAATACCGGCCAGCATCGCCTCGAAGGCAACGAAAATAACGAACAGAATACCAACGAACACCCAGGTCGATATTTCGAACAGGCTGGCAGTTAATGCACTGAGATGAAAACGGTGTTGGGCAAATACGCTCGTGTCGAGAAACAGCAGGCTTAATCCGCTCGCTGTAATGATGACGCCGAGCGCCAGCACAAGAAACCGTGAGCGCAACAAAACGACGACGGGCATCAGCACGATAAACATCGGCACGACCGACAGCAACGCCAGGTGTCCAGTGAATGTCAGCGCCACATAGACGATGCCGGGACCGTCATTCGGAAAGTGATAAATCCACAGGTAACGCTGTGCGACGAGCGCAAACAACACGGCGTTGACGACACCAAACCATCCGATCCAGCGGAACAAACGACGGCGGGTAGGTTGCACATCGGTCATGCCGTCATGTACCGGTCGGTTCGGTGGACAATTCGTCGGCTATGGCGGCGATCGCGTCGGCGGCTGCCGCCGAACTCGAACCCAGGTTGAAGACGCAATCGTCGCGTACGGCTGCGATCTGTTCACGAAACCGCTCCGGGTCGGCCAGCAGCCGGCGGATCTCACCGGGCACGACATCGAGACGATCCGTGGTAACAACGGCACCGATCTTTGCCCTTACTGACATTTCAAACGGCTCCAGACCAAGTTCACGCCACGTGTCGTTACGCGACTTCGGTGGCACATCGATGTACAACACCGGCTTCTCGAGCCCGAGCCCGTAATCCATGCCGGCGCCGGACCAGTCGGTAATCATGATGTGCGAGTCATACAAAGAGTCACTCTCCCCCATCTGCTCGATCAGCCGAAACTTCGGATGATCGCCGTACCGGTCGATGACCGCATCGAGGACCTCGGGTGTTTTCCAGCGGGTCTGGAAATGCGGTCGCAATGTCAGCGTAAAACCGGCATCGAGCAGGATTCCGGTCAGTTCCAGACCGAACAGATTCAGGATCGTGCGCTCGCCCCACGACGGCGCAAGCAGCACGTGAATCTCCGGCGGCTCGCCGAGGGGCGGCGCATCCCGGCGCTCGGCCAGCAGTTGCTCGAGCCGATAATAGCCATGCGGCACCAGTCGTTTCCGCGGTAATCCCTGCATTGTTTCGCGCTTGCGTATCTCGGCCTCCTGGAAGGGACCGGCGCACAGGATCGTGTCGTAATGATCGAAGGAATTCTCATGATCGGCCATATGCGTGCTGATCAGTGAATGAAACATATAAACATAGTGCACCGGATGCACGGAACGTTTCAGATCCAGATTACCGAGATCCAGCAACTGCGTGACCATGATGTCAGCCCGCAGCGTCTGGAAAAACAGGATGCGAAAAAATCCATCACCGATGCAAAACGGGCGAATCTTCGGGTTGTCCTGGTGCAGGCCCGGATCGCTCGGATCGGAAGCGACATAGCAAATCGACCGGCCAAGACGGCCGGTTAATTCATCAATAGTCGTCGCGTGATGGTGCCAGTCCTGCGCGCTCTCGGAAAAGACGACTATTTGTCGCTCGCCACGCGGAAGTTTCCTGAACGCTCGAACCTGCCGCCAGTTCGAGACGAAACGACCGATCGCACTCAATGGTCCGCCGGGCTCTCCGGATCACTTCGGGAAGCAATAGTGGCCTCGCTGCCGGCAGGCGATTCTGCCTCATCCTTGCGGAAAAAAGCCTTTATCTTGTACCAGTATGTCTTGACCGCAAGCCCGACTGTCGCAAACAAACCGACGATCGCCGAAATAATCATGCTGCCCGTGCCCGGATCCAGGTATGCCCACGCCGGCTCGGCGAGCATGACCAGAAACAGGGCGGCCATGACCGGTGTCCACCGACCGACAGGTTTGCGTTGGCTATGTGTCATGTTCGAGTCCCGATAAATATAGCGCGCTATTCTACAACGACTGCGACAATTTTTTTCCACCGCAGCCCTATATCGCCTCAAGGTTATCTAAACCCTTCCTCGACCGCCTTTTTTAAAACGGCTGCCCGAGCCCGTGCACGATCAACAGTTTTTCTGATGGCGCCCTGGCTGGCGAGATGCTGCTCAAGTCCCTGTTTTGTAACGGTGCGCGCCAGTTCCTTCAACCCGCTCAACGGGCGAATCCAGACCTTCATCTGCACAACCTTGCCGTCAGCATTGAGCCGAAAACGATCGATACCCTGCAGCGTATATTTCCCTACCCGCACTTCGAACTCGAACATGACTTCGTCACCTTTCGTCCAGGTATCGGTCACTCGGTAACCTTCGAAAATGTCGAATACGACACTGAGCAGTTCGAACACGGCCGCCTTGCCACGCTTCGGTGCGAAAATGGCCGGCGAGAAAAACTCAATCTCGTCATCGAACAACGGCAGGATCAAAGCGGGATCGTTCTGCTCGAAGATCCGGTGCCACTGCTCGATGAATGCCTGTATTCGCGTAGAATCCATTGCCGTTTGATACCACGAAACCGAACAATGGAAAAGGACCCCGGCGCATGGACTATCGCACAATCTACCGACAATCACTGGCAGACCCCGAACGATTCTGGGGAGACGCCGCCGCCGAACTGGTCTGGACAAAACCCTGGGACAAGGTTCTGGATGACAAACAGGCACCTTATTACCAGTGGTTCTCGGGCGGTGAGCTCAATACTTGCTATAACGCGCTGGACCGCCATTGCGAAACGGGGCGAGGCGAACAAACCGCGCTGATCCACGATAGCCCGGTCACCGATCAGGTCAGAAAGTTCA
The DNA here is from genome assembly GCA_964629475.1 of uncultured Chromatiaceae bacterium. GTDB lineage: Bacteria > Pseudomonadota > Gammaproteobacteria > Steroidobacterales > SMWD01. The sequence goes on along the minus strand of CAZVQW010000018.1, from coordinate 53,647 downwards.
GCTATAACGAGTTACGGGACCAGGTTGCCGTATTTGCCGGCGCTTTGCGCCGGTATGGCGTGGACAAAGGCGACCGGGTCGTCATTTACATGCCGATGATTCCCGAGACGCTGATCGCGATGCTGGCCTGCGCCAGGCTCGGCGCCATCCACTCCGTGGTTTTTGGTGGCTTTGCTGCACGCGAACTGGCCACGCGGATCAAGGATGCCGATGCGAAGCTGGTGGTCAGCGCCAGTTGCGGCATCGAAGGCAGCCGCGTGATTCCCTACCTGCCTCTGCTTGAAGAGGCGCTGGAACTGGCCGACGCTACGGAACTGCCGCGCATCCTGGTTTCCAGGCCGCAGTTGCCGGCCAAGAATCTGCCTGCCGCCGCCGTGCTGTGGACAGACGCCATCAAAGATGTGAAGCCGGTTGATTGCGTTCCGGTGGCGGCCACCGACCCACTGTATATCCTTTACACGTCCGGGACGACGGGCCAGCCCAAAGGTGTGGTGTGTCCCACCGGCGGACATGCCGTCGCACTCAAGTGGAGCATGCAGCATATCTACAACGTGCAACCCGGCGACGTGTATTGGGCGGCATCGGATATCGGCTGGGTCGTCGGTCACTCGTATATCGTTTACGGACCCCTGCTGCATGGCTGCACGACTGTTCTGTTCGAAGGCAAACCGGTCGGCACGCCGGACGCCGGCGCATTCTGGCGCGTCATCGAGCAGCATCGGGTCAACTGCCTGTTCACGGCGCCGACGGCATTTCGCGCGATCCGGCGTGAAGACCCGGACGGTGCGTTACTGCACAAATACGACATTGCCAGCCTGGCAACTCTGTTCCTGGCCGGCGAACGATGTGATCCCGCCACCCTGCACTGGGCAGAGAAACAACTTGAAATACCTGTCATAGATCATTGGTGGCAAACGGAAAGTGGCTGGCCCATGGCAGCCAATCCGATGGGTATAGAGCCACTGGAAGTAAAGGCGGGATCGCCGGCCGTGGCCATGCCCGGCTACGATATTTGCGTACTCGATGACGAGGGCCGGGAATTGCCGCACGATGAATTCGGCAACATCGTCGTCCGACTGCCGTTACCGCCCGGCAACCTGTCAACGCTATGGGGCAACCAGCAGCGTTTTCACGAAGCCTACTTGTCGCAGTTCGAGGGCTACTATCTGACCGGCGATGCCGGGGCCATCGATGAACAGGGTTACCTGTGGGTCATGAGTCGTATCGACGATGTCATCAATGTCGCCGGCCACCGCTTGTCCACCGGCGCACTCGAGGAAGCGCTTGCCACCCACCCCGATGTCGCCGAATGCGCCGTGATCGGCGTGGAAGATCGGATGAAGGGTGAGATGCCGCTGGGTTTTGTCGTCCTGAATGCCGGCGTGGAAGCAGACGAAACCGAACTAAAGAAAGCGTTGACTGATGCGGTTCGATCGCAGGTCAGCCCCATTGCCAGGCCGCGTGACATCCTGATTGTGAAGCGGCTACCCAAGACCCGTTCCGGAAAAATTCTCAGGAGAACGATGCGCAAGATCGCTGACGGCAAACCGTTCAATATCCCGCCGACCATCGAAGACCCTGCTGTTCTGGAAGAGATCGCTGCAGTGTTGAACTAAGCCATTAAAACAAATTATCGCCAGATAGAAGACGGCAGCTTATAACTGCCCAGCAGCTTGATGTAGTTGCCCCGCTCGAAGGCCACCGGGTCCGTGCAATGTATCTGGCTCATGCTGCCCTTAAGCTGGGCCAGCGATTCATATTCGTTGTCCTCCAACCACTGCCGGACGCCGGCATTAATCTCTTCCAGCCGGGTCGGTCCGCCCTTCAGCAGAACGCTGCACAGATAAGTCACGTCAGCGCCGCACAGGAACAGCTTGATCGCATCTTCCGCCGTATGTATGCCACCGGTCGCCGCCAGAGACAGCTGCACACGCCCGTGCAGGATAGCGATCCAGCGCATGGCGAGCAGCGCATCGGCGGAACTGGACAGGTTCAACGTCTGCGAGATATCCAGCTGGCTCAGATCGATATCCGGCTGATAGAAACGATTAAACAGGGCGACACCCGCCGCACCGGCCTCCTCGATCTGTTGAGCCAGGTTCCCGACCGCGGAAAAATACGGCGAAAGTTTCACGCCGATCGGCAGGCTGATCTCGCCACGCAACTCCTCGAGGATACTGATAAATCTTTGCTCAAGTGTCTGCCCGCTCTCCGTAGTGTCGGCGGCAATGTGGTAGATATTCAGCTCCAGCGCATTCGCACCGGCCTCTTCTATGGCTTTTGCATGGCGCACCCAGCCACCGAGACTGATGCCGTTCAGACTCGCAATCACCGGGATGTCCAGCGACTCCTTGAGCCGGCGCAGCTGCTCCAGATACTCATCCCGGTAACTCGGATACTCGCCATGTACCGGCAGGTAGCTCGACGCCTCACCATGACCGATGTCCTGATGGTGCGCGAGTTGCTGGGCGCGCGCCTCGTCCTGCTCGATCTGCTCCTCGAACAACGAGTACATGACCAGCGCGGCGGCGCCATGATCTTCGAGTTTCCGGGCCGTGCCCAGGTCCTTCGACAATGGTGAAGACGACGGCACGAACGGATTTTTCAGGTCCATGCCCAGGTAACGGGTGCTGATATCAATGCTCATGATGTGTACTCGAGTGCGGCGAGTTGTTCATAGTGATGATAACGTTCGTCGACCTCCTGCTGGGCCTTGTCGAACAGTTCCTCGGCGATATCCGGATGGGTCCGGGCAAGCAGCGCGAAGCGCATCTCCGTCTCGGCAAATTCCTTGAACGGTATGCTCGGCTTCTTCGAATCGAGCTGCAGCGGATTTTTGCCCTCTGCAGCCCGCCGTGGATCGTATCGGAACAGCGGCCAGTGACCGCTGGCTACGGCAAGATTCTGCTGTTCGAGATTGCGATGCAGGTCAACACCATGCGCAATGCACGGGCTGTAGGCGATGATCAACGAAGGTCCATGATAGGACTCGGCTTCACGGAACGCGCGTAGTGTCTGGACGTCTTTTGCGCCGAAGGCCACGTGTGCAACGTAGACATGTTCATAGGCCATCGCAATCATCGCCAGGTCTTTCTTGCCGACCGATTTACCACTGGCGGAAAACTTCGCCACTGCACCTCGCGGTGTCGCCTTCGACATTTGCCCGCCGGTGTTGGAATAGACTTCCGTATCGAGCACCAGCACGTTGACATCCGGCCCACTCGCCAGCACGTGATCCAGGCCGCCGAAGCCGATGTCATAGGCCCAACCGTCCCCGCCGACCAGCCACACGCTTTTTGCGGTCAGCGTTTCGGCAACGCTGCGCAGGTTTCTTGCCGCCTCGCTGTCGAGGTCATCGAGAATCCCGAGCAACTGATCGACACGCTGACGTTGCTCGTAAATTTCCGCTTCATCTTCCTGAGTCGCATCCAGAATACTGTCGGTGATCTCGCCACCGATGTCGTCACGCAGTTCCCGCAGTAATACGCGGGCATGGTTGCGCTGTTCATCCAGCGCAATGCGGATGCCTAGACCGAACTCGGCGTTATCCTCAAACAGCGAGTTGCTCCAGACCGGCCCCCGCCCGTCGCTGTTCGCAGTATACGGTGAGGTCGGCAGATTCCCGCCGTAGATCGACGAACAACCGGTTGCATTTGCAATCACCATGCGATCGCCGAACAACTGTGTAGCCAGCTTGATATACGGCGTTTCGCCGCAGCCGACACACGCACCGGAAAACTCGAAGAGCGGCTGGGCCAGCATCGAACCTTTGATCGTCGTCCAGCGGATTTTCTTCCGGTCGTATTCGGGGATGTTGCGGAAGAATTCCCAATGCTTGTCTTCCTCCTCCAGCAGGGGCTCGATCGGATGCATATTCAGCGCCTTGCGGCTCAGATTACTCTTGTCGCGGGCCGGACAGACTTCCACGCACAGCGTGCAACCCGTGCAGTCCTGCGGTGACACCTGGAACGTGACACCGAGCCCCTCTTCGAATTCATTGCCCGTCGTCGGTAACCACTTGAACGTATCCGGCGCATTTTCCAGGGCATCCTCATGAAACACCTTGCTGCGAATCGCAGTATGTGGACAAACAAACGCACACTTGCCGCAACCGATGCACAGGTCCGGCTCGAGGATAGGAATTTCCAGCGCCAGCTTGCGCTTCTCGTACTGGGCCGTGCCCACGGGCCACGTTCCGTCGACCGGCATTTGACTCACCGAAAGGTCGTCGCCCCGCCCGGCGATCATCGCCCCGGTCACCTCGCGCACGAAGCGCGGCGCCTGCGGCGAAACAGCCGGCGGCCGATCCTGTGTCGCATCGACCTGTGCGGGCACCTCGATTTGCTCGAGCCGGTCCAAGGCCCCGTCGATGGCCAGGTAATTGGCATCAACAATACTGCCGCCCTTGGCACGATACGTTGCCGCAACCGATTCTTTTATTTTCTCCGCCGCCGCATCTTTTGGAATCAGGTCAGCCAGCGCAAAGAAACAGGTCTGCATGATGGTGTTGATCCGCCGGCCTAGCCCGCTCTCGGCGGCCAGCCGATAGGCATCGATGACCCAGACCTGTAACTGCTTGTCGATGATCCGCGTCTGCATGGATCGGGGCAGCCGATCCCAGACCTCGCCGGCCGGCCATGGCGTATTGAGCAGAAACACGGCGCCCTCGCCCGCCTTGTCCAGCATGTCATAGCGCTGCACAAACGCCGCCTGATGACAGCCGACGAACTCCGCCTGACCATCACCGATCAGGTAAGTCGCACTGATCGGGCGCGGCCCGAAACGCAGATGCGATACGGTCACCGCGCCGGCCTTTTTCGAATCGAAGACGAAATGACCTTGCGCGTACAGATCGGTTTCCGCGCCGATGATCTTGATCGAGTTGCGGTTCGCACTGACCGTACCGTCACTGCCCAAACCGTAGAACACCGCGTGGCGAGCGTGCTGGTCGGCATCGGTTTGAAAACCCGGATCCCAGTCAAGGCTGGTGTGACTCACATCATCGTTGATGCCGATGGTGAAATGAGTTTTTGGTTTCTCGCGCGTCAGTTCGTCGAACACTGCCTTGATCATGCCCGGCGTGAACTCCTTGGACGACAGACCGTATCGTCCGCCCAGCACTCGCGGTGCTACCTTGAACCGGTCACCACCACCGGACACATGCTCGGCCAGCGCGGTGACTACATCCTTGTACAACGGCTCACCGCCGGCCCCGGGATCCTTGCATCGATCCAATACGGCGAGTCGCTGCACGGAAGGCGGCAACGCGGCGACCAGCAGTTCGGTATCGAACGGGCGAAACAGGCGCACCTTGAGCAGGCCGACGGCCTCACCCTGCATAATCAAATGATCGACCGTCTCCTCGGCCGCTTCCGCGCCCGACCCCATTATGACCAGCACGCGCTCGGCATCGGAGGCGCCGACATACTGATACGGCTCATAGTGCCGGCCCGTCACGTCCGAAAAATGCTGCATCGTCTCGATAACGATGCCGGGTATCTTCGCGTACCAGGGATTGATGGCTTCGCGAGCCTGAAAGAATACATCCGGATTTTGCGCGGTACCGCGCATGACCGGCCGATCCGGCGACAGGCCGCGTTCGCGGTGCGCACGCACGAGGTCGTCACGAATCATCTGCCGAATGTCGTCATCTGTCAGCGGATGGATCTTTGCGACTTCATGCGAAGTACGGAAGCCGTCAAAAAAATGCAGCATCGGTACGCGAGATTGCAGTGCGACGGCCTGAGCGATCACGGCAAAGTCCTGGGCCTCCTGCACCGAATTGGACGACAGCATGGCAAATCCGGTACCCCGGCAGGCCATGACATCGCTATGGTCGCAGAAAATCGACAACGCATGGCTGGCGAGCGAACGAGCGGCCACGTGAAAAACCGTCGACGTCAGCTCACCGGCTATCTTGTACATGTTCGGGATCATCAGCAGCAAACCCTGCGATGAAGTAAATGTCGTGGTCAGGGCGCCGCGCTGCAAGGCCCCGTGTACCACGCCGGCAGCACCGGCCTCGCTTTGCATTTCGATCACCTGTGGGACGCTGCCCCACAGGTTGGGACGATCAGCCGACGACCATTCATCGGCGTATTCACCCATCGAGGAAGAAGGTGTGATCGGATATATGGCGATCACTTCGCTACAGCGGTGCGCGACGTCTGCTACCGCCTCGTTCCCGTCGATGGTAATCATCTGGCTGTTGGACATGTTGCTCCCTTGAACCGGTCAGCTTCAGCCAGCCGGATGCTCGCGTCCATAAGGATTTTCCGTGAACCGGCCGCGACTGACAAATAATTTATGAGTTATTTCGTATCGACACCACGTTCTCTGCCCGCTGGCTCGATCTGCGGATAAATATGCTCGCGGGCACGCTGCAGATGGTCCGGATCATCGATTTCTGACCAGGCTAAGTCCGGCACGACCGGGCAATGAATCGCCCGGCGCAGGCCGGCCGCGACGAGGCAATCAGTCTCATAATCGTAATGCAACGTCGTCTTGAATGCCTCTCCGGCAATTTCCTGCATTAGCGCAAACAGTTCGGCGGAAATTTTCGAGATGCCGACGAGTTCCCCTGCCACTAATCCGCCGAGTGAGCCGCTATCTTTTGACATCGCAACGAGGCTGCCGTCCCGCGTTTCGACCCAGACCTCATCACCAGCCGCGGTCGGCCCTGACAAGAGAATCGCGTCCGGCGCCGGATCGACCAGTAACTCGGTCAGGGCGCGCTGCTCATAGATCAGGTCCGACTCGAGCAACAGAAAATCACCCTCGACCAGATCGCGTGCGCAATACAGCGAATACATGCTCCCCGAATCGGCGAACTGAGGATTGTGCACGGTACGCACGAGGCCGACCTGCCGGGCCGCGAGCCGATCATAATGATCCGCGCAGTGTCCGGTGACGATGACGATATCCCGGATACCGGCCGCGCCGAGTCGCTCGATCGATTCCTCGATGATCGGTTGCTGACCGAGACGCAGAAAACCTTTGGGGTAATCCTCTACCTCGCCGCGCAGGCGCGTACCCATGCCGGCGGCCAGGATCACGGCAGTCCGGATCATGTGTATGGTCCGAAGATTTCGGCGAATGCAGCCGCGAGCGCGTCAAGATCTTCCGCATCGATCGCACCCATGTTCGCGATCCGAAATACATTTTCCTCGAACTGTCCCTGCCCGGAATAGATCACAAATCCTGCCTGCCTGAACGCATCATGGGCCTGGTTATAGTCACAACCATCGGGCAACAGGTAGGAACGAAGCACGCAAGAATAATCCTTTTTATTCAGTAGCATAGGAATACTTAATGAAGTCAATTCTGCAGCAATTCTGGTGGCGCGCTGCCGGTAAATCCGGCGCCGCTCCGCCCAGCCGCCTTCTTCACGTAACTCGTCCAGCGCCTCGCGCAATGCGAATGCCGCCTGCACCGCCTGCGTAAACGGCGAGTACCCGTCGCCATGCTGACCCGCGTAATAGGCGTGCAGGTTCAGGTAGACACTGCCGGCGTCGACCTGCGCGCCGGACCACATGGTGTTGTGCGCAATAACGAATGACAATCCGGAAGCGCCGTGCAGACACTTGGTCGCCGTCGCAGCCACGGCCGCCAGGTTCCATGCTTCGGTCTCGATTGCTTCGGCAGCGAAACTACTGACACCGTCGAGCAGCAGCGGCAAATCCCGTTCTTTGCACAACGCGCCGATGGCATCCAGGTCATTCAGTCGACCGGTCGTCGTCTCATGATGCACGGTCGTGACATGCGTGATCTCGGGATGCTCGTCCAGAATGCGGATTGCCGCGTTGATGTCGACCGGTGCCGTCCATTGCGCCTGCGACAAGTGGTACGGCTTGCGATGCACGGCCAGGATATTTGCCATGCGCTCGCCGTATACGCCGTTGGAGAGTACCAGTGTACCGCCGGTATCCGGGGCAAAACTCGCCAGCATCGCTTCGACCGCGCTGGTGCCCGAACCGGTCATCATGACGGCGGAATAATCAGCCTCCATATCGGGATAGACGCGCACCAGTTCGGCGTTAATCTCACGTGTCAGTACGGCAAACTCGGGTTCACGGTGACACCAGTCATCGCGGATTAACGAATTGCGCACCCGGTCCGTCAGCGTAACCGGGCCCGGGTTCAACAGAATATTTCGCTTCGCCGTCACTACATCGGCCTCCCGGTAATATGAGTGCGTAATCGGTCGGCTACCTCGGCCGGCGCCATGGTCGGACGCGGCAAGCCATCCGGCACACCGGGCAGCGTTGGCGCATAGATGAACGTGAGTTGCCCGCTCGCCGTACTCAATTGCACGCCAAGGTCATCCGCTCCCGCCGCCGTGACGACAGATGGATAGCCGCACGCAGCAGCCAGCGCACAAAAATCGACGGTCGCCGACAGTGTCGTCTGCCCGCCCGTCGATTCATGGATGCTATTGTCGAGCAGGATATGCACGAGATTGGGCGGGCGCTCATGGCCAAGCATCGCAAGCACGCCCAGGCGCATCAGCAACGCACCGTCCCCATCCAGCACGATGACACGCCGATCCGGACAGGCGAGCGCAAGCCCCAGACCGAGACTGACAGCACAGCCCATTGAGCCGACCATGTACAACTGGCTCGGGCGATCATCGAGCGCGTAAAGCTCACGACCGGTATACCCGGTAGTCGCGATAATAATATCGGTGTCAGCGACGCTAGTCTGGACGGCACGCAACATATCTGCGCGCTGCGCCATCGGCGCCGGACAGTTAATCATTCGTGGTTCAGGCGGGCGGGCCAGTGGCGTCGACTGCAAGGTTTGCGGCGTAACACTGCCCTTGCGCATGACCAGCGCGAACGGGCGGCGTTCGGTATCCATCGCCGCGACAACCCGTTCTAGCAGCGGCTCGATCCCGTCTTCTTCTGTCGGGAACCAGTCCCATGCAATACCGAGCAGATCCAGCAGGTCGCCGGTGATTTCCCCCATCAGTTCATGTTGCGGCTCGTCGGCCGGACCGTCCGGTTCGCCACGCAGCGTGACGATGATCAGCACCGGAATGCGAAACGTGTAAGTCAGTGATGTCAGCGGGTTAACCGCATTACCGAAGCCGGAGTTCTGAAACATGACAACGCCACGTTGACCGCCCAGTTCGGCGCCGGCCGCAACGGCGACCGCATCACCCTCGTTTGCCGCACCGATATAACGCAGTTCTTCATCATCGATGACGTAATTGATAAATGGCTTCAGGTACGAGCACGGCACGCCGGTATACAGCGAAAAGCCGTGTGCACGGGCACGCCGAATGAACGCACCGGCTTCGATCATGCAAAGCTGCCCGCGGCGAGGACATCATCGAGACTGTCGACATCGAGCCAGTGCCCGGTCGTATACACAACACGCACCTGCTGTTCGCGCCGGACCAGTTCGTCGAGCACTTGATGCAGCTTGGCTTGACGGTTCCCGGGTTGCGCCGCCAGTTCGCTGACCAGTTCGGCAAATGCCGGTAAGCCGCTCGCCGACACCCTGAGCACACCCATCCACTCGCCGTGAATGTCATCCTCGGCAAACTCCTCGCCGGCTGCCTTAAGCGTCACATCGCGATAAAAAACCTGCCGCGAATACGGTTCGGAACAACGCACATAGTCTGCCGCTCGATCACGATTCGCCGATGCGCCCCAGTTCGTATCGACGGCGATGACAAAATCAGCTTCCTGCTCGGCCAGACCGTCCAGGATATAACGCTTGAAGATCACATCGCCGAAGGATACATACAGGTCACCCTGATTCGCCTCTACGTTTCCGTCCGCAGCTTTGAGCGCGTAGTCGAGCGACAGCAGTTCGCTCGTGTCGGCAAAATCCGGGTTATCGACGTAGTTCAGTGCCGGCAGATTTACCGCCTCGGGCCGATAGCCACGCACGACCGTGATGTCCTTGATCCCTGACGCGTTATACGCGGCGACGATATGCCCGAGCAACGGTTGGCCACGCACCTCGACCATGGTCTTGGGCCGCTCATCTGTCAGCTCACCCAGTGCGCTGCCTCGTGATGCGGCCAGGATAATAGCCCTGGACGCCTGCACTTCCTTCGGCAGATAACGTTCCTCGGCATCCTGCAACTCCGACGCACCCTGTAACCGGAATATTTCCTTGACCGGGGCGATCCGGTCTTCGATCGACAACAGGCTCTGTTCCTGCGCGAGCGTTGCGGCACATTCCTGCATCGTCGTAATCGCGGCACGCAACAGATGGTTAGCCCAGATCGCAATCGAGAAACCGGCCTCACGCAGAACGTCGGTCGGCGTCGCATAATACTTTGTCGGCACGATGACGACCGGCGACCGGTCGGCCCATTCGCGCTTGAATGCCAGCACTTCGGTCGGTGTGCTCAGGGCGCTGTGAATCAGGATGCCGTCGGAACCGGCCTCGTGATACGCCTCGGCGCGTTTCAATGCCTCACCGAGCCCCCAGCCGGCGATGAATGCCTCGATGCGCGTAATGATTGCGAACTCGTCGTCGGCCTGCGCATCCTTGCCGGCCTTGATTCGGCTGCAGAACTCGTCAATCCCGGCAAGCTGCTGCTTGTTGCCGTCGATGAAGCTGTTGGTCTTCGGGTACAGTTTGTCCTCGATGCAGACCGCGGCTATGCCGCGTTGCTCGAGCTTGCGCACCAGGCGTCGCACGTTATTAAAATTCCCGTAACCGGTGTCGCCGTCGAGCAAAATGGGGATGCTCGTCGCATCGGCCATGAACTCGAGCATCTCGAGCACCTGTGTCCAGCTCGCCTCATTGCTGTCGCGAACACCGTACTGCGCCGACATGCACAATCCGCCGGCCCACAGACCCTTGAAGCCTGCCTCCTCACCGATCTTCGCCGTAATGCCATTGTGTGCCTCGAGCAGGAACTCCAGGTCGCCACTGTCGAGCAGGCGACGGAACTGTGTAGTTTTCTTCACCGGAGACCCATTTATTTAAGTTATTCGCACGCTATCGCAACCGATTCCGGAAAGTTTACACCGGCATGGCCATCCCGACTACATTGGACAAGCGACGCGTCGATGGGGTAGTTTCGCCGCTCGGTTCCCCAAGACAAGGATGGTGCCTGCCATGACCTTTACCCGAATCTTTCCGATACTTTCAGCCACGCTCATCATGCTGGGTTCAACCGCAAACGCCCAGACCGAAGCGGAGGTCCTTGCCGCCGTGCGTACTCAGTTGAACACGAACCGGCAGGCGCTGGTTGCGGAAAACATGGTCATGAGCGAAGAAGAAAGCGAACGTTTCTGGCCGCTGTATCGGGAGTTTCATTACGAGCGGGACAAGCTGATGGATCGCCGCATGTCCATGCTTCAGGATTTTCGGGACAATTTTGACGGCCTGACAAACGAACAGGCCAGACAGATCATTGACGACTATTTCCTACTTCAGGAAGACCTGCTGAAACTCAACAGGAAATACGCCAAGAAATTCAGAAAAATACTTTCCTACAAACATACGCTGCGGTACCTGCAGATAGAAACCAAGATGGACGCCATCATCGATTCCGAACTGACCAAGATAGTGCCGCTGGCCGAATGATCAACAATCGGGTCAGATCCAATGCTGTCCCATTAGTCTCAACAACTTTCGTAAGGGAACGACCGTAGGAGCGGCTTCCAGCCGCGATTCCCTGCAGCGGCGCTGCTATCGCGGCTGGAAGCCGCTCCTACGGGAATTGCCAAATCGTCACGTGCTGAACCCGTCAAGGATTCCTCAGGCGCTGAATCAGCGGTTCGGCGGCTTGCCGCTGGTTCGTACGCTGATACAGATTAATCAGCGCAGCGAGCAAGCCGGGATCATCGCCGAAACGCTCGAGCGAGCCATTGAGATATTCAATGGCGGCATCGGCCTCTCCCTGCGCATCGATAATCAGCGCATAAGCCAGCGCCATGCTTGGCTCGGCATCAGGCGATTCTGCAGCTACCAGCAGTTCGTCCCGAGCCTCACCGGCCCGGCCCTGGCGATACAGGGACAGCCCCAGCGCATAATGCAGCGATGGCTGTTCGGGCAGTAAATGCACACCTTCTCTCAGAAGTGATTCTCCGTCCTTTTCGCGTTCCTGCGCCCTGAACAAATCGGCCAGATTCACATAGGCCGGCACAAAAAATGAATTGAGGCCCAACGCAGTCCGATAGGCATGCTCCGATTTTTCCGGGCGCCGCAAACTGCGCTGCAAGTTACCGATGTTGACGTGTGCTTCCGCCCGCTCGTTGTTGACCAGCTCCGCCTCGATATACTCGTCCAGCACTGACTGCAGGACACCCTGAGCATGCGCCGGCAACAACTCCAGTGCCACGGGCGCCAGAGCATTGGCCGCCTCGATCCTGACAGCCTTGACGGAATCTTCGAGTAACGCAGATGCCGGTTCAGCGACGATCGGCGCCGGCGCAGCCTGTATTAAGCGTGCAACGGCCCAACGTATCAGCGGATCCGCACTGCCGGCCAGGCCCGCAAGCCTTTCCATCAATGCAGCATCGGCATAGCGCTGTGCCTGCACGATGACCGAAGCGCGCACGATGGCGGGCACAGTTTGATCTTCACTGAGCTCGAGAATCAAACCTGACGCACCGGCTTGAGCGCTCAGGATAATCGCGAGCTTTTCCTGCCAATGCCCTTCATCCGGTAATTTATCATTTGCCCGCAATACCCCGGCGGCCCACTCCGCACTCTTGTCAGCGTGACAATTCGTGCACGCATTGGGCGTATCGAACTCGATACTCAGATCCGGCCGCGGGATGCGAAAGCTGTGATCGTGCCGCGGATCGACCTGCATATAAGTCGTTGGCGGCATGTGACACTCGATGCAATCGGCGCCATCGGACGCCGCTGCATGCAGATGATGTTCGGTGGCTGCGAATTTATCGGCCGAGTGACATTGCAGACACACCTGCGGCCCGGGTGCCCGTAATTTCAGACTGTGCGGATCGTGACAGTCGCTGCAAGTGACGCCTTGCTGGTGCATTCGACTCTGCATGAAAGACCCATAGACATAGACCTCATCGCGAATCTGCCCGTCTACGTGGTACAGAGGCGAAGCCAGCAGGGCCGGTCGGAAATTATCCAGCAATTCATCGCCGGGGCGCGGCTGATTGCCGATCTGGCTGCGCCGGGAATGGCAGGCGGCGCAGGTCTCGATCTCCAACTGTGTCGTACGGGATCGATCACGCCGGCTATTGCCGCTGTCAGGATCCAGCAACCAGCGTACCCCGTCACGCTCATCGAAGCGCACCGTAAATCCATGATCGTTGCTACTGCCTTTGTTATTTTGATTCGACTCTTCCGTGTTGGCCCAGTCAACATGCATAGAACCTGGACCGTGGCAGGCTTCACAAGCCACATTAATTTCGGCCCAACTCGTATCGAAGGCCTGTGTCTGTTCGTCAAAAGTCTTTTTCAAGCCCGTGGAATGACAATACGCACACATCGAGTCCCAGTTCTGGCCAAGACGGGTCCAGTGCAGTACGTCATTGTGATCGATGGACTCGTCGCCATAGACATGAAACCAGCGCTGGCCGCCCTCTGCCTCAGACCGGCTATCCCATGACACGCCCAATGTCTGGATTCTGCCGCCGGGCAATTCCAGCAGGTATTGTTGCAGAGGCTCCACGCCGAAGGTGTATCGCACCGGGAATTCCGCGAGTTGCCCATCCTGCCCATCGGTTTTGACGAGATATTCGCCGTCACGTGTGATGAACCGGCTGGTGACGCCCTGATGAGAAAACTCCGCATCATCAAAAGCACCGAGGACCGACACTTCGTTTACCGGCTGCATGGCCAGCTCATGATGCGAGCCATTCCACAGATCCGCCTGCTCGCGGTGACAATCAGCACAGACAGCGGCCCCGACATAGGCCGGCTCTGACGAACTGCTTTCCCCTGTCTCCCGCCCGTCGTTGTTGCCACAGCCCGCCAAAACGATGACAAGGAACATGGCAAACAATGCGAGTAACGGCTGCGTTAATTGACTCTCGGGGGAATGCCTACGGAGCAATGGTCTGGGTCTCCGTCTCCCGCCTGGCGCGCTTTTGCAATCGCTTTTCACGACGTCGCGCCGAGGCATTGGCCTGAAGCATCAGGAAGGATGGCGTCAGCATCAGGGTCAACATTGTTGCAAAGATCAATCCTCCGGAAATGACTGTAGCCATTTGCTTCCAAAATGCCGTTGACGGGCCGCCAAAATAGGCATCACGGTTGAGGAGATCCAGATTTAATGCCAGGGCCATCGGCAGTAACCCCAGCACGGTTGTAATCGTGGTCAGCATGACCGGTCGCATGCGCTGGGCGCAGGTTCGTAGAATAACTTCCTTACGCTCCATCCCGGTATCTCGTAGCTTATTATAGGTATCAATTAATACAATATTGTTGTTGACGACGATACCGGCCAACGCAATAGCGCCGATACCACAACTGACAAGGCCAAACGGCTGGCGGGTGATGATCAGGCCCAGCAATACGCCGCCGGTAGAAAAAATTACTGCGGTCAGGATCAGGACTGCCTGAAAAATACTATTAAACTGCGTCAGCAAAATCATGGCCATCAGCGCCATCGCCAGCCCGAAACCCATGAACATAAACGTTGTGGATTCGGCTTGCTGTTCGGCTCCGCCTTTAAACTCTATACGCACATCAGCAGGCAGATTCAGGTCCGGGAACTGCTGTTGCAGCTCACCCAGAGTTGGTCCAATCAGGTAACCATCGGCCAGATCCGCCTGAATAGACAGGGTTCGACGTCGATCGATTCGCGTAATTGACTTGGTTGATTCGGCTGCCCGTCGCGTGACGAAAGTGCTGATCGGTACGCTGCCGGCCTGGGTCGGAATTCTCAATTCGCCCAGGCTGTCCAGGCTGCGTTGATCTGCCGGAAAGCGCACACGAATATCAATCTCATCTACAGCATCATCAGGCCGATAATTACCCAGCCTGATACCGGTGGTTACCAATTGAATAATGCTGCCCACAACTGATACGTCCGCACCAAATTTTGCCGCCTGCGCGCGATCAACCTCGAGTCGCCATTCGATGCTTGGCAGCGGGCGGCTATCCTGAATATTGAGAATACCCGGCATTTTTTCCATGGCAGCACGAACCGAGGCCACGGCAGCATGAGCAGAGTCTCTCGATATTGCAGACACTACGATATCGACGGGTTTCTCCGTTCCCTGAAAATGACTCACTTCACGAGTTTCGAGTACCAGCCCGGCGATATCTGCCGTGCGCTCACGGATCTCTTCGACTATCTCCCTGGAAGGTCGTCGTAATCTCCAGTCATAATAATTCAGCGTAATTGAGCCGATTACATCATCCGTCGTGCCCGCATTTGCGGAACCGGAGCGAACATAATAGTTCTCGATATCCTCGATGCCGTAGATTCTTTCTTCAACGAGTCTGACCAACCGATCCTGTTCCAGCACCGAAAGATCACCGCGTGCATGGATAAGAACAACTCCGCCGTCAGGGTTAGCCGGGGGCCACATCTCTACGCCTTCGCCAAGAAGTCCATAGCCGACATAGACTGATGCCAGCAATGAGGAAATCCCGATGACGACCAAACCGGGATAATCGAGCGCCCGATTCATCAAGCGAATATAACCGCCGGTATAGCCGCCGATGGAGGTCAGGTCGCCGCTTTCGGCGGACAAAAGATCCCTGACCTGACGCTCATTCATTCTCCCCGGCTTGCCAAAGATCGTACCGAACGTCGGCACCACCAATAATGCCATAACCAGCGATGCCGTCAGCGTGAAAATCAATGTCAGAGGCATTGACTTCATGAACTGCCCCAACTGTCCGGGCCAGAACACCAGGGGTAAAAAAGCGGCCAGCGTGGTGCCGGTAGATGAAATGATCGGCCAGGCCATGCGCTGGGCAGCTCCGGCATAGGCACGCTTGCGATGAATGCCTTCGGCCATTCTTCTGTCTGCCAGTTCAGTCACGACAATCGAACCGTCAACCAGCAATCCAACAGACATGACCAGGCCGAATAAAACGACGGTATTGATGGTCATGCCAAAAATATTCAGCAGGAAAAATGCCGCACAAAATGATCCCGGAATAGCAATTCCAACCAGGACCGCATTCTGCAAACCGAGAATGGCCAACAGAACGATAAACACCAATAGAACTGCAGCAGTGACATTATTGACCAGGTTCGCAATACTGTTTTTCACGTGTATTGATTTATCACTGGAGTAAGTCAGCTCTACGCCAGGCGGCCAGGCTGGAGAAATCTGTGCCACTAATTCTTTAACGTCAGCTACAGTGGTCAATAAATTAACGCCATTGCGCTTGATAACTTCGATAGCGAGCGCGGGCTTTTGATTCAGTCGCGCATAACTCTCGGTATCTTTAAAGGTGCGCCGCACCAGTGCAATGTCACGAAAATGAACCACGCGGCCATTATCGACCTTGACCGGAACATTCAGGATATCCTCGGGAGACTCGATGATCCCCGGAACCTTGATGGCAAACCGTCCCTGCTCCGATTGCATGGAGCCGGCGGCAACCATTCTGTTATTACGCTGAACAAAACCAAGCACATCTGCCGGCGATAACCCGTAACTATCCATAGCCAGCGGATCAATGGTTATTTCCAGCAATTCTTCACGAATACCGACGATGTTGGCTTCGAGCACCCCATCGACACCTTCAACCTGCTCCTGCAACGAACGACTGATCGCATACAAGGTTCGGTCCGGCACCTGTCCGCCGAGATTCATGACCAGCATCGGCTGAAATCGGGCCATGTTCGCTTCCTGAACCCTGGGCTCTTCGGCATCTGATGGCAGTTTTGCCCTGGCCAGATCAACACTCTCGCGAACGTCCTGTATGACCCTGTTGATATCAACGTCAGGCTGGAATTCAAGGGTTATCGAGGCCGAGTTCTCGCTGGCCGTCGCTTCCATCTTTTTCAGACCATCGAGCGACCGCAATTCCTGCTCCATCGGCCGCACCAGCAAAGTTTCGGCATCTTCCGGTGACACGCCTTCGAGGAATAACTGAACAAATACCAGCGGGAACGCGACTTCCGGCTCGGCCAGCTTGGGGAGTGCGTTATAGGAGACGATTCCGGCACCAACGACCACCAGGAACGCGACCAGGACGGTACGACTGCGATCGATGACGGCACCGATGGTTGATTTCATTGTCCGGTTCCCTGTGATTAAGTTTGAGTACCGGTTTCAGCTTATATGCCAATCTTGGTATCAGAGTAAGGTAGCAGGCTGGCAGCGGCGCCGATACCGCATTTTATCACCGTTACCGTTAGCTGGATTTCATCCGCATCAGTGTTGGTTTTTTGCCCGGTGTATTGACCGGCCAGACTAGAGTGCGCATAATTAACACGCATTTCTTATACGCATGGTGATTACCATGAAAACACTTTTTGATAGTAGCGCAGCAAAGAAAGCGGCTAATTTGAGTATTAACAGAGATCTGCTGGACAAAGCCAGGAAACAAAACATCAATCTTTCCGCGACTCTGGAACAAGCCCTTAAAGATAAACTCAGAGAACTGGAGCGTGCTGACTGGTTGCAAAACAATAAGAACGCAATCGATTCCTATAATGCTTTTGTGGAAGCGAACGGTATATTCGGAGAGGAATACCGGACCTTTTAAATGAGCCAGTTCTCTGTCTATGCAAACCCAAATAAAGACACAGCCGGAGCATTTCCGTATCTTGTTGATGTCCAGAATCGGCTGCTCGAGAATCTATCGACGCGAATAGTCATTCCGCTGGCGAGCAGTTCTGCGAAAAATACCATCGCTAATTTGTGTCCGGTCATCAAAATTAATAACCAACGTTGCGTGTTACTGACTCAACAGATTGCCTGCATACCCGCTTCAGCCCTGCTGACTCCCGTATGCTCTATCGAGGAGCAACGCCACGACATTCTGAATGCGCTGGATTTTGCAATCACCGGCATCTGATGGTGGAGAAGCAATAATCATCAGCTCCAGAGGAATCCACGGCCCCTGCCGCGAAACACCAGCAGTGGGTATCGTCATGGAGGCTTCGCCCGGTTTTACCGCGCGACTGGCCCGGGACATCGAAGCGATGGGTTTCGACTATCTTCTGTGCCCCGACACGCAAAACCTCGCGCCGGATCCGTATGGTCAGCTATCGCTTGCGGCTACCGCGACCGGGGCGTTACATCTGGGTACCGGTGTTACAAACCCGATTACTCGCGATGCCGCGGTGACCGCGACGGCAATCATGACACTGCAGCAGGAATCCGGTGGCCGCGCAATCTGCGTCATCGGTCGTGGCGATTCGTCCGCTGCGCACATCGGTACCGGCAATGCGACGACCGCACAGCTGCGCACGACTGTCGAACAAATCAAGGCCTACATGACAGGTCAGTCCATCGATCGCAACGGAACCGAGTCCAGCCTGCGCTGGTTGCAGGGTCAGAATATTCCGCCGGCGCCCGTCGATATCGCATGCACAGGGCCGAAGACCATCCGGATGGCCGTCGAGGTTGGTGATCGCATCAGTTTTGCAGTTGGCAGCGCACCCGAGCGTATCGAATGGGCAATCAGGACGGCAACAGACCATCTGCAAAAAATCGGTCGTGACAGATCGAGCATAAGCATCGGTGCATTCGTCAACCTCGTTTGCGACGAGGACCAACAACGAGCGATTGACATCGGTCGCATGATCGCCGGCATGGTCGCACATTTTGCCGGCATGAAGGATGCGCCGGTCGATCATCTGCCGCCGCAACTCAGAGATTTGGCGGTGCATATGCAGAGCCGGTACGACATGGAACATCATGCACAGGAAAAAGCCGGCCATGCCGGCAAGGTCTCGGATGCATTTGTCGACTGGTTCTCGATCTGCGGACCGCCGGAAAAATGTCTGACACGACTCCGGGCGATCGTCGATCAGGGACTCGACCATGTCTACCTGCTCGGCGGGTCACCAATAGCACACCCACATGGCGAACGTCAGGCCGGCCTGATCCGACAAACGCAACTGTTCGCGGAAGAAGTATTGCCCGCGCTTCGCCGTAACGCGTAGACCGCAGGAGCAAGCATGAGACGCCTCGCACTACTGATCTTTGTGCTGGCATTACTGGCTGCCTGTGAACCGCCGGGCAAAACACCCCCGGCCACCATAGCTTCATGGTTCGATACGGATGTCGTGGTAATCGGAGCCGGCCTGTCCGGATTGCATGCAGCGATGCTGCTGGAAGAACAAGGGCTGCGGGTCCAGGTGCTGGAGGCGCGCAAGCGCGTCGGCGGACGTGTTCATACGCTTAACGACATCCCCGGCAACCCGGAAACAGGCGCCAACATCATCGCCGGCAGCTATGCCCGCATCCTCAATGTGGCGAAGCAACTGAAACTCGACATTACACCCGCTGCCGGTCTTGCCGGTGGACGGAACAATCAACTGTTGCACATCAATGGTGAATTTATCACCCATACGGATTGGGCAAACTCCGGTCAGAACCCATTTCCAGACCCTCTGAGGCAACACCCGCCAGAACGTGTCTTGGTCACGAGCCTGCAACCCAATCCACTCAGCACCGCAAGGGAATGGACACTGAGTGAAAATCAACCCCACGATATCCCGCTGAGCGATCACTTTGTACGTATGGGTTTCAACCAGCGCGCACAACAACTCGCACTGCATACCGACAGTTATGGAAGCGATGCCGCAGGCACTACGTTACTCAAGCGCTACCATGTGATGGCCAGCTTCCTGGATGCGATCAAAACCCGTAAACCACTGATGTCGATTGCCGGCGGCAATCAGCGCCTGCCCGAAGCTATGGCGGCATCCCTGATGACCCCGGTGATGCTCGGCAAAACAGTCATAGCCATTGAGCAGGATACCGATGCAATCACAGTACATTGCAGAGATGGCAGCAGCTTTCGCGCAGCGGTTGCGATCGCAGCCATTCCATTTACCGCATTGCGAGACATCAAATTGACTCCCGATCTGCCTCCCTTGCAACGTCAGGCAGTGGAAGAACTGCGCTATAACCCGGCAGTACTCGCCCACCTGATCGTGAAAGCACCCTACTGGGGAGAACGGACACCTTCAATCTGGACCGATCGTGCGATTGAACGCATATTGGCTACTTCACTCGATGGTACTGGCGAAGTCACGAATGCGACCGTGTGGATCAACGGCGCCAACGCGGCCACTGTCAGTGCCATGAATGCAAAGCACCAACAGGAATTCATTCTCACCGAACTGGAAGCGATATTTCCGGGCATCGGCAAGAAAGTCGAACTGGCAAGCATTGTGGACTGGGCCGGCGACCCGTTCAGCAAGGGAACCTGGGCGGACTGGGCGCCCGGTCAGATCAGCCGATTCGCCAACGATTTGGCCACACCGTTCCAACGCCTGCACTTCGCCGGCGAACACACCGCAAAAGCTCACACCGGCATGGAAGGCGCCATGGAATCTGGCGAGCGCGCGGCGATGGAAATCATCATGCGGCCAGGCACATCAAACCACGATTAATCCTGCCCGAAATCAACCTCAACCTTATATCCGAACCACTTGCCATTATCGATCAACCGAATCCAGCGCGGCTTCAGCCGATACATATTGGCAGCCTTCAACCGCTGCGCAATCGTCTCTTCATCTTTATCCTTCGGCGCCTCGAACAGGGCTTTGACATCGGAAAACTTCATCAGGAAATGGCGCAGTGCATTCATGCGCTCCAATCCGGACAGCGGCTCGGCAAAGCCGGAAATTTGCAGGCCTTTGACCTCCGACCACCTGGCACAGTCCGTATTGACGGTCGCGACAACATCACAGCCGTTACCGATATCGCGCGCGTGGCGCGTCCGGGAATCGGAAACAAAATAAAGATTCAGCTCCGCGTCACTGGCAAAAAACACACTGGCAGCCCATGGTTCGCCATCTCGGCAGGTTGCCAGCGTAATCGTGTTGTGCGCTTCCAGCAGCTGCCGCAGCGTTGCGCGCTCGTCACTCACCACTATTCGCCGTTATTCGACTTGTGCGGATGCGCGCCTTTCCAGCGCTTGACGAGACCGCTGTCAATATCGAACAGGTCGAGCAATCGGCCCACGGATTGATTGATGATGTCGTCGATATCCTGCGGATCATTGTAAAAAGCGGGCATCGGCGGCACGTGTATCGCACCCATCTGCGCCGCCTCATACATCAGACGGCAATGCCCGACGTGCAGCGGTGTTTCACGCGGCATCAGCACGAGCCGTCGCTGCTCCTTGAGCGCGACGTCGGCCGCACGGACCATCAGTGTGTCGGCGTAAGAATGGACGACCCCGGATAAAGTTTTCATCGAGCAAGGCGCGATGATCATTCCCGCTGTCCGGTACGAACCGCTCGCGATCGTGGCCGCCAGGTTCTGATCGCTGTGCACGACATCCGCCAACGCCTCGACATCCTTGACCTGCCACTCGGTCTCGAGCGAGATATTGAGTTTACCGCCGTTACTGATAACCAGGTGCGACTCGACATCCGACAGTGTCGCCAGCACTTCGAGTAATCGAATTCCGTAAACCACACCGCTGGCACCGGAAATCCCGACGATTAAACGCATACCCGAGCAACCTCTGCATCAGCCAACAAGAAACTGTCAATGAGACCCGGTCATAATACGAGTGCAACCCGGATGAAACCACCACTTGAGACTGATGGCTCCAACCTGTGGCGCAAGTACCGGTAAAGCGCGGCAGCGCCGATATCCGTGAATTGATTGTGCCGGCGTCGTAACACCGTCGAGCTATGCGTCAGGAAGATTGGCGACGCTCGCGCTTTTCGTTTCGTTTCTGTGAATGCCGGTCGAGTTCGAAGCTGCCGTATGCCGAAAACGAATCGCCACGCCGATCATACCCGGCCCTGCGGTCATCCTGCGGGAGCACCCTGCACCGGCACTCATCCCGGTCGCATTCAGGCAATGGAAATTGAGGCGCTTCTTCAGACAGGTAGCGGTGATCTGCGATTGCCCTGGCCGCATCACATGGATTGTTGTCAATCTGAACCGCGACACCGTAATAATGGTGCGAACGATGACGGGGCTCATTACGCGTCACCTCGACAGGACCCGACTTTTTCGACACAAGCGGGGCCGCTACACATTCATCGGCCAGTTTATGCCGCAAAAAAACCACACGGCGCCGGCAACCGGGAAAACGATCAACAACCACCACCAGCTATTCATGCCCGGACCACCTGGGCTGCCCCGGCCGGCACAAATCCGGCACACAGCCTCCCGATAAACCCGGAAAGTTCACACATGCCGCGCTGCAGCCTATCAACAAATGGCTTGTCATAAGCGAATCGTGCCCGTTCATGGACACCGATAAGCGGATACAGGTCTCAAAACCGGCAAAAAATCTTCGGCCTGAAATCATAGGATTTCAGGCCGAGGTGAATTTCAAACTGAGAGAGCTGAGGCCGGGGATCTGAAACGCCCCCCGGCCTTGATCCTTGTTGTGTTATTTAAACTTGAACTGGATATCCAACTGCAGACGGTCGTAATCGCTCTTACTGCCGGATGCAACGTCAACCTCGTTGATAAAGTACGCCACTTTCAGGGCAGTCAGCTTGTTCAGGCCATAAGCGGCCGAGAGCTTGTGGCCCTTGGAATCGGTGCCGCCGCCGCCGAAATCTGAGTCGGCCGTCAGGCCAAACGCGGCATCAGCCTCCAGATCCTGGTACACGTACCCGACTGCCCATTGACCTGCGTCCTTGGCATTGCCGACCTTGGCGCCTGCCGCCCAGCCGGTGTCATTGGTATCGGCGTCCTGATTTTTCACGAAATCAGCGAAGAATTTGACGGGTTGATCGGCAATTTTCATGGTGACCTCTGCAAATACCTCGATCTCTTCATAGTTGATGTCATAGGTACAACCGGCAGGAGTCGCAGGATCCGTACAGGTAAAGCTGTTGCCGTAGAAATCATCAACATCGCCAAACAACGAATCGGCACCCATGGTGCCGATGTCGAAATAGCTCGCCCCGATCATGATGCTCGTATCATTCATCCTGGTTTTCCAGCCGCCTTGCAGGCCCCATACGAACTCCGTGCCCTTCTTGCTATCGCCTTCGAGCCAGGTTCCGAGGCCTGTGCCGAAAAAGTTGCCATTATCCCAGGTGGCCGTCAGGCCTTCCGGACGCCAGTCGCCGTCCCACAGGAAGCCGTTGCCGCCCGGTCGAACCAGCGGGTTCTTGAACTTGCCCATGGTCAGAACGGTGTTACTGATCCCCGTCCATGACGCATAAGCCAGATCGAGATTGATGTCCTTACTGGAACCACCGCCACCGAGGGTGACATTCGCCGATACCGGGTCTTCGCCACCCGTTGCCAGGCCGAAACCGATTTCTACGTTATTCGGCAAATCTGCCTTGATGGCGGTGCGGGCACGGATACGTGAACGGTTGCGCTCGTCCTTGCCTTCCTGGTCGATATTCTCGTAACGATAGCGGAAGTCGCCGCTGATGCCGATTCGCTCGCTCCACGAAGAGCCGCTTTTTCCGTCGACCTTTTCAGCCAGGTCTTCGTACTTGGCCTTCAAATCATCGAATTCTTTCTCACTCACCTCGGCCTGGGCCGAAAAGCCGGCCAACAGCAGGCCGGTAGCGAGGACCAATGGAATTGCTCTCATATCTCTAAATACTCCACCTCAAAATAAACCCTGATTTTAAAAACAAAAATAGTGATGGCTGCAATAAGTACATTACGCCTGTATTACAGATTAATTACCTGGCATTGCGTGTTCGGACCACTGATCGAGCATAACGTGGGTTCGGATCTTACTTCCTTTCGCCATCGAATTGCTGGACAACCTTTCAGACCACATGACAGATGAACCCGTATCCCACGTCCGATTTGCTACCATCAAAGCAATGTCAGACCCGATTCGGTTACTTTTCTACGTTGAGCAAGGCTATGCGTTCGATATCCTGCGGCCTTTGCAGGATTATGCACAGGCACAGGGGCACCAGGTTCGCTGGCTGGTTCTTGAAAATGCATCGACAGATTCACTGAAGCCCGGTGAGATCGCAGCAACCAGCATTAAAGGGGCAATCGATTACGAGCCTCATGCCGTTGTGGCGCCCGGTGACCGTATTCCCTCGTTTATTCCGGGACTCAAAGTACAGGTCTTTCACGGACTGAACGAAGATAAACGCGGCAACGAATATCCGGAACGCGGGCTGTTTGACCTGTACTGCACGGAGGGTCCGGCTCGCACCACGACGTTGCAAAAACTTGCAGAGCAGCGCCACTATTTCCAGGTCAGGGAAACCGGCTGGTTAAAACTGGACACGATTCTGAATTATCAAAAGAATCAAATCGATTATCAGCAACCGCAAGTGCTGTACGCATCGACATTTACGCCAAGACTGTCCAGCGCAGAGGCACTATTCCCGGAAATCAGCCGCCTTGCCGCATCCGGCTTGTATCAATGGCTGATCACGTTACACCCGAAAATGGCGCCGGACACGACGGCCAAATATCGAACTCTGGAAGGCGATAATCTGCAATTTTTCAAAACAGAACGGGTTGTCGAACTCCTGCATCGCGCCGACATCATGGTCAGCGATAATTCATCGATACTGCAGGAATTTTTACTCCTGAAAAAACCTGTCGTTACCTTTAATAACAGAGACCCCCAATCCTGCATGATTAACATTGATAATCCTGACATGCTGGAGAATGCCATGAACCAGGCGTTACACCCTGCGGAAAGCCTACAGAAAGCAATCAATGACTATGGCTCCGGCATCACTCCATATCTTGATGGAGCCTCTGCACCACGAGTACTAGATGCAATATTAAATATGCTCAACGAGAACTGGCGAGACAGGAAACCCTGGAATTTCTGGCGTAATCTGAAAATGCGCCGCCAATTGAATTATTTTGGCGTCTGATCACGCTGAATGAGACGAGACGGAGCAAATGCTGCCCAGTTGATCTTTCGACTTTTAATTAACTGCAAATAAATAAAATCTTTTCTACATCTCAACACTGCGCTTGCTCAACAATGAGAAACAAACTAATTACACTTTAATAAATGAGTAATTCCGGCCTTTATCACAAATAAAAAATATCTTATAACCCGCATTGTTTAACTTTCCAATAAGCTCACTTGCTTTAGCTTTGCCTATGGTCTCGAAACGATGATGAAACTCAACCAAAATCTGCCTCACATCCAGGTTTGACTCAATCATCAAGTCCAGCACTTCAAATTCCGCACCTTCTATATCCATTTTCAATAGGTCAATGGTTGCATGATCCAACTCTGACATTATTGTAGACAGTGTCTTAACATCGATAATGATGGCATCTTCTCGCGCATTGTCTTCATCGATTAATGTATACATCACTTTTGACTTACGGCCGCGCCTGTTTACTCGTGGATATAATTTTAATTGACCATCAATACTCGAAACACCATAAGGGTGAAATTCAAAACTATCAGATACATCCGTTGCTTTAAGCCACTCTATAGAGTTTGGGGTTGGGTCAAATGCGCGAACAGTAACACCAAAATCTTTTATTATTTGCCGATCAAAATCGATATCTTCGCCGACACCCAATGAATAAATTACGCTATTGGCATCAAGTGCATCGGGACAGAAAA
The DNA here is from genome assembly GCA_964629475.1 of uncultured Chromatiaceae bacterium. GTDB lineage: Bacteria > Pseudomonadota > Gammaproteobacteria > Steroidobacterales > SMWD01. Next base: position 28,036 of record CAZVQW010000018.1, on the reverse strand, counting down.
CCCAATCGCCATAATGTGTTTTATTTATCTTAATCTGTGCCGACGACCAGATATCCTTACCTATTATTTGCTTCAGAAAACGTTTTGTTTTCTTGTATGCGGGGGACCGTTTTTTACCCATTTCTTTACTCTACTTGCATTCAGCATTAAATGGCATTTCAGTGCACCCCATTTATAATGTCATTCATAAATTGAGGCCATACAACTTTCGCCAGATTCGGATATGAAGTGATGCCAATCAAAGCCATATGAGGACCGATCAGCATTGTAGCGGCGCAACCGATTTGTTGCTGCGTGTTGTACAAATTTTATCAATATGAACTGGTAATCGTCCAACCATTCATGGCGCACTGGCAAATTAAATCAACCAGTCACCAATAGCGACTCAAAAAAGTGGATGTATTTATCAACTGTGGCTTCAGCCGACATTTCCTGCTTAATCGTTTCACGGCATGCCGCTGACATCGTCTCGACGAGCTGTTGACTGTCATAAAGCCTGATAACTCTCTCTGCAATAGCCTTGGCATCATTGGTTGGAACCACAAAACCATTTTTTCCATCATGCACCACCTCCGCGGTACCACCCGTATCGGTGACAACCGGAGGAACTCCATAACCCATTGATTCCATGACAGCTCTTGGCAAGCCCTCACCACTTCGTGACGGCTGAACTAGCACGTCACTGGCAGCAATTAACTCCGGGGCATCGTTTCTAAAACCCGTGACATGGATTCGGTCTTTCATCAGGTTTTTTTTGATCAGGCTTGAATACGGTTCCGCATCCATTCCCTTACCAACCAGCAAGAGGTGTAAATTATCGAGGTGCGCCAATTCATTTGCGGCCTCGAGCATGATATCTATGCCTTTGCTGGGACGTACATTTACTGCACAGATCAGCACGAAATCATCGGGAGTAATGCCAAATTCTGACAAATCAGTCGGTTTTTTGTTATACCAGACAATATCATGTCCTTTGTGGATTGTTACAACCCGATCTTTACCTTTCCAGACACGTTTCAGCACGTCTTGGCGAACAGCTTCTGACACACAGATAACGCCGTCAACACGGGGATGCAGAATCGTCAGGTAAGCAGTTGGGTCATGCCTGTATAATCCACCCGTAGTCCCCCTATAGGCTATGACTTTTACCGGAAAGCCAATTGCGGCAAATGCTGCATTAGGAATGGTTTTCGAGGTATTTGCATAAACAATATCGTAATGGTTCCTTCTAAATTCACGTCGTAATACCGTAATAGATTTAAGACATATCTTTTTTGCCGGATAACAATGCAATAGTTTAATGCCCAGTTTTTTTAGGCGTGGCACATAAACAGAATTTTTCCCAATAACAATCGTAATATTGTGACCTCTGTTCATCAGGCGAATAAATACCTCAAACTCAGGACGAATCTGATTAAATGCGCTATTTGAACCGCCTAAAATAAGAATATTCATTTATGTCTATTCAAACCGCGTGCACTCAAAAAGGTCATATTCACAAGGTGTAATTGATCACCGAACTTACATGAAAACATTAATTATAGAACTCTCGCCCCCCATCTATGGTACCTGCGCAGAAATTTACTTTTAACCTGCAAGTATCGACAAACAGCTTTGAGCATGTAAATGACTAGAGATGAACAATCCACGAAAAACATAAATGGCTTATTTCCGTATTATGCTTGGATTTTTTGTCCTACTACTTGGGACACGCGGCAGACAACGACATCGAGTTCCAGGGCTATAGCTTGGCTGCAATCGTCACTGGGGCGAACTGGGCAGCAGAGTTGCAGCGCAGGCCGTCTATGATCTGGTATTTACCGAATAAACACCCGCATTGCAGGCTTGATCAAAATCAAGGCAACCTCTCCTCGTAACTCAAAACTAATTCGTTACCTTTCTTTCTCGATCAGTATGAGATGCTGAGTGTTTATCTTTTCACCTTTTAATCGAGTAACAGCAAGGCCACGCTCTGAGCAAACTTGCTGAATCCAGCTAAATTTATGCCTGACAGTTCCGGCAACACTGGACTCGTGCGACCCACCAACCCATTCATCTTTCTTGTAGTCCCTATGGAACAAATCCGGAAGCTTGACAGTGGTCAGGAATCGCGCCTGATCGTTCGCATGCTCTGCGAAACCATCCAGCATTTTTTCAATATCCTTCTTCCCCGCATGCGTCCAGATTGACTGTGCAAATAAATAATCGAATTTAGTGCCGAATACTGAAAAATCATACCGATCATTGTGGTCGAATCGTGGTTGCTTCAACTCCAGCAGGCCTGGCTCCAGAATGTAGGCCTGACCCTTTGTAAACATGTCCACATTCGGCTCAATACCGTGATACCCACCCGCATCGAGAAAATGCATGACCCAATATCCACCACAAAATGCCCCGCAACCGATGTCGAGAAACTTATCCCATGGATTAAGCCCGTTCCTGATCAACGCCTCCAGTTGTGCGCGGCCTGTTTTCTCATAGCGATAAACACCGCAACCGACCTTGTCTGAAACTGTTGAGAGAAGTTCGGCGCGCGCTTGCAAGCTGGCCGCTAATTTTGCTGGTGCCTGCACAGAAGCGTCATTTTTCATAGCGTTTTCTATCCTGAACTATTTATTAGAGCAAATACTCAATATCAACAAATGCGGCAAAGTTATTATCGCTCTTTTTATCGATAAATTCTGAATAGCTTGCATTGCCGCCAATGGTAAATTTCCAGCGGCCAAAAATATGCTGATATTTTCCTGACAACATGATTACATCTTCGGAAATTTCGGTGAGCGAGTTACCGTTCGACTCGCCAGGGTAACGGTCGCTGTTATCCTGATTCAACTCCACATAGCGAAGCTTCCATTGCCAGCTCGCATCGTTATACATCTGCGAAATCATGCCAAAAACAAATGAAGTGGCATCATTGTCATAAAGATTACCAATGACGCGACCTTTATAGCGCAACCCGGTCTTATAAAGACTGTGTTCATAATAGCAGTCACCAATACCCCTTTCCCTGCCATCGCCGCAAAAAGCAAAAGTGTCTGTGTACTCCAGGAATATCAAAGCCGGTGTGTCAAATAAAGTTACCGTAGTGTCTACACCGAATTGCGGACGTGCTTTTGTCCAAAACTTGGTACTGCTATCGCTGCCGTCTTCCGCAAATGACTGCCCGTAGATGCCGATGTTATGGCCAAAGATTGGTAAGGACAGTCGCGCATCATAGCCGGCCTGCTGATTCCCGGGTTCCTGATTATCGTTGCAATCGACGTTAACACCGCAGTTATCGCGACCAAGCAAGACATCCCAGAATGTATCAAACCCGCTGGGCCTGCCATCTCCGGCCCATTGAGCCAGTCGCGTAATTCCAAACTCCAGGCGCTTGTGAGGTTTGAAATTTAATCTAAACCCCCATAACAAAGCATTGGGTATCGTGCGCTCATCTCCCATGTGCGACATAAAAGTCGTGAGTGTCCATGGAATCTGATAATCGTCGGTGAAGATCAACCTGAAGGGCTTTGAATTCATCCGCGTCACAGCAATACCCGGCATCGGCCGTGCATTGCCGGTCATGCTCAGGTTGGTATCCCAGCCCGGCGCCAGCCACCGATCCTGCTGCCCTATGGACAGAACCCAGTTGCCGAGAAAACCGGCAACATAACTCTCATCCAGTCGAAAGTCGTCATCATCGTCCGGGTCATAGACGTAACGGGGCGACACTTTAAACGCCCAGCGGTCACCCATGGCGCTGTAACTCAGCGTTAAGCTGTTCTTATCCCTGAAATCATCGCCAAAACTCGCAAATCGATTATCGTCATTGCTGACGTTCAGTTTTATCGAAGCAATATTTTGTTTGGCAAAATTTAATTGGTTTATGACATTAAAATAAGCGTTGCTCGTCGGCGCATCGAGTTGCGAAGTATCAACCTCGGACAGATCTTCAGCGATGGCTGCCCACATCAGCGGAAATGTAGTGACAGGGGCCTTAATCAAACCTCTATCAGCCAGGTGTTGAATTTCATTACGCAGTGCCAGGTTTGAGGTATCGATCCAGGGTTCAGCACATACCATGGTGGTAACGCTCACCAATAATACGGTGCTGAACAAACTCTTAAAGCAAGAATGATCGAATCGGGGGCGTTGGAAAATCATCGATAACAACATGAAAACCGGCAAGAGGCCAATTCTACAGATATCAACAGGGCCGGTTCTACAAATATTTAGAGCCCCTGCTCCACAACAAGCGAGCCAGGGGACCAGATTCTTCCGGAAATGACTGCTCCCGCCATAGCATCCACAGTTTGGCACGGCTCATGGCCGGCACTGCAAAAAGCCTGCCTCCGACTCGGCTTCATTTCGTGGCTTCGAAGCAATTTGCCGTACGATTTTTCCAGACTTCGCCGGCCTGAAAAATTTGCCCGTTCATTGCGATAAAGACGCCGGGTGAAACCGTTTGCACAGCGGCGACGGCCATACCGACATTGAACACCGCGTCAGTCGACTTAAAACGCGCCGGACTCAGCGCACCGGTCAATACGATTCGCTTGCCTTCCAATCCTTCCAGGCTACGACCGGTCTCGACTATCGTGTCTGTGCCGTGTGTTATGACGTAATGAGTGACGTCATCCTTCTCGATATAACCCCGCAGCGTGGTGCGATCATCATCAGTCAGTTCAAGACTGTCCTTCTGAAATAATGAAACGAGATCGTAGTCAAATGCAACCAGACCCTCGGTCAGAATGTGCTGGACCTGAGATTCTCCAACCTCAAACTGGCTCACTGCGTCAAAGTAGATCTTGTCTATTGTACCGCCTGTCGTGATAAATCGAATAAACATGAGTTTACCGGATATGAATTCCATGATCAGAATGCCAGAAACCAGGTGCCGCGGAAACCTGAGCTATAGATTCCGAGGAGCCCGGGTTTCCGATTCTTTGCTACAGTACCGCCATGACTTTCTCACCCCAGCGTCGCCGCCTGTTACAGGCTGCACCGGCCATTGCCGTCACACCACTGATGAGCGGCTGCGAATCGGGCGATGAACTGCCACTACCGCCGGAAGTGCCGATCGGACCATTTGGTTCGGAATCCACGGCCGAGGAAGTCACCGTCGGCATCGATCTGACCGGCAAGACCGCGCTCGTGACAGGTTGTAACTCGGGTATCGGTTACGAGACGATGCGCGTCCTCGCCTTGCGCGGCGCACACGTCTTCGGCTCGGGTCGAACCCTGAAAAAAGCCACGGATGCATGCCACAGTGTCGCCGGACACACGACACCGGTCGTCATCGAACTGACCGATCTCGATTCCATCGTCGCCGCCGCTGAATTCATCGACACACAAACTGCATCGCTCGACATGCTGATTTGCAACGCAGGTGTCATGGAGTTACCCAGTCTCGAACAGGTCAATGGCATCGAGAAGCAATTTTTTGTCAACCATCTGGGCCATTTCGTACTCGTCAACCAACTGCTCGAGCACGTCATCAACGCACAACAGGGTCGTATCGTCAACGTCAGCAGCGGCATGGCCATGCGTTCGGCGCCCGAACAGGGAATCGAATTCGACAATCTGTCGGGTGAGCGCAATTATCAACCTGATAAAGCCTACGGCCAATCGAAGCTGGCCAATATTTTATTTACGCTCGAACTGGCCAAGCGATTGCAAAAGACAAAGGCAACCGCCAACGCATTGCAGCCCGGTGTGATCCCAACGAACCTCGGGCGCCACATGCCGCAGTGGAAAGTCTGGGTACTCGAAAACCTCGGCAAACCGTTCACGAAAACGATCCCGCAAGGTGCCGCGACGACCTGTTACGTCGCGACGAATCCGGCCCTGGCCAAAACGAGCGGCTATTTATTCAACAATTGCAACCCGTATCGACCAGGCGGGCATACCGAAGACACGGACATGGCCGCCAGGCTCTGGGAAGTTTCAGAGGAACTGACCAGCGGCTATTGGGATCGACCGCCCGCTGCCACCATCTAGTCGGGATAGACCGCGACACCGGCCAGGCTGCGTGACGGCTTGGCCATGCCGGTATCGATCGCACCGACTATGTCGCCCGATTCCAGGTCGACCTTTGACATGACACCGGTGAAAATATTAGTCACGAAAGCAAAACGGTTGTCATTCGACACGGCAATCATCGCGTAGCCGTATTCATCGAGTTCGATCGTACGCAGCGAATTGCCGTCTGCGTCAATGAAATCAATGAAACTGCCCCTGAGCAGGCACAGCGTGCCGTCCTTCAGGTACGCAACACCCGTTGTCCACTTACGCATGTATTCCTCACCGCCCGGGTAATGAATGAGGTCGGGCAACAGTTCGCCGGTATCTGTATCGATGCGCATGACACGCATTCCGAGGTCCGTCATGAACGCCATTTGCCGGCCGTCCGGATGCATCGAACTGTGCGTCACGCCGTGAAACCCGGTCAGTGACGGCGAAAGATCCGTCTCAAACTCTGTGACCTTGTTCAATTCGGCGTCGAACTTGGCGATACGCCCGTAACCAACGACATCGGTACCCGGCAGTGTGCGCATGTCACCGCCCTCGTACGGCTTGTCGCCCTTCAGATACTCAGTCAGGAATATGCTGCCATCGCGGCCGAAACAGACAGTCCCCCAGCCACGATCGCCAAAATCGTGTGCCGGCATCTGCTCACCCGTCGGCGATACGCGGATGACAGCGTGAGCGAATGGATCAAAACCCCACAACACGCCATCCAGCCCAAAACGAAGATTCACGACAAGATGGGTCGTTCCTTCGGTATACAACGTGCCCTTCGGCACCATATTCCGATCGTACTGAAGAATACGGCCGTCGCCGGCATGGTCGTCGTCAGGATTGCACAGGTAAGTGCAGCCGAGAAAGATATCACCCGGCGCGAAAGGCTTCATCGTCGATAATTTGGTCATGGGAAATCCTTGTTTTGTCGTGCTTTCCTGCCTGACGGTATTGCGCCATGGATCACTATTCAGAATACATCGCAATTTTGCAGGATCGCAATAAAATTATTGTACTGCTGGTACTGACTGTTATGCTCCGGCACTTCGAAAAAGTCGGTGACAGCAGCCGGAGAAGACTCAGACTACGAAGGTCCAGTCCTCGAAGATCCAGAGCCCCCGACCCAAACCACCCCGATTCAAATCTTTTCTCCTGCCGTTACTTATCATCGGTACCCGCGAACACCCGTAACCAGTTATCCTGACGACGCTGACTACCATCGATTCAGTATAAAATCTTTACCGGTCACAGTGACAGGTTGATTGAAACATGGCCAAAAGCAAGCAAACGACCAGCAGTTCGGCTACCCGCAAAGCGCTGTTGCTGGCAGGCGAACGTCTGATTGCTGAAAACGGTATTGACGCAGTATCGCTGCGCCAGATCAATACGGCAGCCGGGCAACGCAACTCATCAGCAGCCCACTATCACTTCGGCTCGAAACAGGCACTCGTGCGCGCAATCTTTGATTATCGGATGGAACGCGTAAACCGCAACAGGCAGTCCAAACTGGCCACAGTTCGCGAACAAAGTGACGGCCGGCCGAAACCACGGCAACTTGTCGAAACCCTCGTGTACCCTGTTACCGAGGAAATCAACAACAGCGAAGGTGGCAGTTACTATATCCGCTTCCTGGCACAGGCCATCGGTCACCCGCAAACGGAAACCAACAACTATTCGGAAAATCTACTGGCAGATGCCGCCAGCAGTGCATTCAAGCATTTACAACAGGCTGTTCCCGAGATTCCAAAACTGATTCTTGGCCAACGGTTCGGCCTGATGTGGGAGATGATTATTCACTCCCTGGCAGACCGGGAACGTAGTAATGAACTACAGGCACGCACCTGGGATATCGACCCGAACCTGTTCGTCAGCAATCTGATCGACACGGCAACCGGCTGTCTGATTGCACCGGTTGCCGCCGGTACCCTGACCGAGTTACGTCGAAAAAAATAGGGTATGCCCATCACAAACAATTAAATCACTTGATTTAATTGTTTGTGATGGCTAATCTCTTCCCTCGTAAGACTCCTGCAGCGAGGCGGACAAAATGGATCAGCAGTATTTCGACATCAAACCGATGAGTGGAGCGCTCGGTGCTGAAATCGGCGGACTGGATCTTGCGCAACCGATGGACGATGACACATTTGCCGCATTCTGCGCTGCATGGCACCGCTACCAGGTGTTGTTCTTCCGTGACCAGGAACTGACGCCCGAGCAACACATTGCGCTCGGCAAGCGCTTCGGCGAAATCGATATATCCAAGTTTATTCCCACCGTCGAAGGCCACCCGGAGATTCGCCTGCAGAATATGTCGAAATCCGAGTCCATACCCGGCGACGTCGACTGGCATCACGACAACAGTTTTGTCGCCGTACCGCAAAAGTGTTCATTCCTGTATGCGCTGGCGGTGCCTGAAGCCGGTGGCGATACGGTATGGGTCAATACCGTCAGTGTCTTCGAAAGCCTGTCAAAGCCGATGCAACAATTTCTCGAGGGACTCACCGCTATCCACGACGTCATCGATATCATGGGACCAAAGCTCATCAAGCAAAGCGGGCCGAAAGCCTGGCAGGCGGCACGCGATCGCAGCCCGCCAGTCGAACACCCGATGGTGCGCATTCACCCCGAAACGGGGCAGAAGTGCCTGTATATCAATCCGCTGATGACATCGGCCGTCAAGGGACTGAATGCGGATGAAAGCAAGGACCTGCTGGAGTTTCTGTTTCAGAAAATGGTATGCCCGGAATTTATGGTGCGGTTCCATTGGCGCAAGGGTTCACTTGCGTGCTGGGATAATATCTCGACCATTCACCGCGGTATTTATGCCGATATGCCGGACCTGAGCAAAGAACCGCGGATAATGCATCGGGTGGCCATCACGGAGGCGAATTACTCAGCTCTGAATAGCTGACTTTATTCCGTTTCTCCGGAAAAACCCCGCCTCTCAAGCAATGGCTCGATGGTCGGCAGCCGACCGCGGAATGCTTTGTACAATTCCATTCCCGGACGGGTATTGCCTTTGCTCAGGATATACCGACGGTATTTACGTGCCGTTTCCTGGTCAAAAAGGCTGGTCTCTTTAAATGCCTGAAAAGCATCCGCATCAAGCACCTCCGACCACAAGTAGCTGTAATACCCGGCTGAATACCCGCCGGAGAAGACATGTGCAAAATACGTGCTTCGATACCGCGGGATTATCTCGTCAAGGAGAGATATCTTTTCCATCGCAGCTTTTTCGAAGCTGCCGGTATCGACGTTATCGGTAGTTATCCGCGTATGGTAGGCCATGTCCAGATACGAAGCAGCCATATACTCAACTGTCTTGAATCCCTCGTTGAACCGATCTGAAGCCGTAATTTTCTCGATCAGTTCGTCCGGGATCACTTCACCTGTTTCGTAATGCTTTGCAAATAACCGGAGCACTTCCGGCTCCCTCATCCAGTTCTCCATGACTTGTGACGGGAACTCGACAAAATCCCTGGGCGTTCTCGTGCCGGACAAGGACCGGTACGTGACATCGGACAACATGCCATGCAGGGCATGTCCGAATTCATGAAAAACGGTCTCTGCTTCCCTGAAACTGAGCAGTGCCGGTTCACTTCCGGTGGGTGGCGGGAAGTTGAAATTGTTGGTCACGATGGGACTCACATCACCATCCAGACGAGACTGCGAGCGCAGTGAATTCATCCATGCACCGCCGGCCTTGCTATCCCTGATGAAAAAATCCATATACAGGACAGCCAGGTGGCTGCCATCCACATCGAAGACTTCGAATACCTGCTGGTCTTCATGCCATGTGGGTAGATCCGTTCTGGGCTCGAAGCGCAGGCCGAACAGTTTGTTGGCCAGCTTGAAGACCCCATCCCGCACGGCTGTATATTCAAAATAAGGTCGCAGTGAATCCTGATCGAAATCGTAACTGGTCCTGCGTAATTTCTCAGTGAAATACCGCCAGTCCCAGCCTTTCAGTTCGGCATCGATACCCTCCTTCTGCATCATCGCCTGCAGTGCGTCCCGCTCGGCCTGCGCAGTACGCAACGCCGGTGCCCAGATATCGTCGAGTAGTTCGTATACTCGCTGCGGAGTTTCAGCCATCTGGACTGCGAGGACGTAATCGGCATGAGCCCTGAAGCCGAGCAGTTGCGCTCTTTCGGCACGCAAGGAAACCATTTGTGCCACGATGGCGTTGTTATCCTCGCTGTTACCGTTGTCACCGCGCATCGCATAACCCTGAAAGATCCTGCGACGGAGCTCGCGATCAGGCGAGTACTCCAGAAACGGATTGATACTGGGTCGCTGCAGCGTGAATACCCAGCAATCACAATCATGGCCGCGCCTTTTTGCCTCTTCGGCAGCCAGTGCTACCAGACTTTCCGGAAGGTCGCCCAGGTCGGCACGGTCTGTGACCAGCAGCTCAAAAGCATTGGTTTCTGCCAGCAGGTTTTGGCTGAATTGTTCCGAGAGTGTAGCCAGCCGGCTATTGATTTCCCGCAGTCGCTGCTTCGCCTCAACATCGAGTTCGGCACCTGCCCGTACAAAATACTTGTAGGTCTCTTCCAGCAGGCGCATCTGCTCCGGATCAAGACCCAGCGTATCGCGATCGTCGTACACAGACCTGATGCGATTGAACAGTTTTTCATTGAGCAGGATATCGATACTGTGTGCGGCCTGCTCCGGCGCTATTTCCAGTGCCGTAGCCCGAATGATATCGTTACTGTTCGCCGAGTTGACCGCCCCGAACACACTGTCGATTTTTTCCAGTGTCACTCCGGATCGCTCGAGTGCTTCAATGGTATTCTCGAAGCTCGCCAGCTCAGCAGAATTGACTATCGCAGTGATCTCGGTTTTTTGCTCCGCGATGCCCTGGCGCAACGCCGGAAGGTAATCACCCGCATTGATCAAATTGAACGGCGGCACTCCGAAGGGAGTAGTCCAGTCAGTCAGCAAAGGGTTCCCGGCGGCGCTCATATCAGCAGACTCCTTGACCGGATGACTGCTGTGTTGTTCTCGCTCTACCTGTTGGCAACCAGTTGCCGTCAGCAGAATGATCAGTATTTTTCCTGTGAAATACTTCATGCTCTGTATTCACTTCGGGAGTGCATCCAAATCGTATGAAGCCGGTATCCTATGGAATAGTACTGCGCTATGCACATCCGGAGCGGCAGACCTTAGCCAGGCATTCTGAGAATTCAGGCGCTTTCTCGTCAGGCACATCCATAGAAATACATAGAGAAATGCCTTATAAGTAATTGATTTGGTGCCGGAAAGAGGAGTCGAACCTCCGACCTTCGCATTACGAATGCGCTGCTCTACCAACTGAGCTATTCCGGCACTTCGATCCTGAATGCATCGAACCGACAACCGCCCTGAACAGGGACAACCGTCAGGCGGCGCAGTATAGGCAATGACCTGTAGTCAGGCAATGAAAATCACCCTGTTGACGAAAATACAGCTTTTCAGTGAGCGTTACGAATTCGAATGATCAGGTCGACGCTTTCCTGCGTCATGCCATCCGGCAACTCCGGCAGCCCGCTAATGCGCAGGTCTGGTGAATCGATATCAGTAAGTTCGCAGGTATCGGTATTAAAGAAGTGGTGATGTGGATGCGTGGTCGAGTCATAAACAAGATGCGCGGGATCCACCGCAATTTCACGCACGACGCCACAGCGGGAAAACAGGTTCAGTGTGTTGTATACAGTTGCCTTTGAGATCCGGTTGCCGACATCACGCAGCGACTTGATGATCTGATCGGCCGACATGTGGCATGGCTTCGGCAGCAATATCAAGCCGATTTCCATGCGCTGCGGCGTCGCTTTGACGCCGTGCTCACGCAATGTTTGTTCTACCTTTGCTCGTACCGTATTCATCGGCCGCCAATTAACTCTTTTAAAAGTAATTTTGATCGGCCATTTTACCGGCGTGCGATCAGGCCTGTAAACGAGAAATGAACCACTTGTCGCGCCTCTGCCCGTACCACGGCCATCGTTTCCGCACTAATACACGTGTTTTTCACCTCGTGACCGGCGGCAGACACCCTCTAGACTCATAGACCCCTTCCGGAGGTGACAACTCTTATGCGGGCAAACGGCCTGACCCTGATCGAATTGCTGGTAACACTGACGATCATCGCGGTCATCGCGATGGCAGGTGTCCCGGCACTGCGGGGCCTGATCATGAGCCAGCGCATGACAACGCAAATCAACGGTTTCGTACATGGCATATTTCTCGCCAAGCAGTCGGCCCATACCCGGCAGGCCGATACCGTAATCTGCAAAAGCCCGACAGGTCAGCGCTGCGAACCCGACGCGGAATGGACTGAAGGTTGGTTGATGTTCGTCAATCTCGACCAGGACTCTCCAGCCAGTCTAGATACAACCGAACCCATCCTGGCCATCGGTGACACTTTTCGCGGTGGCAGCATTCAGGCAAATCGACGGGAATTTATCTTCCGGGCCTTCCAGCGCCGTTCTACGAACGGCACGCTCGTATTCTGCGATGCGCGCGGCACGGAGCACGCCAGGGCTCTCGTTATCAGCTATACGGGACGACCTCGCATCGCAATTACCCGTCCCGGCGGCGGAGCGTTGCAATGCCCGCCATGATGACACTCACAGCGGGCATGCCGACCGTCTGTATGTTCAGATTGACCGCTTATCGGGTCGAGATGCCACAGAGCCCGAAAAGCGCCAAGATGTCGAGTAATGGGAAAGATGCTCCAAGAAGGCGTCACCCTCATCGAGTTGTTGGTGACATTATCCATCGTCGCGATTATCGTCGCGGTCGGTGTGCCGGCGCTTCGCGATTTCTTCGCGACGAACCAGATGAGCGCTGCCGTCAACGACCTCGTCACGAGCCTGCATGTTGCCCGTTCCGAAGCTATCAAACGCGAAACCGCAACAACGGTATGCCCGAGCACGAATTGGGACACGCCAAATCCGACCTGCACGCCCCTGGGCAGCCTGGCCGAAGGCTGGATCGTCGTCGTAGACCCCGACGCACTAGCCATTGTCGTGCAAACGCATGAACCCTTGCCAGATCGCATCCAGTTCGACCGGGACTTCAACGATTCGATTGATTTCACGGCCAGCGGCTTGCCGGACACGGCCGATGCCAATGCCGAAGGCGAATTCAACCTGTTGCTGTGCGACGACCGCGGCGATCCCGGCGGCGACATCGCGGCCGGCCGCTGGATCAATATTCGCGGCACGGGCCGGCCACGGATTTACTCAAAACGCACCGATGTACAAAACATGCTCGGAGGCTGCTGACACAACCCGGAATAACCAAGTGATACGCAAACAAAAACGAAAACAAATAAATGATCACCACGCCCAGGGATTCACGCTCATCGAAGTACTTGTCGCCCTCGTCGTTATGGCGGTCGGTATGCTAGGTGTCGCAGTCCTGTTTGTCGAGGGACTCCAGCTCAATCGTACCTCGATGTATCGCGCCAACGCCGTCGCACTCGCAACGGATATGGCCGGACGCATCCGCGCAAATCCGGATATCAATGCCGGCTATGCGGGCGCAGGTCCCGGCGCACTCGGCGACTGTGACAACGGACCACCGTGTACACCGGACGAACTGGCCGACGACGACTGGTTGAAATGGCGCACCGCACTGGATGCCAATCTGCCGGCCGGCTACGTCGCAACAATTGACGAGGCGCCGGCCGGGCCCGGTAACCGCATGCGCCGCTTCGACATCAATTTGAGCTGGTCCGAGGTCGGCAGCCCGAATCCGGTGACCTACACACTGTCCGTTCAACTGTGAGGATTGACCGCATGAGACACAGGGCAACACAGACCACGCACAACCGGCAGTACGGCCTGACGCTGATCGAAACAATGGTGGCAATGACGATCAGCAGCGTACTGATCCTCGGTTCGATACAGATGTACACACAGGCCCGGTCGAACTATCGCACGATGGAGAGCGTTGCACGCATGCAGGAGAACCTGCGTTTTTCGGTCGATATACTCGACGATGACGTGCGGCTGGCCGGATTCTGGGGCAAAGCAGGCTCGGCCAATGCCGAATTGCTGAACGGAGACACGGTCACCATAACCTGCGACGGAGTTGACGTGACCGACTTCGTCATGAATACGGAAGTTCCGAATGACAACCGGGTCACGCCAATCGAAGGCCTGCAACAGTTCGATGATCTGCCCGATGGTTGCCAGGGCACAAAGCCACGTGACAATTCCGATGTATTGATCGTGCGTCATGCGGTGGTGGCAGAAGACCCGCCCGTTGGCGCACAGCCCAATGTCGTGCAGGTTCAGTCGAACAGCAGTCTCGGGACATTCTTCGACGACGGCGTTGCGCCGACAGCCGATGCAACGATAAACAGCCAGATTTTCGATGTGTCGTTCAACGCCTACTACGTCAGCGACGAATCGAAGTACGATGAAAACCTGCCGTCACTGCGCCGCCTGAGTCTGGTCGGCAACCGTATCGAAGATCAGGAAATCATTCCGGGTGTCGAAAACCTGCAGGTGCAGCTCGGCATCGACACGACCGGCAGCCTCGACGACCCACAGATCGAAATGTATGTCGATGGCGATGACCCGCGCATCGGGACCGGCACGATCGTCAGCGCTCGCCTGTGGCTACTCGTGCGTTCGGAAACAAATGAAGCCGGCCTAGGTTATGAGGACACCAAGGGACCCTATAAAACACCGGATGCCAGCGACCTGGAGGTCGGACCATCCATCGACGCTGACGACTATCCACCGACGTATCGCCGTACGGCGCTGAGCCGAACGATTGTTTTACACAATCTCGCAGACTGACAACGGTAACCAGAATATGAACAAGACTTTCAATATTCCGACTCGCCAAAGCGGCGCGGCGCTGATTGTCGGCCTCGTCCTGATGATGGTCCTGACGCTGCTGGCAATCTCGACGATGCGCACCTCGACGCTCGAACTCACGATGGCCGGCAACGCGCAATATCACGAACAGGCGAAGCAATTGGCCGAAACCGGTATCGAAGATGCGATAAACCGCATAAATAATGACGATTTGATCCCCACTCCTCTCATCGGCTGGCTCATGAGCTATTCAGAAAACATCCTGAAACCGGGTGGCGACGACCTCGGCCGATATGATGTCACGATTACCTACATGGAATGCGGTGATCCACCTTCGGGCAGCAGCGGTGGCGGGATGACCAAGGCAGATTTCTACGAGATTGAATCGACCGGCCTGAGTGCGGCACGGAATGCGAAATCGACCCTCCGGCAAGGCGTCTGGATTCTCACGAGCCAATGCATCTGATAGCGGACAGACCATCATGACAAACAATAATATATTTACACGCACGACGCAGCTATTGGCCGCATTTACCGTGTCACTGGCATTCGCCGGTTTTTCCTGGGCCGCCCTGGAAATAAAAGAAAAAGCCTACGAAGTCCGTGCAGAGCAAATCATTCGCTGGCCGCTGAGAGAAGGTGACAGCCTCGTCGTTCAGCCCTGCCGTGGTTGCGAGATCCAGACTCTTCGGGTAACCGGAGAGACGGAGTATGCGACCGGACCCTATAGGAACAGACAAAGCACAAATCTTTCCGAAATACTCAGTCTTAAATCGAAAATACGCAGCGATACCGCACATATTATTCTCGTGTTTTATAACCCGGATAACCTGAAGGTTACGAGCCTGATTCTCGAAGCGGATTTCTGAATGACAATGCCCTGGATTACCCTCATGGACAACAGCCAACCAAACAATCGATTGTCGGCAAGCCGGCGTACCTTTGCGCTACTCTTTACCGTCAATCTTTTGTATTTATCGGCGCCAGCCCTGGCCGACGATATCGAGATCTTCATCAGCACAGATGGCCAGACAACAGCGTGCGAAGCTCCAAACGTACTGTTCATCATCGATACATCCGGCAGCATGGATGCCGACGTGGAAACGCAGGAACCATGGGACCCGACCAAAACCTACGACGGCTGCTTTGTTTCATCGCGAATCTATTACTCCGAATCCGGCATCACGCCGTACTGCGGCTTCAGCACGACCGTGGCAAAAGCCGATGTGAAATGCGAGGCGGCAGCCGGCAATACCGAGTACACGGGTTTGTTCCAGACATGGAACCCGGCGACCGACGCCTGGGAGAAAATCCCCGATAGTTCCGAGGAACGATTGGTCGAATGCGCGGCCGACGAAGGCATTCACGGTAACGGCACGAGCGGCGAGGTGTATGCGGTCGATGGAACGGACGGACCGTGGTCGACCGAAATGGCCGATCGGATTGCCTGGGGCACAAATGCAACATCGGCGACGCTGTTTGACGGCAACTGGCTCAACTGGCAAATGAACCCGCCGTCCGGCGACCCCCGGTCCCGGCTCGATGTCGTCAAAGAAGTGGTCAACAACACGATTGACAACATGGCAGGCATCAATGTCGGGCTCATGGAATTCAATCCAACCGACGGCGGACCGGTCATCGCCGCCCTCGAAAACCTCGACGATTCACGCACGGCACTGAAAGATACAGTCAACAGTCTCGTACCTGATGGCTGGACGCCGTTGTCCGAAACACTGTACGAAGCCGGACAATATTTTGCCGGACGTCTCGTCGATTTTGGCAATACCGACAGCGACAATCTCAGTGTCGCCGCATCACGGACCGGCAATACCCTGGCCAGTGACCGCTACCTGTCACCACTCAGCGCCAACGGACAAAACAACTACATCGTGCTCCTGACCGATGGCGAGTCCACCAATGACACGGATGCGAACAACAAAATCACATCTTTACCCGACTATGGCCAGGTGGTCGGAGAATCCTGCGACGATCAGATAGACGGCGATTGCCTCGACAAAATGGCTCAGTACATGTATGGCGGCGATCTTCGCAGCGACCTGCCGGGCCAACAGAACGTTATCACGCATACCATCGGATT
The DNA here is from genome assembly GCA_964629475.1 of uncultured Chromatiaceae bacterium. Lineage (GTDB taxonomy): Bacteria > Pseudomonadota > Gammaproteobacteria > Steroidobacterales > SMWD01. Next base: position 11,122 of record CAZVQW010000018.1, on the reverse strand, counting down.
CCTGACCGATTTTGAACTACTGCAAAACACCGCACAACGCGGTGGCGGAAAGTATTTCGTGGCCGACGACATCGCATCGCTGTCACGGGCATTGACGGATCTCGCGAAAGATTTTTCACGTTCTGCAAGTTTGCTGACCGCCCCGACCGTACCAGTTAACAGTTTCAATCGCAGCGAACTTCTCAATGACGTTTATCTTTCTCTTTTTCAACCGGAAGCAACACAGCACTGGCCAGGCAACCTGAAAAAATACCGCATTGTCGAGACACAGGATGGTTTCACGCTAATCGGTGCTGACGGCCAACCGGCATTGACCCCCGACGGGAATTTTATCGATACCTCCGCCGTCAGTTTCTGGTCTGCGCCATTGAACGATGGATCAACAGTCGAACTCGGCGGTGCGGCCAGCCGCCTGCTCAACCCCGATACTCGCAACCTGCTGACGAATGCAACGGGCAACACATCATTATCACAAGTGAACACCGGTAACTCTGACATCACGGCAGCCATGCTCAACGCCCCCCCGGCCGAACGCGATACGGTCATCAACTGGGCACGGGGCATCGATGTCCGGGACGCAAACGGTGACGGGGACAGCAGCGATCCACGACTGTCGATGGGCGACCCGCTGCATGTACAGCCGATCACCGGCGAGTATGGTGATAATGAACAGAACCGCAACACGGTAATATTCTTCGCTACGAATGATGGGTATCTGCATGCCGTCGATGCGAAGTTTGGCAACGAGATCTGGGCCTTTGTTCCACAGCGATTGCTCAGGCGATTGTATGCACTGTCCATTGATGACGCGGCGCCAATCAAGCAATACGGTCTCGATGGGAAACTCGTACTGATCAAAAAAGACAACGGTAAACCCGACACGTTGTTATTCGGCATGCGCCGTGGCGGAGAAGCGCTATATTCGATGGATGTGTCGAATCCGACATCACCGAGCCTGAACTGGATTATCGACAGCTCTCAACAGGATTTCCTCGACATGGGGCAATCATGGTCCCCGCCCGTTATTGAGGAAATAGATATTGGCGGTCAGATTCGAACGGTCGCGATAATCGGCGGAGGTTACGATCCGGGTCAGGACAATCGCGACCATCGGCTCGATACAAAAGGCAATGCTGTCTATATAGTCGATGTCGAAACCGGCGATCTTCTGTGGAGCGCCGGCAGTGCGCTAACCGCGCGCAGCAACCACGACCTGTCACTGGATACGATGAACTATTCGATCCCCGCCGGGATTCGTGTCATCGATCGGAATCAGGATGGACTCGCCGATCGCATGTATGTCGGCGACATGGGAGGGCAACTCTGGCGCTTCGATATTATTCCCGGTAACAATCGGAACAGCCTCGTCGAGGGCGGCGTGCTCGCCTCGCTCGGCGCCGCGGCTTTGGCTACGCCCACGACGGCCGACGTTAGGCGTTTTTACAATACGCCTGATATCGTTAACGTCATCAAGGACCAGAACATCTTTACGGCGATCAATATCGGCTCCGGCTATCGGGCACACCCACTCGACGAGGGTGTCGATGATGAATTTTTCTCGATACGTGACTTCCATTCCACACATGTGATACCGACGAGTGACTACGATAGCCAGGCCTTTCCGCTGATTAAGCGTGAAGACCTGATCGATATCACGGGTACTGCTACCGGGATCCTGGAGCCGTCCGACGCCGGCTGGCGACTCGGCATGGTGCAGGATGCCGGCGAGAAAATTCTCGGCGAATCGCTGACAGTCGACAATGTCGTGTTCTTCAATTCATTTGCTCCAACCAGCTCCGTGCAATCCTGCTTGCCGGGCGCCGGCCTCAATCGTAATTATCGTATCAGTCTTCTTGACGGCAGTGCGTTGACGAACATGGATAACTCGCTCGATCCGGATGACCTGACGCCGACCGACCGTTTCGCAGAAGGAAGCATTGGAGCTCCTGTTGCGGGGCCTGGCTTTGGCCCAAGCGGACCCGGTTGCTCCGGCCTGGATTGTTTCAACAACGAGAGTCCGATCGAGGAAGCAAACTCAAGCATGAAATCAACCATCGGAGACGCCAACCCGACCTACTGGTACCCGGTCGAAGCACCCTAACCAGCGATCGAGATTCCAAGCCATGCGATCCACCCGGGCAGGCTTCACGTTAATCGAACTGATGATTACTGTCGCCTTGCTGGCGATCATCATGACGATCAGCGTGACAAGCTATCGACAATACATGCAGCGTGCCAACCGAACGGATGCCCGTGCCCTCCTGCTACGGCTCGCGGCCGCCCAGGAGCGCTGGTATCTGGACAACAACCAGTATTCCGATGATCCGGTCGCCGATCTACGCATCGGCGTTCTGGGCGGGAACGGCGGCGCTCTGAGTGAGCACGGTTACTACGAAGTCACTATCAATCGTGACGCTGACCCGGCTGCGGGATACACGGCAGTCGCAGAACCGGTGGCCGGTGAAGCGCAGAGCAGCGACACGGACTGCCAGGAATTAAGCATCGACGAAACCGGGTTGCGAGCGAGCACACCGGCCGACATCGACATCTGTTGGCGGTGAGAAGGTTTACGTTCGCCGTTTCTCAAGCACGAAGCCATCGTACAGGATAAACACAACCCCGCAGGTAATTGCCGAATCGGCAATATTGAATGCCGGATATGACCAATCCTTGTAATAGAACAGCAGAAAATCCACCACATAGCCGTACAAAGTCCGATCGATCACATTGCCGATCGCGCCGCCGAGCACCAGCGCGAGACCAAGACTGAGGATACGGCGTCCTTCACGCGGCAGTGTGACGAGCCACCAGGCAATACCCACGCTGACGACCACAGCAACCCCGGTAAACAGCAAGTTCTGCCAACCGGATGCATCCGCCAGAAAACTGAAGGCGGCACCTGTGTTGTGCAGACGCACGAGATCAAAGAACGGCAAGACCGGTATTCGCTGGTAGAGTGTCAGCGCATCGATGACCAGCCACTTTGTAACCTGGTCGATCAACACAACGACGAGAGACAAACTCAACCAACCCATGTGCCGAGCGCTCAATTGTGGTTTTCCTGGCATATCGTTTAAGGCGTAGAGCAATCAGGCAAAAACCCGGTGCTCTCCTGCGCCATCAACATTATCGGCACAACGTCCGCAGAGTTCCGGGTGCCCATCGGCACTGCCGATATCCGCACGGCGATGCCAGCAACGGATACACTTATCACCCTCTGCAACAAACACCCGGATAGCGTATCCGTTTTCTTCGATGGCATCGGCAGGCTTGTCGGCCAATGCATGCACCGACGCCTCGGAAGTGATAAATACGAACCGCAACTCATCACCAAGCTGCTGCAGCGCTGCACACACCTCATCGTCCGCAAAAATCTGCACACCTGCATCGAGACCCGAACCGATCGTGCCGGCCTTGCGCAAGTCCTCCAGGGCCCTGGAGACTGTTTCGCGAATCCGGATCAGGCGGGACCAGTCGATCGCCTGTTCACCGGTCGCCGGGCATTCATGCCAGGTTGAAAACAACACGAATGCGTCGCGCTCACCGGGCAATTCATCCCAGATTTCCTGACCGGTAAAACTGAGAATCGGTGTAACCCAGCGAACCAGCGCCTCGGCGATATGCATCATGGCCGTCTGCGCCGAACGCCGCGGGTGGCTGTCCTCGCCGGTCGTGTACAAACGGTCTTTGAGGATGTCGAGATAAAAACCACCCATGTCGACAACACAAAAATTATGCAATTCCTGGTAAATGACATGAAATTCATACTTGTCATAGGCCGCAAGGATCGACCGCTGCAATTGCGCGGTCCGTTCGACCGCCCAACAATCCAGGTCAACGAGTTCATCGCCCGGCACTGCATGGAGTTGCGGATCGAAGCCGTGGAGATTACCAAGCAGGAACCTGGCCGTATTGCGAATTCGCCGGTATGAATCGGATACACGTTTCAGAATCTCATCCGATACGGTCATCTCGCCGCTGTAGTCGGTCGCTGCAACCCATAGCCGTAATACGTCGGCACCAAGTGCATTGATGACCTTCTGCGGCAGAACCTGGTTACCCAGCCGCTTGGACATCTTGTGTCCCTTATCGTCTACCGTAAAGCCGTGCGTCAACGCCTGTCGGTATGGCGCCTTGCCATTCATCGCCACAGACGTCAGCAACGAACTCTGGAACCAGCCACGGTGCTGGTCGGAGCCTTCGATGTACAGGTCTGCCGGTGAATCGATTTCGTCACGACTCGACGACAGACAATGATGAACCATACCCGAATCCATCCAGACATCCATCGTATCCGTGGCTTTGACATAGTCGGCCGCTTCGTCGCCAAGCAAATCAGCAGGATCGAGATCGAACCACGCATCGATGCCTGCCGTTTCTATCCGCTCGGCGACTTCCCGCAGCAAACGCGGCGTCTGCGGATGCATTTCATCGGTCTCGCGATGGGTAAATATCGGGATCGGCACACCCCACGTGCGCTGCCGGGAAATACACCAGTCCGGTCGTCCGGCAACCATGCCCTCGATGCGTTGTTTACCCCAGCTCGGAATCCACTCGACTCGTTCTATTTCCGCCAGGCTGGCGGCACGCAGATTATTCTTGTCGAGACTCACGAACCATTGCGGCGTCGCCCGAAAGATGACCGGCGTGTCATGCCGCCAGCAATGCGGATAGCTGTGGTCAACCTTCTCGACGCACAATAGCTTGCCACCATCGGTCAGCGTCGTGACGATCGCCTCGTTGGCCTTATAGATGTGCATGCCGGCGAACAGGTGCGTACTCTCTATATAGACACCGCGTCCATCGACCGGGTTGTCCAGCGGCAGATCGTTGTCGACACCGGCACGAAAATCGTCGTGACCGTGTCCGGGTGCGGTATGCACGGCGCCGGTACCGGCCTCCAGCGTGACATAGTCGGTCAGGATGATCGGTACGTGACGCGGATCAAATGGATGCGCGAGTTGCAGACCGTGCAACTCGCTACCCTTCATCGACGCCAGACAGCGGACATTCCCGGCGCGATAACGCAACAATGCATCATCGACGAGACCGCTGGCCAGCACCAGGCGTTCAACGGCGCCGTCGATGGTGACTTCGATGAGTTCGTAATCGAGATCCGGGCCGAGTGCGACCGCCTGGTTGGCCGGCAGGGTCCACGGTGTCGTTGTCCAGATGGGTATCGAGATCGGCACGCCGCCGTCGTCAGGCTCCATGTCTATAGCGGCATAAAATGCCGGTGCATCGACGACCGTGAAGCGCACGTCGATCGCCGTCGAGGTCTTGTCCTGGTATTCGACCTCCGCCTCGGCAAGTGCCGAACCGCAATCGAGGCACCAGTGCACCGGCTTATAACCGCGCTGGACATGCCCATTCTCGATAATGCGGCCGAAACCACGCACCTGCTCCGCCTCAAATTCAGGATCCATCGTCAGATACGGCCGATCCCAATCACCGATGACGCCGAGCCGCTTGAAATCCTCACGCTGAGCATCGACTTGTCTGAGAGCATATTCACGGCATGCCGCGCGAAACTCACTGGTATTCAGCTTCTTGCCAACCTTGCCCTTCTTCTTCTCGACCTGTAACTCGATCGGCAACCCATGGCAATCCCAACCGGGGATGTATGGCGCATCGAAACCGGACAGTGTCCTGGACTTGACGATGATGTCCTTCAACACCTTATTGACTGCATGGCCAAGATGAATCTGCCCGTTGGCATACGGCGGACCGTCACACAGCACGAATTTCTCACGCCCCGCCGCACGCCGCCGCAATTCACCGTAAAGGTCATCCGCAAGCCATTGTTCGAGCATTTTCGGCTCACGCTGCGCCAGGTTGGCGCGCATGGGAAATGCCGTTTTGGGCAGGTTCAAAGTGTCTTTATAATCAGTCACAACTTTCGCTTTCTGTAGTCTCTATAGTGATCCGCGGGTCAACAGGCAAGAATATCCCGAGCCTGTGCCGCATCGATGTGCATCTGCCGTGTCAAGGCGTCCAGATCCTCAAAGCGAACCTCATCACGCAATTTCTGCACAAATTCGACCCGGATATATTCGCCGTAGATATCCCGGTCAAAATCAAAAATGTGAACCTCCAGTAGCGGCTCGACACCATCGATCGTCGGCCGCGTACCGAGGCTGGCAACACCGTCCAGCAGGATCGGTCCGAGCCCATCGACCCGCACGGCGAATATACCCGCAATCGGACTCGCGCGCCGGTTCAGATTGATATTCGCCGTCGGAAATCCCAGTTTCTTACCCAGTTTCTCGCCGCCGATCACGCGCCCGGTCATCGCATAATGACGGCCGAGCAAAGCGGTCGCATCAGCCAACTCCCCCATCGCCAACGCCTGTCGAATCGCCGTACTCGATACTCGATCGTCGTTCGCCAACACCGTCCCGACCTGCTCCACTAGAAATCCGTACCCGGCACCGGCACGCTGTAAATCGGCGACCGTGCCACTGCGCCCGCGGCCAAACACGAAGTCATCGCCGACAATGAGGTAACGAACATGTAATGTATCGACCAACATCCGGCTGATGAATTCATCCGGCTCGAGACGCCCCATCGCTGCGTCAAACGGTGGGCAGAAAAACCAGTCGATGCCAAGTCCCTGCAGCTCGATAAATTTCTCGCGAAAGCGCGTCAATCGCGCCGGCGGTTCCCCGCGAGTAAAAAACTCCTGCGGCGTCGGCTCAAATGAGATGACGACCGATGGCAGGCTACGTTTTGCAGCCTCATCGAGGACCCGCGCCAGAATCTGACGATGCCCGCGGTGCACACCATCGAATGTGCCGATCGTGGCAACGCAACCGTCGGCAAAATCGCTTCGGGACGAGCCGGGTCGTCGCATCAATTGCATGGGGGGCGACATTCAGGCGAGCCTTCTATCGATGTCTCGATGGCAGTAAAGGCGGAGAATTATACGGACGTTCAGGGCGATGTCATACGCAGCGCGGCCGGGCGCAGCCCGACTGCGAACAACGCCGCAACATAGACACCGCAGCCGCCGACAACCGCCAGCGCCAGCCACCAGCAACGAGTCCAGGTCACCGCTTCGATCCAACTGGCCAGCGGCGCCACAAACCGATCCAGCATTATGGTCATGACCCCGCAAGCCACGGCAACCTGTAGCAGAAATCGGCGCCAGCCCGGCTGTGGAGACCAGACACCGTCTTTGCGCAGCTGCACCCACAGCAGACCGGCGTTGAGAAATGCCGAAGCGGATGTCGCAACCGCGAGACCGGCGTGCGGCGCCGCCCACCCGTTTCGCACCCAGGGCACGACGATCAGGATATTCAGGAACATGTTGGCGACGAGTGCAATGATGCCGATCCGCACCGGTGTACGTGTGTCCTGACGCGCAAAAAAACCAGGCGCCAGCACCTTGACGAAAATAAACCCGGTCAGGCCAACCGAGTATGCCATCAGGCTGGGTACAGCCATGCCGACATCATCGACGTCGAACTGACCACCATAAAAAATAGTTGTCAGCACCGGGCCGGCCAGCATGAACAGGCCGATCGTAGCCGGCAGCGCGATAAGAATGGCCAGGCGCATCGCCCAGTCGAGCATGGCGGAAAATGCCTGCGCCGATGCCGTGGCATGATGCCGCGAAAGATTCGGCAGGATCACAGTCGCCAGTGCGATGCCGAACACACCGAGCGGAAATTCCATGAGTCTGTCTGAGTAATATAACCAGCTGATGCTACCGGTCACGAGAAACGAAGCAATCAGCGTATCGAACAGGATGTTGATCTGGGCAACGGATGAGCCAAAGATCGCCGGTACCATCAGCTTGCCGATTTTGCGCACACCCGGATGCGAGCCGCCCCAGCGTGGCCGGGGCAGAATCTTCAGACGAGCAAGAAACGGTAACAGGAACAGCAACTGCACCAGCCCGGCCGCGAAGACACCGGCCGCCAGCGCCAAACCGGGCCGCGAATAATAAGGGGCGATAAATGCGGCAAAGGAAATCAACACGACATTGAGCAAAACCGGTGCAAACGCGGGTGCCGCGAAGCGCTGGTACGTATTGAGAATACCGCCGCCGAGCGCGACCAGCGAAACAAAAAACAGGTACGGGAAAGTGAGTCGCAACATGTCGACCGCCAGCGCAAATTTATCGGCATCCGCGGGTACCGGCGACCAGACCCAGCCCATGCCGAAGACGCTGATCAGCGCCGGAGCCGCGACAACCCCGATAGCCGTGATGACGAATAACAGGAGGCCCAGCGTCCCGGCAACCCCATCTACAAGCTCCTTCACCTCTGCCTGTGAGCGTGTCTCGTCATATTCGGTAAAGACAGGCACGAATCCTTGCGAGAAAGCACCTTCGGCAAAAAATCTCCGGAAAATATTCGGGATCTTGAATGCGACGAAAAAAGCATCCATAACGATTCCGGCACCGAAAAACCGTGCAAAAACAATATCCCGGACGAGCCCGAGTATCCGGGACAGGAGAGTCATGGCGCTGACGACCGAGGTCGATTTCAGCAGCCGGGGGGGATTTTTCGGGGCGTTCTCAGGGGATTCGGACATCGCAGCAGAGTCTAACCTGAATATTGCCTAAAGTTGTGATCGGAGTGTTATGGGGCAACTGCAGGAGCGGCTTTAGCCGCGATTAGCCAGCCATCCAATTCATCGCGGCTAAAGCCGCTCCCACACGAAAGAAAATCAACGGGTTACGCCATTCGCGGTATTGACAATCCGAAGCCGAACGCTGAGAATGCCCGGCTCGCGTCGCCTCTGAGGCGGCGGCTGGTTAACCAAAGGATCGATTCTAGTGGCCAATATCAAGTCAGCTATCAAACGCGCCAAACAGGGCGAAGTTCGCCGTCAGCACAACATTGCGTTGAAGTCGCGTATGCGCACCGCCATCAGGAAGGTCCTTAAGGCCATCGAGGCGGGCGATGCCGATTCGGCATCCTCAGAATATAAGCTGGCCGTTCCGGAAATCGATCGCATGGCCGGCAAAGGCCTGATCCAGGCCAACAAAGCCGCACGCCACAAGAGTCGCCTGAACAAGGCCATCAAGGAACTGCGCGCCGCGTCTTGATGACCAACGGGGTCGAATGACCCGCTTGCGTAGGAGCGGCATCTTGCCGCGATCCACACGACGGAAGAATTGGTGTCAGACACCAATAATTATTCCAGCTCTTCCTCTTCCAGATTCAATGCTTCCAACCGCGTCATGATGTCGCCGGCCAGTTGCCGTGTGCCCTGCCCTGCGAGCGCGCTGATTAAATAGAGCGGTCCCTGCCAATCGAGCTCCTCGATCACTCGCAGCCGCAGCGCGTCGACTTCAGCCTCACCGAGCAAGTCAACTTTATTCAACACTATCCAGCGCTCCCTGGCCGCGAGATCCGGACTGAAGCGTTCGAGCTCAGCCACAATTTTCCGTGCCTCTTCGATCGGATCCGTCTCCTCGTCAAGCGGCGCGACATCAATCAGGTGCAGCAGCAAACGTGTGCGACTCAGGTGTTTGAGAAAACGGATGCCGAGCCCCGCGCCATCCGCAGCCCCCTCGATCAGGCCCGGAATATCGGCCATGACGAAGCTGCGATGTGCTTCGACGGCAACGACACCGAGATTGGGATGCAATGTCGTAAACGGATAATCGGCAACCTTCGGGCGCGCAGCCGAAACGCTGCGAATCAACGTCGACTTACCGGCATTCGGTAACCCGAGCAGGCCGACATCGGCCAGTACCGTCAGTTCCAGGCGCAGATCTCTTTTTTCGCCGGGCGTACCCGGCGTCGACTGACGCGGGGCGCGGTTGATGCTGGTCTTAAAGCGTGTATTACCCTTGCCACCCTCGCCACCGACTGCCACGACGAGCCGTTCGGCGTGCCCGATCAGGTCTCCCATCAGTTCACCGGTTTCTTCGGCAAACACGCGTGTGCCGCAGGGTACGAGCACCTCAAAATCCGCGCCACCGGCCCCGGTGCGGTCTTTCCCTCGACCGCCCACGCCGTGCACGGCACGAAATCGTCGCTTGGTCTGAAAATCCGCCAGCGTGTTGATGTTCTCGTCGGCAACGAGCCAGACGCTGCCGCCACGGCCACCGTCGCCACCATCGGGACCACCACGAGGAATATATTTTTCCCGCCTGAAACTCGCGCAGCCCGGACCGCCGTTGCCGGCCTCGACCCTGATGGTCACCTCGTCGACAAATTTCATTGCACAAATCTCATCGCAAGCATCTCATTGCGCAGGACTGACCAATAAAAAACCCCGCTCAGGCGGGGCTTTTTTCAGAATACTCCCGGGCGGACAGCATCAGGCATTCGGTTCGACACTGACAAACATCCGATTCTTGGGCCCCTTGCGCGCAAACTTGACGCGCCCGTCGGCCTTCGCAAACAACGTATGATCGCGGCCAATACCGACGTTGACGCCCGCGTGGTATTTCGTGCCACGCTGACGAATCAGAATATTACCGGCCAGAACGGCCTGGTCGCCAAATTTCTTGACGCCGAGGCGTTTGGATTCTGAATCGCGACCGTTTCGGGAACTGCCGCCTGCTTTCTTATGTGCCATTCGAGTTACTCCTCGGCTGCGGCTGCTGCCGCAGCTTTCTTGCGCGGCGCACCGGTAATTCCGGTGATTTCAACGAGCGTAAACGGCTGCCGGTGTCCGTACGTTCGACGGTAATTCTGTCGCCGACGAAACTTGATCACGTCGATCTTCTTATCCCTGGCCTGAACGATCACTTTGCCCTTGACCTTACTGCCGGACACAAACGGCGCACCGACCTTGACGTTGTCACCTTCACCGACGAGCAATACCTCATTAAACTCGACGCTATCGCCTTCGGCGGCATCGAGCTTCTCGATCTTCAGGCGCTCACCCTTACCAACGCGGTATTGCTTTCCACCCGTCTTAAATACGGCGTACATCGTGTGTCTCCGGAAAAGGCCGACAGTCGGCCCGAAAAGAGCGAGAATTCTAATGACTCAGGCACACATAATCAACGGCTTAGGGGTATTTTAGCGCTGTCTTTTCCGCAACACAGCGGCGGAATAATGACGCGCGCCCGGTGAACAGTCCACCGAAACAGCCGTGGGGGGGGGGGGGGGTGTGGAGGCCCCCCCCAAGAGAACCCCGCGCGGGCGGGGGG
>CAZVQW010000017.1:11399-62219 GCA_964629475.1 uncultured Chromatiaceae bacterium | reverse complement strand
AACCGTCTCTTAAACAATCAGGCTATTTATTCCAACTTGGGCTGACGGGGTACACTATTCACGAATCGAGAACCGCGATCTTTGGGAGTACCGGCTGAACCTCGATGCCGAAGAAATTGACCGCCTGCTCGCGCATATCTGGGAATTGCGTGAAATCAATTTCGATTACTACTTCTTCGATGAAAATTGTTCGTTACGCCTGCTGGAATTACTCGATGTTGCCCGACCGGGCGTAGCCATGACCCCACAATTCACCTATGCCGCAATACCCGTCGATACCGTCCGGAGTGTCATCGATGCAGGCATGGTGCTGGATGTCGTTTACCGTCCGGCCAACCTGACCCGACTGGAACACCAGATCACTCGCTTGACGAAAGAGCAGCAGCAACTAACGCTGGCGCTCGCCGATGATATTGGCGTAATTGGCGAACCGAAATTCAGCGCACTGCAAAGACAGGAGCAACTACGAGTCGCCCAAGCCGCTTACGATTACCTGCGCTACACGGCAACCGAGAAAGAACGTGACCCGGTCGTCGCAAAACAGCGCCATGCCTTGCTGGCGTACATCAGCAAGGCCACGAACCCGACTTTAACCGAAAATACACCCCCTCGCCCGACCCAACCGGACGAAGGTCACGATACGATGCTGCTGAGCATAGCCGCGGGCATTGAAGATGATGATGCGTATGGCGATTTCGAGTGGCGAATAAGCTATCACGATTTACTCGATGCGAGTGCAGGATACCCGGACGGCGCATCGCTAAATATGGCCCGCTTCGTTATTCGCGCCAGAGAGCATAACTCGATACAACTGCAACGCTTTGATGCCATCGAAATCACCTCTTTGACTTCGCGGACGAAATTTTCCAAACCTCTGTCCTGGCGAGTCGACTTTGGCGCAGAACGACAATGGACCAAAGGCGACGATCCCCTGGTTGGTCAGGTCAACGGTGGCGGCGGACTGGCCTGGTCTCCTTTCGAGAATTCCCAGTTGTTCGGACTGGTGACCGGCCGGCTGGAATACAATCCGGATCTTGATCGAGAACTGGATATTGCCGCCGGCATCTCGCTGGGATTTCGCCTCGTGACGAACTGGGGAAATACTCTGATCGACACGAACTACTATCATTTCACCGATGACGTGGATCGTACACTGCTGAACATCGCACATAATCTGCCGCTCAATAAAAACAATGCACTCAGATTCAAGTGGAGCCGGAGAATAAATCATTCGAATGATGTGACCGATGCCCTTAACGAGGTGAGCCTTGCTTACCGACATTATTTCTAGGTGCTCACATTTAAGGGGGCAATGGCTGGTGTTACCGGCATTGCTCCTCCTGCTGGAAGGCTGCAGCGGAATGTTATTTCAGCCGTACGAACAACTTGTGCGGACTCCTGCCGATGTCGGCATCGAATATATCGATGTCAATCTGCAGGCAGAGGATGGCACCGCACTGCATGGCTGGTGGTTGAAGGCACAAGGCGAAGCGAAAGGCAGTGTCTATTTTTTACACGGCAACGCCGAAAACATCAGCACGCATCTTGCCAGCGTTTACTGGCTTCCGGCCGCCGGCTACCAGGTTCTGCTGCTGGACTACCGCGGATTCGGCCAGTCTCAAGGTACGCCGCACCTGCCAGTTGTCTTCCTGGACATCGAAGCCGGGTTCAGATGGTTACTGGAGCAACCGGTGGCCAGCGACAAACCGATTTTTCTGTTCGGCCAGAGCCTGGGGGCCGCGATGGGAAGTTACCTCGCTGCAACCGATGCGGATATGCAAAGAGATCTGGACGGTGTGGTGCTCGAATCCAGCTTCACTCGCTACGGGACGATCACCAAAGATGTCGCCTCCCGGCATTGGCTGACCTGGGCCTTCCAATGGCCGGCGGCATGGTCCATGCCGCGAGAATACGATCCGCTGGACCACATCGACGCCATCAGCCCTCGCCCGCTGTTACTGATCCATGGCACTCAGGACCAGGTGATTCCATTTAGCCAGGCTGAGGAGTTACTGGCGGCCGCCCAACAACCCAAATCATTGCTTCGCTACGATGGTCCCCATATCGGCGCCATGAGGGATCCGGAGTTGCGACAGGTCATGCTGGATTTCATGCATGGGCGCACGCCAGGCTTGCCGCAAGACCAGGAAATGAAGTGACCGGACCGCGGGCCGATTTTCAGTAACTTAATCTGACGGCATCAATTCAGTCGATAATACACATACACAAGAAGATCCAAAGCTGACACCAGGATAAACCAATGGATATAGACATCATCCTCGAACCCGACCTGTCACCGGCGCAAGTTGCGGAGATTGGCGTCGAGGCCGAACGCCTCGGTATCCGTGCTCTGTGGTCATCCAACTACCATATGCAATATGATCCGTTCCTGTCGCTGGCACCCGCCGCGGCCGCCACATCAAAGCTGATCATCGGCCCGCTGGCCGTCAGCCCGTGGGAAATGCATCCACTGAAAATGGCGAATACCTTGCTGACCCTGAACGAGATGTCGAACGGCCGCGCGATGATCGGCGTCAGTGCCGGCGGCGGATTACTCGGCGCACTCGGCTGGCGCGCCAGTAACGACGGCCCCGTCTGGCCCTACCAGGATCCGGTCAAGCGCACTATTGAACCGGACCGGCGTGTCCGTGGCATGCGCGAATGCATCGAGGTTCTCGATATTGCCCGATCCGGCAAGTTTGTCATGAGCTACGACGGCGGCGTGTTTGTCATCCGCCGACCGTTCGGCATGGCCTGGGCCAAGGCCCCGGGACCTCTTATATATGGGTGTGCCAGCGCCCCGCAAATGATCCGCATGGCCGCGCGGGTCGCAGACGGTATTCAGTTCAGCGATTACACGCCCGAGCACCTGCCGGCGGCGATGCAGAACATCCAGACCGGACTCGCAAAGCGAGACACCCCAGCCGAAGACTTTCGCATCGGCAACTTCTGGGCCTGGCACATCAAGAAAGATCGAGACGCCTCGATGTACGAAGCGCGACGTGAACTGATCTGGCGCGGCGCGATCATCGCGCAGAAACGCGAAGACATCCGTCCGTTCTGCCACGACGAGAATGAAGTCGACCTGGTGATCGATAACTGGGAAGAACTGCGCATCGCATTCAGAACCCGCAGCGGCAAGATCGACAGCATCCCCAATGATCTGCTGGAACGGCTGATCGCGGGCATGTCATCGGCAGGTGACATGAGCGACATCGACCGCGAGATTGAGCGCTACAAGCAGTTTGCTGCAGGCGGAGTGACCGAACTATCAATTCGCCTGTTCGATGACCCGTGGGAAGGGCTGAAGATGATCGGAGAACATGTATTGCCGGCATTGAGCTGATGCAGGAGCGACTATTGTGGGAGCGGCTTTAGCCGCGATAAGCACATTGCAATACTTCAATCGCGGCTAAAGCCGCTCCCACAACTGCCAATGCATGCAGAAATCTGTTCGGGCAGATACCTGCATCTTCATAGAATCTCAGAAAGCCTCGGCTACCGACAAATACACCGCATCGCTGTCATCCGAACGAGCATAATCCAGACGCATATTAATGCGCATGGACTCCAGCACCATGAAGCGCAAGCCGACACCGTAGCTGGGTATCGATGCATTTCCGCCCACCTCGCTATAGGTTGACTGGCTGGTGCCGTAACCGACAAAACCCACTGCCCCCAGTTTCTTCCAGAATCGCCATCGAGCCTCTACCTGCCCCGACAGTGAAGCCGTACCGAGATAATCCGTTGCGGCAAAACCACGCAAGCCAACCAGGCACGCATCCCACAGCGGTACGGTACCGGATTTCTTACAACCCCGAACCTCCCATGCCAGGACCAATGGTTCTGATAACTGGTGGTAAGCCCGGTAGCTTGCCTGATAGGTCTGATACCTGTCATCGCCACCGGCCATCTCTCCATTCAACAATATGTCAACCTCGAAGCGTTTACCGCGGTAAGGATTGGTCGGAACATCCCGGGTATCGAATTCCAGAGTCGCACCGAAGCCGACTGAAGTAAGGTCTGTCTTGATATCAAAATCAATTTCATCAATATCGATACCAAATGTCTGAGCGTTATCAACGTATCGAGCCTGCACACCAACGTACCAATCATTGAAAACCCTCCGTGACAGTGCCGCCTGAAGAAAATCCCCTCTTATGAACCAGTCAATCTTGTCATCAGTATTTTCAGGATCAAGCAATGCCAACTTGAAGTCAGCATGCGCTAACACGCCGTTGAATCGCCATTTGTCCCCGCCCCAATAGTTCTGCTGGCCAATACCGAAAGCATAGCTGTCGTTATTCGTATATATGCCCGCAACACCGGTCAACGATGCGGGTTGAGATTTCTTTTGTTCTTCGGTCTGCGCATAGAAATAGGCTCCGCCAAGAACCAGGCCCGTTCCCAGCGTCGGATCGGATACCGGTATGGGCACGATGACAAAATCACCCTTCTGCACAATCAGCTTCGACTCGGCCTCACGAATATCGACAGTCGATGTCTTGATTTCCCGAGGCTCCTCTGCTGAATAAGAATCCTCATAGACCAGTAGCGCCAAAAGACAAATGGCGGTCGAGCAGAAGCTTCCATGCCTGGTACTTATTCTCATGTGCGATACTCTATACATCCGTAGGAGCGGCTTCCAGGCGCATCGGCACAAAGGAGTCAGGCAATGGCAGGCGGCGTATTAATTTTTGGCGGCACCCGAGGAACCGGATATCAGGTCGCGCGCTTGCTACGCGAACAAGGCGATGCAATTACAGTACTGGTTCGCGAAGGATCGGATGCCTCAGCACTTGAATCCATCGGCGCAGGCATCGTGCGTGGCAATGCACTGGACCCGGTCGCGGTCGAAGCGGCATTTGCCTCCGGTCAGTTCAGGGCCGCGATCAATACTCTGGGTGGCAAATACGGCGAGTTACCAAGACCAGATATCGAAGGCACACGGCAAATCGTAGCGGGCGCCAAACAGGCGGACGTCAGCCGCGTACTCATGGTGACTGCCATTGGCGCAGGCGACAGCCAGTCTGCTGTTGCACCGCGCGTACTGGAAGTTCTGGGCGAGGTGCTGGACATGAAGACTCAGGCCGAGAACATCCTGCAAGACAGCGGGCTCGACTACACGATCCTGCGACCAGGCGGCATGACGGACGATCCGGCCAGCGGTACGGCAATCAAAACCGAGGATCACAACAGCATGGGTGTGATCAATCGGGCTGACCTGGCTGCATTGGTGGTGGAATGTATTGATGATAATGCGGGCATCGGCAAGATTTATCACACCGTCGATCCGGGGATCAAACGGGAAGCCCCGCTTCAACGCAGTCAGTAGCAAATCACCGGCTTGACTATTCCTGACCAACGGGTGGGCACCCGATTAAATGCTTACTACTCGTACCGACCATTCCTTGTTCCATGATAACGGTTCACCTAGTATCAAGTCATCCGGCATCAAGGTCGAACGTGCCCGAATCGTCAAGCCTTCTTGCATAAAACTACCCCGGTTTGAGGCAGGATTTTCAACATGAACAAGAAACGAGAACTTGATCCCCACATTGCCTACTGCGGCCTGAATTGCGCCGGATGCGATGTCTTCCAGGCAACCGCATACGATGACGACAAACTGCGGCAGGACTACGCGGATAAGGTCAAGCTACATTGGAAGATCGAGATCGATCCAGCCGGCGTCAGCTGCTTCGGTTGTCGTGATGAACGACCCAAGACCGGCTTCTGTGCAACCTGCGAGGTACGTCAATGCACGGTCGAGCGCGGACTCGAGAACTGCGCAACTTGCGAAGACTACGGCTGCGAGAAACTACAGAGAGTTCACGCAGCAATGATCAATGTCGGCAAAGCCGTTGATGGTACCGCGTGGGCCAGTATCAATCTCGAACAAATTCGCCGCGACAAGGGACTCACCTGACCATGGCAACCAAACCCACCGATTGGAAAATGCCGGAAGGTGACTATGCCGGTGATGTTACTGCACAAGCAGTCTGGGACGAACTTGCAGCGAATCCGGATGCGATTCTCGTCGATGTAAGGACACAGGCCGAGTGGAACCTCATCGGCAAACCCGACCTGTCATCAATCAACCATGAGCCGATCTACCTGCAGTGGGTCACGATGCAGGGTGTAAACAAGAACTTCCTCACCGAACTACAAGACGAACTCGATGCACGCGGCGCCACGAAGGATGCATCGATCTACATCATGTGCCAGTCCGGCGGTCGTTCGAAAATTGCGGCGATGCAATGCACCGAACTCGGCTACACGAAGGCCTATAACCTTGCAGAAGGCTTTGAGGGTGCACTCGACGAGCACAAGCACCGCAACAGCATCAGCGGCTGGAAGGTTGCGGGATTGCCGTGGACGCAAAACTGATTTGAGACATGCTCCTTTTGGTGTTACGTCATTAAAAGGTACCGGGTTTATTTTCATAGAAAATAAACCCGGTACCTTTTTCGGATAGTCCAGCACCTCAAGCGCCGAAACTTCACCAAAATGTACATTACCGCTGAGCAGGATAACTCCGTTTACCTTAGTGGAACGTAACAGATCGATAAATCTCTGGCGCTCCAGTGGATAGTTGCCCCACTCGTCCATACCCTTCTCGTCCGGAATAATCTGTGTGCCGGAGGCGATCAGCCTGAGTTCGGCAGGTTTGTTCAGTTGTTCCTCGAGCCACGCCCATTGCGCCGCACCGAGCAGCGCGACGTCAGGGTCATCATTCGGCGCATATTTGCCGATGATATCTAACGCCTGTTTCTCTTCGCTTGAGCGTTCATCTCGAATGGTCGGTCCCTTGAAATAGCGGGTATCGAGAAGAATCACCTGCACGCGACGACCTTTTGGTCCGAACGTCTTTGCGTCATAAACCCCTTCGCGCAATCGCCGCGCGGACCCGGCGGGCTCATCAAAGAAGTCCAGAAAGATATCGCGCGACACGCGTTTCAGCGGAAACTCGGCACCACCGGCACGCGTTCCGTAATCATGATTGTCCCAGGTAGCCATGACCGGCACCGAAGTCATCAGCGCCTGAATCTCCGGCTTGTCGGCCAGCCGGTTCCATTCACCGACCAGCTGCCCGGGCATGACCGGCCATGCCGTTGTTCCGTCCGTATCGGCATAAACAGCGTCGCCGAGAAACAGGAACAGATCCGGCTCGGCAGCAATGACCGATGCCCAGATCGGTTGCGGCTGCCATTGCCTGGCACAGGAACCGAATGCGATGCGCCGGATCTCACCGTCGGGTAACGGCAACCAGCGGGAATCGGCCTGTGTACTGCCCACAAAAAGCAGAGAAACCGAGAAAACAAGGGCCAAATCCAAGTTCTTTAACCAAGACACACTAGTCAACCCGATCGGCTGCCGCGCCAGATCCCAGCACCCACTCCTTCATCAAGATCTTTATCTGCGTCTGATACGGTGTACCGGCCATAGCCGCCTGCTTTTTAAAAATGTTCAGCAAATTTTCCGGCACCTTGAGACTGATCAACTTTGAACGTGATCGGCTTTCATTTTGCTGCCCATGCAGTTGCCGGAAATCATCCAGGAACTGAATGATCTGCTCCGGCGTCATCTCTTCGCACTGCGTCAGATACTCATCACTGAAGTACTGCACCGGTTTCATGACAAATGCTCCAGCGCCTTCACATCTTTCAGATCCTGCGGCCGGCCGCTCGCACGCTTCATCTCGATCAGATCCTTCCGGCTCAGGATTGGTAACTTGCCGTCGCGTGTCGTCACGCTTTCGAGTTTCCTGCCTTTCAGATCGCAAGTAATCACGATATCAACCTGCTCTATAAACGTACTTTCCCAAATCAAGCGTGTGTTTGCACTTTCAAGTGCAAACCCAGCCCCCGGATTACCCGGGTAAAACTGGATAACTTCGGATTACCTTCCTCCGAGAGCATTTTGTACATGCTTTCGCGGCCAAGTTGAGTACGTGCCGCAAGCCCTGCTATGCCGCCCTCCTGTGCTTCGGCAATGTTACGCAGAGCCATCAACACAACGCCCGGATTTGCTTCTTCCAAAGCATCGCTTAAGTATTCAGCGGCCACTTCAGGATCACTCAGCAATTTATTGTGGGTTGCTCTAACACTACGTGTCATTGTCAATTTCTCCGCTGATAATCCTGCCACTGCATCTTCGCTCGTTTGATGTCTTTGGATTGTGACGATTTATTGTCGCCGCAGAGCAATAGATAGAAGCGCTGCCCTGCTTTTCCATAGTAAACACGATAACCCGGGCCATAATGGATTCTTAACTCACTCAAGCCCTCACCAATGGGTTCCGAATCACCAAACAAGCCCAGCTCCATCCGATCCACGTGCATCATGATCCTGGCCTTGGCCCGAGAATCGCGTAGTGATGACAGCCACTCGGCATAAGGGCTTTTACCTTGCTCATCCGTATATTCATGGATGATGTGAATCATTTCAGATACACGCCAGAGTGTATCCTATAGGATACTTTTTCAAGGGTTTTTTGTGTTCTTTTATCGTTGAAATCACCGTGTACGGAAGCGATGCTTCCGTTTGCTGAAAATAGAAAAATTTATATGCTTGATAAAGCGGGATATCTCCCTGCTTTCGACAGAAATACCCGACTGCACATCAATTGGTTTCAGACATCGCCTATGACGTCGGTTTTCCCGACCCGGCACATTTCACGCGAGCCTTTCGACGCTGGACCGGGATTTCACCTCCCAGATGTCGACAGGCAGAACAGGCGCAGCACTGGATTAAATCGTAGTACTATGCCGATCTGACCATCATCCGGAGCACCACCATGCAGGTCGACCATCCAACACACTTGATTCGTATCATCATGCTTCTTTTGGCCGGCATCGTCATCGGCGGATGCTCCTCAAGCAACATCCGTTCAGACTATGACCGCGATGCGAATTTCGGTGCATTCAAGACCTATGACTTCATCGAGGGCGCGGGGGCGAACCACGAAGGCTACGAAAGCCTGTTCACTCAGTACATGACTGAGGCAATAACGATAGAAATGGAGAAACGCGGCTACGTGAAGTCGGGTGACCCTGACCTGTTCGTTAATTTCAGCGCCAACTTACAGGAAAAAACCAAGGTCACACAAACGTCCAGTCCGCCGGCTCCATACTATGGATATCGCCGCGGCTATTACGATCCATGGGGAAGTTACGGGTACGGCACGCAGACACACGTTTCGCAATATACGGAAGGCACCTTCAATATCGATATTATTGATGCCCGCAAGAAACAACTGGTTTGGGAGGCTGTCGGTGTTGGCCGTGTCACCGAGAAAAAAATCAAGAATCTCGAACAGGAAATACGCGAAGGGGTACCGAATTTCTTTGCCTTCTATCCTTTCGTTGCCGGAAATCCTGTTCCCATTGAAACCAAGTGAGCTGTGGTGTCTGACACCACAGCCCTCAAATACGAAGCGGTCAAGCAGACCGCGCCCGGAAGCTGAACGCCCCCGGGCCGTGTATTCTCGAGATTAAAGCTGGAATTAGAATTCTAAGCCGAGGCCGACAACAAGTGCCAGATCTTCGTTTTTAGCAGTGCCGGCCGGATCGGACTCCCAATCAAAATCAAGTGATGTGTTCAGGTACAGAAGATCGGTGATCTCATAGCGAAGACCGGTCACGGTCTTGACAACCGTATTAGTACGTCCTGTGAGATACCAGTTGATCGTGTGGTTGTGATAGACCTCGAGATCGTCGCCGAAAAGGTCGTACCGAAATCGATAAGTCCATAGTGCCGTGACACTCTCATTACTTTCCGATGGCAACGGGTTGCCGATATCATCGACAGGTGAAGATTTTTCAGTCAGATAACCGAGGCCGACCTGGACATTCATTGACCGGCGCGGCTTGTCCCAGATGTCGCGACCGATCGTTGCACCGGCAATAAAACGATGATCGAGATCCCGGATCGGATCGCGTTCGGCGCTGGTATCGACACCCATGAACCAATCATCACTGAATAACCAGTTGTAGTTATAGCGAAGCAGATCGCTTTCCCTGGTGGTGGCGCTATCCTGCTCTTCACGAGTTATTGTCAGGTCGGCGATATGACGATGATCGCCAAGTTTTAGATTGGTATCGCCGTATAGCTTGGCATTGACACTATCGGTATTGCCCTTGTTCATCGCAAAATTGAAATCGATACGACTGTCCCAGTCATAATAGTCTTCGATTTCGTCTAGCTGTTCGAGCTGATCATAGGTAACCGACGTTCTTTGGCCGTCAATTTCAATTAACTGCTTACCACCCGCACCGCGCCCGGACAGTTTCGCGATCACGTCCCGGCCGTCGGCCAGCTCGATTTCAAATTCACGCTCCGACTCGATGTAGGCTACGTTATCCAGTGAAATAGAGATATTTACATCGTCGTCGTATTCGGGCTCGATGACGACATCACCATCCCAGATTTCCTGGATTTCTCCGGTGATCCGATCGCCGTTCTTCATGACGACCAGGTCCGCATGAGCCAATGAAATGAACAGGCTTCCGGCGACGAGGACGAACACCCCGGGACGGTGCCGCAAGAGCCCGTCTGCTATGCTGTGCCAACTCGGTAGCAGGAGTGTTTTGCCATGTTTCATAGGCCGCGCACACTATCACAATCCGCTGAATAACTGCCACCCGAACGGAAGACCGGCAGCAATTCCTGCTTCAAGCGAGGCTGCGGCATTGAGGGTCAATGACAGACCTTATTATTCTTGCTCTGAATTCACTTTCTGCCGTTTCTTTTCAACTTGCCTGACCACCTCCCCACACGGATCGGGCACCGAAGAAACACGATCCCAGATCGCCGTGGCCAGTAATGACAAGCCGGCCGTCGCGACTGCCGCACCACCGGTCACCAGCGTACCGCTTGTGTCCAGCATCAGACGCGGTTCCGACAGCGTACCGGCGACCTTGATGTACGGATTTATAAATTCTCCGGCGCTGATACTGATTTTTTTCCGCGGCCCGGTCTTTAAATCAAAATCAATTTTCTCATTGCGCAGATTTATTGACCCCCTGCTGATGATATTCATCTTGTCTGTCTGAATCACCAGGCCCGGATCTGCATCGACCAGCCCGTTGTTAATGTTCGCGACGGCAACGATGCACGAGATTTTCGTATACGGCTCTGTCTTTGCGAACGGGTTCACTGTCGTCAGCAGTTCCTCGAAGAAGTTGCCATAGATAAAACGCAGGGAGGAGTTCGGTGTTTTCCCGCTATCGGCGCTGATATCGACCTGTCCATTCAGGCTCGCGGCAATTGCTCTGAGCGTCTGGCCGACGCCGTCGAGACTGATGGAAATATCGTACTTCGATGCAGCATCGATTTCCTCACGCGACCTGCCCGTGGAAGCGCCAAGGAGCATATTATCCCCTTCAAACGAAGCGCGAACCATCGCCGATACATCCGTCGGAACGATGTGCAGCGTTGCCGTAGCGTCGCCATACGCTGTCGTACCGCTTGCTCGCTCGACATCGAGCCGCCCGTCACGCACCGTGGCATCCAGTTCCAGATTATCAATTTCCCGCTGGTTTTGCCGGTAGCTGGCAATGTCGATATCGACGCGGGCATTGAACTTCGTGAGCTGTTCGAGGGGCAACTGCCAGTCAGGAATGAGTCGGCCGTCTCCCGCCGGCTTTTCATCGACAGCAGATTCCGATTCGGGGACGCTTGCCATCAGCGGCGTGACGTCAAGCAGGTTCGATTGCAATTGCAGCTTTATCTCGGGAATCTCCCGGTCGAGATGAACGATGAGGCTACCGGTCAGATCGCTGTCACCGGCAAGGATTGTCAGTTCTTCAATCGAATACGATTGCAGTGTGCCGGAAAACTTTGCATCCAAACTGAGATTCGAGTTCGGGAGACGACGCTCGTTGAAAGTGCCGATTGTCGAAAGATCAGCCGTTCGTGCCGCGATCGTCAGACTCGTACGCGATGCATCCGGCGGCATGTCGACGACACCTTCTGCCGTTACGCGTGACTCGCCGATTTGAATTGCAACCGGTTTGACATGCAGAAGCCCGTCTTCGAGCCTGCCCTGCGCGTGAATCTCAAACGGCATTTCGGGCGGCTCCCATGGCCCGGTGTCGGGAAATACGGCATGAAAACTCCTGCCGCTCGCCTGCACATCGAATGTTCCGCTCGCTGATTCGAGGGGCAGCCCGACATCGGCGTTAATTGTCCCGGTCGCATCGCCGAGCTTGACGTCCATACTCTTGAGGCGCACTGCGTCAGCCAGCAGTTCGAACTCACCCGACAAGCCGAACGAACCATCGGGGAAACGCATGGTTTCGGTTTCAGTGATGAATTCACCGAGTTGCGGTACGGTCGCATCGAGCTTCAATCGAGTGCCAACAAAATCCTCCGTGCGACTGACCATGCCGTCAACGGTGAATGTCGCTGCACCGATTTCGGCCTGAAACCCGGTGATCCTGTAACCTTCTGGTGGCGACCGGAAGCGACCGGATGCCGCGTAGCCGGCGGCCGGCACACCCTCGGTGATACCAGCCAGCGCGGTGAGCTGTGACAGATCAGCCCCGTTGATTCTGACCCGCAGATCCGTGTCGTCACCCAGCGGCTCGAAACCGACCACACCGGTTGCGACCAGCCGGTTATTACCGACCGTGACTGTCACATCTTCCGGCAGGAGTACGACATCCTCCCCGAGTTCGATGTCACCCTCGAACGCGAACGGTTCACCCGCCTGTATCGGCATATCGACTGCGGTGGCGACCGCACCGATATCGGCGCCGCGGCCGGCTACATTCACACGCGTGCCGGCGAGACTCGGTCCTTCACCGATGATACCGGCCAGCGTGATGTCGATGACCTGCGTCGTTACATCCAGTTGAACGGTCTCGGTGCCATCAGGAGCGACCGCGAGTTCGCCGGCGGCTTCGAACGGACCCTCCAGGAGTCCCGGCAAACCAAACAGACGAGCGAAACCGCCGATATTTTCGCCATGAAAATCAACCGACAGCGTTGCATCAATGAGCTTCGGAAATTGCATCAGCGTCCCGTGCACCCGAAATTTTGCCTCGCCGATATCGAGATTGACCTCATCGAGAGTAAGCTGCGAGCCGTCACGATGAACAGAGCCGGACAATTCATACGACCCCCCGGGAACATTCGCCAGACCGAATACTTGTCCGGCTTGACTCAGGTCCGGCCCGTGCGCCGATATGTGCATCGAGCTCCGTCCGAGGTCGATGACGTCGGATACCGTTCCGATCGACTCGATATGGTGCTCACCGATTCTGCCAACGACAGATACCGCAGCCGCGTTTGTCTCTGGTCGAAGCGATAACGCCAGGTCCAGATCCCCGCTGCCGAAGTCCGGCAGACCGAGCATTTCGGTCACGTCATCGATATCCGGTCCCGCAATTTCAATTTCGATGCGCGGCTGCCGTGGCCCGGTCAGGTCATCGATCAATCCGTCGACGGTGAGGGACAGCGTGTCGAACTGCCCGGTGATATCGATGGTCACATCCGTCACGGCGAGCAGGTTATCCAGCGGACCATATTTACCGGTCAGATTGACCGGGCGACCGTTCAATGTGCCGCGCAGTTTCGCGTCGAACAATCTATCGCTGTCCTGAACCTGATCCAGACGGTCGATGCGTATTTCCAGGGGTCGTTCGAGAGCCGGTGTCGTGACCGTCAACTCAAAATTGGCGACATGCGCCTCGTGCAAAAATAGCGGTATCAGTCCACCGCCTTCTCCGCCCCCCTCGCCGAACGTCCAGTTGTTCTCACCGGACACCCGCTTCTCGATATTGAGCTCTGCGTTATCGAGCTCCAGAAGCATGATAGTAAGCGGGCCCGACCATAACGAACGAAGATCCAGCACGACGGATGCCCGCCCTACCCGGGCCATGTTTTCCTCAGCGGCCCAGCCGGGATTACCCAGGCGAACGTCGGTCACTGTCAGGCCCGTATGCCCGCCCAGATCGAGGTCGATACGCCCATCGATAACAAACTCCCGTCCGGTCTGCCGAACGACGATTCTTTCTATGGTGGCCTTATAGTCATTCAGATCCAGCGTCAGCACGAATGCGGCACCGGCGCCGACGACCAGCAGGATGACGGCAAGTACGACCAGCAGTATTCGTGTCCAGCGCATGAATGAGGGCGAAATCGGGTTCGGAAGTTCTTGTGGGCTGCCCAGTGTAACAAACCGGCCAACCTGTACCGGGAACACGGAAATATCATATATTAATGTGTTGGAAGCCTGTTTTTATTTCGACACCCAACGGGTAACAATCAAACCTCTACATCTTTTTTTTCGCCTGACTCCTGAGGCGAACCGGCATACGCCTCGCGCCAAATGTTCCGGGCGCGCTATCGAAATGACCCGGTAGCCGGGTCCCGCATGCAGCACAACACCCGTGCGCGTCCAGCCCCCACCGACCCAGTCGATACCAGTCACGCTCGATCAGCATATCGCCGCAGGCGTGACAAAAAGTGCTCGAACCGGCCGGGTCGGAGACGTTGCCCGTATACGCATAACGGACACCGTTCGAGATCGCGATGTTGCGTGCACGAGTTAACGTGCCGGCGGGGGTATGCTCGATATCCCTTACTTTCCAGTCGGGATGAAAGGCAGAGAAATGCATCGGCACGTCCGGCCCGAGATGCTCGACGACCCAGCCGGTCATCTCGTCGAGTTCGCGGTCGGAATCATTTTCGCCAGGGATCAATAATGTCGTCAGCTCCAACCACGCATCCGTTTCCTCGTGAATGTACTGCAACGTTTCCAGTACCGGCGCGAGATGCCCGCCGCAAATCTTGTGATAAAAACGATCGGTAAATGCCTTCAGATCGACGTTCGCCGCATCCATCGCATTGAAAAACTCCGCACGCGGTTCCGGGTCCACGTAGCCGGCGGTCACGGCAACCGATTTCACTCCGCTGGCACGACATGCCGCGGCCACATCGACCGCGTATTCAAGAAAAATTATCGGGTCGTTATAGGTAAACGCAATGCTCTTGCAGGACAGTTCCGTCGCGAC
This sequence comes from uncultured Chromatiaceae bacterium, assembly GCA_964629475.1. Lineage (GTDB taxonomy): Bacteria > Pseudomonadota > Gammaproteobacteria > Steroidobacterales > SMWD01. Next base: position 47,200 of record CAZVQW010000017.1, on the reverse strand, counting down.
CTCGGCGAGACGCTCCGGCATAGCCTGATCGGCCAGCGTATCCATCTCGCGGGACTTGCTCATGTCCCAGTTCTGACAGAACTTGCAGGCCAGGTTGCAACCGGCCGTGCCGAAAGACAGGACGGCACTGCCGGGATAGAAATGATTTAACGGCTTTTTCTCGATCGGATCGACACAAAAACCGCTGGACCGGCCGTAACTGACGAGCCTGATCTCGTCGTCGAGTCGCTGGCGCACATAGCACAAGCCACGCTGCCCATCGCGCAGGCGACAGTGGCGCGGACACAGATCGCACTGCAATCGGCCGTCATCCAGCCGGTGCCAGTACTTTGTCTGGACAACCGTTTCTTCCATACTTGTTGAATGGGGTTTGAGGCCACATATATCAAGTAATGGACCAGCAATATGAATAGCGGGGAATGCTGCCCTGCAAGGTGATTTCATGACGATACGCGAGCCCGCAGTGGCCGGAATGTTCTATCCGGCCGGAGCCGATCAACTCCGGCAGGAAGTCGGTTCGCTGCTGCAACATACCGAAGCAAAGTCGGGACCGGCACCGAAAGCCATCATCGTCCCGCATGCCGGTTATATCTATTCCGCGTCCGTGGCTGCCACCGCTTACCGGTTACTGACCCCGGCACGGCAAGACTTCCACCGGGTCGTACTATTGGGACCTGCACATCGTGTTTACCTGGAAGGCATGGCGGTCCCGGCCACGGATGGATTTGCGACGCCGCTGGGCACCGTGCCGACAGATCAAGCCACGCTGCAGGAAATTGCCGGGCTGCCGGGCGTGTGCGTTTCCGACGCCGCTCATCAGGATGAACACAGTCTGGAAGTACAACTTCCATTTCTGCAAACCGTGCTCGAAAAATTCACGCTGGTGCCGATCATCGTCGGCCATTGCGAACCGGCCCTCGTAGCCGGCGTGATCGATGCCGTTTGGGGCGGCCCGGAAACATTGATTGTCGTCAGCTCCGATCTGTCTCATTATCTTCCCTACCCGCAGGCGAAGCAGATCGATGCGAACACCAGCAGGCAGATTCTTACCGGGGCGACAACGCTGACCGGTGACCAGGCCTGCGGTGCCTGTGCCATCAATGGCCTGATGCATTCGCAACACGGCAAACAACTCCAGGTCGAAGCCGTGGACCTGCGCAATTCCGGCGATACTGCCGGTGACAAAAACAAAGTGGTGGGATATGGCACCTTCATACTGCATTGACCTGACGCCCGAAGAGAAAACACGGCTTCTGTCGATTGCGCGGGAGTCGATTCGGCACGGACTGACCAACCAGCGTCCCCTGAACATCGATCACTTGCCGCTCTCCGGTGAATTGCTGGAACTGCACGGCACCTTCATTACCCTGACGAAACGCGGGCTATTACGAGGATGCGTCGGCACCATCGAAGCAACACGCCGTCTTGCACAGTCGGTTACATTCAATGCATTCAATGCCGCGTTCCATGACCGTCGCTTCTCTCCGTTATCGGCCACAGAAATTGATCAAACCCGGATCGAAATTTCCGTGCTATCCCGGCCGGAACTCATTGATATAAAAACCCACCACGAGCTTCTGACCAAACTGCATCCTCACGAGGACGGCCTGCTTCTGAAAGACAACAGCCATAACGCCACCTTCCTGCCCAAGGTCTGGGAAAAACTCCCCGATCCGCAGCAGTTTGTAACGCAGCTCATAACCAAGGCCGGTCTGCCCGACGATTACTGGTCCGACTCGATCCGGTTTTATCGATATTGCACGATTTCTTTTGCTGAGCAGCCGGCAGCCATGACGCCAAGTGGAATCAATCCGGATAACCAATTGACGGTAGAATGATGCGATGACAACAACCACAGATTCTTCCCAACAAATCGGCATCGCGGAAATCCGTGCCGCCGCACGCACGATTGAGGGCCAGATCGAGCGAACGCCTTGCACAAAGTCGGTGACGTTATCGAAGATCATCGGCGCCGATGTGTATCTGAAGTTCGAGAACCTTCAATTTACGTCATCGTTCAAGGAACGCGGCGCAATCAATAAGCTCGTCAGCCTGACCGGCGAACAAAAAAAAGCCGGCGTCATTGCGATGTCAGCTGGCAACCATGCCCAAGCCGTCGCATATCACGGCAACCGGCTGAACATACCCGTAACTATCGTCATGCCGATGAATACGCCGTTCGTCAAAGTGGAAAACACTCGATCGCACGGTGCCGAGGTCATTCTGCACGGTGACAATCTCGCAGAGGCGGCTGAATACGCCCGTGAGCTCGTGGACCATCGCGGCGCAACCTTCGTTCACCCGTTTGATGATCCGCTGATCATCGCCGGCCAGGGCACGGTCGCGCTGGAAATGATCGAACAGGTACCGGACCTCGATTGCCTGGTCGTACCGATCGGCGGCGGCGGATTAATCAGCGGTATGGCCGTCGCGGCAAAGGCATTACAACCGGACATTGAAATCATCGGCGTCGAAGCCCGGCTCTATCCGGCCATCAAATCGGCGCTGGACGGCCGTGACCGGCCCTGCGGCGGCGATACGCTGGCCGAAGGCATCGCGGTAACCGAAATCGGCCGGCTGATCCAGCCGCTTATCCAGCACACTGTCGACGATATTGTGCTGGTAGACGAAGCCGCACTGGAACACGCCGTCAACCTGTTGCTGAATATCGAAAAATCCCTGGTTGAAGGCGCCGGCGCCGCCGGGTTTGCGGCCGTTGTGGCGAACCCGGACCGGTTCAAAGGTAAACGGGTCGGTATCGTCCTGTCGGGCGGCAATATCGATCCACGACTGCTGTCTACAATCCTGATGCGGGAACTGGCTCGCGAAGGACGCATCTCCCAGCTACGCATCAGCATCTCGGATATCCCGGGGCAACTGGCGAGAATCTCGGAAATCGTTTCCCGCCTGGGCGGCAATTTTATCGACATTCAGCACCATCGAATTTTCAACATATTGCCGGCCAAAGACACCTATGTAGACATCATCCTGGAGACTCGCGACCGGCAACATCTGGACGACATCCTCACCGAACTACGCAAGGCAGATTATCCGGTCAGCGTGCTGGGACCCAAGCACACCTGACTGACGACACAAAGCGATGATTGATGACTGGAACAGATAATACAGTACACAAAGCACCTGAACCTCTGACCGTCGAACAGGTACTAAAAAAATGCAATCCGGCAGAACTCGGATTCAAAACGACGGCAGATGTAGAGCCAATAGCCGGCATCCTGGGGCAATCCCGAGCACTGAAAGCGCTCGAGTTCGGCTCGCGGATGGACGGTGACGGCTTCAATATCTATGTACTGGGTACACCCGGGAGCCAACGCCACGAGGTTGTAGCCCATTTCCTGCAACAGGAATCCGCGACCAAATCCCAGCCGATCGACTGGTGTTACGTCAACAATTTTGCGGATCCACATAAGCCAAAGGGTATTGCCCTGCCACCAGGCAGAGGTGCTCAGCTCAAACAGGACATGGATCAACTGATAGACGATCTGCGGTCATCGATTCCGGCCACCTTCGAGAGCGAAAACTACCGGAACCGACTGGCTGAAATCGAGGAAGAATTCAATGAGCAGAGCAAGCAGGCTCAGGAGACCGTAGAAGCCGAGGCCGAAAAAGAAGGCCTGGGTCTCATACCCACGCCGCATGGCTTTGCGATAGCACCAATACGGGACGGCAAGCCACTGGCGGAAGAGGACTTCATGAAGCTGCCGGAGAAAGAGCGCGAGCAGACACAGAAGGCCATCGAGCGAATCTCTGTACAGCTGGCAAAGTTCTTCGATAATATTCCCAAGTTGCATAAAGAACGCCGGCAACGAGCCAGGGAACTAGACAAAAATGTCACGATGTTCGCCGTGGGTTCTCTTATTAAGGACTTGCGGGAACAGTACGAGGATCACTCCACCGTGGTCGAGTATCTCGATGCCGTACAACAGGACGTACTCGATAATGTTCAGGATTTCCGCGGCGGAGAAAGCCACGGTGAGATCATGCTGCCCGGCATGCAATCTGACCAGACAGATCGTTTCGAGCGATACGCTGTCAACGTGCTGGTCGATAATTCATCCACCGATGGCGCTCCGGTGGTTTACGAGACTCACCCGACCTATCAGAATCTGATTGGCCGCGTGGAGCACGCGTCACAATTCGGCGCGTTAATCACGAGCTTCACGATGATCCGCCCCGGGGCGCTACACAGCGCCAGCGGCGGCTACCTGGTACTGGATGCCGAGAAGATACTCGTCCAGCCTTACGCATGGGATGGTCTGAAGCGAGCGATTCAGGATGGCGAGATTCGCATCGAATCTCTCGGCCAAATGCTTAGCCTCGTGTCGACACAAGGCCTCGAGCCCGATGCGATGCCGCTGAACGTCAAGATCGTGCTGATCGGCAATCGCTATCTGTACTACCTGCTGTGCCAGCTGGACCCGGATTTCTCACAATTCTTCAAAGTTGCCGCCGACTTCGAGGATCGTATCCCGCGTTCCCCGGATAACGTGCAACTCTATGCCCGAATGCTGGCCTCAATAGCCAACCAAAAATCACTGCGATCATTCGATGCGTCCGCGATCGCCCGAGTCATCGATGAGAGCTGTCGGCGAGCAGGCGACAGCGAAAAATTAACCGCCCGAATGCGCATGGTGACCGACCTGATGTGCGAAGCGGATTACTGTGCCGGCGCGCGGAATGCCAAAATCGTAGCAGCAGACGACATCGATGCAGCCATCGAGCAGCATACGTTCCGTCATGACCGGATTCGTTCGGAACTGCAGGAAGCCATCCAGCGCAACACCATTCATGTCAGCACGGACGGCGAAGCAGTTGGGCAGATCAATGGACTGTCAGTCCTGCAGTTGGGTGACTTCATATTCGGTCAACCATCACGAATCACGGCAACGGCACGTCTCGGTGTCGGCAAAGTCGTAGATATCGAGCGGGAAGTCAAATTGGGTGGTGCGATTCACAGCAAAGGCGTGCTGATCCTTTCGTCTTATCTCGATTCGCGATACACGACAGACGTACCCCTGTCGCTCTCGGCGAGTCTCGTTTTCGAGCAGAGTTACGGACAAATTGAAGGTGACAGTGCCTCGATCGCCGAACTCGTCGCCCTGCTGTCGGCCATCGCAGGTATCCCCGTCCGACAATCCCTGGCGGTCACCGGATCAGTTGACCAGAAAGGCGCAGCCCAGGCGATCGGTGGCGTCAATCAGAAAATCGAGGGCTTCTTCGACGTCTGCAGTGCACGGGGATTGTCGAGCGAACACGGCGTGCTGATCCCGCAGGATAACGTTCAGCACCTGATGCTACGCAAAGACGTTGCACAGGCAGTCGCGGAACAACGCTTCAAAGTGTATCCATTGATCCACGTCGACCAGGCCATCACGCTGCTGACCGGGCTTGTCGCCGGTGAACGTGATGCCGATGGCCAATTCCCGGAGGGCAGCTTCAATCAGCAGGTCGATCAGGCACTGCGGAAACTGGCCGGTCAGCGCAAGGAATTCGCAGCCGGCAGCAAACCGGAACCGGCCACGAAAAAATCGACATGAATCAGAGCAGCCATTCCCGGGTAGTCATCTGGCTGGACCCGACCGCACCACAGGAGGAGTCGCTGCATATGCTGACAGGTCTGGGTGCAGCTGCCGAGATCCTCGGCCTTTTCATCGAGGACATGAGCCTATTGGAATTATCATGCCTGCCGGTAACCCGGGAAATTACCTTTGAAGGAGCAGCTGCCAGGCAGATGGACCAACGGAAGATCGAGCGTCAGTTCCGGGCGCACGGAGCCCGGATGCAGAACCTGTTCAAGACAGCTGCCAAAAAGTTCGGGGCAAGTCATTCGTTTCGTGTGACACGAGGCGAGCTTGGCGCGGAGTTGCTCAAGGCCTCAAGTGATTGTGACATGCTGGTATTGTCACATTCCCGACGTCACTTCGGACCACACCTGACCATTCGGACACGTCTCAATGAGCTGTTGACTGGTGGCCCGCCCACGTTAGTGTTTGTTCAGGAACAATGGCGGACAGGACAGCGCGTTGCAGCGCTATTCGACGGAAGTCCGCAAAGTGAGGCGGCCCTGCGTACAGCCGCAGCCATCGCCTCATCCGAAGGCCTGGAACTTTCCGTGTGGCTTGCGGACATTACCCGGGAAGAACAACCGCAACTGGAAGCCCGAGCCGCCGAGGTATTGGGTAGCACATCGAACCACACATTCAGATTTCTGCATGTCAACACGGCCGATGAACTGGTGCTGGCCGCTGGCATCGAGAATCCCAGGGTATTGATCTTGCCCTCCAGGGATGCCGCTGAAACCCAGCAACTGGTTACCGAGCTGCTGGACCGCGTAAACTGTTCGCTGATCGTTGCACGCTAATTGGCAACAACCTGCCGTGTAACATGGACTAGGGCCGGTGCACGCTGAAACTCAGGAACTGTGACTGATTCAGCAGGGACTCGAAATCACTGCCCGTTACCCGAATGAGTTCTATGTGATCTCCTGCCTCGAAATAGATTTCCGGATGCCCCCGCAGTGAATCATCAACAATCGTATCCACCATGTATGCGGTGCCCAGTGCGGGCACTGCACCGAGCGCACAGTCCGAAAAAACAACCGCGAGATCGGTCTCGGGCGCCGGCTCCACAGGCCGATCGAGCAGGCGCTGCACTTCACTCACTTTGACGTGATGGGTCGCTGGCAGGACCGCCAGCACGTAGCCCGAATCATCCTTAAGCAGCACACCTTTCGCGATATCCTCACCGGTCACATGGGCCGCTTCAGCGGTTCGCATGCTGGACTCCGAATAGGGGTGTTTGACGATGCTGTACTCGGCACCGGCACGATCAAGGTACTCGCGTATGGTCGCAGGAATTGCCATGGCCTTGCTCCTAGCGTAGATGGGAATAAACGCATTCCGGCGACGATGCCAAACGGTTCGGAATGGTACGAATCCGATTAAAGCAACACCGCTACAGGTCGACCGATCTGCATGGTGAAATGATCTTGCCCAAACTATCGGGTTGCAGGGAAAGCCCCGGTCAAGCTATGACACGCCGCACAGAGCGACAGGTACTCCCCATATAAATAACTGCGTAAATCGATCGAATTCGCCTGACCCGCTCGCTCACCAACCGCGCGCAAACGTTGCATCAAGTCGCTGATTCTCGTCTGCTGCTGCAGATCTTCAGTGATGTCGGATGGTACTAATTGAACTTCGGCGAGGATGTCCGCACCCTGTTTCCACGCTGCATCGGAAGGCGAAACCAGTCCCGTCCACATGCGATCTGCGGCCCAAAGATGCCTCTGCATTTGTGTCATCAAACTTTGCAGCTCCTGCGGAGGTGGTTCAGCATAACCGAATCCCACCTCAACCTTGTTGACCAGATGACACTCCCCGCAGGTTCGTGCAATTTCACCGACAGCAGCGGCAGCGGCAGCGGTAGCGAGATCTTCTGCCGATGATGCGCTAGCCGCGTAACGCTGTATTTCTTCAATGTACGGCAGAAATACCAGTTCCTCATCCGTAGCCACCCAGCTCGAGGGCTCACGAACGTCCTCCAGTCTACCGGCTATTACCGCAGCCTTGATTGCGCTGACGCGTTCGAAGTACTCATGCATATTCTCGGTAATTGCCGCGGATTTTTCCTCCGCTGCATTCGCCGACCACAACTGCATGACAAGAATAACTGTCACGACAATTAAAGAAATAAAACCGGGCCTATATAAAGATTGCAATATTGTCTCCCCTCATTTCATTCTGAGTTGCCAGACTAAACAGCATTCCAGTTGGCATCACGAAACCAATTCTTTAAAAAATTTGAGCCAACAAAATCTTCGAATTAGATCTAACCGATCTTTATACTGTACTTTTCGCGTTGCGCGCCTTCGGCAGATGCCCTTACTTCCGGGGAGACGCAGATCATTGACCGACGTCGCCCAAAGTGTGACGCGCTTCATTAACAAAAAACCTACTCCAGAAAATGATCATTATCAAGTCTTTACTAATAATTTGCACCGAAATCCGGCCCGGGATTTGCATCGAACAATTGCCCGGCAGAAGGGTCAGCAGAATCCCACCGAGGGTCAGAATAAATTGCTCGTTTTCCGCCATTGGCTGATACCAGGGGAAATTGACTGCTTCTCTATTGTAGACTTCTCTGTAACAAAAGGATTAGATGCTCTTAAATACAAGCATAACCTCATCCATCAGAATGATGATCTTCAGAACAGTGGTCCCGGGAGAGGTAATTAAATCGTCATGAGAAAACAATCCAGCAAACTGGCAACCGGCGCGACATGGGTCGTGGTTGCCGATTCCAGCCGCGCCGATTTTTATATTCGGTACAAGCGACTCGACCCGATGGAACCGATAAACAGCCTCACTGCCCCAGACGCACGGACCAAAGAACAGGACCTCACCTCGGACTCACCGGGGCGAGCATTCGACAGCAAGGGCTCGGGTCGGCACGCCATGGAACCCGGTCAAACTGGCAAGGAGCATATGCGGGAAAACTTTGCCCGCCGGATTGCCGACGAACTGGAGGCCGGCCGGATTGCGCACGAATATCAACACCTGGTCATCGTTGCCGGCCCGAAGCTGCTCGGTGATATTCGCGGAAAGTTGAGTAATGCCACCGCAAAACTCGTGTCAGTTGAAATCGATAAGGAAATGACCACCCAGGAATTATCTGTCATCTGCGCGAACATCGACGAACAGACCTGACTGCCCATGCGCATCTGGTCAGTCGAAGGAAACCACCAGCGCCTCGATGGCGGTGCGATGTTTGGTAACGTCCCGCACGCGTTGTGGCACAACTGGTTGCCGCCTGATAAATTGAACCGCGTGCGGCTGTCCTGCCGTGGCCTGGTCGCCGACAATATCAACGGCCACACGGTACTGTTCGAAGCCGGCGCCGGCGCTTTTCTCAAACCGGAACTCAGAAACCGGTTCGGTATCGAGGAAGATCACAACCTGCTACCGGACTCACTGTCGGCAGCGGGTTTCAGCGAACCGGACATCGATGTCATCGTACTCAGCCACCTGCATTTCGATCATAGCGGCGGGCTCCTGAAGGACTGGCGTGAAGGCAAAGACCCGGAACTGCGTTTTCCCAATGCGCGCTACATCGTCGGTGCCGCGCACTGGCAACGGGCCTGCCGACCGCACCCGCGAGACCGGGCATCATTCATCCCGTCGCTGCAGGCATTGCTCGCTGACAGTAACAACCTCGAACTGATCGATGGCGACACATCAGCAACCCTCGGCAACGACGTTCAATTCCACTTCAGCGACGGCCATACACCGGGCCTGATGCTATCGATCATCGGCGGCGACGGCGGCATCGCCTTCTGCTCCGACCTGATCCCGGGCCGTCCATGGGTACACCTGCCGGTCACGATGGGCTTCGATCGCTACCCGGAAAAACTCATCGACGAAAAGCGCCGCTTTCTCGACGAGATGATGCAAAGAAATATCCGCCTGGCCTTCACCCACGACCCGCAATGCGCGCTGGCCACACCCACCCTGGATGACAAAGGCCGATACACCGTCACCGACGAACACCCGACCATCATCAACCTGCAACTCTGATCTCATCCCCCCCAAAACGCACTAACCAACGGACTCTTCAACTTTTTCTCCAACGCAAACAACCCAACCTCATAAGCCTCAAGCTCCGGGCGAATATCCAACACTTGAACCTTGCCGGCCAGCGGACTGTTATCCAGCACGATACGCGGCACGACCCCGACACCAAAACCGAGACTCACCATACTGACAATGGCCTCGTTACCCGCGACCTGCGCATAAATTTCCGGCGCTATACCGAGCCGCCCAAACCACGCATCGACACGTTGGCGCGACAAACCGGTTTCCGAAAGTATCATCGGCGTCGTTGCCCAGGCATCGGCTGTCGGCTCGCATCCGGACAGACTAACGTGCTCACGACGTTCGCGTGCGGCAATGAACACGAGCGGCGAAGACTGAATTGACTTGAACGCCAGCCCGTTCGGAAACGCATCGGGCCGCGCACCGATCGCGATATCTTCGTCGCCGGCCAGTACGCGTGCGATCGCATATTCGGGGTCACCGGTATGCAGCTTGATCTCGATACGTGGATGATCGCGGCGAAACTCGCTGAGCAGGTCGAACAAAAAACTGTAACTGGCCGTCACCGAGCAATACATGCTGACCTGACCGTGCAACTCTCCGGCCTCCTCCCGCAATGCATGCCGGATGACATCCCATTGCGTCAATGTGTCACGCGCATAAGCGAGAAACAGGCTGCCCTCGTGGGTCAACGACACAGTCCGGTTATCGCGTTGCAACAACCGAACACCGACTGCGGCTTCGAGCTGCCGGATACCGCGGCTTAGCGCCGATGGACTAATGTGGCAGGCCTCGCTGGCCCGCCCGAAATGCAATGTTTCGGCGACAGTGACGAACTGTCTGAGCAAACGCGTATCCATGATCCGATTATTGCATATATCGGGATACTGTCTTGCATATATTTCATTTTACGCAACACAGTTACTGGCCTATAGTGTCCGCCCGCTCGGGGTCCGGCCCCGATCTACACAGGACACACAGGTAAAAGACGATGCAACTCTATTACGACAAGGATTGCGATCTCGCGATCATCAAGGGAAAAAAAGTTTCGATCATCGGCTACGGCTCACAGGGCCACGCGCATGCGTGCAACCTGCACGATTCCGGTGTCGACGTCACGGTCGGACTACGGGCCAACTCCTCATCCCGGGCCAAGGTCGAGGCCGCCGGCCTGAAAGTCGCCGACGTTGCCGATGCCGTGAAATCGGCCGATGTCGTTATGATCCTGACGCCCGACGAATTCCAGAAGCAACTCTATAACGAAGAGATCGAGCCGAACATCAGGAAAGATGCAACGCTTGCCTTCGCCCATGGCTTCGCCATCCACTACAACCAGGTCGTGCCGCGCGCCGACCTCGACGTCATCATGATCGCGCCGAAGGCGCCGGGCCACACCGTTCGTTCCGAGTTCGTCAACGGCGGCGGCATCCCGGACCTCGTGGCTGTATTTCAGGATGCGTCGGGTAGCGCCAGGCATACAGCCTTGTCATATGCATCGGGCATCGGTGGTGGACGTACCGGCATCATCGAGACGACATTCAAAGACGAATGCGAAACCGATCTGTTCGGCGAACAGACCGTATTGTGCGGCGGCCTCGTCGACCTCATCAAGATGGGTTTCGAGACGCTGACCGAGGCCGGCTACGCACCCGAGATGGCGTACTTCGAGTGCCTGCACGAGGTCAAGCTTATCGTTGACCTGATCTACCAGGGCGGGATTGCCAATATGAACTACTCGATCTCGAACAACGCCGAGTATGGCGAATACGTCACCGGCCCGAAGGTCATCAACGACGAATCGCGCAAAGCCATGCGCAAGGCGCTGAAAAACATCCAGAACGGCGAATATGCCAAGCAGTTTATTGCCGAAGGTGCGGCGAATTATCCGTCGATGACGGCCTATCGTCGCCTCAACGCAGCGCACCCGATCGAACAGGTCGGCGCCGAACTGCGCGGGATGATGCCGTGGATCACGAAGAATCAGCTCGTCGATAAAGAGAAGAACTAGGCCCGATAATTTAACAACCTGTGGGAGCGGCTTTAGCCGCGATTGGCCGCACAGCTGAATTCAATCGCGGCTAAAGCCGCTCCCACAAGTTGCATCTGGCGCCGATTAAATCGTCAGACCACCGTCGACGACGAGGCTCTCGCCGGTCGTATAAGTCGCCGCATCCGACACGAGGTACAGCACGGCACCCGCCATCTCGTCCGGCTCTGCGTGCCGGCCCATGGGTACGTTGTGGATCCACTTGTCGTAGATGGCTTTATTGTCGATCAGTGCACCGGCCAGCTTCGTTTTCGTCAGTCCGGGTAATAGTGCGTTGACGCGAATGCCGAACGGCGCACACTCCTTGGCAAAAGCTTTTGTCATGTTGACGACCGCCGCCTTCGTTATCGAGTAAATACCCTGACCCTGACCCGGTATCAGCGCGTTGACCGAAGCCGTATTGACGATCGCACCGCCGTCATTTTCTTTCATCAGCCGACCGGCCTCGACGGACATGAAAAAATAACCGCGCAGGTTGACCTCGACCGTCTTTGTGAACGCACCGACATCCGTATCGAGTATCGATCCGAAATACGGGTTCGTCGCGCCGTTGTTGACAAGAATATCGAGCCGGCCATGCCGTTCACGGATGGTCGCAAAGGCCTGTTCGATATCCGGCATATTGCCGATATGACAAGCCAGCGCCTCAGCGCTGCCGCCGCCGGCAGTAATTTCGTCGGCAACCGCCTGGCAACCATCGAGTTTGCGGCTCGAGACGATGACATACGCGCCCTGCTCGGCCAGCAGTTTCGCGATCGCCGCACCGATGCCGCGACTCGCACCGGTCACGAGCGCAATTCTGCCGGTCAGGTCAAACAGGTTCGTTGCCAAGACGTTACCTCACTACCGACCTAACCCTCGGACTTGATACACAGTACCGGACAGCTTGCGTGTCGCAGTGTCGATTCGGTGGTGCTGCCGAGTATCAGGTGGCGGAATCCGCTGTAACCATGCGCACCTATGACAATCATGGCCGCCGAGACTTCATCGGCATAACGGACGATTTCATCGGCCGGATTACCGACCAGCACCTGTGTGACGACAGCCTGACCCTCATCGTGCAGATGCGCACTGACGAAAGCGTCCAACCTCTTCTGCGCCCCGCTCGTCAGCACATCGATGCTCGGTAGCGCGGCCTGACTGACCTCGATCTCCAGGACACCATAAATCTGCGGTTCCTCGATCGTATAAATGACGTGCAATTCGGAATCCGTGACCCGCGCCATGCGCTTCGCCCACGCCAGGCTCGCCAGTGATGCCGTGGAGAAATCGGTTGGAAAAATAATCGGCCCATGCTCTGTCATGCTTGTCTCCCTGTCTTTAATCTTGTTTGTTTATCTGGTTTGCTTTTCTGATCTGCTTTTCTGATCTGCTTTTCTGATCTGCTTTTCTGGTCTGCTTTTCTGGTCTGGCCCATGATCGTCGCCACCGCTTGCCGGCGGTAACATCATGTGCCGGTGGTCGATACCGGCATCATCGTATACCGGGCCTGATGCGACGAAGCCGGCTTTCTCATAAAACGGTATGGCCTGGCATTGGGCTGATAAATACAGACGCTCCACACCCATATCCCGGCCCATTTGTATCAACCCCGCCAGTATGTCACGACCGACACCCTGACCGCGACACGATGCGCTGACCGCCATTCTGCCGATCCGGCCATCGGGTGCGATTCGCCCGGTGCCGACTGCGGTGCCATCCTTCCAGGCCAGTACATGCTGACAAATCGGGTCGAGTTCGTCCATCTCCAGCTCGGCCGGCACGTCCTGCTCATCGATGAAAACAGCCTTGCGAAGCGCAAAAATCAGTTCGATGTCAGCCGTGAAGCTCGCCTCCCTGATACAGACATTCGCCACAAACTCGTCCCGCAACACACCCGCCTTACCGGGCCAGGGCACAAGAATACCAGCCCCCGGAACATGAGGCTCAGGAAAAAATGCTAGTCAGCTGATATAGCGGGATACGGGTTGGCCGGAACAATCCTCCGGCGATGCGCTGAACCCGGAATGCTCCAGCAGGCCTAACATTTCACCCGCCAGCGAACGGCCTTCCTCGAAGACGATGGATGTTTGCAGCGTCGTACGAGCATCGAGAAGAATCTCGGCAATCTGCAAAGCCTGCTCGTCACTGCCGTCGAGCAATACGTATGCATACGCAGCGAACAAACCCTGCTGGACCGTCAGCTCCAGGGCATCACACAATTCGAACAGGAACCCTGCGACGAGCAGTCGCGTGCGACGTTGATTAGTGACCGAGCCGGTGAGCGTGCAAGAGATGCCGGATGAGAGGGTGCGTTGACGAAGCCACAAATGTGCTGCCCGGGCAATTCTGTCCACAGTATCGAGAATCGCCAGATCCGGCGCAGCGTAGCTGGATTCCATAATCGCGCCAGTGTAATCCGGGAACTGAAACAGATCTGGTCAAATCAAGTCAGGTCTGATTCATTGTCCGTCATAAAGTTGCCGGCAGGTATTTTGTAAACTCGTCTGCGACAGAAAAACAGCCTCCGACCCGCACCACTACTAACTTCTTATAAGAGAGTGAAACTCATCAACGCAATGCCCGCTGGAATCATCGCATACTGTGCGGATATGAATACGGACCATACCAAAGCATGAAGTGTCGCCAACGAACTGAGGCCGCCCCGCAACTTGCGCTGGCCGCACAAGCATACATCGAACTTATAAATCGACCAGGCACGAACCTGGGGACCCTTGTGGACGCACTGACCAGTGAAGCGGATACCGCCGGGCGACTCATTGAACTGGCCAACTCCGATCTGTTCACAAATCAACGTCACAGCGCCAACCTGCGCCAGGCACTGGCCAATCTCGGCGCCAAAGACGCATTGACAATGGGTCTGGTATGCGAGCTATTCACTACACTGCAAACATTCCCGGCCGGCACCATTGATCACGATGCATTCATACAGCGCGCCTGCATTGCCGCCACGTGGGGCAAAACACTCGCCGATGAATTTGGCCGCAGCGATGGCGTCGAATTGCTCCTGGCCGCGATGATCCAGGATGCTGGCCTGTTGTCAATTGCACACGATGCACCGGATACCTATAACGGTATCGATCCGCTCTCGATCAAACGCGAGACACGAGTCCAACTGGAATCTGCCGCACTGACGACCGATCACCGCCAGATCAGCGCCTCGCTGGCCGCGACATGGCAATTACCCGACAACGTGGTCCGCATGCTGCGACTGGGTTACGATCTGGCGGCGGACGACATCGCAAACCGGGATCGCGGCTTCTATCGCGCCATGATTTTCAGTGCAGACCTCACCGCAGCATGGTGCAGTCCGCTGACAGCAGGTATTGTCAGGAAAATCACCGCCGATGCTCAACGCTATCTCGGTATCGACCCGGTGCGACTAGCCAGGCTATTCGACAAAGTCGCCGTCCATGCCCCGCAATTGGCATCGATCCTGGGTCTCGAGTCCTGCACGCGCACAGATTGCGAAGCCGCCGCTCTTCAATTTCATGACCTGTTGCCGCCAACGAACGTCAGGGTGTTACCGGCGAATGAATTGCCAACTCATGATTTGCACGATTCGGATATCCCGCAAACTCCGCTCTCGACACGGGCACCGGCAGCGAACCTGCTGCATCCGATGAGTTATGACGATCTGCTCGACGAAGAGTTCACGCTGGCGGTCGGCAACGACTGGCCCCTGAGCCTGATACTTGTCGAGATCGACGACTTCGAAGGCATGAAAGCATGTTGCGGCTGCAAGCGCAGTGCTCGGGTGCATAACGAGATTGCAGCGCTGCTGAGCCATAACATTCGCTCCAGCGACACGATTGCGCCCCAGGGTGAAGGCCGGTTCATGATCGTACTGCCCGGGGGCGATGCGGATACGGCTACAGTCGTTGCGCAACGAGTCGTCGCTGGCGCCCACAGGAGTGTCGCGCATGACGACGATACAGGTAGTTTCTCCGTCACGGTATCACTTGGTATCGTGAGCCTGGATCAAAACTCGTCATTCTCGAAGGCGGCGGACCTGAATACGGCCGTCAGGGTCGCACTCGAACATTCGACCCGATCGGGACGCGACCGGCACACCAGCTACACGAGTATTCGCGTCGCCTGACACCGACACCCCTCTGAAAATCAGAGCCGGAGCCTGTGGCCGCGACTCATCCGCGCACAATCGATTACACTGGCCAGATGCTGCAATCAACCTTCGAAGCGGCCGCGGAGCGCCTGTGCAAGATCTGACCGTCACGCTGATTCAAACGACGCTGGACTGGCACGATGCCGGGGCGAATCGGGCGCGGTTCGACGGCCTGATTGCCGGTATTGATGAATCGACCGACCTGATCGTACTGCCGGAGATGTTTACGACCGGCTTCACGATGGACACGGCCGGCTACGCGGAACGCATGGATGGCGACACCGTCGCCTGGATGCAACTCGTCGCAAAGGACTTCGGCGCAACAATCTGCGGCAGCCTGATCATCGAAGAGGCAGGCCGATTCTACAACCGCCTGATCTGGATGCCACCCGACGCACCCGCCGGCACCTACGACAAGCGACACCTGTTTCGCATGGCCGGCGAACACGAACATTTTTCCGCAGGCGACGAACGACAGATCTTCCAGCTCAACGGCTGGCGCATCTGCCCGCTGGTCTGCTATGACCTGCGCTTCCCGGTCTTCAGCCGCGGCATCGACGCCTTCGACCTGCTGATCTACATCGCCAACTGGCCACGCCCGAGACGCTCAGCCTGGCGTACCCTGCTACCGGCGCGCGCTGTCGAAAACCTGTGCTATACGATAGGCGTCAACCGCATCGGCACCGACGGCAATGACATCGCTTATTCCGGCGACAGCATGGTCAGCGATTACCTGGGCAACTTGCAGACAGACTGCAACGATCAGGAACAAATCATTACCACCCGACTCGACGGCACTAAACTACAACGTTACCGAAAAAAATTTCCTGCCCATCTGGATGCCGACCAATACCAACTGAACCCGCCCAAATAATCGTAGGAGCGGCTTCCAGCCGCGATTATCATTCAACCATGAATCCAATCGCGGCTGGAAGCCGCTCCTACAGTCACCTCATACACCGTTGCAAAATACACCTCCACCGCACCTGGCTGCCGTCACAGTATATGAACGATTGCGACGTCGTGTCGCTAGCAGCTAAACTGAAAGAACCACGTATGAATCGGGATAAAATCCCTGCACACTTTTCACGGAGTAGATTGCGATGGCATCAGAAACAATCAAGGTCGAAGGCATGATGTGCGGCGGATGCGTCAAGAGCATCGAGAATGCCCTTATTGACCAACCCGGTGTAACAAAAATTTCCGCCGATCTGGAAGCGGGCACGGTTACGATCAATTTCGACGCACACATCATCCAGCTGACCGCCCTCGAGAAGGCGATCGAAAAAGCCGGATTCGACGTCAAGGTCTAAGACAGGGTCAATCTGGTGCCCGCTGAACGTATTGTCTGCTTCGGTTAGTGACCCCGTTGCACCATGGGGCCCGGAGACTTGATCCGCACGACGATCGCCAGCAATGCAACGGCGAGATTCATGATGCCAATCAGGATGAACGGTGCTGCCGGCGCGATCTTGTCAAACAGGTAGCCGCCGAACCATGACGATACGAGGATGCCGATCGCACCGGATGTATTGAATACGCCGACGACGGCGCCACGATGGAGGCGTGGCGCCTCCTGGCCAATCAGCGTCTGCGCGCCGAGGAAGGTACTGATTTGACCGATGCCTAGCAACGCAAAGAACGGCCACGCCGAACCGATATCAAGTGGATCATCGACAAAGCCGACACATATGTAGCCAATGGCGCCCAGCGCCATGCAAATGAACATCGTCGTGACGCGATTGAAGCGATCCATCAACGGCGCCATAACCGGAATCCACAACAAGGCCGCGCTTGTAGCAACCACGAAGATCAGGCGTCCTTTCGATACCGCCTCAGACGGATCGATACCCTGGTCGATCGCGACCGTCGCGCCCCACAGCACCGAAAACGTGCCGAGTATGACAAGATCGCCGCGGGCCACGAATGCGGCGGCGTAAGCCAGTGCAATGCGCGGATTCTTCGCTTCTTTCAGACCGCTCGCGGCGAGCTCGGCCAGCGGCAAGTGTTCTTCTCCATCCCGGGCCGGAATGCCTTTCTTCAATCCGAACCACGCCACCGCTGCACCGATCATGCACAGGCCGAAGGTCGTGAAATGCGTGTAATAGGAGGCCGTGACTTCATCGTAGCCGGCGCCGACCAGGATCTCGGGTAACTTGCCGACAATCGCGATAACGGTAATGACACCCAGGCCATTGAAGATGCCGCCGATGGAAACCAGCTTGCCGCGCGACCGATCCTGCGGGTAGTCGGTAACGACTGTCGCCAGCATCCCGGTCGCGGTGCCGAGACCAACTGCGTACATGATACGAAAGACAGTCAGTTCACCGAACGAATCGGCAAATGGATAAAAAGCGTAAGCCAGGCCCATGACCGCCATGCCGATCGCCAGCAATTGGCTGCGCCCGACCCGGTCCGCCATGACGCCGACGACCCCGAACAGGAGAATCTGCGTGATCTCGGTCCAGAAAACGAGCTGGCCGGAGATCATCCCCTGCTGATCGGTCGGAACCTTCATGTGGGTATTGAGGACCAGCGCCGTTGCTACACTGATGAATGTCAGCAAGCCAATGGTCGAGAACGCGGTATAGAGAAACGCATAAAAGTTCCCGCGCGATATGCCCGGCGCCATCCACAAGATGCCGATCTTGATGCCATCCTCGTCAGTCGTCTTGTTTTCGTTCTTGATATCAGGCTCTGACATTTATACAAGTCTCCAGGGTCACGGCACGAACGATCGCGAAGTAACCTAATAATTGCTGACTAAATCCAGGCGGGTAACTCAATGCCCAAGATTATCGTCAAGAAAATTTCGAAACAAACCGGCCCAGTGTTCGGCCGCTACCTCGGTCTGCTGCCAGTCCCGCTCACTGGCGACACCAATGGTGCCGGTATCTTTTTCCTGATCGGCGGCTCGCGCCAAAACCTCGCCGCTGAGCGAATCGGCCAGTTCCATGAAAAACGTCAGATGCCCCTCGGCCACGAGCGCAGCCGCGCGGCCCTGCAACGGCATTTCGCCCGGTACCGGCGACAATTCGAGATCGACCAGGGAAGCCCTGACATGCAAGACGTCCGCCCCGGGTTCTTCGACGAGCTGGAAATCATCGTCGAGTGCGGACAGGAACGCCGTGCGGAAAATATGCCTGAGCCGGGTGAGATCGGCCGGATCCGGCTCGATCTGTCCTTCGTAATAGTAAATCTCGAGAGGCACCGGCTGCAGTTTTTGATAACGGGCAAAATCGACGCCGGGTTTGACATAGGCGGAATCGACCTGCGAATCCGGCACTTTGCGATAACTATCGACCGTCGTTTGCACGCAACCGGTCGTAACGGTTAGCGCAAGGAGCAGGATCGCACAAGAACGGACTAACGGCATCATACCGGGATTCACCCCTGAGACGATTCGCCGAACCCTGTGCTTAACCAAGCAGAGCACCATCGAGAATGGCGGCAGTCAGCAACAGGCCGAGCTGTACGATTGATGCACCAAAAGCCCGCCAGGCCAGCGACACGCTCGGCGCCAGGTACAGTTTAAGGCTGGCATAAACGAAGAATGCGCCGCCGGACAGTGCGCCGATAAAATAGATCCAGCTCATGCCGTACAGAACGGGCAACAGTGACAACGCAACGAGCACGACCGCATGCGCGAGGATGGTGCCCGTAGATACCGCGTCACTGGCAACGACCGGCAGCATCGGTACGCCGGCAGCCGCATAGTCTTTCTTACAAGCCAGTGCCAGTGCCCAGAAATGCGGTGGCGTCCACAGGAACAGGACAATCGCCATGATCAGCGGCGCCGGCGCCAGCGTCGCTTCCGTCGCAGCCGAACCGGCCATGACGGCGAAGCTGCCGGCCAGCCCGCCGACAACAATGTTCAGCCAGGTCCGCGTCTTGAGCCAGACCGTGTAGACGATGCCATACGTGAAAGCACCGAGGAAAATATAAACCGCCGCCTCTATATTCGTCGCCAGCGCCGCGGCAACCACTGATACGATCAACAGCACGGTAAGCGCCGCCAGCCAGATCCAGTCCGCGCGAAGTTTGCCGGTCACGAAGGCACGCCCGCGCGTGCGTTTCATCCGCGCATCGAGATCGCGCTCATAGAGCTGATTGAATGCACCGGACACGGACGATGACACGAGAACGGCCAGGCCGAGCACGAGCACCTGCCACGATGAGAGTTCGTTCTGCGGACTCATGGCAATGCCGGCCATGGCGCAGGCCATGATCAGGAAACCGAGACGCACCTTGGCGGCGTCATAGATGAGCTTGAGTGTCTGGGCCATGAGCGTGTTCTGTTTCCGGGGGGAGGCAAAATTGAGCCGCACATTTTAGCTCATCCTCGGGGGGTGGTGGGGAAAATGGTGTCAGACACCATTTTCGGTTCACGAATTGGATAATTGTGTTTTATGATCAGCCAAAACTGGTGTCTGACACCATTTTTCCGCACCCCACAAGAAGGAAGAAAAATGATTTACGACAATATCTTACAGACGATCGGCAACACGCCGGTTGTGCGCCTGAACAAGATCGCACCAGAGCATGTCGACATGTTTGCGAAAGTTGAATCATTCAATCCGGTTGGCTCGGTCAAGGATCGGCTCGCCTGGGCGATCATTAAAGATGCGGAAGATCGAGGCACGCTGAAACCCGGCCAGACGGTTATCGAGGCAACTTCGGGCAACACCGGTATTTCTCTTGCCATGGTCTGCGCTGCCCGGGGTTACCCGTTCGTTGCGACGATGGCCGATTCATTCTCGGTCGAACGCCGCCAGATCATGCGCGCGATGGGCGCCAGGGTCATCCTGACGCCGGCCGCCGAGGGTGGCACCGGCATGGTAAAGCGGGCAACGGAACTCGCCGAAAAACACGACTGGTTTCTTGCTCATCAATTCGAGAACCCGGCCAACCCGGCATACCATCGCCAGACGACCGGCGCGGAGATCCTGCGCGATTTTGCCGACCGGCGCCTCGATTACTGGGTCTCCGGCTGGGGTTCGGGCGGCACGCTGACCGGCGTCGGCGAAATACTGAAGGCCGCACGACCGGAAACAAAAATTGTTGCGTTCGAACCGTCCGCTGCCTCGATGCTCGGCGGACAGGACTGGCAACCGCACAAGATCCAGGGTGTGACGCCCAACTTCCTGCCCGAAGTACTGAACCGGGAGATCTTTGACAAGCTGATCCCGATCGCCGATGAAGATGCCAAAACCAATGCACTGCGACTGGCACAAGAGGAAGGTATTTTCGTTGGTCTGTCGGCCGGCGCGGCACTGGCGGCGGGACTCAGGATCGCCGAGTATGCCGATCCCGGCACGACCATCCTCGTCATGCTGCCGGACACCGGCGAACGTTACCTGAGCACCTACCTGTTCGACGGCCTCGTCGAGGGTTCGGACGACGAGTGGCTCGCGTCGCAAGGGTAAGCGTTACCAAACCTGTGACGCAGACGGTGTCCGCGGAAAAAGGCACGTATGCATTGATCATGCGCTGCCGAAAGACCGGCAACACGCAGATCGGCAAGCTCGGCCAGATGATGTTGCGCCCCGGCTTCTATATCTATGTCGGCAGCGCATTCGGTCCCGGCGGCATCCGGGCCCGCGTGGCGCGCCACCGCAGGCGAGATAAAAAACTGCACTGGCATATCGACTACCTGCGTCGCCACACGGCATTGATCGAAACGTGGACTTTGCCGGGCACGGTCAATCACGAACACGACTGGGCGGCAACGCTGGCCACCCACTACGAGATCGCGCACGATCGATTCGGCGCATCGGATTGCCGCTGCTCGTCGCACCTGTTTTATTCGGCTGAAATAGATTGGGGTCAGAGTAAAAAAATGGTGTCAGACACCAAATTCGATTTATTAAATCAATTGCTTGCAGGAAATTCAGTCGAATTTGGTGTCTGACACCATTTTTTTACTCTGACCCCAATCTATTGTGACCCCAATCTATTTGACCCCAATCTATTTATGCACCCGCCCGGCCCTGATCACATGCCTGATCCGCCGAACATTTCCGATATCGAGGCGCGGATCGGCATCGAGCACCAGCAGATCGGCCTGTGCACCGTTACTCAGCGTACCGAACACACCTTTGCGATCAAGCACTTCGACGACCGTACTCGTCGCGGCCCGTAGTACATCGGCCGGATCCAAGCCCGCCTCCTGGTGCATGATCAATTCGAGCTGAGCCGAGATACCCGGTAACACGCCCGGCATACCGGCATCGGTACCGATCAGCACCGGAATCCCGGCACCGTGCACCGTAAACAGGTTGAGTCGCAGGACCGGTAACCGCTCGGCGGTCCAGGCTGAATTATCGAGTCTCTGCGTATCAGTGGGCATCTTGTGCAGCAGTTCCATCGCGGCCGGATTCAATCGCTTGTTGATATCGAACTGCTCGAGCTGATCGGCCCACTCGCCGTAGCCGGCTTTGGTCTGATACATCGCGAGCGTCGATATATAGCAGGTGTTATTGCGCTTCATCATGTCGATGAATTCGGCATCGACCGGCTCACTGATAATGCCGTGGACCAGGCAATCGATGCCGTCCTCGAGTAAATGCTTGGCAAGTTCCTGGATTGGCGCATGGCCGAAAGACATCAATCCCTGACGATGCGCCTCGTCGATGATCGCGGTTGCAATCTTCCGGTCCATGACCGCGAACGGCCGTGTCGTTGCCCAGCGCATGTCGTCATATATCAGCTTGACGCCAAATGAACCGGCGGCCTTCAGTTCACGCACCAGCGCCCGTGCCTCGTCCGGCGTTGCGGGCGTGTAACCCTCACCCCAGCCACCCTCGGCCGTGAACACACCACGAACCAGGAAAGCACGCGGAAATGCGCGCCGGTCCCGTGAGATCCTGGTACGCAACGCATCGAACTCCGCGACCGGTACGTTCGGATCCAGGGTGGCCGTCACGCCCCAATCGAGCAGGCTGCCGAGTAACCGGGCCCGGTCAATTTTCTGACCCGGCAGGCCGGAACCGAGATGGTTATGCATGTCGGCAATGCCTGGTATGACAAAACCGCCGTCTGCATCGATGACCTGCGCTCCTGGCGGCAGCGGAGCACTGTCATCCGAGCTCACGGAGATGATCAGGCTGTTCTGCACAATAATGGTGCCCGGCACGCCGAGATCGTCGCGCGCCGGATCGATCAGCGTACCGCCTTGAATAACGAGCAGATCACCGGTCTGTGCATAGACCGGCGCCGCAGCAGCCATGACGATGCCGCAAAGAATCATGCCCGAGATGCAGTTAAAACCTTTCCACATGCCTGAATCCCCATGTTTGCGCAGAGAGTGACCCGCGCCTGAAAAATAGCATTATTAACCGACCGAGAGGGAGGAAAAAGTGCCGCAAACCACAGTTATCACAACCCCTCGGGTTATTGGGGGTATTTGGAGGTAATTGGTGTCTGACACCAATTAATCTGCATTAACCTTTCGCCACCAAACCGGTACGGCTGCCGTACCGACGAGCAGCAGGGTCACAACAAACGTCAGACTCGCCGTTTGCAACAGCAGCTGGGCGAGGCCCACAAGCCAGCAATACACGCTGACGGCCGCCGCGATAACCGCCACGACATCGCTGCGAAATTCTGTTCGTGACGCACGCGTGTCGAGGTTCAGCCCGCGCGCCGTGCGCGACCACCAGCCCGGCGGGCGCACACGATCGTAAAAGGCCATCAGCCGGGCCGGCTCGGTGCCGGGCAGCAGGTATGCCGCGGCGATCACGACCGCCGTCGACACACCGGACATGATGGCCAGGCGCAGCCAGTCTGCCTCGACCGTCCAGATCAACACCGGCGCCAGCACCAGCGACACGAGGATCGAGCCGAGTTCGCAATACAGGTTCACGCGCTCCCATAACCAGCGCAACACGAGTACGGCTCCCATGCCGGCGCCGAACAACAGCGAGATCTGCCACGCGGCCTGAATCGAGCCGAGATTCACCATGATGATCAGCGCGATCACGAGCAAAACAACCGTCGCCAGCCGCGCGACGCGCACGAGTTCACGGGGCGATGCCTCGCGGCCGCGGATACGCTCGACCCAGATCGCCTTGTACAGGTCGTTGCTCCAGTAACTCGCCCCCCAGTTCATGTGCGTGTCAATTGTCGAGGCCAGCGCCGCGAGCATGCCGGTCAGCATCAGGCCGCGCGCACCGGCGGGCAGCAGAACATCGATGCCCTCGGCGAAGACCAGTTCGCGCTTGGCGATCAATGCCTCACCGGCCGGCTGAGTGACATCGAACGGAAACAGAATCAACAGCGCGATGCCGATCAACAACCACAAAAGGCTGCGCACGACGATTTGCGTGACCGTAAACACGACGGCCGCCCGGCGCGCCGCACGATCGTCGCGACAGGCCATCGTACGTTGCGCCAGGTAACCGGTGCCGTCCGAGTTCATCTGGTAAAACCATTGCAGCGCGATGATGACGACGAATGGCGCGAGCGCCTCGCCCGCCGGCGGCGTGAAACTCAGAAACCGTGCCGCCGCGTCCGCCCCGTAGACGGCCGCCAGCTGATCGGGCAAGCGGCTCAACCCGCCCGCATACTTGACGGCATACCAAGCATACAGCGCCGTGCCGACAAGCATGATTGCAAGTTGCATAACGTCCGTGCGGATGACGCTGCGCAGACCGCCGGTCGTCGAATAGCCGGCGATGAACAACAACATCAACACGATGCTTAAAAAGTTATTGGTCGTCGCAATCGAATCGGCCAGCCCGGTCAGCCCCGAATTCAGCACGAGGCCGGTGGCCCCGATCAGGTCGGTCAGCGGTGCATACACGCCACCCGGCAGCCACTCGTGCCACGGCAGGAACAACTCGAACAGGCGCGTGGCAGCCGCCAACACGAAAGCCAGCACGACACAATTGATCACCGTGCCGTAAAAAACGGCTTTCAACGCCCGCAATGTCAGCGCCCCTTTCGCGCTGTAACGAATCATCGTCAGCTCGGCATCGGTCAGCACACCGGCCCGCCGCCAGGCCGCCCCGAGCACGAAACCCATCAGCAAAAATGCGAGCCCGTAAATCCATAGCCGCCACAATGAAAAAATACCCCCGGCGGCCAGCAGACCCATGACCAGCAGCGGTGTGTCGGCGGCAAACTGCGTTGCCGCCATGCTCAACCCCGCCCGCCAGCCGCTGACACTGCGCCCGGCCAGGAAATATTCGGTCAGATTCCGCGATGCCCTGAGCTTTGCCGCCCAGCCGACATAAAGGCTGTAACAGATGAATGCCGCGAGTATGGTCAGGTCGAGCATCTGAAAATGGTGTCTGACACCAATTAATGAATCAAGCTAAGGTGATGATGTGCGTCGAGGAACGTATTAGTCATCCTCGTCTTCCCAGGTCTTGAGCTTCGACTTATCTACCTGCTGCCACTGTCGATCGCTCTTCTGCATGGCCGCGATCACCTTTGCCGCTACATAGCAGGCAAAGCCGGCGAGGACCAGTACTGCAATCCAGAATCGCTCGTCCATAGGTCACCTGATCAGGGAGATTTAGGCGCTCAGTCCCGTCATTGTGCATAAAATGGTGTCTGACACCAATTGGCGCACATGCAATCAGATACAAATAATCCACACCGCTGGATCGCTCATGTCGATCTCGATGCTTTCTACGCAAGCTGCGAGCAACGCGATCATGTCGAGTACCGCGGGCGACCGGTCATCGTTGGTGCGATGCCGGGAAACCGCGGTGTCGTGGCAGCGTGCTCCTACGAAGCCCGAACCTTCGGTATTCATTCCGCAATGCCGATCGCCGAGGCGCACAGGCGATGTCCGGATGCGGTGTACCTGCGTCCGGATATGGAGAAATACCAGCAAGTCTCGCGGAAAGTATTCCAGGTTCTCGAGGACATGACGCCGGTCGTGGAAAAAGCATCGATCGATGAAGCCTATCTCGATATCAGCGGGTTAGAGAAACTGATCGGCGCACCCGACACTATCGGTCGCAACATCCGGCAACAGATTCTGGATGCAACCGGACTGACCGCCTCGGTGGGCATCGGTCCCAACCGGCTGATTGCCAAGCTCGGCTCCGAAGCCTGCAAGCCCGACGGGCTGATCGTGATCCCACCAAATGAAGTGCTGGAATTTCTGGCACCGATGCCGGTAGCGAACCTGCGCGGACTCGGCCGCCAGACACAGAAAATCTTCGATCGGTTACAAATTAACACCGTCGCAGAACTGCGCTCGGTGCCGCTGACTAAACTCAAACAACACCTCGGCGAAAAGGCGGCTGAAAGTTTTTACCACCAGGCCCACGGCCGCGCTTCGGCTGAAATCGTCACGGACCGACAACGCAAGAGTATCTCGAAAGAACAAACCTTCGGCACCGACATTCGTGATCACGACAAGTTACACGACATCCTGCGTGAACTTGCTGCGGAGGTTGCCCGCACGGCGCGCCGGGAAGCACTCGCCGGCACCGTCGTGACACTGAAAATCCGCTACGAGGGATTCGAGACTCATACCCGGCAACATACGCTGGCCGCACCGACCAACGATGAACGGGTCATGCTGACGACTGCGTGGTCACTCTTTACCAACGGCAAGCTGCCGGACAAGCCCGTGCGACTCATCGGTGTTGGCATCAGCAACTGGGAACAGCAACAAGCTGCACAGACGGACCTGTTCGAGCCGGCTGAACAGCAGGCACAAGATCAGAAAATTCTCGAAGCGATCGATACCGTAGCGAAGAAATTCGGTAAGCCCATGCTGGGTGTTGGAATATCACGCAAGAAGTAAGGAACTCAGGCTCTACCCCCCGCTTTTCTTCCTGCAAACAGGGCATTGAAGATGTCTCCCGGCGCCCCCATATATAGAACTATATTCAGTTGCTAATGGCGGCAACGCTACGCTACAGGACAGGAACTTGGAAACGACTACAATTCAGACGCCCACGGCGGTTATTCTGGCCTACCAAAGGCTGCTTCAGCTCAACCTGGAGTCACACAAGCCCGAGGTTGCAGATTGGCTGCACAGTGAAGATGCAGAGCCGGTGCTCAAAGAGATGTTGGTGAATGTACCCTGCGTCGGACGCGTACACTAAAATCCGGATGACATACTGACAGGGAGCTTGCCATGAAAGTCATCAAACGCCTGCTTATTCCGCCCTTCATTGCTGTATCGCTCGCAGCCTGTTCACCGGCATTGGAGTCCGGCAAGGGATTCGCTCTGCCTGACGGTAACCCGGCACTCGGTCAACAGGCATTTCTCGATCTTCAATGTAACGCCTGCCATTCGATTCAGGATCTGGAACTCCCGTCACTCGATATTGCGGCGCCAGTCTCAGTGGAGTTGGGTGGAACCGTCAGCGGGATTCAGACATATGGCGAGCTTGTCACCTCGATCATTAATCCCTCACACAAGCTGATCGAAGGATATCCGCAGGGTGAGGTCTCGAGTGACGGTCAATCCTTCATGCCGAGCATGAATGAGTTTATGACAGTCCGACAGCTGGTCGATCTTGTAGCCTTTCTGCAGGATCAATATGAGCTCCCGCCTCCGGCCCCGCGACCCTATGCAATTTACCGCTACGAGTGACTGACCCTGATTGCATGATGCGGTTATCATCTGTGTCGTGACTGGAGACTCTGCCCCGGAAAGCTCGATTCGACCCCATGTATTGCTGTTCATGGGTGCGGCACTGATCAGCCTGTCACCCGTGTGGGTCAGGCTGGTTGCGGTGCCGCCGACGGTCAGTGCGTTCTACCGGGTCCTGATCGGCGGTGCAGTACTGGCAATTTTCCTGGTGGTCACCGGCCGTCGACTCGAGTTGTCACAACGCATCCTTGCCATACTGCTGGCGGGTGCTGTGTTCTTTGCGCTGGACCTGTGGGTCTGGCATCGCAGCATCAATTACGTGGGCCCAGGTCTGGCGACCCTGCTGGGTAACTTCCAGGTGTTTTTCATGATGCTGGCCGGTGTCGTTTTTCTGGGCCAGAAACCCAGGCCCATTCAATTGGTTGCCGTACCGCTCGCCATACTCGGCCTCGCCCTGTTAGTCGGCTTTGAATGGCAGACATTGACCGAGCGCTATCGTCTCGGTGTAATTTTTGGATTGTTGACCGCACTGGCTTACACCGGTTATTTGCTCAGCCTGCGCCAGGCGCGCTCGTTGTCGACACACCGCCTGCCGACACGCGAAGTGGCTATCATATCGTTAGGCACCGCCCTGCTACTCGGTATTACTACAGTCATAGAAGGTGAATCACTGGCGATCCCAACACTGGCCGATGCCGGCTGGTTGCTTGCCTACGGAATACTTTCACACACGATTGGCTGGCTGCTCATTGCGACCAGCCTGCCCAAAGTGACCGCCACCGAAGCCGGCCTCGCGCTGCTGCTGCAACCCGCTCTGAGTTACCTGTGGGAAGTATTGCTGTTCGGACGCACACTGACCGCCATGGAAGCGACGGGTGCAGGTATTGCACTGTTTGCCATTTATCTTGGTTCGCGCAAATAAGCGTGAAAAAGGTGCCGGAAAAAGGTGCCGGGTTTATTTATCGGAACCAGAAAATAAACCCGACACCTTTATTACGTGATAAATAAACCCGGCACCTTTTTCCGGCACCTTTTTCCCCGGCACCTTTTTCACGGGCACGCGTTCCAGCCGCAGCGCAGTGATGCAGAAAACCCCGGAGCATCGATCTCGCTAAGTGAAGGATCGATCGTCGCACGTTGCCGGGTCTCATCAAAAGGCAGGTCGGTCGGCGTGACATTCAGCGCGTATGTCAACCGGTCAGTGTGACCGGGTAACAACACCCGCAGGTCGGCGAACGAGATGTTTTCCATCAGCGCCGTGTGCTTCAGCAGATTTGTCAGGCAATTATCAAGCACGGTGTTGTAGAACGCCGGCGCCTCGTGCAGTTCGTTCGTATCCTCGGCCAGCGCCAGGAAAACTTGCTCCAGATTATCCTGCACCGCATTGACCGGGTATAACAGGACCCGCTCACCGCGCACGTGCGAACGCAGGCCTATCACGTCCTGCTCGGTCGCGAATATCGATATCTTGGTATAGCGTCGAAAAAATCCCGCCAGTGGCTTATAGCGTTGATCGGGCCTGAGGCGCCCTTCGATCGACAGCGCCAGGTAACGAGATTCACCGCCGTTACTAAACTCGAAACTCAGAAACGAGTGCGCGAGACCCATCGGCCCGAAATGCGACAGGCCGAACCAGCCACGTTGCAGGTTATCGAGGTTGAAGCTTTGTTCCGTGTAGTCGGGACTCACCACACGCCGGTCTGCACCATAACGAAAATCCCGCACGTTATGCACCGTGAACGCACGGCCGGCAAACTCGACCCATGCGGTTCGTCCCTGTGCCTCGTGCCACGGCCCCTCGCTACTCGGCACCTGGAGCTGCAACCACGCAAGCAATACGAACACAATACCAACCGTGATGAACCGCTTGTGGCGGTACCAGGGTTTCTTGTTATCGATTGTGCTGTTATGCATGTTTGAAAATCGAGACCCGTCCCGGGTTAATCAGAATGACTCACCGACGCCCACATAAAACTGCGAGTCGCCGCGACCCCAGGCGTAATCGACCCTGAGGCTGACATCATTTTTTGGCGCCAGCACAAAACGCAAACCGCCACCGACTGAAGGTACCAGAAAAGGTGCCGGATTTATTTTCCGGAGCCAATAAATAAACCCGGCACCTTTTTCGATATTTTTTTATCATGGGCATCATGACACCCGACCAGATTATCCTTTTCGTCTTACTGATCGCCGTATTCGCCCTGCTGATCTGGGGGCGGTGGCGGTATGACGTGGTCGCATTTATCGCCTTGCTCGCCGCCCTGCTGACCGGGATCGTGCCCACCAACCTCGCTTTCTCCGGCTTCGGGCATCCGGCCACGATTATCATTGCGCTCGTGCTTGTCGTCAGTCGCGGGCTGTCCAACTCCGGTGCGATCGAATTACTGGCACGCTTCGTCGTCGACAGCTCGCGAAAGCTCGGTGCGCATATCGCGATCATGTCGTCACTGGCGGCCGTGCTGTCGGCCATCATGAATAACGTCGCAGCGCTAGCGTTGCTGATGCCGGTCGACATGCAGGCAGCAGCCAAAGCCAAACGCAGCCCGTCACTGTCACTGATGCCACTGTCGTTCGCCTCGATACTCGGCGGCATGATTACGCTGATCGGCACGCCGCCCAATATCATCATCGCCGAGTTTCGCAATGATGCATTGGGCGAGGCGTACAGGATGTTTGATTTTGCCCCGGTGGGTCTGGCCTGTGCGGCGGTGGGCATTGCCTACGTGACGCTGATCGGCTGGCGCATGCTGCCGAAGGGACGTCAGGAAGCCGACTCGGGCAAGGAGTTGTTTGACCTGGCCGATTATATTGCCGAGCTCAAAGTCTCTGCTGATTCCGGCGTCATCGGCAAGAAAGTCAGTCAGATCGATAAGCAGGCCGAAAAAAACGATGTCGAAATCCTCGGCCTGATTCGCAAGGGCAGGCGCATGCCGGGTCTCGCGCGGCGCGTGGAGATCAAGGCCGGGGATATCCTGGTCGTCGAAGCCAACCCGGAGAGTATTGATACCGTGCTCGGCGACATGGGGCTTGAATATGTCGGTACCGGCGTCAGCGCACTCAAGGATGAGGACCTGACGCTCAGCGAGGTCGTCGTGCCGGAATCGTCACGGCTGGTCAGCCGTTCGGCGGCCTCCATGCGCTTGCTGTATCGCTACGGCGTGGCGCTGGTCGGCGTGTCTCGGCAAGGCAAACGTTTCCGCGACGATGTCCGGCAACTCGAAATCCATTCCGGTGACGTGTTGCTGCTGCTCGGTTCGGACGAGCGCCTCGGCGACGTCATCGGTCGCCTCGGCCTGCTGCCGCTCGCCGATCGCGGCCAGCGCGTGATCAAGCGCGACAAGGCGTGGCTCGCGGTCGGCATCTTTGCTGCGGCCATTGTTGCTGCGAGTATCGGACTCATCTATCTGCCGGTCGCACTGGGTTGTGTCGCTGCCTTGTACGTTCTGCTGAACATCGTACCGGTGCGCAGCCTGTACGAGTCGGTCGAATGGCCGGTGATTGTCCTGCTCGGTTCGATGATACCGATCGGTGCGGCGCTGCAATCGACGGGCGGCACCGCCCTGATTGCCGATGGCATTGTCGGTTTGTCAGCCGGATTTTCACCGACGGTCGTGCTGACTCTATTAATAGTGGTCACGATGACGTTATCCGATGTCATGAACAACACGGCGACGGCCGTGATCGCGGCGCCGATCGCGGTTGAGATTGCCGCCCGGCTAGGAGTTAATCCCGATCCGTTTTTGATGGGCGTGGCCGTTGCAGCTTCGTGTGCGTTTCTGACACCTATCGGGCACAAGAACAATACGTTGATCATGGGGCCGGGTGGGTATCGATTCGGGGACTACTGGCGCATGGGTTTGCCACTGGAGGTGATTATTATTGCCGTGGCGGTGCCGATGATTATGTGGGTGTGGCCGATGTAGGAAAAAGGTGCCGAAGAAAAAGGTGCCGGGTTTATTTTTCCCAAAGGTACCTTTGTGGAAAAATAAACCCGGCACCTTTTTCTTTTCCTACATCAACAGATTATCCCCGATCGGAAAGAAGTCACTCGATGCATTAATAAGTGCGCCGGCCGTCAATGGCGTCACGCCATAGACCTCGGAGCTGGTATTGAAGCGTTCCCTGATCCGTTCGAGCAAAATAGCGAAATCGCCGTCACCCGAGGCGAGCACGACCCGGTCACAATTGGGGGCCGCTTCGTAAACATCCAGAGCAATCCCCACGTCCCAATCGGCCTTGGTCGAACCGTCCAGGCGCTTGAGCACAGGCTTGAGCAGCACCGTAAAGCCAATGGCGCGCAGGATGTTCTGGAACTGCGCCTGCTTGTCGTCGGCCGGCTCGGTTGCGTAAGCAAATGCGCTCACGATGTCGCGATTCTTGCTGACCTTCGCCCAGAAGCTGTTGTAATCGAAATTGCGCTTATAGGCCTGCCGGCAGGTGTAGTAAATATTCTGCACGTCGACCACCTGGAAAAGGTGCCGGGTTTATTTTTCAGAACCAAAAAATAAACCCGGCACCTTTTCCGAGCAAAGATCAACAGTGACAGCGCCGGATGAAATCCGGATACTGCGCCGCTCTTTCAGAAAGATGCAGGCGCCCCGATGTTTCGCAATGTACGTTATTACCGGTTTGAAGGTCAGTGGCCGAATTCCGAGGAGGCCGTGTCCGAGGAATTGGGCAAGTTCGGGTTCAGGCCCTGCGGTCCGCTGTCCCGGCGCAGCTCCGGCTGGGTACCGATCGATCCGAACAGTAGCGAGCTGCTGGCGCGTCGCGTCAACGGTGCCGACCTGATCCGGCTGCGCAGCCAGTCACGCATGCTGCCGACCGCTGCGATCAACGAAGCACTCGAGGAACGCATCGAAGAATTCCGCGCCCGCATGGGCGAAGACCCTGCTCCGCGGGAAAAGCGCCGCCTCAAGGCGGAAATCCGCGACGACCTGCTGAGCAAGGCACTGCTCAAATCAGATCGCACCTGGGGCTTTATTGATCCGGCGGAAAATATCATTGGCATCGATGCAGCCCAACCGGCGACCTGCGAGCGATTCCTGAGCCATTTCCGGCAACCGTTTGATCTTCTCAATATCAAACCGCTGGCCTTCAAGGAACCCGTCGATGCCCTGTTGACCCGGATCTTTCTCGGCGATGCGCCGGCACGTTTCAATGTCGGGCGCGAGTGCCGCATGCAGGATGCCGGTGATGCCGGCTCCACCGTGCGCTGGACCAACTTCGACCTGACCGACCGCAGCATTCGCAATCTGATCGCCGATGGCATGCACCTGACGCACCTGGCCATCGAATACGACAGCGTGCTGAGCTGCGTGCTTGATCACCACAGTGTCCTGACCAAGCTGAAGTTCCTGGGTGCGGACGACAAGGAGTCACAAATCGACAACGACCCACTGGCGCGCCAGGATGCAGAATTTGTGTTACTGACCGGAACCCTGCGCCAGTTAATGGCCGATCTCAAGAAGCTATTGAACGGATTCAGCCAGGCACAACCGAAAGTATAATTCGCTTAACGACGTCGGTTCGGCGCACGGCGTAAAAAAGGTGCCGGGTTTATTTATTCACCAAGAAAATAAATCCGGAACCTTTTTTTGCACTTAACGACGACGCTTCGGCGCACGAGCAATTTTCTTTTTGTTCTGCGGACTGGCCGCGGGCTTGCCAAACCGGCGTAAGCCCCGATACCAGAGATTTGCTGTGCGACTCGATACACCATCTTCTTTGCAGATCACCATGAACTGAATGTCCGCCGTCTTGCGATACGTTCTCGTATTGAGTTCTTTGATGCGCATCAGTTGATACAGCGCATCGTGCACCAGGGATGCACGCATATTTTCCGACGTGTCTTTGACCGGCCCCGACGGGCCATCCCAGGCGTAGGACTTTTTGATCAGCAGATTACCGGCGATATCCAGATCAATATAATCTGTACTGATCGCCGCTTTCGGCCTGATCAGCGTTTTGACCTCATAGCCCTCGGCCAGCTGATACTTATAGTCGCTTCGGTAGCGGATGAAGCCTTTGGTCGTCATGGCGTACTCGGTTACAGAAAAAATCAGCGGCAGCGATCTGGCAAATCCCGTACAACCGTAGGAGCGGCTTCCAGCCGCGATAACGCGCTATCTAATGTAATCGCGGCTGGAAGCCGCTCCTACGGTTGAGGATGGTAATGGTGTCAGACTTCATTTCACCACGGCAGCAATTCCCCGTTGCTGTGCCAGAAGCTGCCGGAATTTTCCAGATTCAGTTCATCGATGCGTTCGAGCAACCCGGCAACGGATTCATCGGTATCTATCAACCCGGATTGCCCTGTCATCTCGGTCCTTACCCAGCCGGGATGCAGGATGGCCACCGCAATGCCGCGCCCTTGCAGATCCCTGGCCAGCGATACACCGGCCGCATTCAGGGCCGCTTTCGACATGCGGTACCCGTAACTGCCGCCCGAGTCGTTATCGGCAATCGAGCCCATGCGACTTGTCACCAGCGCAATCTTTGCACCATCCCTGAGTGCGGGCAGCAGCGATTGCGTCACACGCAACGGGCCCAGTGCATTGACTTCGAATTGCTGCCGTGCCGATTCCAGATCCAGATCATCGAGTGACGAACTGCGCAGAATACCGGCATTATTGATCAGAAGATCGACCGTGTCGGGCTCGACCGAACGCGCGAATGTCTCGATGGCTGCCGCATCCGTAACATCATAATTCTCATGGATATCCACATCCAACCCTGCGAGCGCATCATCGGCCTGCCGGCACAGGGCCGTCACGGTGTAGCCGCGATCCTTCAGGGCATGACAAAGCTGCAGTCCGATACCGCGGTTGGCTCCGGTGACGATGGCGTTTG
This sequence comes from uncultured Chromatiaceae bacterium, assembly GCA_964629475.1. GTDB lineage: Bacteria > Pseudomonadota > Gammaproteobacteria > Steroidobacterales > SMWD01. The sequence goes on along the minus strand of CAZVQW010000017.1, from coordinate 12,995 downwards.
GCATAGACAAAATTCTACTACGGGATGCAGAAAAATAAACCCGGCACCTTTTTTGGTCAAAAGAGACAGAAACTCCATTTCTGATCTATATCAATGACCGAAAACTATACGTGTAATTACGATACAACCCGAACCCGGCACTAAGGCCGGGAAGCGAATTATTAAAACGTAAAACGCCGGCGATGCACCGATTGAACAGCATAAACCGGCAGTCGAGATCGGGGAGGCTTGTCGTGTTCCCGATACTAATTTTAATTACAACAAGAGAAATATTATGTATATCAACTTTTGGTACCCGATCGTTCGCAGTGAAGATCTGGGCTATGACCTGCCGGAAAAAGTCAGAGCACTTGGCGTCGATCTCGTCGTATTTCGCGATAAGAATGGTGATGCTCGTGTATTGAGTGATACCTGTACGCACCGCGGTGCATCGCTCGGTGGCGCCTGGTCCCAAGGCGAGCACCGACCACGAATCATCGATGGCTGCGTCGTTTGCCCGTACCACGGCTGGGAATTCAACGGCGACGGCGAGTGCGTGAACCTGCCGTCCATCGGTTACGGTACAAAGACCCCTGCACGTGCGAAAGTCGATTCATACCCTGTGCAGGAAAAATACGGCATAGTGTTTGCATTTCTGGGCGACGAGCCGGAAGAGACGCGGATACCGCTGCTGAATGTTGAGGAATATGATCAGGAAGGCTGGCTAGCCAACGAAGTACTGGTTCTCGAAGTGCCGTACTTCTACGAGCGTTCGATCGAGAATGGTATCGATCCGGCACACAACGAGTTTGTCCACCCGACACATGGTCACTCATCTATCGACCGTGAAAACTACAGGGTTCAAGACTACGAAGCCGAAGATCATCGTCAGGGCTGGGGCTTCTGGTTCTGGCACCTGTTCGATACACCGCCGCTGCCGCAGAAAGACCACGAGACCGCCGGTGGCGAGGAGACACCCTGGGGTGATACGCGGACTGAAGATCATAAGCTGATGAAAGTTGGCGGCGGCACCTATGGACCTAATGCCATGCCGACCTATATCAATATCACAGAGTCCCAGATGTTCCGGCAGTACTTCTTTGAGTTACCGGTAGATGAGAACACCACGAAAATCTTCTTCCTGAATATGCGTAACTTCATGCTGGAACCGAAGCACAACGGTCCGATCCATGCACGGAACAAGGTCATCGCCGGACAGGACATCCAGATTCTGGATACCATGTGTCCGGGGCGCACGCCGTTAAACCCGACGGAAGAGGTCCTGACGCCGTCTGACAATGCAGTTGCGGCCTACCGGAAATGGCTGGAGAAATTCGACGACATGGGCTGGCGCATCAATATCGATAAGTTCAACGCCAATCATGGCAGGACTAAGGCATACGCGATCCCGTCCCCGGCACGCCGGACTTCCGGTAATTGGGTGCTAAATCCGGTTCCTCTGATCAAGGACCGTGCCGAACGCCGGAAGCTAGAGGATGACTAACAGCCGATCAAAGTAATGACGAGGCGGCACGGACAGGCGACTATCCGTGCCGCCAGATTCATTTAGCGCCTATAAAAGGTGCCGTATAAAAGGTGCCGGGTTTATTTTTCCCT
>CAZVQW010000017.1:0-11299 GCA_964629475.1 uncultured Chromatiaceae bacterium | reverse complement strand
CCCTATAATTAATAGTCTGACCCTGACGTCAGCTATTGCACTGCTTTCCCTCACAACTACTTAGAACAACTCACTCCGGCACTGATTTGCGCTCCTGATCACAAGCTCAGCTTCTAATGACCCCTTTTGTACTTTCACAAATTCTCGCGGCGCTGACGCTCGTCACCGGCATGACGGCGTTCCAGTTCAAGCAGCGCAAACATATTCTGCTCGGCTGGTGTGTCGCGGCGTCGCTGGCAGCCGCGCACTTTTTTGTACTGGGTCGCAACGAAGCAGGCATGCTGATTGCGGTGACCGCCTTCAGGTTTCTCGTATCGTCGTTTACGACCGATGCACGTTTGATGTACCTGTTCCTGGCCATGTCGGTAGCCGGCTTCGCGCTGACCTACAGTAGCCCGGTAAGTTTCCTGGCATTGACCGCAACAATCATCGGCACCTACGGCAGCTTCCACGGCTCGGAGAAAGCCGTGCGTTACACGATGATGGCGACCGAAGTGCTGTGGGCGGTACACAACCTGATCGTCTGGTCACCGGTAGCCGTACTCATGGAAGTTCTGTTCTTCTCCAGCAACCTGGTCGGCCTGCTGCGCCATCGGAAAGCGAGCGAGTCTGCACTTTAATTGGTGTCTGACACCAATTATTCCGGCCAATCCGCCACCCAGACATCATTGTCCATCGGCCATGGGTAGATGACCTCGCGATCACCACCGAAGGTCCAGATTTTGTCGTCACGAACTTCAATCCTGAAGTCGCTCTTGCCGTCACGACCCGGGTTGTCCTCGCAACCCCAGACGTTATCGGTGACTTTTTTCCAGCCATCCATGCCGTCTTGCGGATCCCAGAGCCACAGATCGTGCATCAAAATCTGCCTGATCTTATGCTCACCCTGCGCGTGGCCACCGATGCAGACGACTTTGCCGTTGTGGGCAATACATTGATGTCCCGTTCGCGGGACCCAGGGTGCATGGCCGAGCAACTCCCAGGTTGCGCCCTTGTCTTCAGATTTCCAGACATCATTGCGGCGCCCTTCCCAGTTGGCCTGGAACACCGGCTTGTCATGATCACCGCCCATGTAATAAATCGTGCCGTCGATGTGGACGACCTGCATGCCGGCCCGGCCCATGTCTTCGGGCAATTCGGCTCGTAGTTCCCAGGTTTCGCCGAGGTCTTTGCTGACCCACAATTCGGGGTAGAAGATCCGGTCGAAGGAGTTACGCGCACCGCCGAACAGGTAAATCTCATCATCGATGACATGGCTGTGGTGACCGGCGCGCACGTTCCACGGTGCGTTGGCGCAAACCTGCTCCCAGGTGCGGCCCTGATCCGCTGAGCGCCACACATCGTTGTAAAAAGTCCGCAGGCTCTGGCCGCCGGTCAGGATTAAATGGCCCTGCACGACATCGACTTCCGGATAGCACCGCCTGTCCCAACCGGTCCTGGCGGACATCCGCTCCCAGTTAATGCCATCAGGACTGCGCCAGGTATCGCTATAGATCTTGAACGAACCCTTGCGGCCGCTGATGATGTAGAAATAGCCATCCATCTGCCCACCGCGTGGCATGGCCCGCTTACCCCAAGGCGCGGTATCGAGAATTCGTTCCCATTTCATCGCGGGCTCCTCGTATTTAATTATTGCGGGCCGTAGGAGCGGCATCTTGCCGCGAATACCTGTTGTCTGACACCATTTCTACACGGTGCGTCCGGCAGATGCTCGCAAAAGGTGCCGGTGAGCTGGTTGCACCGGACAGCGGAGCGGAAAAAAAGGTGCCGGATTTATTTTCGCTAATAAATAAACCCGGCACCTTTTTATTCGGCACCTTTTTATTTTTCCTTGCCCGGGAGCATCGGCGTTGAATCCAGTGTCCAGTTGCCGTGCTCACGGCGTGCCGGACAAGGAATTGCATAGCCTATGCGACCGCGGTCTTCGGCGACCTTCCGCGTATCGATGCGCCAGCCTTTCGCCTCCCATTCGGCGATCATTTCCCGGTAAATGGCAATCTGCAGATCGGCCGGTACCAGCAATTCCTTCGTATTGGATTCAGGATAGATTGCCGGGTCCACTTCTTCGATGATGACGCGGTCCTCATCCGCGACGAACAGGTTCATCTGGTTCATCGCCTTGTCGTAACCCGGTTCAAGATTCACCGAACGCACACTGACCAGATGCTTCTTGAGATTAAACTCATCCATGGGTGTCTCGAACATGTACTGGATGACGACTTGACCAGGCGCAATGGTCAACCGCGTTTCGGTACAGGTCGGTCCATGGAAGGAAGCATACGCATTCACCTGTGCCGCTTCGGGTTTAATTTTCTCCAGATCACCGCGTGCGGCAATCGTCTTGATATCAAAGTCCTGCTCGGCACCCCACTCCGTTCTTTCCACGTTCAATTCGGGAATGATGTATTCCTCATCCGTTCCGGCAAACTTCATGCCCGTGTGCACGAACTCGGCATGCGCCGGGTCGAGACCAGCTTCGATCGAGCGTTCCCAGTTTGTTTTCCAGTCATATTCCAGATGAATACAGCGCCAGCCTGCCTGGTCCCATTCCGGTATCGCCATGATCGGCGGGCGTTCTTCCTCGGGCAGGTCACCGAGAAATACATGTATCAGACCGTAACGCTCTTCAGTCGGGTAGCCATCGATCTTTGCCCGCGCCGGCGGTGTGCCGTCGATGCCCAGGGACGGAATCTTGGTGCAATCGCCGTCGCCGTTGAACTGCCAGCCGTGATACGGACATTCGATGCAATCACCCTTGATCTTGCCGCCGGCCAGTGACGCACTGCGATGGATACAGATATCGCTGACGCAACGTGCAACCCCCGCAGAATCGCGGTACAGGGCAAAATTCTGCCCGAGCATTTTGACCTTGATCGGCTTGTCGGCCGTGACTTCTTCGCTGTACGCTGCCGCGTACCAGAAATTGATAAGCATGGTTCATTCCTCTTCAGTAACCTGTATTATTAGTAATACAGGTTACCTGTAGTTGGGCATACGTACTTACCGCAAGAAACCAAAAGACTGATGGCGAGCAAGGAACAGACAGGCAGGCGGCAGGTTGGCAGGGAGGAGCGCACGGTGACTCCCCTGTACCACCAGGTCTACGTCATCCTGCGCCAGAAGATTCGTGACGGTGAGCTGGAAGCGGACCGGCCGCTGCCCGGCGAGAATCAGCTGGCGCTTGAATACGGTGTCTCGCGAGTCACGATCAGAAAGACGCTGCACAACCTCGAGCTGGACGGTTTTATCATCAAGCGCCGCGGCATCGGCAGCTTTCCCGTACCTCAGCCGGAGGAGTTTCGTGATCGCTACAACATCGGCGGTCATGTCGATACGGGCACGGGCACGGATGACAGCGCCAGACTGAATACGATATCCATCGACATGGTCAGGGCACCCGGCCATATCCGCGAGAAACTGGCGATCGCCGTCGAAGCGTCGGATGACCCCGATAAAGATGACCCGGATAAACAAGAGGTATTACGATTAATCAGGGTGCGCACCATCCGGGGTGAACCGTTCACGGTCATGACGGCATATTTCTTATCCGAATTCGCTGCAGACCTCGATCACCGGTCACTGAAAAAAATGCCGCCGCCGGCGGCGCTAGAGACGATCGGTGTCTCACTGGCGCGCGCCGAGCAATGGATCAGCGCCAGGATTGCAGATGAAACGTCGGCGTCATTATTAAACGTACCGGTGGGTACGGCATTGATTTTCATGGGCACCGTCTTTCATGATGTGCAGGATCGCCCGGTGATTATGCTGGAGAGCCTGTACCGACCGGATCTTTATGAATACCGCAGCACGATGGTGCGGAGTCGTTCAGGCAAGTGGCAGGAATAGGAAAAGGTACCTTTTCGATTGCTCAAGTTCCCGGGAATCGTGCCGATATCCCGTTATGTAGACTCTCAATTGAAACCGGTTTCTGCGAACAGGCAGGTGCACGCTATGCATATAGGGCAATTCGACCTTTACAACGGTCATCGGCACGAACACGGCATTCGCCCCGACTCTGACGTGGCGGGACGGGACGATCGCATGCGTGCCGGCGAGCACCACCGGGCGCGGCCGCTCATGCACGCGGGATTCTCCGGTTTCGGGCGCCGGTCGGCCATGCAGTTGCTGAGTCAGAATCTGTTTGCGTCACTCAATCGCTCTTTGCAGGTTAATCTTTCGGCGGCGGTTTCCGGCTACCCGTCGAGCAACAGCCCGCAGGATGTTGCGGGTCAGGTCAAAAGTGCCCTGCAAACGCTGCTCTCGGCGCAACCTGCAGAGGAATCGCCGGAAGCGACCATAGAGACGGCGAAAGCAGGCGTCGCCGAAGGCGTGACCGAAACCGAGCAACAGATTGCCGCGCAAAACAATCTGACCAACGACGTTGCGCAGGATCTGAATACTTCCAGAGCATTGCTCGACAATGCGCTCGGCGAACTCGCCCCGGCACCGCCCAGTTCGATTACGGCCAGCGTGGCTCAATACAGCGCCAGCCGGAGTGCCAGCATCAGCATTACGACCAATGACGGCGACATCGTCACGATCAACATCTCCGCAGAGACCGGCGGCGAACGCGGCAATGCCAGCGTGGATGGCGACGGCGTTACAGCCAACGTATCCACAACAAGCAGCTATGCAAGCAACCACCTGACTTTCACGGTCGATGGAGAGCTGGACAAGGGCGAGAGAAAGAGTATTCGCAAACTACTCAACCGCATCGAGCACGCGGCCGACAAGTTCTTCGATGGACAGGTCCACAAGGCCCTGCACAAACTCGGCCGCATGAAACTGAACACGCGTGAACTGCAGAGCTTCTCGGTCGAGATGTCCAGCAGCGCTTCAATGGGTGTCGCGCAGCTATATCAGGACCACATGCCCGTGACGCAGCCGGCCGACAGCGGCCAAACGGATTCGACCGTCCCGGCCACGATCAGTATCAGCGAGATGGTCGCGCTCAACGTCATGGTCAACGATTTCTTATCCGTATCGAAATCACAACCGGAAACAGATTTACTGACAGATCCCGCGGAGTCGATCGCCAAACTGGCCGGCACGATGATCTCGGCAAAAGCTGCGGATCACGACCCGGATTTCGAGGATGGCCTGGAGGCCGTAGAAGAACTGATCGCGATGCACATCGACGAACACGATGATGATTGAAAAAGGTACCGGGTTTATTATCCAGTTAGTCCCGTATCAACATGTGCTCGTGAAAGAAAAATAAACCCGGCACCTTTTCGGCACCTTTTCGGGTAGATAAAGATATATATCGGCTTGAGATCTATCCAGATCATGGTAAATGCGTAACACTCTCCCGGACTTTCGTAATTTTATGGAGCACTAAAGATGCGTTGCATTCGTTCAATCCTGGTTGCATTTGTTTGCCTTTCCACAACAACCATTGTCGTGGCAGCCGGCGACAGCACGTCCGGACGATCAGGTGAAGCCGTCTTCGAGGCAAATTGTGCGAATTGTCATACCGGCGGCATCGGCGGATTTTTCTCCGGGGCGCCGGATATCGACGATCAGGAAGATTGGGAAGATCGGGTACCGAAAGGGCTCGATGAATTGACTGCCAAGACAATTACCGGCATTGGCGACATGGAAGCGCGTGGCGAGTGCGCTGAATGCACGGACGAAGAAATTCGTGCCGCAGTCGAGCATATACTGGAAAAAGTTCAGTAGCTGTCATGTGACTAATGGTGTCTGACACTAGCGGGAAAAGGTACCGGGTTTATTTTCTCGGCGGTCTGCCGCGCCCGCGCGCCTCGATACGCAGACCCGTCCGATTTTCGATCTCATCGACGAAGCGTCCGGTACCGGTTAGCTGGTTGCGCCGGACAGCGGAGCGGATCAGGTCGAGCTCGTCCTCGGGAAGCTCGGCCGCGACGAATCTTGCATAGGTACGGTGGCGCCAGGTCACGCTTTCGTGCCACGTGACCGGATCCGGGTCGAGCCAATGCTCGTGCTCAGATTCATTTAACAGCCCAACCTTCTGCGCGTAACTGCTCCAGCGATACTCGGCCGGGTGCTGGCACAGGCCCGCGCGCACCGGATTCAGATCTACGTAGCGCATGCACGCAAGCAGGTAGTTATCCGAGTCGATGATGCTGCATTTAAAGCGCCCGCCCCAGAGCGTGCCGCTGCGCCCCTCGAGCCGGTTCACATAGCGAGCCTGGCGGGCCGACAAACGACGCATCAATGCGGAGATGGCAACACCTTCCGTGTGCGGCGAAAGTATCAGGTGGACATGGTTCGTCATCAGGCAGTATGCATAAACGGCAATGTCGTAGTGGGTTTTCCACTCAATCAGATTGGCCAGGTAATACTCGTAATCCTCCGGCTCGACGAACACAGCCTTGCGATCGTGCCCGCGTTGGACGACGTGATGGGGATAACCCGGCATGAAGACTCGGGATCGCCTGGCCATGAGGGCTCCTCAAAAGTGCGAGAAGCCAGACTACGCGGATGCGCAGTTCGAGTTTAGCCAGTTATCGGGTGTATGTGTTTAGAAAATAAACCCGGTACCTTTTTACTGTATTTTTTACGTTTACATACTTACTCACCCGCCTGCAGGGGTCAAGGAAAAGGTACCGGGAAAAGGTACCGGGTCTATTTAAGAAAATAGAAAAGGTGCCGAGAAAAGGTGCCGGGTTTATTTTTCTCTGACCATCACCCGGAGAGATAAATAAACCCGGCACCTTTTTACCGATCTTCCAACGCCGCAATACGCCGCTCCAACGGCGGATGACTCATAAACAGCGCCCGCAGCCCCGAAGGCTTACTGCCATGAATACCGAACGCGGCCATCTGCTCGGGCATGACCGACTCGTCCGGCGCGTTGGTCTGCAGACGTTTGAGTGCACCGATCATCTGCTGACGACCCGCGAGACTCGCAGCACCGGCGTCCGCCCGGAACTCGCGGCGACGTGAGTACCACATCACAATCGTGCTCGCGAGTATACCCAGTATGATCTGGGCAATAATCGAAGTAACGAAGTAGCCGATGCCCAAACCACGGGTGTTCTTGAGAATCACGCGATCGACAAAGAATCCCACCAGGCGCGACAGGAATATGACGAAGGTATTCACGACGCCCTGAATCAGGGCCATTGTCACCATGTCACCGTTGGCCACGTGGCTGACTTCATGCGCAAGCACGGCCTCGACCTCTTCCCTGCTCATCGCCTGCATCAGGCCCGTGCTGACCGCGACCAGTGCGTTGTTCTTGTTCGCGCCCGTCGCAAACGCATTCGGGTCGGGCGAGTCGAAGACACCCACCTCGGGCATGCCGATGTTCGCTTGCTGCGCCTGGCTTTGTACCGTGCTCACGAGCCAGCGTTCGGCGTCATTGCGCGGCTGCTGCGGATCGATCACCTGCACGCCCATGCTGCGCTTGGCCATCCACTTGGAGATGAATAGCGAGATGAATGAGCCGGCGAAACCGATGACCGCCGACATCACCAGCAGTGCCTGTAGATTCAGGTCGACCTGATTCTCGGCAAGGATACCCTCCAGACCCAGCAGGTTGAATACGATCGAAAGGACGACGAGGATCGCGACGTTGGTCGCCAGGAACAGCAAAATTCTCATATTAGGCTCAGGTTGGCTCCGAGTGATTTAAATAAGATAACGTGGCATCTGCGGAATGACCACAGTTACTTATATGGGGTTGCAGGGCTTAAGTTTCAAGCGGTTTGAAGGCTCCCGTGAAAAGGTGCCGGGTTTATTTTCCGGACATGCAGGAAAATAAACCCGGCACCTTTTCCCTACTTCGCAATCACTCCGTCGCGCGACAAGTGGCGAACAATAGATCTCGCCTCGTCCAGGTAGATTAAGTACGGTCGTGGCACGGATATGTCCTGCTCGAAATCCGCGCTCGACTCGATTGCCCAGACGACATCCCGGGTGCTAACCGAGTACACCTGGGTGGCAAGCTCGTAGGTGCCTTCAAGCCCGATAAACTGGGGTTCGATGTATTCCGTCAAGTCGACCTCCCAGACATTGAAGTAATACGTCGGCCGGACGTTGTATGTCGCCTCGGGACTTGCATCCTTTTTTGTGATGTCCGAGTCCAGGTCGATCAACTGGCTGACCAGCAGGGCATCGGCACCAATTTTGTCAACCATCGCCACGTAATTCTGCCTCGTCATCAGCGTCGTTGTTTTCATCATCGACGTGCTGGCAACGGCATTGATGCCGCGCTCTGCAAGCTGGCTGACCACCTGCTTTTCAAGCCCCTGGCGTGCGGTATAGGTGGATAAGAGCGCGACGACAAGAAAGTTTTCGTACGGTGCGTCGGCGGTGTCTGGCAACGCCTGAACCTTCTTCACACTCGGGATCGTCGCGCAGGCGGAGAGGAAGATTACCATGCTGGCGATCATGATCCTGTTGGCAATCACGGTCCGGTATCTCAAAATTTTCACATTCTCTTTCCTTGTTCTCTTCAATGGCCTTCTTCCATGGCCGAAAACCGAACCGGTCCGCATTTAAACGCGCCGAACTTCCACAGGCAGACTATCTGTTATCGGAATATGCCCCGTCAACCGAAGGTAAAAAATAAACCCGGCACCTTTTTCGGTATCATTCAAGTTCAGGCTATTCAGGAACGTTCATGCTTTATCGATTCTTTCAAGCAACCGGTTCGCTGGTGCTGATCATATTACTGGCTGCCTGCGCCAGCGGCCCGACCATCATCGTGAACCAGGATTCCAACACTGATTTCTCGGCCTACAAGACTTATAGCTTTGTGGACCCGCTATCGACCGATCGGGCCGGCGTGCGCGGAATTCTCAGCGGATTCCTGATTAAGGCAACCTCTGCCGAGCTCGAAGCGCGCGGCATGAAGCGAGGCTGGCCGGACCCTGACCTGCTGATCGACTTCGTCGTATCGGCGCAGCAGAAGATCAAGTCGAGTAGCCAGCCGTCGAGCAGTGCGTCCATTCATCGCGGGCGTGGCCGCTACGGCACCATGACCGGCTACAGCATGGGCGTATCCACGACATCCGTTACACAAACAACGGAAGGCACCGTGGCCATCGACGTGATCGACCGTAAGCGCAAACAGGTCGTCTGGGAGGCTGCGGCGACCGGCCGCGTAAAGGAAGAAACCCGGGAGAACCTGCAGACTGTCGTGCCCATCGTGATCGAAGAATTATTTGAGCAGTACCCTATACCTCGCACCAAGTAAGAGAAAAAGGTGCCGGGTTTATTTTCCTGCAGGAAATTAAACCCGGCACCTTTTTAGCACCTTTTTAACAACTTGTGATTTGTTTATTCTCTACAAATTGAGTATGCTCGAAGTTGGCTCTGAACCTCAGCAAAACTGGGTAGTAGGATCCACCCGGGGTCCGCAAGGGCCCTTTTTTTATAGCCTTACTATGCCATCCGGATCCGTCGTTGATGCTACTGCGCACAATACGGGGCGAAGCCGATTAAAATAATTTTGTGCGCCCTTGCTCCTGATATATGCTGACGGCGCAAGCTGCTGGTACAGCAAAAATGCAGCCAAGTCGGCTGCCTGAATAAAATATGAATCTCGCGAGTCCTTGAAACAGGGATCTTCAACCATCGTAGAGATCGTAATATTTCGGTACCCGGCCCCATATACCCCTTGGTTTGGCACCGGATTGTATCGTCGCATACGACGCAGAGTTCCGGTAATTTTCTTGACTTCACTCATATCCGGCAGCACTAACCCACGATCATCCGGATTGGCCGACCCTGGAAAATTCCTGTGTGACATTGTATTTGAGAAACGCTGAATCAAGGCTACCCATGCATGGCCCAGGACATCAAAATCCGGAGGCTTTCCTTCCTTATCAACAACTATGTTGATAATGCTTAGATCTGCCATAGAGCACAGCTCATTCGCAAAGAAGCGTAGAATCGATAAACGATCATTTCTTCGTATTCTTGCTAATGCTCCCGGCTTGTTAATGAAATGCGCTGCGTGAATTTCGTCTCGTAATAAAAGCCCAAATGCACCACGCATGCGCTGCCTGAAAATAACGAGTCGATCCAGATACTCATTCCAGCGTAGCTCGTGAACCACAATGCCCGTCAGAGTAAAAAATCTCGTTGGACTACCTGTTATTCCTGTATCTCCGCTTTCGTCTACATACATCAGATACATGAATAGTCTTTCCTGATCATCTAACCGTTACAATAAAATTCGGCAGATAACTTCTGCTTTCCTGACCATGGAGGGACGTTAGCATCTCGACCACGGCGACTTCAGATCTGAATCCGGCCCATACACAGGGTTTTGGAATTGGTATCCGGAATTGGTGTCAGACACCAATTATTTAAGCGCGTTCACGCTCTCCAGCAACGCCCGGTCGGGCCTGATCCACTTGCCACGTATCGTGGCCGGCCGATGGCTGACGTGACAGGACACCGCGACCGGATCCAGGTCCAGCACATTACGGGCCCGATAGACCTGCACCTCCAGATCCTGCCTGGCGATATTCATCGTGACAAAAGAACACGCACTGACGACGGTCCAGATGCAACAGATGGGCGTGCCAACTCCCCAATGCACTCGTTTCTTCCAGCGGTGTCGGGGACACGCCGTAATAAAATAAACCCGGTACCTTTTCAGGCGGCCGTCGGCAACACCACGTAGCGCGGACAAGCCTCCTCTACCCGTTCGCCCCAATAACCGGGACGCTGGCGCTGGTGGGCAACTGCAATGATCAGGATACCGATATCGTCCAGCGTATAAACGAGCCGGTAGGGAAATCGCTTCAAGACCACCGAACGACGGTCAGTTCGCACACGCCTGCCCATTCGTGGGTTTTCAATCAGCAAACCTGCCACCCGCTGAACTTCGTGCAGAAATTCATCGCCGAGGCCGTTGCGTTCCTGATTATAAAATTCCACGGCATCGGCCAATTCAAGTTCAGCAGCAACGCCATAGCGCACGACCATAAACGGCTTTACCCGGCGAGACGTTCGCGAATGCGGCGGTAAACTTCTTCTGCCGGGATTATTTCCATCTCACCCCGGTCCATGGCTTTAACGCGCCGGTCGCACTCGTCCATCCACGCCTGCTCGATTTCCGGGCTGGCCCACATGCCGTCATTCTGCACCGTGAGCAGCCGTACCAGCTCCTCGCGTTCGGCCTCACTCAAGGCCAATGCCTCCCGATAGACTTTCTCTGCTTTGCTCTCTGATTTTCTGGCCATGCGGGGATTTTATCACCTCGGCCAAGGCATGCGTTGACACGAATCTGGCCTGAATATGCGGTTTTATTAAATGGTGTCAGACACCAATTAAACGTACGTCTCAAACCACCCCA
>CAZVQW010000016.1:0-70423 GCA_964629475.1 uncultured Chromatiaceae bacterium | reverse complement strand
CAGGATGGCTTCATCGCCGCGCTGGATCAGAGTGGCGGCAGCACGCCTAAAGCACTCGGATTATATGGTGTGACGGAAGACGCGTGGTCAACCGATGAAGAGATGTTTACGGTCGTGCATGAAATGCGCACACGCATCATGACCAGCCCGAGCTTCACGGGAGAAAGAATCCTGGCGGCAATCTTGTTTGAAAACACAATGGATCGAGAGGTTCAGGGCCGCCCGACAGCTGAGTATCTTTGGGAAGAAAAGAATGTCGTGCCGGTATTAAAAGTAGACAAAGGCCTTGCCGACGAAGAGGACGGCGTGCAACTCATGAAACCAATGCCGGACCTTGACGCATTGCTCGAAAAAGCCAGATCAAAAGGCATTTTCGGTACAAAAATGCGCTCCGTCATCAAGCAGGCGCAGGCCAGTGGCATTGAAGCAATTGCCGCCCAGCAGTTTGAAATCGGTCGCCAGATTTGTGACGCCGGCCTCGTACCGATCATTGAACCGGAGATCGATATCCATTGCCCGGACAAAGCGGCAGCCGAGACCCTTTTGCAGAACGCCATTATGAGTGAACTCAATCAGCTCGGCGCCGATCAACTCGTCATGCTAAAGCTGACGCTGCCGGAAGAAGACAATCTTTACAAAAACGCCATCGCACATCCGAATGTGGTTCGGGTCGTGGCATTGTCCGGTGGCTACAGCCGTGAGGAAGCCAATGCGCGCCTGAATCGCAACAATGGGATGGTAGCGAGTTTTTCGCGTGCCCTGTCGGAGGGTCTGAAAGCACAGCAGAGCGATGCTGAATTTGACGCAATGCTTGATGCGTCAATCGAGAGCATTTACCAGGCATCGAAAACCTGAGCGGAACTACGGCGCGGTGAGGTCACCGTGGCGTCGGCCCCGGTCGCAGCGCCCTGAGCTGCTCTTCCAGATAATCCAGCACGTGTTGCTCTCGCTCGCTTTCTTCGTGAGTCAGAAAACTGACCGCCATACCTTCCAGCAGGTACCGGGACAAATCCAAAGCCAGATTAAAAGCCACCGTGTCGCTCTGCCACTCGGGAAATGCCTCGGCAGCGGTGCGATACCACTCCTCATCAAAAGCCGCCTGCGCCGGCTTAAGAATCGCCTCCAGTTCTGGATCCGTGCGGGCCGCCACCGAAAGCTCGAAAAAAGCGACGAAGGTAGGGTGACGCACGTGCTGCCAGTAAGCCTGCACCGCCACGTGGACCCGACCCTTACCCGCGGGAGGCGCTTGCATGACTGACGTGCGGAATGCCTTGAGCCGCTTGGCGTGAAGTTCATCCACAGCGGCCTTGACGATGTCGATCTTGGACGGAAAGTGATGCAACATGGCGCCACGGGATAACCCTGCCGCCTGGGCGATACGCATGGTGGTCGTGCGCCCGTAACCGAGGTCGACGAAACACCCAATCGCGGCCTCAATGATCAACTTACGGGTGGCTGCACTCTTCTGCGCCTGCCAGCTAATATGTTGATCGTCGGGCTGCTCTTCGTCACTCATGGGACACCCTGCCCAAGTTCATCGAAGTGCTGTAGCATGGTCGCTGTCCGTAAAAAAGTCAAAGATGATTGAAACCGGATGACCTGACTAATTAGACTCCGCTATCGGTCATCAAAGGAGACAGGTAATGGGCAGGGTAGAAGGCAAAGTAGCGTTAATTACCGGCGGCGCCTCCGGGCTCGGTCGCGCAGATGCTGAAATTCTGGCCCGGGAAGGTGCCCGGGTCGTACTGACCGACATCAACGACGACGCGGGTGAATCGGTCGCGGAGTCTATCCGCACCGCCGGCGGTCATGCAACATTCCTGCATCACGACGTCAGCGATGAAGCCCAGTGGCAAGCCGTGATTGCTGCCGTGAAGGACCAACACGGACGACTCAATACGCTCGTGAACAACGCCGGCGTTGCAGTCGTAGAGACCATTGAGCAGTGCTCCCTGGAAAGTTTTCACCGCCAAAACGGAATCATGAGCGATGGCGTTTTCCTGGGCTGTAAACATGCGCTGCCCTTGATGCAGGACTCCGGCGGCGGCTCCATCATCAACATGTCATCCATCGCCTCCCACTTGGGCTTTCCCGTCTACTTCGCCTACAGCGCCGCCAAAGGCGCGGTGCGGGCAATGACCAAAGCAATCGCCGTACATTGCCAGATGAACAGTTACAACATACGCGTCAACAGCATTCACCCGGGCGCCATCGATACACCCATGATCGACAAGACTGCTTCGGATCTGAACCTGAAAGACAAGACCGCCCTCAGCCCGGTCGGCCTGGGCCGGCCGGAAGACGTGGCCAACGTCGTGTTGTTTCTCACCTCCGACGAATCGCGTTTCGTCAACGGCACAGAAATCATCATCGATAACACCTTGAGTATTCAGTAACGCCGACAGCCTGACCGAAAAAGACTCTGATGAATGTTGATGAACGCACTTCGCGAATGGCGCAGCACAGGTATCTGAAATGATGCGCTCCGGTTTGTCCGGCATGCTCACCACGATCATGCTCACCGCGGGCTGCAGCCAGGAACCGGCCCCGCTCGTGGAAAACAATGCTGAGGTTACCCCCGCAGGGGAAGCCGTTTACTACGAGTACTGCGGCGACTGTCACAACGGCGCAGTCTATAAAGCACCCCACAAGATGTTCCTGGCCATGATGGCGCCGGACGCAATCCTCAACTCCCTCGACGGCATCATGGCCACCCAGGCGGCAGCCCTGAACGAAAAACAGAAAAAGGATGTTGCCGAGTACCTGGCCGGCCGGTCCCTGGACTCCCAGACTATTGTGCACCCACCGCCCACTTGCGAACTGACCACTATCGATCTGGATCAGCCTCCCCGACAGCTCAATTGGGGCATAGACTTCGCCAATTCCCGGTTTCAGCCGGCCGCCACCGGTGGCCTCACCGCTGACAATGCCGACGATCTGGAACTGAAGTGGAGCTTTGCCTATCCCAATGCGATACAGGCGCGCTCCCAACCAACGGTGGCCGGTGGCACGGTTTTCGTCGGCAGCCAGAGCGGAACGGTCTATGCGCTGGATGCCAGGCGTGGTTGCATACGCTGGACCTATCGTGCCTCCGCCGAAGTACGCACACCGATTATCGTCTCAAACTGGCAAGCGGGTGACCAAAATGCCGCCCCCCGAGCCTACTTCGGCGACATTCTGGCCCGTGCCTATGCCATAGACGCCCGCTCCGGCGAATTACTCTGGATGACCAGGGTAGACGAACACCCCAACGCAACCATTACCGGTGCACCGGTCCTGGTAGATGACAGGCTTTTCGTTCCGGTATCCTCACTGGAGGTAGTGGTCACGACAGACCCCGCTTATGCTTGCTGCACTTTTCGGGGCTCGATGGTCGCCGTTGACAGCGGCACCGGGAAGATCATCTGGAAAACCTATACGATCGATAAGAAACCGGAGGAAGCTGGAACGACTAGTGCCGGCACCCGGATCCTGGCGCCGTCCGGCGCACCCATCTGGAACAGTCCACTGATCGACCGGAAACGCGGACGCCTCTATGCCGGCACGGGCGAGAACTATTCGTCGCCCGCCGGTTCAACCAGCGATGCCGTAATCGCTTTCGACATGAAAAACGGTGACATCCTCTGGGTGAACCAGGCCACCGCAGGTGATGCCTGGAACGTAGCGTGTCTGTCCGACTATACGGACAACCCGGCGAACTGCCCCGAGGAGAATGGTCCGGATTTTGACTTCGCGGCGGGAATGGTCCTCGTAACGCTTGCGGACGGCAGCGAACTGGTACTGGCCGGCCAGAAGTCCGGAAATGTCGTGGGTATCGACCCCGATTCCGGGACCACGCGATGGCAAACGACAGTGGGCCGGGGTGGTGTCCAGGGTGGTGTGCATTTCGGCATGGCCGCGGATGGTCAACGGTTATACGTGCCCATTAACGACATGATCTACCCGGAAGACGTGACCCGTTATAAATTCAAAACTCCTCCACGCCCGGGGCTATTCGCGCTGGACCCGGCGACCGGCGAGGAACGCTGGGCGCAACCGGCAGACAATGTCTGCCCGTCCGCAAATTCCTTCTGCGACCCGGGTATTTCTGCAGCCGTGACGGCTATACCCGGAGCGGTCATTGCCGGCCATATGGACGGGCGACTGCGCATTTACGCCGCTGCAGACGGATCGGTCCTGTGGGAATTCGATACGCTGCGGACTTTCGAGACCGTATCGGGAGAAACCGGTCAGGGTGGTTCCATGAGCGGCGGTGGACCTGCCGTGGCCGATGGCATGCTATACGTCAATTCCGGCTACGGCATTTACATGCACATGCCCGGCAATGTGCTGCTGGCCTTCGGGCCTGCGTCGCAATAACTTCAGAACAGGTACGTAAGCGTCAGGCCATGTCGGATCGGTGACGGCTGAGATCGCCCACGAGGTCGGGTGAAATCTCGCGCTCATCGAAACGCCAGGCTCCGCCAATTTGCACAAAGCTGTCGTGGTAGTGGCCGCTGAATATCGGCTGGAGAGGGAAGACGGGCGGCACGGCTTGAAACACGGTGATGTAACACTGAGCTTCGGCCCGGAGCGAAGATTCGTCAATGTCGATCTGAACGTTGCTCATCACATGCTTGGTGTTGGGCTTGCCATCATAAAGAATGATCTGCTGCAAGGTCTTGCGCACGGCCACGGCACCGGTGTCGCCACCCCCGGGATCACCCCTGATTCGCCACGTCGCGTGTTGGAACAGTTCGGCAAAACCGTCAAGATCACCGGTGTCGAGACGGTAACAGTACGCGTTCATAAGACGCCGGATTGCATCGTGAGCGTCAGTCATAAACGCTTACCATTTCCCTTCTTTTCTGGTCCTGAATTTTCTGGCCTTACTCAACCAATTCGTAGAATTGCAGATCCATGTCCTCGGCCAGGGCCGCCAGGATCGGCGGTACGAGTTCGTCGTGGGACGGTGATTCCTGATGCGCCTGGAATGCAGCGTCGTCACGGAATCGTGCGTAGACGACATAAGTATTGGGTTGATCGCGATGCCTGATGAAGTCATATACCAGTGTTCCGGGCTCGCTATCATGCGTAATGACCGACAGCTTTGTCTGCAGCTGCTCGAACTCCGCCAATTTATCTGGCTTAACGATAAGTGTCGCGATGAATGCTGTCTGCACGATTACAGCCTCCTGATACCGATTGGGTCAATTGAATCTATGTTTCTGTCAGATCCAGTTCCTGAAGAAGCTGGTCCCGCAGGCGAAACTTCTGAATCTTGCTCGTGGACATGGGCCATTCGGTGACAAAACGCACATATCGGGGCACTTTGAAGGACGCGATGTCGCCCCGGCAGAAATCGATCAGTTCCTGTTCAGATGCGTCCTCACCTTCTTCCAGTTCTACGAATGCAGCCGGCACCTCCTGCAACCGCGCGTCCGGAACGCCAACAATCTGGGCCAGCTTCACGGCCCGGTGCTCAGCCAGGAAAGATTCAATCTCTGCCGACGCCACGTTTTCGCCACCCACCTTGAGCATATCCTTGATACGCCCGTGAAACATGATCTGGCCCGCATCATCGAACGAGCCCATATCACCGGTGTGGAAAAACCCATCTGTTTCCATCGCTTCTGCGGTATTCTCCGGATCCTTATAGTAGCCATCAAACAGGCAGTATCCACGAACCAAAATCTCGCCACGTTCGCCTGTGGGCAATTCTGCGCCGGTCTCGGGAGACACAATCTTCACCTCCAGCCCGGGCAGTGGCTTGCCCAGTCGCGTACAGCGGGCCTCCAGGCTGTCGGTCAGTTCGCTGGTGCAAACGGTGCCCCCGGTTTCCGTCATACCATAGGTACCGACATAGATGGTGTCCGGCATCGCCTCCAGCATGGCGTCCTGAATACCCGGCGGCTGGACCGCAAAATTACTGTTCATCAACCTGACACGATGAAGATCGGTATTCGGAAAATCCGGATGATGAATCAGATCCGACATGATCGTAACGAAGCAGGGATAGGTAGCGGTCGCCCGCTCTGCCTCGAGCATCTTCAGGGCGACGCCGGCATCAAAATAATTCATGGTGAGATAGGCGCCACCGACATCGAAGATAGCCACCATGGGTAGCATTGCAGCGATATGAAACATGGGCAGTGGTGACCAGAACCGGTCTTCCTGCCGTAACTCATAGCGGTACCGGCCAAGCGCAATACTGTTTCGTACGATGGCCTCGTGACTCAAAGGGCAACCCTTCGGGTTAGCCGTGGTACCCGACGTATAAAGCATCAACGCCGGATCCCGAACACGGGTGCGCATGCGAGTCGTCTGTACCTTCTTAATGGAAATACTATTCGCCTGATCGTCAAAACCCGATTCCGTGACGAAACCCGGGGGCCGGGACGACCCCAGCAACACCATGTTCCGAAGACGGGGTGCTTTTTTCAAATCCAGGTTCAGCGGATCACGGGTATCGACGAGTTCGGGAAAAGCCTCGCTGAGCCGCTCGACAAAATTAACATGCTCGGCAATTTCCTCCGTAGTAACTACCGTGACCAGGTCTGCATTGTGAATCACGTATTGCAATTCACCCGCGCGAAAGCGGGCATTGATTGGAACGGCCACAGCTCCGCACAGGGCGATGCCGAACAGGAATTCCGGAAAATCAAAACAGGTTGGCAGTAACAAGCCGACGTGATCCCCCGGCCCGACCCCCAGTGCCTGGAGGCCTCGTGCTCGTTGATACGCACGTTCGGCCAATTCTCCATAGCTTTGGCGGCCATCGGGAAAAACTATAGCGTCAGTCTCGGGGTATTCATGCGCCGCATGCAGCAGGAGATCTCCCAGGGTCGTGGCAAGGATTGGATGCTCAAACGCAGGCAGAGTCACGGGCAAATCTTCTCCGAGAGATGCTATTCGATGGGATCCAAATACTCGCGAACGTAAGGCGGATCGCCTTCGAGGCAATCCAGCAACGGTGGAGCAGTCTCCGCCAGGTAGGCCGAATTCATGTGCAGTTCCTCTGCCGCCTCATCGGCAAAGGACTCCATGACAGCATACTGCCGAGCTTCACGCAGACGGAAGAAACGATAATAAAGTGTATCCGGTTCGTTGGCGCCGACGTTCTCCTCCAGGGTCCGGGCGAGCCGCAGGAATTCTTCCTCACGGCCAGGCTTAACGGTCATGCGGGCTAAAAACGATATCGCAGCCACAAACTCTTCCCCTCTTTTCACCGATATTGACCCGGCAGCAAAAAACAGTCAGAACTGTTTTTTTCTGTTAAGCCAATGCTACCATTCCGCTCTCTGACCACCAAGCCATTCAACCCGGATGAGTACCGACACTTATACATTTGTGGCCGATGTGGCCGCCGTGCCACCCGGCACAACCGCAGCTTTCCAGGTGTCTGGCCGCAATATCCTGATTTGCCACGCGAAGGAAGAATTCTTCGCCGTGGAAAACCAATGCTCCCATGCACTGGCAACGCTGGAAGACGGTAAACTTCGCGCCTATCGCCTGATCTGCCCCCTGCACGGTGCCGCATTCGACATCCGGGATGGAACCCCGAAGGGCAAACCGGCAACCCAGCCTATCAAGACCTACCCGGTGCGCGTCGTCGACAATCACATCGAGATCAAGATCGAGAACGAGCAAACGCAATAGCCGGGACTCGGTACGGCGGAGATTGAGTTTCATGAGCCACAAGAATTTCTTTCTCGAGGCCTGTCTGGCAACACTCGGACTGCTGGTATTTGTTCAGCCCTCCTTTGCGGTCGGGGCATACACTGAAGCACAGGCCGCGCGCGGCAAGAAAGCCTTTGACCAGCACTGCGCCAGTTGCCATCTCATGACCCTTCGGGGCTCGGCTCACGGCTCGGAACTCACGGGTCCGACGTTCATGGCCAAGTGGGGCCCACGAACCACCGCGGATCTTTTGCGTTATAACCGCGCCAACATGCCGCCGGGTACCAGCGGTGCCTTGAGTGCGGCGGACCATCTGGAAATCATCGCCCACATCCTCAAGGTAAACGGACTTGAGGCTGGCACCGATGAACTGCGTGCGGATCCGGCCTTGCTGATCCGCTCGGGCGAAGCGGCCGACAACGTGCAACCGACCTGGCAATCGTGGTCGGAGGCCGGATCCATCGCGGCTGAAGCGAAGAGTCGCTCCGGCTTTGTCAACAAGGTTGTGCCCGACTTCAGACCGGTCACAGACCAGATGCTGCAACAGCCGCCGGAGTCAGACTGGCTGAGCTGGCGACGCACTCTTGATGGCCACGGCTATAGCCCGCTCGATCAAATCAATCGGGAAAACGTAGACGAACTGAAGCTTGCCTGGGTCGTAGCAATGTATGAAGGCAGCAACCAGGTCACGCCGCTGGTCCATGATGGCGTGATTTACCTGACCCACCCGGGCAACGTGATCCAGGCTCTGGATGCACGAAACGGTGAGTTGATCTGGGAATACACCTATTCGTATCCGCCCGAGTCCAAAACCCTTGGTGGGCCCACGCGCAATATCGCCCTGTACGGGGACAAGTTGTATATGGCCACCTACGACGCTGCCCTGGTGGCGGTAGATGCACGCACGGGGAAACAGCTCTGGCGAACGGTGAAAGCGGACTATCGTGAAGGCTACACCCACACCAGCGGACCGATTGTCGGTGCCGGTGTGGTCCTGAGTGGTATCAACGGTTGCGAGCGATACAAGAAGAACGGCTGTTTCATCACCGGTCACGACCCGGACACCGGTCAGGAACTTTGGCGCACGTCCAGCATTGCCCTGCCGGGCGATCCCAACAGCGACACCTGGGGCGGTCTGCCGCCGGAACTGCGGGCCGGCAGCGATACCTGGATCGCCGGTAGCTACGACCCGGAACTGGAACTCTTTTATATAGGCACTTCCCAGGCAAAACCCTGGGTAGCGGCCAGCCGAGGAATGTCACCGCTCGATGCAGCCCTTTACACCAATTCGACGCTGGCCTTAAAACCCAGAACCGGCAAGATCGAGTGGTACTTTCAACACGTGGCCGGCGAAACCATTGACATGGAAGTCGGCTTCGAACGTGTACTGATTGATATCGACGGTGAGAAGCGACTGCTCACCGTGGGTAAAGACGGCATCCTGTGGAAGCTCGACCGGCGAACCGGGAAATTCATTTCGTTAGCCGAAACAATGTATCAGAACATTTTCGCTTCCGTAGACCACAACACCGGCAGCGTCACCTACCGGCAGGAAATCATCGATGCAAAAATCGGCGATATCATCTCCGCGTGCCCGGGAATATACGGTGGACATAACTGGCAGGCGACCGCCTATCACCCTGTAGCGGGCACCCTGATCATTCCATTGCATCAGCTTTGTGCGGAAATGACCGGCCGAAAGGTGGAAGTGGCGGTGGGTGCCGGCGGCTACGGCGGCGACTCCCGTTCATTCGAGATGCCTGGCAGCAACGGGAATCTGGGCAAGCTAACGGCCTTCGACGTGCGAACAATGAAAGAGCGGTGGCGCCACGAACAGCGTGCGATGTTCATGACCGGGGTGCTAAACACCGCCGGCGACCTGACTTTCGTCGGCGACCTGGACCGCTACTTCAAGGCTTTCGACATCGACTCCGGCAAACTGTTGTGGCAGACCCGTCTCGGTGCACCGTTGCACGGTTTCCCCATTACTTACAGCGCCGGCGGTAAACAATACGTCGCGGTACCCACCGGCATCGGCGTGTTTCGCGCACTCACCGCCGTCATCAGTCCTGATATTTACCAGCCGACCAACGGCCACGCGCTGTACGTATTCGAGTTGCCGGACAGGCAATGATCCGACACAACGATCCGGGGGCACCCGGATTGTCCGGATCAATTCAGGGTCGGATCGACGTCGGCTTCCTGGACCCACCTGACGACATCTTCCCAGGCCAGGAAATCCTGCGCACCCGCGATGACAATATTGGTGCTCATGTCGACAATAAAGTAGCACTCCTTGAAGGAAATGCACTCTTGTATCAAATAACCCATTCGTTTTGCCCGAATGAGAACCGCACTTTCTGAGACGCCTGGTGTTTTCATATCGCTGATCCGAGCGTATCAGATGCAGGGCGAAGATAGTGGCAGATCTTATTGTTAATTCTGCGATTATGTAAAGCAGCTAGTGATTACTTTCCAGAACGGCCCGACCATTGTTGAGCACTATTGCATCACGTGCCGCAACCCGTGACCGAAATGAAACTTCATGCCCGTCGCGCCACAAATCCGTGCTGATGGTCTCGCCGGGATAGACCGGAGATGAGAACCGCAAGCTGAAGCTCTTCAGCCGAGTTGGATCATCACAATCAAAACCCTTCAGCACAGCTCGTGCCGCCACGCCGAAGCTTGCCAGGCCATGCAGGATCGGTGACTGGAAACCTGCTTTTGCCGCAATCCCGGGATCTGCATGTAACGGATTGTAATCGCCGTTCAGTCGGTAGAGCAGCGCCGCCTGAGCAGTGGTAGGTATATCGATCGTGGCATCAGGCGAGCGGTCGGGTAACCGGTGAGGTTTCGGACTGCTGGTCACCGGCCCGCCAAAACCGCCGTTGCCACGAGCAAAAATGACCGCCGTCTGTGTGCAATACAGGTCTCCCGTCGACTCATCGAATAGCTTGCGCTCAATACTGATCAGGGCACCTTTGTCCGCCCCTTTGTCAACAACCTCCACGACTCTGTTGCGGCCAATGATGGTGCCCTCCACAGGGAGGGGCCGATGGATTTCAAGATTCTGTTCACCATGGAGCACCTTCACCATATCGATGCCGGTCGCCTGATCGGCCATCCAGGGGCCGGGATGTCCCAATACCACCGACATGGTCGGAAAAGTTTCCAGCCCGTCTTCATAGACAAACCGTAACTCGGCCGGATCGGTTGGACTGGATCCGAAACCGAGCCCCAACGCATATATTATAGAGTCCCTCCAGGAGTAGCGTTGCACGACGTCCTCGAAGGATCGGTTGATCAGCTTCTCATAACTGAAAGCCACTTACGGTTTCCCCTCCGACTCAGACCGGATCCCAACCGAACACGCTCGCTGTGACATCCAGCGGATACATGGATGGCCCGAAAGCACTGAAAACGCGTTCACTAACCGATTCCGGAGTCCATCCGTCAGACGTGTGCGCCGTGCGTATCGGTCGTGACTGGCTCATCAGAAAGATTTCATTGTTGCGTACTGCGAAAATCTGACCGGAGACATCCTTTGCGGCATCACCGAAAAGCGCACAGACCAGCGGTGCAATTTTTTCCGGCGTCATTTCCTTGATCTTTTCCACACGGGCCTGCTGCTCCGGAGTTTCCGTGGGAACCTTCCCGAACAGGCGACTCCAGGCAAACGGCGAAATACAATTCGAACGCACATTATAACGGGCCATGTCCAGCGCAATGCTCTTGGACAATCCAACGATACCCAGCTTGGCGGCCATGTAGTTCGCCTGACCGAGATTGCCGATCAGGCCGGAGGTGGAAGTCATGTGCACCAGGCAGCCACTCTTTTGTTCACGGAAATGAGGTGCGCAGGCACGGCTCATGTTGAACGAGCCCTTCAAATGCACGTTAATGACGAGGTCGAACTGTTCTTCCGTCATCTTGTGGAAGATAGTATCACGCAGAATACCTGCATTATTGACCACACCGTCAATCCGGCCAAAGTTATCGACGGCAGTTTGAATGATCTCGTGGGCAGCATCCCATTCAGCCACGCTGTTGAAGCTGGCAACGGCCTCGCCACCGAGGGCGGTGATCTCCTCGACGACATCGGCGGCCGGGCCGGTGTCTGCACCTTCGCCACTGGCACTGCCACCCAGGTCATTGACCACGACCTTAGCCCCCCGGTCCGCAATCATCATTGCGATCGCACGGCCTATGCCACGGCCGGCACCGGTGACGACAATGACTTTGCCGTTCAACATTTTATCGGCGGTCATTTTTCTCTCCAAAGAAACAGGAACTTTCCTATAATAACCCTGACCGGTGAGCCCAGATTGCGGGCTTTAACCCCGGCCAGACGCTGAATCGGGTAGGTCCCTCTTACCTACTTTGAACTCAGTAGCGCCACGTTTCCTCGAAGCCGGGCAACCGTTCACCAAGATAATCCTCGACACAGGTCAGCGCAGCCCGGGCCGCACGATCGACACCGATCCCCCGGCTCTTAAAGGTCTCGCTGGCGAAATACAGGCCCTCAACCGTCGGGGCGCGCCAGTGAGGCCGAAACGAACCCACCATGCAGGGCTTCTGGATGACGCCGAACGCCGGCTCATACACCAGGTGCCGGCGCCGCCAGATCGGCTGCGCCAATGCGGGATACATGATGCCCATGCCCTTCTCGAACTTGTCGAAAGTATCACGAATATAATCTTTGTCGCGCCCCTTGCTGCCGGGGATCACCCCGCCCATTACATGAAGGTGTTTGCCGTCCGGCGCCGTGCTCGGATCCATATTCGATTGTGTGAAGAAGAACCCCGGCAGACCGGCAACGGGATCATGTATCCAGGTCGACAGTTCACGCGGATCGTAGAGATGAACCGGCTCTTCCGTCGCAATATAGAGCCCGAGCCACGCAACCCTGAACTGGTCCTGGGCAAGATAGCGGATCTGTCCGGCGTACCAGTCCGGTAAATCTTTTTCGGACACGACGTCGAGCACGTTCCACACGGGCAGCGTGGAAATCACGCATTCGGTCTCGATAGTCTCAACCTCGAATGCCTCATTGGGTAGAATGCGCGGTTCCCGGGGTACCTCGACGGCCCGGACCTTACGGTTTTCGACGACGACCCGGCTGACCGCGGTATTGAGGCGAACCTCACCTCCATGTTCACGGCATGCATCGGCCAGATCTTGCCAGATGCCACCCCAGCCCTGTTCAGGCCAGCATGAATAAGCCGCCATCCGGCGCTCCTGGTAGTGCATCTTGCGAACATAGAGGTTGTCACTGGCGGAATGATCACCGGGCTCGTCCGTGAGGCACTCCAGAACCGCGAGAAACTCGAACAGATCGACGACACCCTGATCCTTCGTATGCTGATGGATCCAGTCGCGCAGATTCCGGTCATCCCAGTTATCGAGTTCTTCCCATGGTGTCTCCACCAACGCCTTGATAACTTTTTTCAGTTCCGTCTTGTCGGTTGAATAGCGGTCTCGTATGGAGCCCCACTGGTTCTTCTCGTGATCCCAGACCGGCATTTCCGCGCTGACCTTGCCATGGACCAGCTCTTTGCCGACATTCTCGAAAATCTTGGTAATTCCCGAGCCTCCATCCTCGATGAGGTGTCCGCCGAGATTGACCGTATAGCCCTCATCCTCCACAGCGAGCGCACGGCCACCGAGATACTGGCCCTTCTCGCAGACAAGGACCGATTTGCCTGCTTTGGCAAGGAGCGCACCGGCCGACAACCCCGCCGCTCCGGCTCCGATTATCACCACATCGTACTTTGCCATGCCACTTGATCCTCAGCTGAAATTAAACAATATTGGCTGTATAATTAGTTTGCTTTTCTGGCAGATACTAATCGCCGTATTCATCAATAATATAATGGATATAATCGATAATTGGAAGATATTTTGTGGTAATAATAGTCAGTTGTGGCTAGTATATAGCCATTAATACACCGTGCCATCGAGACTCTGTCATGTGGGCCGAAAGCATAACCAGCGGAGTATAGCCATGAATTTTCAGCTCAACGAAGAACAGGAGTTATTCCGTGATTCGGTCCGTAGATGGGTGGACAACGAGTGTCCAAAAGCCTGGTGCCGGGAGCTGGAACGCAAGGAACATGAATATCCGCAGGAACTGTGGGACAAGCTCGCCGAAGGTGGCTTCCATGGAATCGGTGTTCCGGAAGAATACGATGGCCTGGGCGGTGATATCGTCATTCAGGCAATTTTCATGCGCGAATTCGCCCGCAATGCCGCCGGCCTGGGCTGGATCTGGGGCATCACCTCTTTTTCCGGAACCAAATCCATCGGCTATTACGGCTCGGAAGAACAAAAGCGCCGCTTCCTGCCGAAAATGGCCGCCGGCGAGTTGAGTACCGCCATCAGTTTTACCGAAGCCGGGGGCGGCACCGATCTGCTGGGCGGTATGAAGACCGAAGCCAGGAAAGTAGACGACGGCTGGGTCATCAACGGCGAGAAGATCTGGAGCACTACTGCGGATACCGCTGACTATCTGCTACTGATGGCCCGCAGCGACAAGGATGTGAAACGAAGATCCGACGGCATATCGCTGTTCTTCGTACCGCGCGAAAGCGAGGGCGTCACGACAACCCCGCTCCCCAAACTGGGGATGCGAGCGCTGAGTTCCTGCACGATTGGTCTCGAAAATGTTTTCGTACCGGACGACCTGCTGCTGGGCGAACCGGGTAAGGTCTGGAAAGACACGACCAATACGCTGAACAACGAGCGCATCATGATGTCCGCCATGTGCCTCGGCATGATCGACGGGGTATTGGAGGACGCCATTGAGCATCTGAACAGTCGTCGCGCGTTCGGCCGACTGATCGGTGAGTTCCAGTCACTGCAGCACTACGTCGCCGATATTGCGATGTGGCAGAAGCAGACGGAATTGATGCTGTACAACGCTGCCTGGCTGCAATCTCAGGGGCGCCCGTGCGTGATGGAGGCAGCGATGACCAAGACGCTGGCCTCTGAATACGCCTGCAAGGCAGCCGATCTGGGTATTTCAATCCTGGGGGGCATGGGCTATTCGGCGGAAACGGATATGCAGCGTTACTGGCGCGACGCGCGGCTGCTGCGCATCGGCCCGGTCAGTAACGAGATGGCGCGAAACATGATTGCCGAGGGCCTGGATTTGCCGCGGTCATTCTGATAGCAGCGAGATTCTCATGTTTATATAGACATGGAGCGGTCCCATGCCGGCGCGCGGATCACTTCTTCGCCAAATCGGGCAATGGCCTCCATGACCGCATCGTGCGGCGGACCGCCGGGATGGCGCATCCGCACGGCAATGTAATCGGCACCGGTGATTTCTGACCAGCGTTGCACGTCGGTAACGATGTCTTCCCCTGAGCCGTACAGAAAGCGGTCGCGGGAAACCAGATCGAAGGAAAACCGGTCGCGTTCTCGTACCTCGTCGACCCAGGGTTCATATCTGCGATGGTAGGCGCCCACCTTGTAGTAGAGCCGGTGAACCGCCAGCGCATGCGGACCCCAGATTCGCTCACACTCTAAACGTGAGTCAGCAATCCAGGCCTCGCGAAAGAGTGCGATCCGGGCAGGTTTGCCGGCGAACTCGCAGCGCTGCCGATAATAATCGGCAAGCCGCCCGACGGTCGGGATATCACGTTGCGGGTCGCACAACCACCGGTCGGCCCGCTGTGCCGCCCGGTCGATGCCCGCAGCACCATGAGCACCGATCCAGACCGGTGGCCGAGGCTGCGTATACGGCGGCGGCGTGATTGCCGCTTTCAGCTTGAAGTGAGTACCCTCGTGTTCGAAGGGATGTGCCGAAAAACACGACTCGACCACATCGAGGAACTCGTCGAACTGAGCTGCCCGATCCCGATGCTGCATTCCAAACGCCGCAAAATCATCGGGCAGATGGCCAATGCCCAGACCGAGAATAAAGCGACCCCGGCTTATCCAGTCCAGCATCAGGGCATCCTCGGCCAGGCGCACCGGATGGTGAAGTGGCGCGGCGAGCACACTGGTCCCGAAACGGATTCGTTCGGTACCCTGCAGGAGGCTGGCACTGATCAGCAGCGGCGAAACCAGGGCGCCGCCCCTGGCCTGATGGAATTCAGGCAGAAACACCGCATCGAAGCCAGCTGCTTCGGCGGCCAGAGTTTCCTTGCGCAATTCCACCCAGAGCTGATCCAGGCTCGCACCCTTGATCTGAATGGGCAGGATCAGTCCGAACTTCATTTGCGTCGGGCGCGACTACTTAAACTCACGCAGGCGCATGGATGTGGGATCGACCTCTTCGCGCAGGATGCGCAGCTCCTCCTCCCCCGGTGGATCGGTGAGCGGAACCTCGCATTCGGGTAACAGCACCTCGAAGCCAGTCGACTCCCGCACCGTTGCGACGCTGACCTCCGGATGCAGGCTCTTCAGCCGCATAGCCTTCGACTGCGGATGAAAATCCATCACGCACAGGTTGGTTACGCAGAGCCTGGGACCTCCTGGTAAGCCCAGTGCCTCACGGTGATTGCCTCCATCACCCCAGCCGATCCCGGATCGGAAGTCGAGTTTTTCCACAAATATCTTCGGGTTGTGGGTTGTGCTCCAAAGATAAATGTCCGGAACCATACAACCCAGATCAGCCATCCCACCGCCACCGGGTAATCTGACTTTTGGTTGATCGTACGAGCCAATCACCGTGTTATTCACGTTGCCGAATCGATCGATCTGCGCGCCGCGAAATGCGAACGTGTTGTAACGCCTGCCTTGAGCGAATACCCAGAAATCAAATGGAGAGTTGGAAAGCATCGCCGCACCCTCCCAGATCGAGTCCGAAAGCGTGGACTCGCCCAGGCGGGCGGGATCCGCATCGATCGCAATGGATGATGCCGCCCAGACGAGATCGGGCGCATGGGTCTTTCTCGCCAGCAGATAGGCACAGACGGGTATGAATGATACGGCGCCGTTGAATGCCCGGGTGAAATTATCGAACTGCCGGGCGAGGGTGACGATCATTAACTCATCGGTGGTATAGCCTGCGGTTGCTGGTACCGGGCTCATGTCGTTCGCCTGCGAATGCGCATCACTGTACCCACGCCGCCGTTTGCCTGCAGAAAGGCGGCGTGTGTCTCGGGTCCGAGGACTTGCTCGGAAAAATATTGCTGAAACTGCGCAGGCGCCCTGGCCGCTGTCGAATAAGCAGCGAAAAATTCCTTGTCGTGAGTGTAGCGGGGAAAACAGGACGTCGGATACGCCCCCCACGGAACCTCGACCACGGCGTCGACGATGAACCGGGGGTAGGTTGTTCGATGAGGCTCGGCAACAAATTCGCGGTGAGGAATAATCTTCTCTACGGTAACAATCGTCGTCCCGGCCGCATTCACTATTTCGTTGTCCATCCAAACCAGCTTCGGATCGACCCGCACATTTCCGAACCCGTCCGCGGCATGCGCATGAACGATGGCAATGTCCACCGGCAGGGGAGTACACGCGACGTAGGCTTCACCGGTGACCGGATCCGTTTCCAAGCGAGTGGTGTCCGGGTGAAGGGCGAGTACATCGGTACCCAGACCGGCTTTCGTCGGCATGAAGGGCAGGTTCGTCGCCGCGGCCCTGAGGCGGGCAATCAACAAATACTCTGAATACTCCTCGACCGCGAGCATTCCGGACTCAACCGCATGACGGAAGTTAGGCGCCAGACCCATCCCTTCGAAGCTGACCAAACCGGTCAACACCCGGCGTACACAACCCGCCGCCGCAAGCCAGTCGACCGCCAGGCCATTCACGATGGCGACCACCGTCAGATCTCTTTTCTCCTGGCGGATGAGCTCGCGCACCAGCGCCATGGGTGAAGAATTCATTGACAGCCCGCCCAGAGCAATCGTGCTCCCGTCCGGCACCAGGGCGGCCGCTGCCTCAATGTTCAGTTTTTTCTCCAAGACCCTACGACCCCTCGGGGTGATCCAGCCACGCCACAATCCGCTCACGGACTTCCGGCAGGACAGGTATGGCGCATCGCTCGACCAGATCGAACTGCACGCAGATTCCGGTCAGCCTGGCGCAGGTCTCACCGTTCGTAACGGATTTCATCTCCAGCTGATACTGGATTGACTTATTGCCGACACATAAAGGTCTGCTTTCGATCAACACCAGTTCACCCTCGCGCACCTCTGTCAAATATTCGATTTCATGACGGACATCGGCCCAGCCGATGTTCTTCTCCTTGATCAGGCGCGGATCGAAACCGACTTCGTAGAGAAAATGCCAGCCTGCTTCATCGAACATGGCCATGTATTGACGTGTCGTGAAGTGCCCCATGCCATCGCACTGCCAGGGGTACACCACACCACGGTAAGTAATCTTCGCGTCAGTCATTCGTCACTCCAGTGTCCATGCAAAGAGAAAGAGCATGCGATCGTTCCTTACCAGCGACAGGCTTCCGGAATCGCCGGATGGTCGAGCGGCGGGTACTTACGGTGCAGAGGTTGCACGACTTCCTCGCCAAAACGGAGGATCTGGTCGCGCGTAGCTTCGAACGATGGCCCGGTCACCATTCGAAAACGCATCGTGAAGTAGTCCACGCCCAGTTCTTCGTGATACCACTCAAGGCGCTCCCGGCACTGCGCAGGCGTGCCTAATACCACGTGCTCTCGAGCCGTTTCCAGGGTGATCTTCTCCGGTGAGTCGAACTGCGGATGGTGAGCGAGGATCCCCTGGGCACAATAGAATCGCATCTCGGCGACGTAGTGTGATCCGAACTCCGCGTCTGCCTGCCCGGAACTGGCTGCCGTCCAGCCGTCGCGCATCAGCACGATGAACGGTCGCTTGCCATGTTCCGCCGCCCTGGCGCGGTAGGCGCCCGCCTGCTGAGCCCAAACCGCGGGCAGGATCGGGAATTGATCACAGGTCCATGCATCGGCGTACGCACCACACCGTTCGATGGCCGCCGGTAGCTGGCCGCTGCCCCAGAACGGGAAACGTGGCTGCTGGTAACAATGCGGGGACAGAAGACCGTCGCGAACCTGGTGGAAGTCGCTGTCCCAATTGAAACGTCGGCCCTTCGATTCAAGTGCCTTTTCAATCAGGCGGACACTATCGAGGAAGCGACCGAGCATCCGTTCCTCGGGGATGCCGAACTGGCCCCAGTAGCCCGCATGGTAGCCGCGGCCCCAGGTCATGTAGAGGCGCCCTCGGGAGATGTTGTCGATGATGGCGCACTGCTCGGCGACGTGCATCGGGTGATACAGCGTATTGACCAGGCAATACGAACCGAGGGCAACCTTTTCGGTCTCATGCGCGAGTATCGTCAGCAAGTTCAGCGGCGACCCGAAGTACGACTCGGTACGACCGTGCCGATCCGGCACCTGGATTGAGTGAAAACCAGCCTTCTCAGCCAGAACC
The DNA here is from genome assembly GCA_964629475.1 of uncultured Chromatiaceae bacterium. Classification (GTDB taxonomy): domain Bacteria; phylum Pseudomonadota; class Gammaproteobacteria; order Steroidobacterales; genus SMWD01. The sequence goes on along the minus strand of CAZVQW010000016.1, from coordinate 51,385 downwards.
CCCTCCTCGATCATGGCCTCCAGAGTGGTGGCAGCATCTTCCCGCCCGGGCAGTGGTTGGTCGTAGTCCCCTTTGTTGGTATCAATCAGGTAGCCGATTCTCATGGTGCCGCCCCTCGGTTACCGATCATCAGGGAACAATGCTCGTGTGGGTGTTTCATTGCGTCTCGGCCACTGTCCAGTCACCAGGGCGGTGAGCGTTGGTGCGCCAGTGGAAATTCGCATGGCCGTAGCCGGTTTGCCCGTCACAGAGGTACTCGGTGGCGCAGAAATAATGATAGCCCTGCTTGTTCCGCTCCTGGTGCGAGATGTTGAATGCGTTGAGGATGCGCGCCGAGGCGGAAAGTTTTTCACCGGAACGTGTTTCCAACTCCGCGCGAAATGCCGTCGGTGCTTGTCCCGGCTGTGCATATTGTGCGACCAGTCGCGAGCGCCGCAGGAACAGATTATCCTGACCCCGGTACAGGTAGCCGTACAGAATGTTCCGATCATTACCGAGGGCGACCTGAAAAGTATTAAACGCAAAATCTGTGCTGAACTGCGCCGACGCCCACAGCCAACCCTTGATTCCGGCGCGCGCACCCCAACCCCAGGCGTGGTCGCGCACCCCAACGCCGTTGACCTCGTATTGCGTGCCAGCTACCCGAACTTTGCCTGTGTAACGACCCTGCTGTTCGTAGTGATGGCTGTTCGTCTCTGCGAGGGCAGTTGCCGAGTCCGCCCAGAAGTACGGCCTGTGTATCGCCTCGAAGGTCAGATCGAGCTGGCAGAAGCCGTCATCGAAAAAAATGCCCCAGGTCTGAAAAGGCTTGACCGAATAAAAGCCCAACGGCCCGAAATCCAGCCGCTCCTCCCCGATGTCTCTGGGAATGTTGAAATCCCAGCGCGTAAAGCGGGCCAGCAAGACGTCATCTTTCCACAGCGCGAAGATCACGTCACCGATCTCCTGGTTGGGGTGAACCCCGGAGTAGCCGAACCCGGACAATCGCGTTTCCGGATCAAAGAAATCGAAGTAAAACGCCTCCCGCCAGTTAGGCTCGTCGCCAATTACGTGGATAGAATCGTCCTGACGCATCAATAAAGACATCACGGTACCCTCACGAATCTGTCACAGCGCCGGGCCCCCGCTCATCGACGAGGCTCAGCTCGGCCTCGACCTTTGCAACCTCCTGCACCGTCGATTCGAACGCTTCGGCCGACACCGAAATGCTGGTGAGGCCGAACTCGATGAGTCTCCGAATGAGCGCTGGATTGCTCGACGGGGCACTGCCACAGATCGACACTGGCAGGTTGTTAGCCCGACAAGCCCGCGCAATTCGAGCAATCGCCGCCAGCACCGCAGAATCCTGTACATCGAACCGGTCAGCAAGCCGGTGACTGTCACGATCGATACCGAGGATGAGCTGGGTCAGGTCATTGGAGCCGATGGACACGCCAGACACATGGGGCAGGAAATCATCGATCTGCAGCACATTGGACGGCACTTCGGCCATCATCCACAGTTCGAAATTCGGGTCATCGAACAGCCCTTCCTCGTGCACCCACTCCCGACACTGCACAAGCTCACGGGGAAAACGAACGAACGGCATCATGATGTTGACGTTTCGCAAACCGGAATCGATCACGCGTTTCACGGCGCGTAACTCGAGGCGAAAACTCTCAGGGTCCGCCAGGTACCGGCTACAGCCACGGAAGCCCAACATCGGATTCTCTTCCGTATCTTCGTAGTCTGAGCCACCCTCCAGACCGGCATACTCATTCGATTTCAGGTCCAATGTCCGGTACAGCACCGGGCGCGGCGCAAACGCCTGCGCCACCTGCGCCACCTGCTTCGCAAAGAACCCGATGAAGCGCTCCGCACCACCATCTGCAATCAACTTCCGCGGGTGGACCCCCATCGACAGGGCCAGAAATTCAGCCCGCATGAGTCCCACTCCATCGCAAGGCAATTGCGCATAGCGACCCGCGAGTTCCGGAAAGCTCAGGTTAAGCAGCACCTGCGTTTTTATAGCCGCGCGTTCCATCAGACCTCAAAGAAGATCTCGCCCTGCTGATTGAAATTCACGATGCAGCCATCGAGCTCGCCGTCATAGTCAATCTCGCTACCCATGATGCAGGGAAGATTAAACTCACGCGCCACGATCGCCACGTGCGATGTCTCGCCGCCGGTGGTGCAAACCAAACCTTTGATTCGCGGGAACAGCGGCGTCATTATTGTGGCTGACGCCGTCGGCGTGAAGAGAACGACATCGGACACGTCATCTTTCAGCAGACCAAGCACATCCGCCACGCTCTCCACGACCCGGAGTGTGCCCCGGCAACCGTTGCCCGAAGTTAAATTACCCTGCCCAACTCTCAGCATCGTACCGACTCCTCCAGTAGTTCTCGCATACACTTCACACTGCCGACCCGACAATCGGCCAGAAGAAGTCACCCTGTGTCGTCGCCATGAACTTCCAGATGGACGGCGGTTCATCGTCTTCCAGAAGCGAATCCAGAATTTGAGTGGCCGAGGCCTCGAATTCACTGCGAAGGTACTCATCCCATTCCCCGCCGGGCGAACACAGCTCGAAGAAAGCGCGCAAGTGATTGGCGAACAGGTGTACGCCATATTCGGCTTTGAAGCGCGGTGACCACTCAGCCGCCTTCAGGAACAACTCGTTCTGGGAAGCGGCGGCGCAGGATTCAATCTGCTCCAGCTCATTTAGAGGCACTGACACGATGGCCTCATCCGCCGTTCGTGTAAACAAACCCTCCGCCTCGACATGGGGTCCGAGGTCGGGCGTATCCCAAAGCACGCCGCCGAAAAGGTCGAAACGTCCCTGCACACCTTTCGTACGTCTCACCAATGCCAGGTGCGGATATGGATTCCGTACCTTCGTTGCAGCCCACGGCAGAAAGTCATTCTGCAGATCCGTAAACTCCTGAACCACAAGCTGACATCCGCCGCCAACGTCGTATGGACCATGGGCAAAAAGCCCGTCCCGCTGCTCACCATGGAGGATGAACACATAAAGTTCTAACGTGGCGGCCATTCGGCGGAGCCGCTGGTGCACATCACGGGTCGTCGAGTCGAGTTGCTCATTCAGCTGCACAACCGTGTCCAATGGAAGCACCGGTTGGGTATCGCCGGCCTCGTCGGGAAACAGCAGACCATCGCTGCGGTAAGCCCGGGTGACTCGCCGCCAGAAATCCACCATGAACAGCGCGTCATCCATTTTTTCCCCGGCGAATGACTGCCCCGGGCCCAGACCGTGGTCCAGCAGGAGCTGCTGACGCGCGCCGAAGTAGCTGCACATGAGAATGGAGAGCTGCAGGTAGTAGGGTCGCGAACACAAGCGCCGCATCTGCCGACCGATTTCCTCCGCTGATCGTTCCTGCACGAGGCGGCGAAGCATCGCCGGCGCGCGGTCGTATAAACAATGCCAGCCCAAAGACGAACGCCGTGGTACATCAAAGAGCACGGAGCGCAACAGTGCGCGATTCTCAGAGCGCATGAAGGCTTTCTGACTGGCACCAAAATGCCTCACGTAGTCATTCAATTCATCCAGCGACAGCGTGTTCACAACTCACGTCCTTCGATGCCGGACAGGGGCGAGAAGATGGGTCCCTCGGTCTTCGCGATATGCTCCAGCACCCAGGGCTGTTCACGCCCGCTATGCAGATCATCCAGATGTCGCCGAACGGATTCGGCGAAGCGGGTGCGAATTGTGTCGCCGAACTCAGCGCCAAAATCGAGCAGGTCCGCGAAGCTCTTGAGCAGACAGCCGTACAGATCTGCGCCGTACTCGATCCGGTATCGATCATCCCATTCAATAGCGCGGCGATAAAGCGCCAGTTGGGCATCGGCGGCGACCGAGGTCAATGTGAGAATTTCCTCGGCCGGCAACAGGTGAAATGCTCCAGCGTTCACCGTGAATATCTGTTCGGCAACGATGTGCTGCCGGTAGTCCTTCGGCTCCGTAGTCAGAGTACCAAACAGCACGATCCTGGACTGCACATCGCGCAGGCGCATCACACTAATGAGGTGATCATACGGTAAGCGTGTATCCAGACGTGCCCACGGATAGAAATCCTCGCGCAATCCCACCAGTTCTTTCACGACGATGGTATCTCCGCCGTCAACCGGATAGGGCCCGTGGTGAAAAACTCCGACACGCGCTTCCCCGTGAAGAATAAAGGTGTAGAGCTCGATGGTCGCGACCATCCGGTGCATCTGCCGCTGCAGTTCCTCCGGGAGATCGCTACGCAAGCATGCGTCGAGATCACTGACTGTTTGTGCGGGCAGAATGGGCAACGTGAATTCTGTCTCGTCAGGCAACAACAGGCCGTCGTTTCTGTAGCTGCGACACACACCTGCCCAGAATTCGAGCACCGCCGCGACCGTTTCCGGATCATCGTCCACCGTCACTCCACCGAGCCGGGCCTGCTCACGCCCCACCAGGTAACCCAGCGCCAGCGAATTCAGGTGAACGTAGTTGGGCCGCGCGCACAAGCCCTTCATCCGCCGGCCGATCGTTTCTGCGCTCGCGTGCCGGCGAATCTCGGCCAATAACTCTGGAAGATGTTCATAGTAGCAATGGCTACCCAGAACAAGACGTCCCGGAAGGTTAAACAACGGCGAGGTCATGGCAGAACGTTGCTGGTCACGAAAGAAATGCTTCACACTCTCGCCGAAGGTATGTATGAATCGATTCACCTCGGCAGTACGCGCTGCCGCTGCACTGGCAGGATCGTGTCGCTGCGCAACCATTCCCCGCCGCTACCCTTCCGGCTCGAGCCGAGCCTCAAGCCGACTCGGACGCTCTGCCTCACGCGAGAACGCCCAGTTCATGACGCCGTGACCCGTCAGATCACCGCAACGATACTCCCCGACACTGAACAACATGTGATCGCTGCGATGGGCCCAACGGTGAGAGGTATCGACGATTCCCCGAGGCTGTCCGGTGAATTGGAACTGGCGCCCGAGCGCGTCCTCCACAGTGGCATCGATACCGGCGATAGTCTTCCAACGATGCGGGTCCCAGTCGACGTCCACCCACGCCTGCTGTAGCAGGCTGGACGTCCCGTTACGGTGCAGGTAACCACATAATGCCTGGCGGCCGTCGTCAAATCGCTGTATGGCCAGGTTGGCGACGCAATCCTCGTTAAAAGCCGACCACAGGATGAGGTAACTCTGCCAGTGCTTGCGACCGCCCCAACCCCACATTCGGTCGCGGAACCCGAGTGCATTGATGGCGAGTTGCTGACCTTCGATCCACACACTGCCCGTGTAACGCCCCAGCTGATCGAAATGATGGCTGCTCAGATCCGGGTCACTGCTGGTCTCAAGCCACAATTGCGCGGCCGCCCAGCTGAAGGGTGGATGGACGGCGGTAAACAGAAGATCTGCGTGAACCTCTGCAGAATCGTACTGCAGACGCCATTGGTTCAGCGGCTTGAGCAACTCGAGTCGCATTGGGCCGAAACACAGGTGTTCTTCCCGCGGCTCCGCGGGCACGTGGAAGTCCGTTTTGGAAACCTGGTGCAGCAGTTGCCCCCGGTGAAAAAAGGCGGCATTCAGATCGCCACTGGCGGCGTTAGGGAACACTCCCTGGTAGGCCTGGAACTGCAATTGCGCTTGCTGGTCGTAGAATTCGAAATACCAGGCCTCGCGCCACCATGGCTCCGTGCCGGCAACATGCAGATCGTCACTTTCCGGAGCCAGATCATGGTGCAGAGGTTCATTCATTACCGTCACCTCATCACCTTAACCGGTATTACCAGTTGTAGAGAACAACCGAATGTCCCAGATGTCTGCATCCTCCATCCTGGTAAAGTCCCCCTGGAAGAGCAGGCCGCAGCCAGGGCAGAAATATTCCCGGTAGACCATTTTATCGTCGATGAATAACCTGGGATCGATCGGCGCCAAACCTACTTCCTGAACAGCAGTCGTCCTTTTGATACAGCCCGATTTGTAGTTCTTATCTGCCCGTTGAATAACGGTTCGACATTTTCGACAGACATACACCGCGTCATCGTCCGCTCCCACCAGCGCCAGCCCCTCGGATACCACGCGGTCGCTCACAGTTTCCGGCCTGCTTTCCAGGGCTGCCTGCCGGTCGTTCGCCGCAGCGAGCCGCTGTGCAACCAACTTGCTTCTGAGATCGTCGGTTTTTTCACGGTCCAGGGCCCCCTGTTCATTCAGACACACTCCGGTTCTTTCCCTGGCCCATGCCGCCGTCATGTTGGCATCGGCAATGTCCCGCACGACCCGATCGGGATTCCGCTCCAGCGGATCGCCGTACCCTGACGCCGAGGTCCATGCCAGAGAGAAGACGTCATCGACACCCTGAACCACGTCACCGGTTTTGGGTGCGATATGCAAACGCTCACCACCCAGCTCGTCCAGACTGCCTGGCATTCGCGCGTCGCCGGCGGCTGTCTCCCGCACCTTGGCATCTTTAATTAACATGAATCTGGTTCGCGACGTCGGGTCTCCGCCAAACAGACCCGCGCCGGGAATGATCGTGTGCCCACCGGTGGTGTAATGCGTCATGGATTCCGTATCGTTCAGCACGAAAGCGAGCTCGGCACTATTGCCGCCGCGGAATTTTCCGCTGCCCCCGGAATTCGGGATCTCCTTCCGCCACAGGTAGAGGAGCGGGTAAAAGAGTTCATTGTCTTCTACATTGGGCATGGTGCTCTGCAGATCCCACGGCCAGCCGCCGGTATTTACCCCATCTCTCCAGGACAGTGCGCCCAGGGCCGCACCGACCGGGTCCAGCAGAAACGATGCATAAGGCCGACCTCGCTGGTCGATCCCAGCCATCGCGTCGATCGGGTACATTAAATTACCCATGCAGCTCTGAACTTCCTTGCGCAGCTCATCGTCCGAAGAGCAATACAGCATGCGCGATATGATCAGGCCGGCGAGACCAATAGTCTGCAATAGCACAGTCGGTGGCGCATTTATCACACCGGCGGGAAACGTCGCACAGGTAATGGTGCCCGGCACCGGTTTGAAATCTATGTGTCGGTAAGCTCCCTCGATAACAAACATCTGATCGAACAACATCTGCGCTGAAATCATCGAGGCGATTGCACCTTTCCATGCAATGCTCGCGCAATTAATCGAACCAATCTGTGGATCAGTGCCTTCGTTATCGAAAATCAGCTTGTTGCCCGACTTGGTCAGTCGTAATACATTCCGGTAAACGCTGCGATCCCCTGCGCGGTTGAGCTCGATCCAGGATTGCTCGGTCCACACACCATCCGGAATGGTTTCCAACCGATTAAGGAAAGCTGTCTCCGAATTATCCTGCAGCTTTTTCATTGTGCCCTTGACGGCTTCCGGACCATATTTGCCGATCAGCTGCTGCATGCGTTCCCGTGCGACGTTGCAGGCGGTAATCTGTGCTCGCAGATCGAGGGCGACCAATTCAGGCATTCTCGATCGCCGAATATATTCCTCTTCCAGATCCTTGCGGAGGATGCCCTGCTCGACAATCTTGACTGGAGGAATGCAGCCTGCTTCCCAGAAGACATCTTGAGATATGGGATTAAAGGAACCGGGTGTGGTGCCACCCACATCCCATTGGTGAAGCGTGTTGGCGAACCAACAGAACAGCTGCCCCTCCCAGAACAGTGGGGCGTAAACACACACATCTGTCTGATGGGTGGCGCCCACCCATGGATCGTTGGTCAGAAAAATATCGCCGTCCTGAATACCCGGATTCGCAGATCGATATTCGAGCGTCCATTTGACTGCTGACCCGCTCGCCGATGACAGATACTGCAGAAACGGCCCGAAGAAAACGAAGTTTCCTTTTTCATCCAACAGGCAGGGATTAAAATCATGCCCATAGGCAGCAATCGGAGAACCGGACACACGTAGCAGTGTGTTGCCCTGCTCTACATTGATGTTCCACATCGCATAGCGGATTACCTCGAACGCAATGGGTTCGAGGTCCCGATCAATCGCATCGTGAAACGTAATCGTCGGATCGACGTGAAGGGGATCCGAAGGAACGTACGGATACGTCTTGCCATCCCACTTGATTTCCGTATCCGCACTCATGCCACTTTCCCGTCCAACTCGATAACGAAGCTGCCGGATCGATCGACAACTCCCTCGGCAAAGGGAGGAACGACGACGGTCGTCTCCGGATATTCGACAACCGCGGGCCCGGAGACCACAACACCGGTTCCCAACGCGGTTCCACTGTAGATCGGAGTGTCTCGCAACTCGTCGCCATCACGCCAGAAGATCTCCCGTGATCCCGTGACGAGGCTTTCTTCGTCCACACCCAACTCGGGGAGCTGCGGTTTGACCATTCGGCCCACGGCATTGACCTTGAACAGGCCAATTTCGACACCGGCTTCACGGTATGCCGAGCCCTTGCCGTAGAAGCTTTCATAAATTTCCTCGAAACGCACCAGCACCTGCTCCAGTCCAGCCGCATCAAGAAGCCCCGATGGCACCGGCACTTCCAACTGGTGGATCTGCATCTTGTATTTCATCTCGAGAAAACGGCGAAACTCGATTCGGTTACGTTCGACGCCATCTTCTTCCAGCTGTTGCAATCCTTTCGATTCCAACTCCTCGAACGTACGGTTGATATATTCCAGGTCAAAGGGTGGCGACAGGAGTTCACTTTTCTCGTAGACATGCAGAATGTCCGCACACAGCGTACCGAATGCCGACCAGGTCGATGAAATCGTTCCCAATGGAATGACGACGTGCCTGATGCCCAGCTCCCGCGCATATTCACACGCATGGGTGGGTCCTGCCCCACCGTATGAAAAAAGCACAAAATCCCGGGGATCCAGACCTCGCTGCAGAGTCATCTGCCGAATCAGTTCAGCCATTTTCGTTTCTACAATTCTCACGGCACCTGCAGCGACTTCCAGGACGTCCAGACCCATCTGTTTCGCCAGTGGCCGGATGGCCTCGACAGACTTATCCCTATCCAGATGTATCTTGCCGCCAAGAAAGTTGTCCGGATTAAGATACCCCAGAACGAGATTGGCATCGGTGACCGTCGGCATCAGACCGTTCCCATAACAGGCCGGCCCCGGATCTGCGCCGGCACTTTCCGGACCGACTTTCAGTGTTCCGCTGATCGGCTCAACCCACAAAACGGATCCGCCACCACTGCCGATAGACTCCACGTCCAGCCGCGGCATGGAAAACACATATTGATTGATGACGGTTTCGGAAGCAGTGAGCGGTTGACCGTCATAAATGATTCCGGTCTCAAAGCTCGTACCACCCATATCCGTGATAATCGCATTGTCGTATCCCATGGTGTCGGCAAGAAAACTGCTCCCGGTAACCCCTGCGCTCGGACCGGAACTGATCGTATACAGGGGTGATCGCACGATCTCGGCCGCAGGTGCAACACCGCCGGTGATCTGTAAAACGAGAATCTGCTTGGCGAAGCCGAGTGACGCGGCTTTACTCTCCACCTTTTCAATGTACGACTTCATCACCGGACCGATGAAACAATTGATCGCCGTACCGACGGTCCGCTCGTATTCGCCCCGTTTGGCGATCAATTCGTGAGAGCAACTGATGAACAAATCCGGCGCGATCCGCCCCACCATGTCCTTCAACAACTTTTCATGGTCCGGGTTCACGATCGACCACAACAAGCATATACCGATTGCATCGACCCCTTCTTCAACAAGCGACTGGATTGCCTCCTCCGCTTCGTTTTCATTCAGATTCAGAAAGACGTCGCCTTTCCAGTCGATTCTTTCGCTGACCTCTTTGATCAACTTCCTGGGAATGAGTGGTGTCGGTTTCTGGTGACGAGAGACATGCAGCAGTTGCTCGATGGGTAAGCCGATTGACCGGCCGGCCGAACGCATGATGAGCAGGCTGTCCTTATGTCCGCGGGTGGTGATAAGGCCGGTTCTGGCACCCTTCATCTGCAGGAGCGCGTTGGTGCCGACAGTTGTGCCGAGAAACAGGTGTTCCGTATTGACCAGCAGGTCCTCGATAGCAATGCCGAGTCTGCCGGCGCAGGCCCCCAAGGCGTCGAATACGCCGACGGAGTAATCGTCGGGTGTCGAAGGACGTTTGGCGATCGTTATGGCGCCGGTTTCATCGATGATGGCGCAGTCCGTAAACGTTCCGCCGGTGTCAACCCCACAGTAATATTTCATGACCAGTTCCGACCCCTAAAGCTGGCAAGCGGACCGCAGCGGGTAACAGAGTTAGCGAACTCCGCTTGGCGTCAAAGGTATCCTAATGGTAAAATACATGCAATCATGGCTGTTTAATATTAGAGGTCTTTATCACACTGATCGATTCAGGATTTTATTTCTGCAAGTATATTTTTCACTATAAATCAATATTTTATAATCTAATCCTGTCGTGAGTTGGTGTTTGCATTGGTGCTCATTCCGTGATTAATATAGACTTTCTTGGCTGTTTTTTTGACGCAATCAGGTACGAGTGCCGAGCGCGAGGGATAATCAGGAGCGACGGATGAAGTTCGGGGTACTTTTCCGGGTCCAGGATCCGCCCAATGGGGCGCACATCGGCCGGCGCATGCACGAGACGATCCAGACTTCCCGGGTTGCTGAACAGGCTGGTTTCGACGGCGTATTTCTGCCCGAGCACCATATGATGGATGACGGCTATCTGCCGAATCCATTCCCCCTCTTGGGCGCGCTCGCCGCAGCGACTGAGCGCGTAGAGATCGGAACGACTATCCACCTGCTGCCATTACACAACCCAATGATTTCGGCAGAGGCTGCAGCCGTCGTCGATCAGATGGCGGGCGGCCGACTGCGACTAGGCGTCGGAGCCTGTAACTTCGCACCCGAGTTCGAACTCATGGGTCTGAAGAAGAAAGGTCAGGCCGACCGATTCGACGAGGCAATTGAGTTGCTGCAAAAAGCGTGGACCGGCGAAGAATTCGAACACCACGGTCGGTTCTATGACGTAAAGGGCAAGCTCCGCCCGACACCCGTTAACGCTCAGTTATGGATCGGAGCCATGTCCGAGGCCGGCGTGCAGCGTGCCGCTCGCTACGGCTGCCCATGGCCAACCGATCCACTCCACAACCTGGCCGTGCTGAAGCACTGGACCGAGATTTACCGGCAGACCGCCGTCCAGCACGGAACAGAGCAGCAGACTTCAGTCGTACTGCTACGCGATGGATGGATCGCAGATTCCCTCGAAGAAGTAGAGAAAACCTGGTGGCCCGTCGTCCGGGCGGACCACTGGATGTATTTTCAAAAAGTGCCCAGATTTATCACCGAGCTGGAGCCAACCCTGACAGACGTCGAACGGGAGGAGGATTTCGTTTTCGAGAGGCATCGTATCGACCGATTCATCGTGGGTCCGGCGGACGAGTGTATTGCAGCGATCCGCAGGATGCAGGAAGAACTCGCCATGGACTACCTGATCATCACCTTCCGGTTTGCCTACGGCCCCGAACACGAACACCATCTCGATTGCATCCGCCGCTTCGGCGCCGAGGTTATACCGGCTTTTCGTTAAATTTGATCCGAGGCCTTGTCAAACTGACCAGGATTTTGATTCATGAGTACCAAGACAAACGTGACTTCGCCGCGCAAGACCAAAGGTCGGCAGGTGCGCAAGAGCCAGGCGACCCAGATGGCAATCATCGAAACGACGATCAGGTGCCTGGTGAAATACGGGTATCACGATACGACGTACATCCGGATCTCAGAGGAGTCGGGCATTTCACGGGGGGCGATGCGGCACCATTTCCCTTCCCGCACAGACGTCATGAAGGCGACAATCGAGCATCTCCACGAGAAGCGGCTGGCGGCCTTTCGCAAGGCTGCTGCCAATATCCCTGCTGACCAATCCAAGACCGAAGCCAACATTGAGGCTTTGTGGCATCACATCAATCACCCGATATTCATGGTCTTCATCGACCTGGGACTTGCTGCGCGCCGGGATCCTGAACTGGATGCAATTTTCCGACCGGCCCAGGAGACCTTCAAACGAGAATGCTACTACGCCGCGCTGGAATTGTTTCCGGAATGGCTCAAACACCGTGATGAGCTACGCACCGCAATCGATCTCGCCCTCTATATGATGGAGGGTATGGTGCTGGACAGTCTGCCGCCGGATGGCGAGAGCGCAAGAAGATTACTCGATTTTCTCACACAGGAACTCGATGGCTTGCTGAGTGGTGGCATCAAAGCGAATCAGAAATCAGCTTAGGGCAGAGACTCCATGGATCAGCGACTGATAGAAGTGACGACTCTCGGCGATCTGCTGTTGCGTGCGGCAGAGCGATGGCCAGATGAAGAAGCACTGATATTTCCGGATGAGCGTCTAACTTATGCGCAGCTCGCGAACCGCGCCTGTGAGCGGGCCCAGGCTCTACAGGGTTTGGGTGTCCAACCCGGTGAGCACGTGGGTATTTTATCGCCCAATCTTGTCGAGATGGTGGAGCTGCTGTTCGCGATTGCACTGAGCGGTGCCGTTGTTGTTCTGATCAACGCACGCTACAAGACCACCGAGCTGGCCTATGTTGTCGAGAACGCCGATCTAAAGTTTCTGTTTACGACCGATCGCATTGCCGACTACGTAAATTTCGTCGAACTATTGTACGGCGCCCTGCCCGGATTGGAGGCCGCAGAGGATCCACTTACTCTGACGCTGGACTCGGCGCCCAAGCTTCGCAGCATTATCATGATGGAAGACTCGCCGCACGCCGGGGTGGTCACCTGGGGTCAGTTTAAGGCCTATCAGGACCGAATCGACCACCAGCAGATGCGGCAGCTTCGCAGTCAGATCGCGCTCCGCGAGCCGTGCGTGATGATGTACACCTCGGGGACGACTTCCGAGCCCAAGGGCTGCCGGCTGAGTCATGAGGCGCTGGTGCGCAATGCCCGGGAAATGAGCATCCGCTTTCGGATTGCCTCGGAAGACCGCCAGTGGGACCCGTTACCCCTGTTCCACATGAGTGCGATGTTGCCGATGCTCGCCACAATCTGGGCGGGCGGGCGATTCATTACCGATACCCATTTCGAGGCTGACACGGCAATGCATGCCATCACGACCGAGAAACCCACTATTCTTTTTACGGCCTTCCCTACGATCATGTCGGCACTCGTCAGCCATCCGGATTTCGACGCCGAGGCAATGAGCCAGGTTCGGTTGGTCAATAACGTGGCGCCGCCGGATCAGCTCAAGGCAAATATGAAAGTGCTGCCCCAGGCTGTACACGTCAGTGCTTATGGCCTCACCGAAGCCTCCGGAGTCTCCTGCAACGGCAGCGCGGAAGAGGATGATGAGACCCGCGCGCACACCTGTGGCAGACCCTATTGCGGTGTCCAACTGCGGGTCGTTGACGTCGAAACCGGACAGGTGTCGCCGCCCGGCCAGCGCGGTGAGATCACGATAAAAGGTTTTTCACTGTTCGAGGGCTATTACAAGTCTCCTGAAAAGACCGCAGAGGTCTTCGATGCAGACGGATGGTTTCACACTGGTGATCTCGGCGCCATCGATGACGGGGGTCGGGTTTCATACCACGGACGCATCAAGGACATGCTCAAGGTGGGCGGAGAGAATGTTGCGGCCGTGGAAATCGAATCCTACCTGTGCACCCATCCGGCGGTACAGCTGGTTCAGGTCGTGGGCGTGCCCGATAAAAAATTGGTCGAGGTTGTAGCAGCCTTTATTCAGCTCGAACCTGGGGCGAGCTGTACCGCCGAAGAGATCATCGACTATTGCCGCGGGAAAATTGCAACATTCAAGCTGCCTCGCTATGTCCGTTTCGTCGAGGACTGGCCGATGTCAACGACCAAAATTCAGAAATACAAGCTACAGGAAACGCTCGTTAGCGAGTTGGCACACGCGTCCGGGCCCAAGGCCTGATCGGCGACAGACATTGGGAAACACTCTTACCGGCGACGGTTTGACTGTGCGGTTGAGTTGCTCGGCTGGATACGGCGTCATGCAGCGTGGTCGCTGTCCATATACGAGCATAAGGGACGCACCTACGCGGGTTTTATCAACCCGTTTTAGGAAGTCCATGAAACCTGAGCAAGACCAGAAAACAGACATTCGAGTGGGCCCTGTAGCGAAGAATTAGGGAGAATTGAAAATGGTGAATACATTACCTGCAGAACTTCAGGAGATCATTGATCGGCAGAAAATCTACGATGTGCTGACGCGATATTGTCGGGCTCTGGACCGGTGCGACGTGGAGGCGATGAAAACCGTTTACTGGCCAGATGGCTATGACGAGCACGGCGTGTTCAATGGTAATGCCCAGGAGTTTGCGGTGTTCATTATTGACGAGATCCAGAAATGGTTCGACGTCACCCAGCATGCAATCTGCAATGTACATATGGAAATCGACGGTGATATCGCCTACACCGAGGCTTATCTCCTGGCGTATCACCGGTCCAAGAGCACTACGGAGGGAATTCGTGACGTATTCGGGCCCACCTATCTGGCGGCACTCGGTGTCGAGTCGGGAACTGAGGGGCCCCAGGACTTTTTCTACGGCGGGCGATATATCGACAAACTGGAGAAACGAAACGGCGACTGGCGAATTAAGCGCCGCACTGTAGTGATGGACTGGAACCAGAATCTCCCGAATGCCTCCATTTGGGACGAAGGCATGTTCAGTGTGCTGAAGATTCGCGGTGAACGCAGCAAGAGCGACCCGGTCTATCGACGCGATTGACTATAGATACAACCGGCCTGCAGGAGGTAATTAAGTCCTACATCACAACTCATTCACGCTCAAGCCGCTTCTACTACACGCCGGATTCCGGAAAACATATTGGCGTATGATTTTTTCAGCAGCACAATGACCCTGTCGTATTCCGGCCCGCGTGCCGCCAGTTCCGGGGTACCTTGCCAGGTCAGCCTGCACTTTGTCTCGGACAGAGCTTCGAGCTGCCCTTTCGCGCGATACGACAACAGCCCCCACGGTAAATCATTGACCAGGGACAGCGCCAGAATTCCGGATTCCTGATCCAGAGCATCGAGCCTCTCGGACAGGGGGACATTCTGTCTGGTAATTAAATGACGAACTGCACCAACACCCGAGCCCTCAAGTCGGAGGCTCGCAATAGCGTTGTTGGGCATCCAGTCGACAATGCCGCCCCAATCGGCAAGCAGATCCCAGACCGCTGATGCCGGAGCATCAAACTCTTCTGCGTGTGTGATCGATTCGCGGTGGGTCACTCGGCCGCTGCCGGCGAGCTCATCTCGGCTTCGGGAATCGGATTGAAGTAATGGATCACGACGTTGCGTCGGGCAATCTTCCAGACTCCATCGCGCCGTTCAAAGTCATCCGTGTAAGTCGCACTGATCATTTGCACTATGTCGTCTTTAGTCGCACCCATGCAATCGACATTGCAAACACCACGAGCATGGTCGGGATCATCGAAGTTCAGTCGCAGGTTCGTGGTCAGGTGGTGGGTCTCGCGCCAGACAGGATACAGAACTTCTTGAACCGCTTTGCGAATGCCATCATGCCCCGCAAAAGTACCGAACGGCGGGCCGATTTCCCAGACAGCGTCCGCATGCCAGATCGAGATGAACCGATCCCAGTCATGGGTATCGAAACCCAGGCAATAGTCAGTGACCAAATCCCGCAACGCTGCGCGGCTTTCCAACTCATCGATACGCTGGGTCAGCGCGGCGATTTGCGTTTGCGCATCATCAACCAAAGTCATATATAGATCCCTCCGCAGACATCCATCCGTCTATGCCAAATCCCGCGACTCGCGATGGGCAGCGTTGGCGGCGATATAGCCGAAAGTAAGTGACATGCCCAGGGTATGACCGGCACCAAAGTATGCTTCACGCGACGGACTGGCGATACAGTTGCCCGCCCCATAGAGTCCGGGAATCGGCTCGTCATCGGTGTTGAGAATACGTGCGCCGGCGTTGATGACCGGACCGCCATTGGTATCGAGCGCGCCGGCGGCAAGAATAATCGCGTAGTAGGGTCCGCTGTCGCGCAACGGATGCATGGTGATGCTCGGATTCTCGTTCGCCGGCCAGCCGGAATTCGCACGCTGCGGAGAAAATACCTGGTACCACTCACTGTCATAGGCGCTGGCGCCGCGGTGAAAATCCTCATCCGTGCCGGCATGCGCGAAACCATTGTAGCGACTGACAGTTGCTTTCAGGTTACTGGCAAAAGACGGGGCGAGTGAAAATGCACCCGTCTGATCTGCAATCTCAGCCAGGCGTTGTTCGATGTGTTCGGCCAGTGCTTCCAGGGATGTGCCTTCCAGCACCAGCGGCGAACCGGACGGTTGCTCGGGCAATGGATAAACACCGGCAAAGGCCTCGGCGGTCCGCTGATCGTAGATCATGAACATCAGTTGATTCGGATGTTCCGCTTCGGACGGATCGTACACGCCGTGCACCTCGGTCCGATCATTGTAATTTCGATTCTCATTAACCGCTCGCATACCGTAGCGGTTGACCTGAAACATCGAGTCTCCCGGCGGAAAGAACACGCCGGTCGACAATACCGAATTAACCAACGCCTCCTCCAGCACGACCTGGGTGCGCCAGGCGCCCGACATGTTCCCCAATCGGGCGCCGGCGGCACCGGCGATATTAATAAAATCACCGGTGGCCATCGGACTGGCGCAGGAACCATAGAGTCGATTGCGCTGGTATTGCGCCAGAAACGCCGGGTTGTGGACGTATCCACCGGTGGCGAAGATCACGGCCTTGCGCGCCCGAAAAGAAACCACCCCCGCCGCAGTCTCGGCCTCCACGCCGATGGCCCGACCTGCTGCGTCGAGTACCAGCCGGACTACGCGGTGCTCCAGAAAAACCGGTATGTCGCGAGCCGCCAGTGCACGGTCCAGCTGCTCCATCATATGCACCCCCAGACCGATGCCACCGTCATCGGTGACAGGGCCAAGCGCACGACCGGTCGGAACTTTGTTCTCCGGGACATGGTCCAGGTAATCGGTGGCCGAACGGTCCAGCTGGAACATCCGCCATTCAGCCAGGTTCAGTGCGCCTGCCGCGCGCAGCCGATCGACCGCATCCGCGGCATTGTCATAAAAAGCTGCGAGAAGATCGAATTCACCTTTGCTCAGACCCAGATTAGAACCGGTCGCGCTGTACCGCTCCGGATAGGTGAAACGTGCCATGTACTCGAGACAATCTTCCTTCCGGTCCTCGATGCCCTTTTCCCTGAGCGTAAAATTATTGGGAATCCATAACACGCCCGCGGACTTGGCCGAGGTGCCGCCGAAGGTTGGGGCTTTCTCAACGACCCGGACCGAATCGCCGTTTTCGTGTGCCACCAGCGCGGCCGTCGAGGCCCCGACCCCACTGCCCACGACCACGATGTCTGCTTGGTGATCCCACTGGCGACCGGTTCGGGCATCACAGGAACTCAACGTCATGGCACCCAGCGAGGCCGTTGCCGCGCCCGCTCCCACGATCAGTTGTCTCCGCGTTACGACTTCGGGTTTTCTGCTCACACTTTGTTCTGCGCTTTCTGGTTCTCTTAACGCTGCAGTTCGATGCCGGCTTCCTCCCTGTCCCAGCAATCGTCGGTGATCCCCTCCGCCTTGAGCTTGAATTTCTCCACCCGCTCGCTGGGTGTCTTGGGCAAGCTGTCACGGATCGCGATGTAACGGGGAATGGCAAAGTAAGCCATCCGCGGTTCACACCAGCGAATCAGTTCTTCCTCCGTTACTGACTGCCCTTCCTTCAGAACCACGACCGCCTTGACGTCCTCTTCGCCGACATCCGACGGTACGCCAACAACACAGGATTCCAGCACACCCGTATGAGAACTGAGAACTGCTTCCACCTCAAAGGATGAAATATTCTCGCCGCGACGACGTATCGCCTGCTTCTTCCGGTCCACGAAGAAAAAGTAACCATCCTCATCCATCCGGCCCAGGTCGCCGGTATGAATCCAGCCATTCTTGAACAACTCCAGGGTCGCCTCGGGCTTGTTGTAGTAGCCCGTCGTACCCACGTGCATCTTGTTCGAGCGGGCAATAAATTCGCCGAGGCTTCCCGGCTTACACTCGTTGTCATCGTCGTCGACGATCCTCACGTCCCAACCGGTAATGGTCTGGCCGCAGGCACCCGCGCGGGGTTCATCGTAAGGACTGACCAGGCAACAATAGCACTCGGTCATGCCATAGACTTCCAGAATCTTCGTGTTGAAGCGCTCCTGAAAAGCATTCCACTCTTCTTCAGGCGCCGCAGCACCCACCATTAACCGCACGGGATTGTCGGCATCGTTCTCCCGCGGCGACTGCTTGAGCAGAATCGGAATGATGCCGCCGATGTAGTTGGCCTCGGTGCATTCCCAGCGCCGGCAGTCATCCCATAACTGGCTCGCAGAAAACCGCTCCACGATAACTGCCTTTGCATCGGCAAGGATGGCGGGTCCGATGGTGATCCCCTGGGCATTACCGTGGAAAAACGGCAGGCCGGTATAGAGCACATCGTCCTCCGTGTACCGCGAGTACTTCACCGATTCCGACCAGACGTCATACCAGTAGTAGTGGCTGAACATCACACCCTTGGACACGCCGGTCGTACCCGACGTATACAGGATGGTCGCCAGGTCACTGTAATGCACGCTGACGTCCGGCGAAGCGGCCGAGTGATCCATCAGTTCCGCGAACTTCAGACCTTCCACGCCTTGCCACTGGGGCACGGAAGGATCCGCGTCGCCGGTGGTCAGAAATACCGCGTGGTTGAGTTTTTTCAGGTCACCGGAAATCTCATCCAGCCGATCCCGGTACTCTGTGTCGGCCACCAGCACCACGCAATCGGACTGGTCGATCTGGTAGGTCAGCCCGGCTCCCTTCAGCGCCACATTGATCGGCACCTCCACTGCACCGATCTTGTTGAGCCCGAACCAGGCATAAAGAAATTCGGGACAGTTCGGCAGCATGATCGCCACCTTGTCGCCCTTCTGCACACCCAGCTTCAGGAATCCATTGGCTGCCTTGTTGATGCGTTCGTTGAACTCGCCGAGCGTAAGCGGATCATCGCGAAACTGAAACACCACATGATCGGGATACTGCCTGGCCTTGTCTTCGATAATGCTGGTCAGCACCCGATCCGGTTGAGAGTAGTCCTGCATCGTCCAGGACGCCCACTTCTTTGCGTGTCTGTCGAATTTATCGTCCCACTGACCCATAGCATATCCCTCCTGCGGACTTGTGCTTGCCGCTTTTTCGTTCAGGTCTGTCGCTACACTCAGAGATCCTTGACCATATTGTATGCCTCGCCGAACCAGACGCCCGGATCATAGGCCTCGAGCATCTTGCCGAAATCCCAGGTAATGATCTTGGTCGGAATGACTTTCAGGATGGTTCGCAGCGGAGTGTGAACGGCAGTAAACGCATTTTGCCGCTCTTCGTCGGTCTTGAGCTCATTGAAATACTTGTCGATGATTTCCCAGTGCACCCGTTTCATCAATTCCTGCTCCGCGGACACTTCCGTGTGACCGATGATCAGAATTGCCTTCTGATGACGAACGTTCGAACCGTCGTTGTGAATACTCACTGAAATCCGCGGGTCTTTCTCCAGGTGATGCACCTTATGGCGGTACTTCTGGATACTGCTCATGTGCAGAATATCGTCGATTACCACATAGAACATCGGCGTGACGATCGGAAAGCCCTTTGAGTTAACGTGGGCCATCTCGCAGTAACAGTTGTGGTAGAAGAGTTTCTTGAACTCATCCTCCTCCATCGGATAATCCGTGGCCACATTGAGTTGCTCGAGCTTGACCGGATCAAATTTTGGTTTTGGTGCGTCTGACATGTGATTTTCTCCGTATCATTTGGCCGGTGCGCTGCGCACAGACTATCTGCCAACCTATACCCAACAAAGGTAACTGGCAATGGTCAAGCGAACCTGAAAACGGGGTCAGGTCCGCGAATTTACACTCCCGCCCCGTTTTCAAACTACCCGGCTATTCGCCGAAGCGGAAACCGACTTCGACCCCATACGTTCGGGGCGCCCGCGGCGCCGCGTATGACCACAAGCCTGCGACGTCGAAGCCGATCTGGTAACCGTCTTCATCCGTCAGGTTGCGTCCGAACACGCTTACGTACCAGTCGTTGATGTCATAACTGAATGATGCATCAACCAGGATCTGTGAATCGTTGTGCAGTTCAGGCTTGTTGGCGAAATCAACTTCATGATCGTCCAGGTAGCGCACGCCAGCATGCAACATGGCCGACCCCGGCCCCATCTGCCACCCATATTCCCCGACCAGGCTGAAGGTCCACTCGGGCGCGCGCCGGAAATCAAGGCCAGAGAAATCTTGGAAATCCGGATTACCTGGTGTGCCTACATCGACAAGAAAATCATCGTACTCTGCGTCCAGATACCCAAGATTGGTGCGAAACAGCAAGCCCTCTGTAGCCAGCCAGGTGAGTTCCAGCTCAGCGCCCGATATGGTCGCCGTGGATGCATTAACCACGCGTGTGACCTGGCCCGTACCACTGGTTGCAGATGGTTGTTGAATCTCTTCCTGTTTATCCTTGTAATCCATGTAAAACAAGGTGGCGTTAAAAATCAGTTGACGTTCCAGCCATTCCGAACGGTAGCCGATTTCAAAGTTATCGACCGTCTCCGGATCGTAGGGCACGGTTGCAGTGTCGAGGCCATCCACGCGACCGTTGAACCCGCCGGCGCGGTAACCCCTCGAATAGAGCCCGTAGACCATCGACGCATCGTTGATCTGATATTTCAAAGCGGCTTTCGGGGTAAATTCATTCCAGTCTTCCTTCGCAGACGCAGTCACGACGCCTGCCTGGGATGTCGTTTTTTCATCTTCGGTCCAGCGACCGCCCAGTGTAAATGTCCAATTGTCACCGAGCGTATAGTCTCCCTCGAAAAACAGGGCAATGGATTCATTATCCTGCTGGGTGGTTTGCGGAAGTTCCAGGAAATCACCCGGTCCGTTGGCGATCCAGCTCAGCAACCGGATTTCATACTCGGAATCCCAGTAATATGCACCCACCGTGTACACCAATCTACCGCCAGCATCGTAGGTCAGGCGCAGCTCGTTGGTCAGTTGCTCGTATTCCGCCGGCCGATCCGTATGGAAAATCAAATCTGTTACACCATCCCAGTCGGTAATAACCTTTTCCTCGGTTTCCCAGTAGCCGCCGATGTAATCGATACGGTAGGCATCATTGATGTCCCAGCGCACTTCCAGCTGATGGGTATCGGCGTCGAAGCTCGAATCGTAAGGCGACAGACCGTTGTGGTCGAAGTCCGGACTATCAGCCGCACCGAACGGCCACGTATAATTCTCATATTCCTGCAGGACATCGTAGCGGTCGCCGGAAACCGGTGTGCTGGTATCCGGAGCACACCAGCCGAAAAACAGGCAAAAAGCCTGGTCCGGTTGACCGTTGTTCAACAGCTGATTCGAGTCCTGATCGGTACGCTCGATCTGCGATGTCCATTCGAGCTCCAGACCGTCGGTCGGGGCCCATAACAGGTTGATGCCACCCGCAGTATATTCATACTGGCCGTCTTTTCTGCCATTGTTCAGGTTTGTAAAGTAACCTTCGCCCTGCTTATGGTAGGCACCGTTTATCTTGGCACCAAAAGTGTCGCCGTTACCAAAATTAACAATTCCGTCCAGCACCGAGGTTTCGTAGTTGCCATAGCTGGCGCGAATCTTGCCGCCCAGACTCATGGTCGGCTTGCTTCGCTCCATGTTGATGACGCCGCCGATGGTATTACGGCCGAACAATGTTCCCTGCGGGCCACGCAGCACCTCCAGACGCTCCAGATCGATCGCCCGTACAATACTGCCGGTCATCGTGCCGCGAAAAACGCCGTCCACGACCACGCCGACGGCCGGATCGAAGTTCTTCTCAACTTCGGATACGCCGATGCCGCGAATGTAGGCCGCGGCGACACCGCCCGGACCCTGATTGGTGTCGTCAAGTACGGTATTGGGCGAGATGTAAACCAGGTCGCGAAGGTCAGTGGCAAAATTGGCCTCGATTTCCTGCTGACCCATGGCGCTGACTGACAGGGCTACATCCTGCAGGTTCTCTTCCCGCTTTCGCGCGATGACCGTTATTTCTTCGGTAGCCGCTTGTGCGGGCGTAACCACCACGACAGGCGTCGACATGCCGATGATCATGGCGATCCCGACGGCTGCGCCCCGATAACCCCAGTACTTGAGTAAACCCATAGCCTTAATCCCCCCAGATTGGATGGTTTGAATCAATCCACATTGCAGACCTTGCCCCCGCAACGTCTCTGCAAACTTGAACTTTGTTCAAATATTTCACAGAATATGTCAAGTTGTCAAGTTCTGATGTGGCAGCAAACCCCCTCTATAAGTACAGGGACAAAAAACGATATAGATCACGGGCCCCTGGCCCGATTACCAAACCGAGGTAGACATGTCTGACATCAAAGTGGAACGCAGGGGTGAGGTGGCATGGATTCGTCTGGACCGGCCGGATCGCATGAACGCCTACGATGCGAAGATGGCACAGGCCCTTATCGAAGCGATTGAGGGCGCGGTAGACAGCGGCGTTATAGCGATCACCGGAACCGGACGAGCCTTTTGCGCCGGGGGCTTCCTGGCGAACCTGAGCGATCCGGACCCGGCCGAGTTACGCAGCATGTTTTACGGATCACTGCGTCTGTATGAAGCAATCCGAACCAGCCCGCGTCCGGTCATCGCGGCCGTCAATGGCGCTGCCGCCGGAGGCGGAAATGAACTGGTCGTCTGCTGTGATCTGGCTATCGCGGCGGAGAATGCAACGTTCGGCCAGACCGGCGTAAAGGTCGGCAGTGCGCCGGTACTGGGCGGTACAAATTTCCTGGCGATGTCTGTCGGTGAGAAGCGAGCCAAGGAAATCGCTTTTCTATGTCGGCGTTATCCGGCGGAAAAAGCACTCGACCTCGGTTTGATTAATGCGGTGGTTCCGGCCGACCAGCTGGAAGACGAGGTCACGAAATGGGCCGACGAACTGTTGTACATGAGTCCCCGCTATCTCGAAATTGCCAAGATCAGTTCCAACGTCTGGTGGAATCAGTGCCGCGACGCTTACCTGAGTGGCCTTGGCATGCTGGTACAGGCAATCGGGTCCGCGGACATGAAGGAAGGAGCGACCGCGTTCATGGAGAAACGGCGACCACAGTTCGAAGGGCGTACGAAAAAGTAACGGCGCGTTCACGATGGATCACGCAGGAGAAACCGGCACACGACACTATCGGAGACCGGGACCATGAATTTTACACTGGATGCCGAGTACTTCGAAGTTCAACGGCAAGCCCGCGAACTGACTGCATCGATCGATGCTCTGGCGGCCGAAGCCGATGCCTCCAACGACATCCATCCCGGCGTTCTCTCGGCTTTGCAGGCCAGCGGTCTGAGTGAACTGACGGTGCCCGCCGAGTTCGGGGGACGTTCGGCACGGCCGGATCCGCTGGCGATCTGCGTGGTACGGGAAGTCCTGATGGCAACCTCATCCCACCTGGACTCGCTGTTCGCCCTGCAAGGCATCGGCAGCTACGCCATCACCGTGGGCGGATCACCTGAACAACGGTCTCACTGGCTGCCGCAGGTTGCTAAGGCCGAGTCACTCGCCGCGCTCGCGCTGACGGAACCCGACGCCGGCTCAGACCTGAAAGCGATCACGACGGAAATCACAAACAACGGTGACGAACTGCTGCTCAGAGGTTCGAAGTCGTTCATCTCCAACGCCGGCAGTGCAGCTTTCTATGTTGTGTTTGCCAAAGAAGAGTCCGGATTCTCGATGTTACTGGTACCGGCCGATACGGAGGGCGTGGCGGTGACACCCACGCCGGAACTGATCGCGCCGCATGTGCTGGGCGATGTCCGCTTCGAAGATGTTGTGTTACCGAAGGATGCGCGCCTCGGTGAAGCAGGCCAGGGTATGGATCTGGTGCTGGCAACCCTCGGCGTTTTCCGGGTGTCCGTCGCCGGCGCCGCCATCGGCCTGGCCCAGGCTGCCCTGGAAGAAGCGGTCCGCCACACGAGGACACGTGAACAATTCGGCCGGCCGCTGGCCCGCCTGGGTCCCGTGGCGCAAATGCTCGCTGACAGCTGGACCGAAGTGGAAATGGCCAGGCTCCTGACCTATCGGGCGGCTTCACTCGCAAAAGAAGATCCCGCCGCTTCCCTGCATCACTCGTCCATGGCAAAGCTCGCCGCCAGCGAGATGGCATCGCGGGTCGTGGACCGCTGCGTCCAGATGATGGGTCGTTTTGGTCTGATTCGCGATGCGAAGATCGAGCGACTTTATCGACAGGCGCGTCCCATGCGAATTTATGAGGGTGCATCGGAAGTCCTGCGGCTCGGTATCGCCCGGCAACTCACCGAGGAAATCCCGTGATTGATTTTGAACTCGCTGACAAAGTCGCTGTCGTGACCGGGGCAAGTCGCGGACTTGGCCGGGCCACGGCGATTGCTTTGATCGAACAGGGGGTTCGGGTACTGGCCGTTGCCCGCTCCGTTGACGCATTGCGCGAACTGGAATCCATCGAGCCTGAGAAGGTGCGGATCGCTCCGTGCGACATGCTGGACAGCGATGCGGTCGCAGCATTGCCCGGCCAGGCCATCGATGCATTCGGGCATCTCGACATCGTCGTGAACAATGCGGGGATCGCACCGGCTGGTCGATTTCTCGAACAGGATAAACGGGTGTGGGATGAAGTACTGGCAGTGAATATTACGGCCCCCGCTACCCTGGCCCGCGCCGCCGGCCACCATATGGCTTCCCGGGGTTCAGGCAAGATCATCAATATTGCTTCAACCTCGGGCATTCTCGGAAAAGCAACGCTGGTGGCCTACTCCACTTCCAAAGGCGCCGTACTCCAGTTCACCAAGGCGCTGGCAGCAGAATGGGCCGGTACCGGTATCCAGGTTAATGCCATCGCGCCCGGTGCGTTTGCCACCGACGCCCAGCGTGCCGTGCTGGACTCTCCCGATATTCTCAAGCGACGCTTACGCAAGATTCCCGTCCGGCGCATGGGCGAAAGCGAAGAGATCGGCCCGCTGGTTTGCTACCTGGCTTCCAGCAAATCCGATTTCGTCACCGGAGGGGTTTTCGTCATCGACGGTGGTGAATCCTGCAAACTATAAGTACGAACCCTGTGAAAGATGCAGCGAAAGTTGATTTTCCAGACAAAGCCGCAAACGCGCGTGGCGGAGAACGACGCAGGCGCATTCTGACTGCACTCCACGACTGTGTGATCGAGAAGGGTTACGCGAAAACAACGCTCGCGGACGTGGCGCGGGTTGCCGGAATGTCCCCCAGCCATCTGCTGTACTATTTTCGTGGCAAGGACGCGATCCTCGAGTACTACTTCGAGGATATGGCGGGCCGCCTTCTCGAGCGTATCAATAGTTTCCTTACAGAGCGTCCGGAGCATCAGATTGATTTACTCGCTGAACTTTTTTTCGCCGAAAAGGGTATGAGTACATCCGAAATCGGCTTTATGCTCGAATGCTTTGGAGCTGCCGTCCACGATGAGAAACTGCATCGGGAAAAATCCAGACTGGACCGGGCCTTCAAGAAATACCTGGAGGCACTGTTCCTGCAGTCACTGCGCGGTTCCGGCAACCCCCGGGATACCGCTGAAATAGCGTACTCTGTGCTGATCGGCTTCCTCACCGCCGCGTTTTTTGATGAGCGCCTGGGATTACCCAATGCACACCGCCTCTTCCGTACCGAAATGCTGAGATTGGCAAACCCGGACCGGACGAACTAAGCGATAATCTACAGATGAGCTCACTACTGACGGCAGACCTGCTGGCACACATAGGGCGATCCGCACCGCCAGAAACCGGATTGGTCACCCGACGTGACATCCGCAAGTATTCGATAGCAACCGGCCAGCGCCTGCAGAAATATCTTACCGGTGATGAAGCCCCGCCGATGTTTCATATCGCCCTGTTCTGGGATGTAGTGGAGCTCGACCAACTGACACCTGACGGCGTTTCAATCGACTCCCTCGTGCCGAATTTTCCACTTGAACGGGCGATGGCCGGCGGTTTGAAAATTGAGTACCACCAACCGATTCTTGCCGGGGACGTCCTGGTCGCCACACGCACCCTGACTAAAATTTTCGAGAAACAGGGCTCCCAGGGGCCGTTGATTTTTTATGAAATTGTCATGAAGGTCGAGAGCGAATCCGGATCGCCGGTTCTGACCGAAACGACAACACGGATCATGCGTTAACCGGAATGTCGAGAATGAAGACAATCACGGCCGGTGATCCGCTGCCCGAACGGGAATTCAAACCCGACAACGTGCAGCTGTTCTTTTACAACGCAGCGCTGTGGAATGCCCATCGCATACATTTTGACTACCCCTATGCTACGGAAGCGGAAGGCTATCCCGGTCTGGTCATTGCCGGGCCGCTGATGGGCGACTGGTTGGCCCAGTGCGTCATCGAATGGCTCGGCGACGACGGCAGGCTCGTCTCTATCGAGTACTCGAATCGAAAAGCAGCCTTTATTGGTGAAGTACTGCGCACCGGCGGTAGAGTACTTTCCATTGAACCGGAAACAGACACGGTGCAACTTGAACTTTTTGTAAAAAATGCAGCGGATGAGGTTATTACCCCGGGTGCTGCCACCGTAACCTTCGCGGCGAACTCATCGGATTCCGCGTGAATTCGTTGCGCGGGAAAGTCGCCATCGTTGGCGCAGCCGATACCAAAGTAGGCAGAGTTCCACATTTCAGCGCAACTCAGCTCTGTGTCGACGCCGCTCGCCGCGTGCTCGAGGATGCCGGAATTTCCAAGGAGCAGGTGGATGGCCTGGTCACCGGTAATTCGATGGTTGAGCCGTACATGTATCACGCCGAGGCAATTGCCGAATACCTGCAGATTTTTCCACGCTACTGCGTCAGTATCGGCGCGGGTGGCGGCACCACTTTCTCGGCTGTCCATCATGCTGCAGCAGCAATTGCAAACGGGGTTTGCGAAACCGTATTGATTGCTATGGCCGACAACCTGCTCACCGGCTTCTCTCGCGAACAGGCTATGGCAACACAGTCCTCCGTCGGCCACGCCCAGTTCGAAACACCCTACGGCCCCACCGTCCCGGCCCTCTACGCGCTAATCGCGCAGGCACACATGGCGACTTACGGCACGACCCCCGAACAGCTCGCATCGATCGCCGTCGTGTGCCGTAAACACGCCGCGCTAAATCCCGAGGCGCAGAAGCAAGAACCCATTTCGGTCCGGGACGTGCTCGACTCACGCATGATCGCCGATCCGCTGCACCTGCTGGATTGTTCGCTGGTCTCGGACGGTGGCGCGGCGATTATCCTGACTTCCGCCGAGCGTGCGATCGATTTCCCACACCACCCGATCTACCTGCTGGGTGCCGGAGAAGGCCACGGACACGAACACATCAGCCAGGCCCACAGCCTGACCACCTCGGCCGCCGTGGAGTCAGGGCGCCGGGCATATGCAACGGCCGGCCTCGGCCCCCGCGACATCGACCTGGCCCAACTCTACGATTGCTTCACGCCTACCGTGCTGATTGAACTGGAGGACCTGGGTTTTTGCGAGAAAGGAGAAGCCGGCGCCTTCGTCGAAGCCGGGCAAATCGAGCTTGGAGGCCAGCTTCCAGTGAACACCCACGGGGGTATGCTGTCTCACTGCCATTCGGGCAATCCCGGCTCGATGTTTGCGCTGACCGAATCGGTGAAGCAGCTGCGGCACAAGGCGGGTAATCGCCAGGTTGCAGATGCAGAGATCGCGCTCGCACACGCGCAGGGCGGCGTCATGTCCAGTCACGCCACACTCATTCTCGGCAGGGAGGCAGGCGAATGACAGTTCCCAGTGGCAGAAACCTGCCTCAACCGACTCCTGAAACAGCGGCTTACTGGGAAGGATGCCGGCAAGGCAAACTGTTGATTCAGCGCTGCGATTCCTGCGGGCATTACCAGTTCTATCCCCGGATTCTATGTACGGACTGCATGAGCACCCAGGTCGAATGGATCCAGGCCAGTGGGCGCGGCGAGGTGATCAGTTTCACTATTGTCCGGCACGCCGTTTCTGAAGCCTACGCCGCGGATGTACCCTACGTCATCGCGTTGATCAAACTCGACGAAGGCCCGACCATGATGAGCAATGTGATCGATTGTGATCCGGAGCACGTCAGGATCGGCATGCCCGTCGAGGTGGTTTTCGAAACGTGGTCAGAAGATTTCACCGTGCCGAAGTTCAGCGCCCGCGACTGAATTCTCTCTTGCGCATTTCATCCGGATCGATCACTTCGCGGATCAGTCGAACCTGCGCCTCGGTCGGCGATCGAGTCTCGGCGATAGAACCCTCCGGCAGCAACAGCTCAAACCCCGTCGCCTCCTGCACTGACTCGACAGTGACGCCCGGGTGCACGGATTTCAGTCGCATTCGCTTGCTGTCCGGATGAAAATCCATCACGGCTAGATTACTCACCACGATCCGGGGTCCGCCCTCCAGACCCAGCCGTTCGCGTGCGTCGCCACCGTCCAGGAAGCCCGCGGCACTGATAAAATCGACTTTCTCCACCAGGCTGCGCGGCGAATGACTGGAGTTCCAGTAGTAGAGCTTTTTACCGATTGACCCCATGTCGCCCAGTCCGGCCGTGCCCGGTAACCGGACTTGCGGCGCGTGGTAGTCACTGCCGATCACCGAGTTATTGGCATTGCCATACTGATCCAACTGGGCAGCACCGACACAAAATTTGTCGAGCCAGCGACCGTTCAGGACGAAATTCCAGAAATCACCGTACTGCTCTATATACATGATGGAATCGCGCCAGAGAGGTGCTTCCAGGGTAGAGGCAGGGATACGCTCAGGTCTCGGTTCCAGCCCGGCAGCACTCGCCAGCCACACGAGTTCCGGTGCATGGGTAAGCTTTGCAAGCATGAATGCCGCCACCGGCAGGAAAGACGCCATTCCGTTGCAGGCCTGATCGCCATTGTGAAACTGATCCGCCAGTACGGTAATCATCAATTCATCAACCGCATAGTCACCGGCCGGAGGACTATCGCGCCAGTCAATCGTCATCGGTCCTCCTCCCATCTCTCGATTCGTTCGAGGACAGTCACGCCACCGATTGCATCCAGGTACTCTCGCTGGCTGGACGGAGTTCGCACATAACGATCAATGAATGCCGTCGCCTGTTCCGGATCCCGCGCAGCTTCGGCCCACTCGCGGTGAAAGCGGCTGTCATAACCATAGTTGGGGAAAAAAGAAGTGGGATGAGCGCCATACGGCACTTCGACCACCGCATCGACCATGAAACCTGGCAGTATGGTGCGATCCGGATTACGACGCAGCACTTCCGTGTCGACGATCTCCTCGGCACTGACAATCACACGTCTTGCCGCTTTCGGCATGATGCCGATGTCCGGCCACAGAATTGTCGGCTCGTATTGAATATTGCCGAACCGATCCGCCCGATGCGCGTGCACCAGGGCCACATCCGGAATCAGTGCACGGCAGGCCACGACGGGCAACCCACCGAACGGATCCTCGATCAGTTTCATGTTCTCCGGGTTCTGGGCAATCAGATCGGTGCCGATTGCTCCGCGTGTGGGGAGAAACGGCAGATTTCTGGCACCAGCGCCGAGACGCGCGTTCAACACCGTCTCGCACAGTTCCTCTACCCTGATTCGGCCTGCTTCCACGCCCTGCCGATATTGCTGACACAAGCCAAACTGCTCCATCGTGACCGCCGCACCAATCAACCGATTGATCACATCTGCGCCGGCCAGCCAGTCCACGGCCATACCACCGACCAGCACGACCAGCCCCAGATCCCGCTTCTGCTGGCGGATCAACTCACGCACCAGCGCCATGGGCGCAGCCTGGGTCGCCATATTCTGTAACGCAACCACGTCGCCATCGCGAATCGGCGCAATGGCCTCATCCAGCGTCGTCACTTTCTCTTGCATCGGGAGCAACCCTTGGGTGGAATGGGGTCAGAGCCCATTTCGTTTTAGCGCCAAACTCAAAACTGAATCCGTAGATTCGAAATGGGCTCTGACCCCGTTTCTTCGTGACCCCTGACCCTACACCATGAATGCACCGCTTTGCGGAAGCAGGGCGCCACCGTCCAGGATGATCGTCTGCCCGGTCACGTAACCGGCCTCCGCACTCGCCAGATACAACATCGCGTGAGCCACCTCCACGGGTTCGCCCCAGCGCTTGATCGGCACATACTGAGCCATCGATTCCCGGCGCCGTTGCGAGAGTGCATCTTCGATCCCCGGCGTCAGTATCAGGCCCGGCTCTACACCGTTCACGGTAATTTTATATTCTGCAAGCTCAAGGGCCGCCGCGCGGATAAAGCCATTCAGTCCGGCCTTCGACGCGGCATAATGTGCACATCCCGGCACCGCCACGCGATTACCCTGTACTGATGAAGAAAAGATGATTCGTCCGCTGCCGCGTTTTTTCATCGCCGGTATGCAGCCTTTGCTTAAACGATAGGCGCTGGTCAGATTCACATCGATAACCTTCGCCCAGATCTCGTCGTCCATATCTTCCAGCGGGTTATGCGGAAAAATTCCTGCGTTATGGGCAAGAATGTCGATGTGCTTGAATCGAGCCACCGCACCATCGAGCAGATCGCTCACCCCCACGGGGTTGCCGATGTCGGCGGGAATGGCGTGCGCTATCCCCCCTTCATCGATAATCGCGTCGACCACGCGGCTGATGTTCGCCTCCGTTCGCGCATTGACGACGACCAGCGCCCCTTCACGGGCAAACCGGCGGGCAATGGCCTCACCAATTCCCTGGCCGGCACCTGTTACGATGGCGACTTTGCCATCCAATCGTCTACTGCTAGATTCATCCATTGACCCGTCTCTGAATGCCGATAATGTAACTGACGTTATCCGTCATGATTGATCAAACCGCAAGGCCAACACCAGAAGAACCGATCGAGCCTGATCTGTTGATCTGCGATCCCCATCATCATCTGTGGGACTACCCGAACAGCCGCTACCTTGTCGATGAGTTTCTTGACGATCTGCAAGGCGGCCACCGAGTCGCCAGTACAGTTTACGTCGAGTGCCGGCACCGGTGGCGAAAGAGTGGCCCCGAGGCGATGCGGCCTGTCGACGAAACTGCGTATGTGGAACGGCTGATGGCTAACCGGCAAACAAAAACGGGGACACCACGAGTGGCCGCGGGTATTGTCGGGTTTGCGGATCTGGCGCTGGGCACTGCGGTTCGACCGGTGCTCTCCGCTCACCTGGAAGCCAGCGATCGGTTTCGCGGGATCCGCCACATGAGTGCCTGGGATGCGAGCGAGCGGATTCATAATGCCCAGACCGACCCGCCCCCGGATTTGCTGCAGAGTTCGAAATTTCGGGAGGGTTTTGCCTGCCTGTCCGAACTGGGTCTCTCGTTCGATGCGTGGGTCTACCATCCCCAGATTCCCGAAGTAACAGATCTTGCCCGGGCTTTTCCCGATACGACCATCGTCCTCGATCATGTTGGCGGACCACTGGGTATCGGGCCGTATGCAAATCAGCGTGAAGAGATCTTCAACCTCTGGCGAAGTTCGCTCACCGAATTGGCCCGCTGCCCGAATGTCTTCATCAAGCTCGGCGGACTCACCATGTCCCTGAGCGGGTTCGGCTGGCACAAGCGGGAATCGCCACCGGATTCAAGCGAGTTGGCGAAGAGCATGGGACCATACTATCGAGCCTGCATCGAACTTTTCGGTCCACAGCGATGCATGTTCGAAAGCAACTTTCCGGTCGATCGGGTTTCCTGCTCGTATACGGTTTTATGGAATGCCTTCAAACGTCTGACCCGGGATTTTTCCGACACGGAACGTTCGGCACTTTTCCACGACACCGCAACAAGCGTCTATAAACTATGATAATTCCGGGGACATTCTACTTATTTGTTAACCCGGTCGGCTACCATCAAGCTCACCAGCCACAAATAAGTAGAATGTCCCCGGAATTATCTCTGAATGACTGAACATCGACCGCACTATTTTCTTTGATCGAAGCGCCGGCCAACCATCGCGGCCGCAATATTAACCTTTTGAATATCAATCGCACCGCCGGCGATACCCCAGCCCCACGCATCCCGCATTCGCCGCTCTACCGCGTACTCTTTCGAATACCCGTAACCTCCCATGAGTTGCAATGCGTTGCCGGTCACCGTTCGCGCAATTTCGTTTGCGAAACATTTCGCCACGGATGAGTCCAGAATACTGGGCAACCCGTCCTCGGCATTACAGGCCGCGCGATAGATCATCAAACGCGCGGCATCGACCTGCATCTGCATCTCGGCAAGCTTCAGCTGCACGGCCTGAAACTCGACGATAGGCTTGCCGAACTGTTCTCGCTCCTGAACGTAGGCGACTACGTCCTCGAGGGCTCCGGACGCCTGCCCGAGGGCCATAGTGGCGTTCCCACAGCGTTCCAGGTCGAAGGCTTCCATGAGTTTACCAAAGCCCCCCGCCGGCACGATCACATGGTGAGACGGCACGGTAACGTTGTCCAGATACACGTCCGAAGAGGGAATCCCGCGAAACCCCATCAGGTTTTCCGGCGCGCCGAAACTCAGCCCGGGCGTATCTTTTTCAACATAGACCGCACCGATACCGCGGGCACCGGGATCGTCCGACATGCGGCAGTACACGACGTAGCCATCGGCGTGCCCGCCACCCGAGCACCAGCGCTTCGTTCCGTTAACCACCACAGTATCACCCTGCACCTCAGCACGGGTTTTCAAATCCGTAAGTGCGGTTCCTGCCTGCGGTTCGGACATGGATACAGCCACGATTTTTTCACCGCGGCAAACCGCCGGCACCACCTCGTTGGCAAGCTTCGGATCACCAAATCGCTCAATTGCACGGACCGGACCCACGATGGATTCGAAAACAGGAAACGCGACGGCAGATGAAATTTGAGCGAACTCCTCAAGGACGATAAGCGCTTCCAGATTTCCGAGGCCGAGGCCACCAAACTGCTCCGGAACGTTAATACCGAGAAAACCCATCCCGGCAAAATCCTGCAATAACGCCCTGGACGGTGCCTGGTTGGTTTTCTCGAGATCTTCAGCGACCGGGGGGAGCTTATCGCGCGCATAGCGTCGCGCCGCTTCGCGGAGTTGCTCTTGTTCTGCTGTCAGTTGGAAATCCATAATTCAGCCGGTCAATAAAAAAATGGAGTCAGCGTCTCTTTTGTTTGTGTACCAAACCGAAAATCAAACCTGCAGATTCAAAAAGAACTCTGACCTCGTTGGTATTTTTACCACGTTTCATTCTAACGGTGTCACCCGGTAACCCAGACGCGGAAAATGGGCTACCAGATCACCGAGATCATCTGTGCGCCGATGTACCGCGATTTCCAGGGCCGACGTTCTCAGTACCTCGCCTTCAACAACGCCCCGCGATGAGAAGTCATCGGCATCGATTCTGACCCGCGACCCCACCCGCAAATTCTGTGGCTCATCCGTATCGATTTCACCAGACAGATCCGGGTCAGCATTGCGCGCCTCTGCATGGGCTTCTGCGGCCGGGATTTCTTCCCGCTGCCCCTGACCCAGCGCCGCGACCCGTGCCTCCCAGGGCGGCAAGTTGGAAAAACGCGCCAGCAGTGATGCCGTAATCGGCATGGCGGCACGAGTAAACCAGGGCACGCCGAATGCCTGAATATCCGCCAGAGCCGGTTCGTCGCCCGTCAGAAAAGCGCGGCCGTCGGCAAGTTGCGCATCGAGTAGCGCCGCACTCGCCCGCAACTGTGCCATCGCGTGTTCCACATCGCGGTCCAGGTTGGCGAAGTCCATGTTCCGAAATATCGCCTTGCGATCTTCTACAAAGGCCTGATCCCACTCTGGTCCGAGTATGGCCAGCGCCATAGTAAGGCCCGCCTGAAAGAACTGGTCGCTCCACTTCACCAGCGCGTAGGCCAGGCCGCGATCCGTGCCGGGGAAGAATGTCGGCTCCGCGAAGCGACACTCCAGCTCCCGGGCTATGCACTGGGTGTCGATATAGATGTCCGCGCCGATCTGCATGACGGGCGTGCCCCGGTACCCACCGGTCAGGCAGACCAGTTCCGGCTTAGGCAAAATCATCGGCATCTGAACCGACCGCCAGGCAAGACCTTTCAGGCCCAGCATACGCATCGCCTTCTGGGAAAAAGGTGAGGCATCATAGTGGTGCAGAATAATACCCGTCATGTGGCCGACTCCGTGTCGTTCCCGGACAACCTGTCAGACTGTTCATTCACCATGTCCGCGGTCTGTCCATACAGAAAACGATAGCCTTCCCGGTCCATCTGTTTTTCATGGCCCAGGGCGAAGCCGCGCCGGACACCCGGTCGTTCACCAACGGCCTCGAACCAGCGCTTCACATTGGGGAAGCTGCCCAGATCCTGTCCCTGGCGCTCATGGGGCACGACCCAGGGCCAGCATGCGATGTCCGCGATGGAATATTCTCCGGCGAGGTATTCCTGACAACTCAGTTGCCGATCCATCACGCCGTACAGGCGGTTACACTCGTCCGTGTATCGCCGGATTGCATAGGGCACTTTTTCGTCGGCGAAAGCCCGAAAGTGATGGGCCTGACCCGCCATGGGTCCCAGCCCGCCCACCTGCCACGATAACCAACTTACGGTTTGCAGTCGCGCCTGTGAGGCGACCGGAAGAAACCGACCGGTTTTTTCGGCCAGATACATCAGGATCGCACCGGATTCGAACACCGAAATATTCGCATCCCGATCCACGATCGTCGGGATCTTGTTGTTCGGATTGATAGCGAGATACTCGGGGCGAAATTGCTCACCGCGACCGATATTTACCGGCTGCACCGCGTAAGCCAGACCGCACTCCTCAAGCATAATGGCAATCTTTAAACCGTTTGGTGAAGGAAAAAAATAAAATTCAATCATATAGTTATTAAACTATTCAAGAAATCAGATTAGATCTGGTTTTCCGCCGTGAAGAAAGCACCCGGCACCGATCCGCCAATTTTCGTGACCATTTTCTCAGCCGGACTCGACGCGATAACCGATGCGCGGAAAATGCACCACGACCTCCCCGACCCGCTCGTCCTCCCGGCGAACTGCAATTTCATCTACTGTCAGTTGTATCAACTCACCCCGCACCGGCACGATGCCATAGTCGTCCGGTAACACTTCTACCCGGCATCCTGCTTCCAACCGAAGGGGATCCCCGGCGTCGATTCGCACCTCGCTCGCGGCTACACAGTCCCGGGCAATGGCGATGGCTTCCCCGGCCGTCATATCGGTGCGCTCGCCATGACCGATGGCTGCAATGCGCGCCTCCCAGTCGACCAGTGCTTTAAAACCGGATAACAGTTCATCGATACCCGCGACATTGGCCCGGACCATCCACACGGGGAAATAAGCCAAAATGTCCGCCCAGGCCGGGTCTTCACCAAGCAGATAATTCCGCCCGTCACGGAGTTGGCGCTCGATCAGGGCCACCTGACTACGCAGCTGACCGTACAGGTGCGGCAGATCATCAGTCAGTGTTGTGAAATCCAAAAAGTTGAAAAACGCCTTGCGGTCCGCCAGGACCGACTCGGGAATATCCGGGTTGGTGCCCATCGACAATGCGGCCCCGGGCGCGAAGAACACCTTATCGCTCCAGGCGGACAGGGCCAGGGCCAGACCCTCGTTGCCCGCGGGAAACAGGCTCGGTTCGGGGTGACGCCGCTCCAGTTCCCGGGCGATACACTGGGTATCGCAGTAAATGTCGGCGCCGATTTGCATGACCGGTGTTTTCCGGTAGCCGCCGGTCAAGGCTGTCAGATCCGGTTTAGGCATGACCATGGGTATCTGGACGGAACTCCAGGTTATGCCTTTCATCCCCAGGGCCAGCCGAATTTTTTCGGCGAAAGGCGAGGATTCGAAATGGTGCAGAATGATGTCAGACATGAAGGTCCCCGGATCTGCCCAGCTGAAAACATTATCACACGCAGCCCACGGGAAAAAACAATCAGGCCTGTTTCTTTCAACCCCACCGCTTCGTATACTTTTGCAATGAACCTACAGAGTATCGAACCGCAGATCATCGAATGGGCCCGGGAAGGCTGGACATGAACAAGCGTGGCATACTGGCTTTCGGCGCCTATGTTCCGCAACGCCGACTGCCCCGCAAAATCATTGCCGATGCCATGGCCTGGGCGAATCCTGCCCTGCAAGCCCAGGGAAAAGGGGAACGGGCGATTCGCGCCTGGGACGAAGACAGTCTGTCCATGGCGGTGGCCGCCGCCCGGGACAGCAACCTGGCCGATTTCGATCCACCACAAAACCTGCTGCTGGCATCCACAACGCTGCCCTATGCGGACCGGGACAATGCGGCCGTGATCGTGGCCGCGCTGGGTCTCGGCGAATGTATCAATACACTGGACATGACCGCCTCGCTGCGCGCCGGCACCGCCGCATTGGCCAACGCCCTGCGCGACGGCGACGGCACGTCTCTGGTGATCGCAAGCGACTGCCGCGATGCCCGTCCGGCCAGTCCGCAGGAAATGCAGATTGGTCATGCTGCCACGGCAATGCGGGTCGGCGACGGCGACGGTCTACTGGCCCGCGCACTCGCCCATCGCGCCATCAGCCGCGATCTGGTCGACCATTACCGGGCACGGGGCGATCGATTCGACTACACGGTAGAAGGCCGATGGCTCCGTGACGAGGGGTTTTTCAAGCTCATTCCCGAATCCGTTCAACCCCTGCTGACCGAAGCCGGGGTCAGTGCTGAAACAATCAACCATGTGATATTCCCATGCCCCGCCCGCGTGGCCGGGCGGCTGTGCAAGACCCTGGGCCTGCCGGAATCGGCACTGGCAGATGATCTTGTTGCCCAATGCGGGGATACGGGTACCAC
The DNA here is from genome assembly GCA_964629475.1 of uncultured Chromatiaceae bacterium. GTDB lineage: Bacteria > Pseudomonadota > Gammaproteobacteria > Steroidobacterales > SMWD01. The sequence continues at coordinate 14,542 of CAZVQW010000016.1, read as the reverse complement.
CCATCCGCTGCTCCTGCTGGCGCGCGTCCTGGAACAGGCGGCACCGGGGGCAAAGATTCTGCTGGTGGGTTTCGGCCAGGGCGTCGATGCATTCCTGTTCGAGGTCACGGAGCGCATTAACGATTACCGCCCACGGCTCGGCGTCGCGGGCCACCTGGAGCAACGTCGCGAGGAAACCAGCTATCTGCGTTACCTGGCCCATCAAGGTGCAGTGGCGGTGGACTGGGGGAACCGTGCAGAGTTCGATAATCGAACCGCACTGACCGCTTTGTATCGGAACCGTGACAGTGTGACCGGATTCGCCGGCGGACGCTGCAGCAAGTGCGGCACGGTGCAGTTCCCCAGCAACCGATACTGCGTGAACCCGGACTGCCGGGAACTGGATACCCAGGAACCGGTCTCGCTGTCCGACATGAAAGGCCGGGTGAAGTCATTCACCGAAGACTGGCTGGCGTATTGCCCGAATCCGCCCCTGCAATATGGCAATGTCGAAATCGAAGGCGGTGGAAACGTCATGATGGAGTTCACCGACTGCAAGCCGGGTACCCTGCGCATCGGCATGCCGGTTGAAATGCAGTTCAGGATCAAGGATGTGGACGATCGACGCAGCTTTACCCGGTATTTCTGGAAAGCCACGCCGGTGCAGGAGACATAGAAATGGCGACGGGCATTCGCGACAAGGTGGTCATACTGGGCATGGGCTGTGCCCGTTTCGGCGAACGCTGGGATGCTGGCCCGGACGATTTGATGCTGGAGGCGTTTACCGAAGCGTTGGACGATGCCGGAATCGAGCGGGATCAGATCGAGGCGGGATGGCTCGGTGTGTTTTACGATGAACAAAGCGTCGGTAAATCCGCAATTTCGCTATCGATGGCGCTGCGGCTACCCAATGTCCCGGTCACGCGGGTGGAGAATCTGTGCGCCACAGGATCGGAAGCGCTTCGCGGTGCCACCTATGCCGTCGCCTCCGGCGCCTGCGATATTGCCCTGGCCCTGGGCATGGAAAAGCTTAAGGATTCGGGATATGCCGGCCTGCCGGAACGCACCAAGGGCAGTTTCGATGACCTGTGGATGCCCAGCTATACAGCGCCCGGGGCGTTCGCGCAGCTGGCCAGCGCCTATAGCGCGCGCACCGGCATCTCGATGGATGATCTCAAACGAGCCATGGCCCATGTGTCGTGGAAGAGTCACCAGAACGGCGCGCTGAACCCCAAGGCGCATTTGCGCAAAGCCATCAGTATCGAACAGGCACTGAACGCACCCATGGTCGCCAATCCCCTGGGGCTGTATGACTGTTGCGGCGTCAGCGACGGGGCGGCCTGCGCCATCGTGACCACACCGGAAGTTGCCCGCAGCCTGGGCAAGCGCGATCTGGTGGCGATCAAGGCTCTGCAACTGGCGGCCAGTAATGGCGTCGAGTCGGGTCACACCTCCTGGGACGGGAGCTATACCTTGACGACCCGAACGGCGGCCGGACGCGCCTATGCCGAAGCGGGTATCGATAATCCCCGCAAAGAAATTGATTTGCTGGAAGTGCACGATTGTTTTTCCATCACCGAACTGATCGTGATGGAGGACCTCGGATTGTCGACACCCGGCGATGCACCGAAAGACATACTCGACGGCGTCTACGACCGTGACGGCCTGATGCCCTGCCAGGTGGACGGCGGACTTAAATGCTTTGGCCATCCCATCGGCGCTTCCGGCCTGCGCATGGCCTATGAAATTTATCTGCAGCTACTCGGACGCGCAGGAGACCGGCAACTCGACGCACCATCCATCGGCATGACACACAATCTGGGCGGCATACCGATCCGGAACATTGCCAGTGTTTCGGTATTCGGCCTCGCCCGATAAACGAACCTATCGATATCAATCCGCGGCGACCGCAGGAGGCACGTCATGGCTAATACCCCACTCGCCAGCATTCCCAGGGAGCAGCTGTCGGCGGAATTCCAACCGGCCTGGGATGCATTGAACGGTCTGACCGGAGAACCTTCCTTCGTCGAGGTCTTCGCCCAGGCACCCGAGGTCTTGCGTTTCGTCATGAATGATTTTTATGCGAAGCTGTTTTTTGGTGGTGCCGTCGACAACCATTACAAGCAACTGGTGCGTCTGAAGCTCTCACTGGTGCACGGTTGTCGTACCTGTAATAAACAGAACGTGCCCGGCGCACTGGAAGCCGGCATTACGCAGGAACAGGTGGATGCCATGGATGACTACGAGCAGGGCCCGTTCACCGATGCCGAGAAGTCCGTGCTGGAATTCGCGGAGCAGATGGTCCTGACCAATATGGCCGGCGATATGAACGAGGAACGTTACCAGCGGCTCTCGGCTCACTTCAGTGACGCACAGATCTGCGAACTGGGCACGGTGATGGCGATCATCGCCGGCATGGCGAAGCTGTCCTTCATCCTGCACCTGGTGGAGCGCGAGGAATACTGCCCGTTCGGCACCGAAGCCGCGTAATGCGCGGCCCGCTCAGATATTAACCCACTCAGAAATTAACGATAGCGCCGCCGTCCACGTTAAAGCCCAGCCCGGAAACAAAATCCGCTTCCTCCGAAGCCAGAAACAACGCGGCCGCCGCCACGTCTTCGGGCTGACCGAGCCGACCGACCGGTGCCTTGTTTTCCCAGTAGGCGCGGAACTCGGGATCTTTGAAGAACGGTTCGGACAGTCCCGTCACGATGGCGCCGGGCTGCAGATAGTTCACGGTAATCTGATATTCACCCAGGTCTACCGCCATGGCCTTGCTCAGACCGGCGACGGCGTGTTTCGAGGCGCCGTAGGCGCACAACCCGGGCCCGCCCATGTCCGACATGATCGAACCCACGTTGACGATCCGGCCCCGGCCCCGCTGGCGCATGTGCGGCACCACCTCGCGCGAGATACGGAACATCGATGTCACGTTGATCGCCATGACCTGTTCCCAGATCTCGTCGGTGGTTGATTCGAGGTCGGCACCCACGGCAATCCCCGCGTTGTTCATCAGGATGTCGATGCCACCGAAGACTTCCATTGCCCCATCGACAATGCGCCGGGGCGCATCAGCTTCGGTAATGTCCAGTTCCAGCATCCGGGCGTGATCGTAATCGTCGAACTGGTCTACGAGGTTCTGCTCCGGCAAATCTACCAGGAATACTTTGGCACCGTGCTGAAGAAACAGAATTGCGGTGGCCCGGCCAATACCGCTGGCCGCGCCGGTGATGATGGCAGCCTTGCCGGCTAGTTTTTGTGCGTCGCTCATGATTCCCTCCCGCGGTTGACCCGATTATGGACGCAAAGAAAAGGCCGGCATAGCCGGCCTTTTCGGTCGCATGGCCCGATGGCCTCAGAGCGTGATGCCGAGCTCTATGCCATAGGTGCGCGGCGGCGCATACGTGGAGAACGTCCACAATCCGCCGACATACTGCGAGGCATTGTGATAATTCTCATCGGTCAGGTTCTTACCGTAGATCGACGCATACCATTTTTCGCTGCTGTGCGTGTAGGTCAGAAACCCGTCGAGCAGCGTGTAGCTTTCGATCTCGGTATCGAACGGTGACGGATCGAATCCGGGAGGATCGATGCCGGGCGCCGCTGCCGCATAGTAAAACGTGTTTTGATCCTGGTAGTAGATACTCGCCTGGGCACGCAGATTGCCGATGCTGCCGAGTTGGGTGTCGTAGGTCACATCCGCACCAAATTGCCATTCCGGGGTGCGCGTCACGTCACGGCCGCTCAGGTCCGTATCGTCCGTTCCGTCCAGGTCCGTATCGAGCAGGAACTTATCGTACTCGGCATCGATATAACCCACGTTGAATCCCGCGCTCCATTGCTCGGAGAGCAGGAAAGAACCCTCCAGCTCAAAGCCGTAGGCCGGCACCTCTGCGGCATTGAATACGATCGTTTCCTGCAAGGCACCTTGCGTCACAATCGCCGCGCGCTGCATATCCGTGTATTCAACATAGAACAGGGCCGTGTTCAGCCGCGCGCGATTGTCCCAGAATTCCCACTTCGCACCGACTTCAAACGAATCGGCCTCCTCTGGATCATATTGACGTGCGGACGCCGGCAGCAGGTCCCCATTGGCGTCGGTTAACGGCGCGGACCCGGTCTGGTCGCTGTAGCCGCCGCTCTTGAAGCCGTGAGAGAAGCTCACATAGCCGTACAGGTTTTCGGTGAACTGGTTGGAGACCAGTAACCGATAGGTCGGTTCATCCCAATCCGCACTCGGTGTCTCACACGGATTGGTTGCATCACAGGGAAACTCGCTCGTGTTATTTGGATCGAATGGCCAGTCACCCGGACTCTGGCCGTACAACACAATCGGTGTACCGGGACGCGAGAAGAAATCCTTTTCCTCGTGCGTATAACGAACACCACCGGCGACAACCCAGGTGTCGGCAAATTCGAAAGAGCCATCGACAAACCCGCCGATTGATTCCATTTCCTGATTATTTGAAATGACCAGTGGATTCTGGTCGTCGAGCACACCCGGGACATTGGTTCCGAAGAGTTCTGTTATTCCGAGATACTGCAATACGTTAAAGCTCGTCTCATCGTTCTGATAGAAAATGCCGGTCACGAAATTGAACGGGCCGTCGAATGCGGACGCCATGCGGAACTCCTGCTGGAAGGTTTCCCGCTGGTCATCCCGGGTCGCATCGAAGATCGATCTGAGGTTGTCATTTCCAACCTCGCCGGTATACGTGCTGGGCAAAGTGGAGTCCTGCTCGCGGTAACCGGTCACGGAGACCAGGTCCAGGCGGCCAATGCTCCAGTCGATATTCAGATAATAGCCGTCGACGTCGATCTGGTGGCCGCCGGCCAGGTTCAGGCCGGTCGATTGTCCGGCGTTAGGTCCAGACGTGATGGTGTCGTAAAAGGTCACGCCCGCCTGGTCGATCGCATTCGACGAGCCGGGCGTTACCCCGGGCAATCCAAACGCGTTAAATAGCTGGTTGGAGTCCGGGCTCGTCTCGTTGACGGCTGGCGGCGTGTCGCTTTCGTCCCGGAGATACTCGTATTGAAACAGCACGTCGATTCTATCGGTCGGTGTCCACAACAGCTTGGCGCGGCCACCGATGACATCATCACCGCCGAGATCCCTGCCGTCGCCGACGTAATCGCCGACCGGGGGCGGGACGAAACCGGCCACATCTTCGCTGACTTTACCGTTCTTGTAATAGCCATCGCTTTGCTGGGCTATAGCAGCCAGGCGAAATGCCAGCTTGTCGTCGATGATCGGCCAGTTGAACGCCGCGCGACCTTCGACTCGTCCGTAGTTGCCGACGCGCACACTGGCATCTAGGCCGAGCCCGTCAAAATTCGGACGTTTTGTCCGCACGCTGACGACACCGGCCGTCGTGTTCTTGCCGAACAACGTGCCCTGCGGTCCGCGCAGCACTTCAACCTGCTCGATATCGTACGGCTCAAGCAACTGCGTCTGCATATGCGGAATGACGAAATCGTCAACCAGCACGCCGACCGGCGGCTCCCAGTAAACGAGAATATCCGTTTGCGAGGCGGCTCGAATTGCGAACCCGGCTGCGTTGAAACCGGTGATCTGCGCCGCCGAAAAATTCGGCACCAACTTGGCGGTGTCGCCGATATCGTGAGCAAACAGATCTGTGAAATCCTGCTTTCCGATTGCGGTTACCGCCACCGGCGTCGACTGAACATCGGTCGCTTCGGCCTGGCGACTCGACAGAATCGTTATTTCTTCGAGTATCTTGGCTCCATCCGCAGCTGCAACGGTCGAAGACAGCAGTGGAAACATGACAAGTGATACAACGCTGGCAAAAATGGTCGCGCGCCGCGTGCTGGTGGTGAGCTGGGTACGGATCGTCGTCATAGGAATCCCCCCTGTTGACGATTGAGCCAAAATAATTCTCGGGGCGAAGCCGTTGCCGCGCCCTCGTGAATTTCTCCGCGGACACTCTAACCCGATTCGTGGCAAAAAAAAAGCAGTCTGGACTGTTTCTTTACAATCCAACGAAACCGGCTCCGGATTGTGCGTGCTTCTGCTGACTTGTTGTGAATTCACAACACAATTAATTTTATCTTCAGCACGGGTTACTAAACCACCGGATGCCCCACGGACAGCCGCTCGACACCAAAACAAAACAGTCATGCCTGTTTTTTTCAGCTGTTATACTGACTGTCGATTCAGCGTGCCTCGGGCACTTACGTATATATAGGAGTGTAAAGTGGCCTACGACTTCCGCTCAGGCTGGGCAGTCAACGCCGAAGCACCGGCCGATTCCCTCGAGGCCAAGGTCGCCTACATCGACAACGGTACGGAGCGCCCGGGACCTGAGCGTTATTACAGCCCCGAGTGGATGGCGCGTGAGTGGGAACAGCTGTGGACACGAGTATGGCTGATCGCGGGGGTCGTATCGGATGTCCGCGAATCCGGTGACTACTTCAGCTTCGATCTCGGCCGTGAAAGTTTCGTCATCACCCGCACCGAAGGTGGTGACATCAAGGCCTTCTATAATGTCTGTCCCCATCGGGGTAATCGCCTGGTCCACAACGATTTTGGAAGTGTTCCGCAGTTTACCTGCTCATTTCATTCCTGGCAGTTCGGCCTGGACGGCAGCCTGCAACGCGTCACCGACGAAGACACCGTCCGCCCCGAAGTAATCTGCCACAAACCCGGCATGCGCGAAGTTCGCTGTGAAATCCGTGCCGGTTTGATCTTTATCAACATGGATGATGAGGCCGGACCGCTGAATGATTTTATCGGCCTGCCGGACGGTTATCTCGAGAATTACCATCTCGACGAAATGTTTGTCATCCGCCATAGCATCAGTGAATGGGCGGCGAACTGGAAAACCGGGATCGACGCCTTTTACGAAACCTATCATCTCCACGCGGTGCATCCCGAGACCCGGACCGTGATGAACGATCTCAATGTGCAGTGCGATCTATACCCCAATGGCTTCAGCCGCATGATTGTTCCCCTGGCGGTAAAAAGCAGCCGCGTGACCGACCAGGAAGAAGTCGACGAGGGCCTCGCCTTCATGATGCAGGAGGCCGGCATGGATCCCACGCAGTATCGTGATTCGGCCCGTGAGGTCCGCGAGACGATTCAGCGCGCCAAGCGCGAGCGAGCGAGCCGTTGCGGCCTGGATTATTCCGAGCTGGTCGACGGTCAACTCACCGACAGCTGGGCCACGGGTATTTTTCCCAACGTGCAGATCGGTCTGCACGCCGAGGGCGCGTTCCTGATGCGCTTTTTGCCCCACCCCGAGAATCCGGAGCGGTTCTTCTATAACACGATGACACTCTGGCGACCGTGTGACGATCCCAGCTACACCGTACCGGGCTGGATGGGTGTGCCGGAAGGAACGGATGTTTCGGGCGAGAGCCGTCCCGACGTGGAACGCACCGGCGTTGGCAAACCACCCAACCTGGGCCTCGTGCTCGACCAGGATTCCGAATTGCTGCCCGTGGTCCAGGCGGGTATCCGGTCGCGGGGATTTGCCGGACCCCTGTGGTCCGAACAGGAACAGCGGCTGCGACACTTCCATACTGAACTGGACCGCTACCTGTCAGGCGAAAAATAATATTCCGGTGCCGCGGTGCACGACCTACCGGTTCGGCGAAGTCGTCTACCGGCCTTTGAAGTCCACCTTTTCTTTGGCGATGAACGCGGCGATGCCGCTTCTCGCATCCTCCGAATGGTTCGCCAACTCGGCAATAGCCCGGGTTTCGCGTTCAAGCTGGGCGTCCAGGGAGCTATTGAAACTGTCGGCCAACAGGCGTTTGATCTCACCGTATGCCCGGGTAGGTCCGGCAGCCAGCTCCCGGGCCGCGCCTTGCGCCCTTTCAATCAATTCATCATCAGGCACCACCTCGCTAACCAGGCCTAGATCCAGTGCCTCGGCGGCGGTCAGTAACGCATTGCGCATCATCAGCTCTTTGGCTTTCAACGAGCCGACCAACCGCGGCAGAAAGAACGTGCTGCTGCCGTCGGGAGACAAACCGATTCGCGTATAAGCCATGGTGAATTTGGCGGACTCGGCAGCCAGAATGAAATCTCCGCTCGCGGCGATACTCATGCCGGCCCCGGCGGCAACACCATTCACCGCGACAATCAGGGGTGCATCCATACGCTGAAAGCGCTGGATGGCGGCATGCAATCCGGATGTGATTGCCCGCAGCAGTTCTCCCGGGCGATCCGAATCCGCGAATCCGGCAACGTCGCCGCCGGCGCAAAACATTTTGCCTTCCGCGGTGAGGATGACCGCGCGGATGTCGGCATTGGACGCGCAGTGATTGGCAACCATCAACAACTCATTACCCATCTGCAGGTCCAGTGAATTGGCTGCTTCAGGCCGGTCCAGGGTAATGGTTGCAATCTGATCACTGACTGAAAACTTCAAGGTCTGATAGTTCATAATTTTTTCCGGTCTGTCGATTCACATATTACGTCGGTATTCACCGCCTACCGCATACAGCGCCGCTGAGATCTGGCCAAGAGATGCGTATTTAACGGTTTCCATCAATTCAGCAAAAATGTTCCCACGAACCCGGGCAACATCCTGGAGTTTCATCAAGGCAATTTCGGCCTCGTTCGCGTGGCTGGCCTGAAAGTTTCTTACCGTATCGATCTGTGCGAGCTTTTCCTCTTCACTCGACCTCATGAGCTGCAATTTCTTGACTTCATCTTCCTGACCCGCCTTTGGCAGAAATGTATTTACTCCGATAATAGGCAGGGTACCGTCATGCTTTTTATTTTCGTAGTAGAGACTTTCATCCTGAATCTTGCCCCGTTGATACATCGTGTCCATGGCACCCAAGACGCCACCACGCTCCGAGATGCATTCAAATTCCGCATACACCGCTTCCTCTACCTGATCAGTAAGCGCATCAATAGCGAATGAACCTTGCCACGGATTCTCACAGAAATTCAATCCGAGTTCCCGGCTAATGATCAGCTGAATAGCCACGGCACGGCGCACTGACGCCTCGGTGGGTGTGGTTATTGCTTCATCAAAGGCGTTCGTATGCAGGCTGTTACAGTTATCAAAGAGGGCGTAAAGTGCCTGCAGCGTCGTGCGAATATCGTTGAAACTGATTTCCTGGGCGTGGAGACTGCGGCCCGAGGTCTGAATATGGTATTTCAGCATTTGGCTGCGCGGGCTTGCGCCATAGCGCTCTCGCATGGCTCGCGCCCAGATGCGCCGGGCGACGCGACCAATGACCGAGTATTCGGGGTCCATACCGTTACTGAAAAAGAAACTCAGGTTCGGTGCAAAGTCATCAATATCCATACCTCGCGCAAGGTAGTACTCAACGATGGTGAAACCGTTCGACAACGTAAAAGCGAGTTGTGAAATGGGATTCGCCCCCGCCTCGGCGATGTGATAACCACTGATCGAGACACTGTAGAAATTACGGATATTCTGCTCAGAAAAATACTCCTGTACATCACCCATCATCTTGAGGGCAAACTCGGTAGAGAAAATGCACGTGTTCTGCGCCTGATCTTCTTTCAGGATATCTGCCTGCACGGTGCCGCGAACCGCACTCAGCGTTGCGGTTTTGATCCGCTCGTAGGTATCACGGTCCACGACCTTGTCGCCGGCAATCCCAAGTAAACCGAGACCCAATCCGTCATGTCCTTCCGGCAGGTCACCACAATAGGTGGGGCGCTTGCGCTCATCGAAGTAGGCATCGATCCTCTTCTGAGCATCGGCCCATTTGCCGGATTCCCGTAAATACTTTTCGATCTGCTGATCGATCGCCGCGTTCATGAAAAAAGCAAGAACAGTCGGAGCCGGGCCGTTGATCGTCATGGATACAGAGGTTGTCGGCACACACAGGTCAAATCCTGAATACAGCTTCTTGGCGTCGTCGACCGATGCAATTGAAACGCCCGAGTTCCCGACCTTCCCGTAAATGTCCGGACGCTCGTGGGGATCTTCCCCATAGAGCGTGACTGAGTCGAATGCCGTGGACAAACGGACGGCGGCATGTCCGTGGGACAGGTAGTGGAAACGCCGGTTGGTTCTTTCCGGTGCACCCTCACCCGCGAACATACGTATCGGATCCTCCCCGGCGCGACGATAAGGGTATACACCACCGGTATAGGGATAACTTCCCGGAAGATTCTCCTTCATCAGGAAGTGCAGTAAATCGCCCCAAGCTTCGAAATGTGGTGGCGCAATTTTAGGAATCTGCTGATGACTCAGACTCTCGCGATAGTTTTCGCCTTCTATAAGCCGGTCGCGCACCTTATATTCGTATTTCTCCGCGGTAATACTCTCCAGGCGCCCGGGCCACTCAGAGAGCAGGGTCAGTGCTTCCGGACCCAGTTCGTCCAGCGCATCGTTGTATCGCTGACGCAAGGTTGTCAGCGTCTGATCTGCTGCATCAGTCAGCGCATCCCGGGCATAGGCTTCGAGTCGGACCGGGAGTTTCGGGTCATCGAGTTCCTGCAGAGCCGTATAACAGTGCTGGGCCCGGTCAGCGACCCTGCGCAACGTCTCGATCGTTGCGTTCACCGAACGCCCCTGATCGGCAATTTCCGCAAGATAACGGACCGTTCTGCCGGGAATCAGTGCAGTCGCCCGGGGCTCGCGAATACTGACATCGACCGCCGGATCCCATTCGTTACCTTCAGTGAGAAATCGTTCCCGCAACATCTGGCAGAGCCGGGAGAACACCCAGGTAACGCCGGGATCGTTAAATTGACATGCGATGGTCGGATAAACAGGTATATCGTCGTCGTCGACATCGAATGCTACGTGATTACGCTTCCACTGTTTTCGAATGTCCCGCAGGGCATCTTCTGAACCCCGTTTGTCAAATTTATTCAGCACAACGAGTTCAGCAAAGTCCAGCATGTCGATCTTCTCGAGCTGGCTTGCGGCCCCGTAATCGCTGGTCATCACATACAACGGTATGTCTACCAGGTCTACGATTTCGCTGTCGCTCTGACCGATGCCGGCGGTTTCCACGATGATGAGGTCAAAGCTCAGGGACTTCAGAAACAGTACGGCATCCGCCAGCATCGCGCTGGTGGCAAGGTGCTGCCGACGGGTCGCGATGGACCTCATGTAGATCTGTTCATTGCGCAGGCTGTTCATGCGAATGCGATCCCCGAGCAAGGCGCCACCGGTGCGGCGGCGCGTCGGATCCACGGCCAGTACGGCAATGTTCATAGCGGGGAAATGCTGCGCAAAACGGGACAGGATTTCATCAGTCACGCTGCTCTTCCCGGCGCCGCCTGTGCCGGTAATGCCGATGACCGGGATGGGTCCGGCTGCTATCTGCCATTCCCGACGAAGTCCGTCCAGGATGGCATCATCGATGACGCCATCCTCCAGCGCAGAGATCATATGAGCGATAGATAAATGATCTTCGCGTCGCGACACCGTCGGTACGGAACTGTGCTGTCGGCCTGACGCGGTACGTTGCACGAGATCGCCGATCATCCCTGTCAGCCCGAGCTCCATCCCGTCCTGCGGATTATAGATACGGTCGACTCCATAAGCCTGCAACCCTTCGATTTCGTCCGGAGTTATCGTGCCGCCGCCGCCGGCAAATACGCGGATGTGCTCCGCATCGCGCTCACGCAACATGTCCACCATGTAACGAAAATACTCATTGTGTCCGCCCTGGTACGAGCTAACGGCAATGCCATCTGCATCTTCCTGAATAGCGGCGCGAACAATGTCAGCCACACTCCGATTGTGACCGAGGTGAATCACTTCCGTACCTTCTGCCTGAATCAAGCGCCGCATTACATTTATGGCGGCATCATGACCGTCGAACAACGAAGCTGCGGTCACGAACCGCAGCGGGCTGTCGGCCGCAGTGGCTTTGGTTGCCTTGCGAATATTTTCCGCGTGACTGCTCATAAGTCATGCCTCCTCAAGCATTGCGAAAAGTTAAGCACTCTCCGGTTCACCGAGCGCACGGATCATCTGTTGTTTCAAGCCCTCATGAAGGCGCTCGATAGTATTGTGGGCATCGGGTGCGACAAGCCACTGATAAACAATACCGATAATAGTGGCGCAAAACTGGTCTGCGATCGCGCGGACATCGATATCCTCGCGCACTTTGCCGGCCGACACGCCGCGCCGGATCCAGGCCTCGACATCGGTCTGGCGACGTTCATGGACATGGGCAATGACCTGCTTGAATTCCAGGTCCGGTCCGATGGAATTAAACCAGAGGATATAGAACGCGCGAATTCGATCGGCGCTTTCAAGCACGAAATGATAATGAGCGTCGGTTGCGGCGAGGATGGCATCCAGGCCGACCTTGCGCTCGACCGCCTGCCCCAGTTCCTGGAGCCAGTCATCTCCTACAGACCGAACGATGAAGGAAAAAAGATTGGCCTTGTTTCCAAAGCGATACCCGGCCAGTCCTCGGCTGTAGCCGGCAATCTCCCCGACCTCCTTCAGGGTGGTGCCTTCGGCACCGCGCTGAACAATGAGTTGTACGGCAGCATCGAGCATGCGGGCATCCGATATGGCGGTTCGTTCCACCTGCGTGCGGGGGGTGTGTTCGCGAATACGGTTGGTATTCATGGGCTGATCATACGGTATTTACTTGTTTGGCACAAGCAAGTAAATACCTTCGATTTCTCGATGATGCGGTTTCATTAACGTCAGGCCCGCGCGGGCGCGGGTGGAAAGCAACCGGGTACGGCACGGTGCCGCTAATCTCCCGCTGGGACAGAAATGCACTGCAGATAGCCCGGGAATCGACATCCGAATACCCCGGGCACATAATCCGATCCGCACTCTTCTAATATGTAGTCTTTAAACTATCCGGATTGAACAATGGCCGCTTAGCAGGGCCCAAAGGAAATCGCGCCAATCAATGTATTCTAGAATTGCAGGAACAGGACGATATCTTCCCGAACGCGTTGTTACGAACTTTGATCTGGAGAAGATAGTCGATACCACCGATGAGTGGATCCGAACCCGAACGGGTATCGAACGACGGCACATCGCAGCCGACGGCCAGACGGCGACGGACCTATGCGAAATCGCAGCGCGCCAGGCAATGGATGCGGCGGGGGTCGGGCCGGAAGACATCGATCTGGTCGTGATCGGCACGTTGACACCCGATATCGTGCCAGGGGGCATGGAATATCAACTCCAAAAACAATTGGGCATACCGGTTTGCCCGGCTTTCAGGTTGGAGGCAGCCTGCAGCGGATTTATCTATGCACTCAGTATTGTCGATAAATTCATCACCGGCGGAAAATTCAAGTGCGCATTGGTCATCGGCGTCGAGATATTGTCTCGGATTATCGATTGGAACGACCGTTCGACTGCCGTTATATTTGGTGACGGTGCGGGAGCTGCCATAGTTCAGCCGGCAGATGAACCGGGCATCATATCGACGCATCTGAAAGCGGACGGCAATTATTGGAAACTTCTCTACGCTTCTTACGGAGACGCTGAGAAGTTTCGTACGCGAAGTTACGACGGCTCTTTTATCACGATGCGAGGCAATGAATTATTCAAGGTTGCCGTACGATGTTTAGAAAGTATCGTTGATGAGACTCTCGATGCGAATGATCTGGAGCGAACGGACATCGATTGGCTGGTTCCTCACCAGGCAAATATAAGAATTATTGAAGCAACGGCAAAACGACTGAAAATGCCGATGGAAAAGGTAATCCTTACCTTGCAGGACCACGGTAATACGTCCGCCGGCTCTGTTCCGATGGCACTTGATGTGGCAGTTCGCGACGAAAGAATTCAGCGCGGCAATCTTATCCTGCTGGAAGCCTTCGGCGGTGGCGTAACCTGGGGATCAGCGTTGATCAGATACTAAACGGTACACCCGCATAACACCGTAGCGATAACTTGGTCGGTGCTTATCCGGCTTATACGATTTTCCTCTGACAGGCCTTCAGTTTATCTTTACGCATTTTCCGTCATCGGCAGCACCAGAAGGTTTGTTTCCAGCGCATCGATGACGGTTTCGGCCGTGTGCCCAACATCACGCTTCGCGCCCGGTTTGCCGACCCTGGCGATGACAACCAGATCCGCACCGATTTCCTTTGCCACATTGGTGATCGCCTCCTGGGGAGAGCCCAATTCAGCCCTGACATGGTTCCGCGGAAGGCCGCAGCGATCAGCAAATTTCTGTCGGTCCGGGTAATGGAAATCATCCTTGTATGCGGTGACTACATGCAATTCGGCACCAAGACCGCTAGCAATTCCGCGTGCGGTCTGAATAATCAACTCGTTCGCTTCCGTATATACCTGCTTTTCCGTACGGTGTTTGATCGCGGCCAGCACTTTGCGTACCCGTCGATTCGGCGAAGTCTTTACTAAATAGACGGGGCAAGCCAGGTCACGCAGCAGCCGCCAATCAGAGGCATCCCGAAACAGGCGCCTTCGCTTTGCCTGCTGTGACATACCCTTGATCGCCAGCATACAGTCCTGACGTGCAACCGCTGCAACGGTGGCCTTGCGCCAGTCTTCGCTAATGTCCACTTCCGTATCGACGATCAGGCCGAGAGCGCGAATAGGAAGTATAAGCCGCCTTTGTTTGAGCAGCCGATTCACTCGAATCG
>CAZVQW010000015.1:0-74543 GCA_964629475.1 uncultured Chromatiaceae bacterium | reverse complement strand
TATGGCAGCGGCGTTTCAGAGGGGTCAACGGAGAAAGAAAACCGGTCAGGGAAAGTGCGCAAAGAAGCAAAGAATCGCGACTAAAATCTCCCTCCTGGCCCCACTTCCCCTACAACGCGGCCGAACTATCCACATCGCCGGCCGGCGACCAGGCGAGAACGTCCCTCGCTGATGCAAACCGATCTTCCGGCTTCTTGGCCAGCATCCGGTCGATCATCGGTTGATATTTTTCCAGGTCTTCCGGCAGCCGTGGAATCGGCGCCTGTCGATGCTGAATAATGACGGCCATCGCGGTACCACCTTCAAACGGCTTCCTGCCCGTCAGCATCTCGAAGAAAATAATCCCGAGGCTGTAGATGTCACTGCGCTCATCAACTTTATCCGCATGTCCCTGCTCCGGACTCATGTAATACGGCGTACCGAAGATCTCACCGGTACCCGTAATCTCGGCTCTGAGTTGTGCCTGCTTTGCGAGGCCGAAATCGATCAGCACCAGCGAACCGTCTTCGCGAAACATGATGTTCGTCGGCTTCAGGTCGCGGTGCATAATGCCGGCGTCATGCAGTTCGGCGAGTGCCGAGGCAATCTGACGGATCAACTGAAATGCGCGCAGCGGTTCGAACCCTTGCCTGATTTTCAGTTTCAGGCTGCCCTTACTACAATATTCCATTGCGATAAAGGCATGATCATCGGCGATGCCGAGATCAAAAATACGCACAATGTTCGGGTGATCGATCTTGGCAATCAGTTCATATTCCTGCAAAAACCGGTCAAATGCCGTCTCGCCGCCAAGATCCGGTACCTGGCGCAATATTTTCAGGACGATCATGCCATCGCTCGCAAGCTCGCGCGCGAGATAGACGGAAGAAATCTCGTTCATCGCGAGTCGTCGCTTGAGGTCATAACCTTTGAGATTCGGCAAGCCCGCATCAGCCAGCTTTTTCTGGTCGACGAAGAACTGGCCGGAACTGGATGACGGGTTATCACGGCCAATAAACGGTTTGACAATGTCGATCAGCCTGCGGTGATTCAGGCGCCTCTTGGAAATATAGTCAGCCGCCCCGGCTTTCATTGCGGCGACGATTTGCCGCTCATCACCGTTACCAATAAAAATAACCGGCGGGAATCGCGGCACGCGATGAAACTGGCGTAGCCAGTCGAGCGCATTCTCATCATCGACCGTATCTCCGAGCAAGACGATATCGTTACCCGCGCCGGAAAAATCTGCGGGCAGGCGACCGAATTCATCGGGATCATAAAGCTGGACCTTCGAATTCGGCCAGTGGGCCGACAGATGATAATTTAGCAACTTACGGTAATCGTCATGCACGTCGATGACAAAGATTCTCAGCCTCATGTCACCACCGGTTAATTGACGACCACATCAATCAACCAACCCCTGCCTGAGAGTCGGGCACCATACCACCGCCATCATCGTCACCGTCTTCGATATCACCCTCGAGGCGCTGGCGCAATGCTTCACGATTGGACTTGGCTTTGTCGGAACGATTGACCTCAAGTCGCTTCAGATATTCCGGCGTCACATCGCCGGTAACATACTCACCGGAGAAACACGATGCATCGAACTCGTCGATATCGCTGTTGTCGTAACGCACCGAATGAATCAAATCGTCGAGGTTCTGGTAAATAAGCCAATCGGCACCGATGTATTGACTGATCTCATCCTCGGTTCGATTTGCGGCCACAAGTTCGCTGGCCGCGGGCATATCGATTCCATAGACATTCGGAAACCGTACGGGTGGCGACGCCGAGGCAAAATAAACGCGCTTGGCGCCGGCATCACGCGCCATGTCTATAATCTGTTTGGAGGTCGTACCGCGCACGATCGAATCATCGACGAGCAGTACATTCTTGCCTCGAAACTCGAGGTCGATCGCGTTTAGTTTCTGGCGCACGGATTTACGGCGCATCTCCTGACCCGGCATGATGAAGGTACGACCGATATACCGGTTCTTGATAAAGCCTTCGCGATACTTGACGCCGAGCCGATGCGCAACCTGCAGCGCACTCGAGCGGCTTGAGTCAGGTATCGGTATAACGACATCGATATCGTGCTCCGGGTTCTCGAGCAGAATTTTGTCCGCGAGCGCCTCGCCCATCCGCAGGCGTGACTTATATACTGAAATACGATCGATGATTGAATCGGGTCGAGCAAAATAAACATACTCGAACAGGCATGGCGTGTAACCGGCTCGCGGCGCACATTCTTGCCGATGCAGGGTTCCGTCGGCCTGGATAAACACGGCCTCGCCGGGCTCTATATCGCTCTCAAACTCGAAATCCAGCGCGTCCATTGCGACGCTCTCCGACGCAACCATGGTCGCGCCGCCATGCTCGTCCTCCCGGCGCCCCAGGCAAATTGGCCGGATGCCGTGCGTATCACGAAACGCAACAAGACCATGACCGATGATCATGACGATCACGGCATAGCCGCCGCTGCAGCGCCGATGTACGCCGGCCACCGCAGCGAATACAGCCTCGGGAGTCAGGCCCTTGCCATTCTGGCGCTGCAATTCATCGGCAAACACATTAAGCAGTGCTTCGGTATCCGAACCGGTATTCAGATGCCGTCGATCCTGAGATACAAGCAAGGTCTTGAGTTCATCGGCGTTAGTCAGGTTGCCGTTATGCGCAAGACACAAACCATACGGGGAATTAACGTAGAACGGCTGTGCCTCTGCGGAACTCGACCAACCAGCCGTCGGGTAACGAACATGTCCAATGCCGATGTTACCGCGCAGGTGCAGCATATGGCGGGTATGAAATACGTCGCGCACGAGTCCTTTGCCCTTGCGCGTTCGTAGTGTGCCGCCATCGTCGATGGCGATACCGGCCGCATCCTGACCGCGATGCTGCAACACGGTCAGCGCATCATAGATTGCCTGGTTGACCGGAGAATTACTGACAATGCCAACTAACCCGCACACGAATAAATAACCTTCTTTATCATCATGAATCTAATCTTCACAGGAGGGGAACTCCATCGACCTGTTCTTCAATCAACTCGATACCCTCTCCGGCGATATCGCCGAATTGCTCGGCCAACGGTGATACATACGGTATCAGCTTCGACTCTTGCCACCAAGGATCCGCATCGAAACCGATGGCCCCCAGCAACAACACAACAACGCCGACCAGCACGACACCACGTGCCATGCCGAAAACCATGCCGACCATACGATCGGTTCCGGACAACCCGGTCTGATGAATCAACAAAGCAATCAATCGACTGAGCAATCCACTTAAAATCAGTACGGCGACGAGCACGACAACCCGAGCGACCCAGGTCTCGATTATGCTGTCGTCGGCGACGCTCGGAATCCATTCAGCGACAGCTGCACCGAATCGCCATGCACACCAAACCGCCACAATCCACCCAACCAGCGACAAAGCTTCCTTGACGAACCCCCGGAACAGGCCCATCAGCGCCGATAACGCAAAAACAGCAATTAGCAGGTAATCAATGACAACCATGATCTCTCCCGGGCATCAGGCTACTGTTGGGTCACCTGGCCGGAATAGCCAGCCTTCGTCAGGCGCCCGGCCAATTCTGCAGCCTGTGCACGCGACTCACGCGGTCCGACCCGAACCCGGTACAGCGTCTTGCCGGAACGATCCAGCGGCATCAGGAATACCGAAAAACCATGTCCGCTGACCTCGTCAGCAAGTCGCTGGGCATTCTGCCGGCTTGAAAAACTACCCAGTTGTACAACCCAACCCGATTTCGGTGTCGATACAGGTTTGACCTGGCGCGGGGCAGGCGCACTTGGCGGTTTCGCCTTGGCTACGACAACTGGTTTTTCTGTTGCCGGCTTTACCGGCTGCTGACTGACTACGGTCGCAGGTTCAGAAGCGGCTCCTGTCGATGATTTCACAACTTCAGGCCCAGCCGAAGGCTTCACTTCTTCAGGCCCAGCCGGAGGCTTCGCTTCTTCCGGCAAAGCGTCGGGCACCGATTCTGTGATTTCGCGCGCAACCGGCGGTGTTGCTGTCGATGTGTCGAGTCGAATCGTGTGCGTACGACGGGGTTCATTCGTCACGACCGGCACATCAGGCTTATGGTCTGCTTCGTCGCCAGAGAGCTTTTCAGGGACTTGATCAGGATCACCGTCAAGAATCGCAGGCACCACGACGACAAGGGCCACAACAAGCACGCCCGCGCCGATCAATCTTTCCAACAATTGCCGGTCCATCTGGTCCCTTCTCCCCCAATCGCTCAGTATAAACCAAGCCAACTTAACGCGGGACCGGCGATGTAAAATGAACCGGTCACGAGTATCCGCTCGCCAGGCTGACTTATCTTCCACGCTGCATCGAATGCCTGCTCCGGCGTTCCTGCTGCCGTCACATCTTGCCCTCCCGCAAGTTTGATCGCCTCGGCAAGTTCTTCCGCATCACAACCCCGCGCAACATCGGCAGAACAAACCAGCCATCGAGTGGCGAGATCAGCCAACTCCATCACGAAGCCATCGACCTGCTTGTCGGCCAACAGGCCGATCACCACCGTCAGCGGACGGTCATCGCCAAGATCCAGCAGTCGACGGCGCAAGACACCGGCCGCTTGCGGATTATGCGCAACATCGACGATCCACTGTCGATCACGATCGATGACCTGAAATCGGCCCGGTGGTCGAGGGGCAGCCAGTGCCTGTTCAACTGCAGCCCGGTTCAGCAAATCCGGGCCGCACGCCTCAACCGCCGCCATCGCCAGGCTGACATTTCGCATCTGTGCCGAATCAACCATCCCGGGTTGCGAGAGTGCATCGAGCGCCGTCGTGGCCCCCCGCCAACTCCACGTATTGCCACTGTCCACCGTATATTCGAACTCGACGCCGCAGCACGACAAATGAGCACCGATCGCTTTCGCTGTCTGCCTTAATCCATCCGGTACCGGCTCATCGCCATAAAATGCCGGGCACCCCTGCCGCAGGATTCCGCCCTTCTCGGCTGCGATCAGGTCGATCGTATCGCCGAGCCATTCCTGATGTTCCAGCGCAATCGTCGTGACGACGCTGATATCGGGATCGATGACGTTGACGGCATCGAGTCGACCGCCGAGCCCGATTTCCAGAATCCAGGTATCGACCCGGGACCGGGAAAATCCATGCAGGGCAGCGAGCGTGCCGAATTCGAAAAAAGTCAGTGGCGTGTCGCCGCGTGCCTCATCAACAGCCTCGAATTGTTCGATTAACCATGCATCGCTAACCTCATTACCGTTGAGACGCATGCGTTCGTTATAGCGGACCAGGTGTGGTGATGTGTAGGCAGCCGTACTGAGACCATTTGCTGCACACAAGCGTTCGATAAAACCAACGGTCGATCCCTTGCCGTTCGTACCACCGACGGCAAACACTGCAGTCGCGGGCCTGGTAAGCGCCAGGCGTTCAACGACGCGGCGGACACGCTCGAGCCCGAGATCGATTTCATGCGGATTCAGCGCCTCCTGCCAGGTTAACCATTCGGACAAGGATCTTTGCATCACGCAGCGATCGTGCGGATCAGGGATAAATCGTGTTAATCGGCCGGACGCGGCTGCTTCATAAGCTTGGCCAGCAATTCGGCGACCTCGTCGCGCATCTGGCGGCGATCGATAATCATGTCCAGGGCACCGTGTTCGAGCAAAAACTCGCTGCGCTGAAAACCTTCAGGCAACTTTTCGCCGACCGTCTGCTCGATCACACGCGGGCCGGCGAAACCGATCAGCGCATTCGGCTCGCCGATATTGATGTCGCCGAGCATGGCAAGGCTGGCTGATACTCCACCGGTTGTCGGGTCCGTCAGGATCGAGATGAACGGGATGCCCGCCTCAGAGAGTTGCGCCAGCGCGACGCTGGTCTTGGCCATCTGCATCAATGAGAACAGCGCTTCTTGCATGCGCGCTCCTCCACTCGCTGAAAAACAAATCAACGGCATGCGATTTTCGCGCCCATAGCGCGCGGCGCGCGCAAACTTTTCACCGACCACCGAGCCCATCGAACCGCCCATGAAACTGAATTCGAAGGCACATGCAACCACCGGTTGTCCCTTGAGCTTGCCGGTCATGGCAATCAGGGCGTCTTTCTCTCCAGTGTTCTTTTGCGACTGGCTCACACGATCACGGTAACGCTTGCTGTCCTTGAACTTCAGCGGATCAGTCGGCTCAAGACGTGCACCGATTTCCCGCCCGCTATTTGGATCGAGGAACATTTCCAGCCGATCACGCGCAATGACGCGCATGTGGTGATCGCATTTTGGACAGACATACAGATTTCGCTCCACCTCGGCACGGTAAAGCTGTGCCCCGCATTGGTTGCACTTAAGCCAGATACCTTCGGGAACGGAACGCGTTCGGCCTTCCGTCTTGATCCGCGACGGCATTAATTTTTCGAACCAGCTCATTGGGTTTGCATGATAAAGGAAAAAAAGGATATGACCCGCTTTTTATTTATTCACATCGTCCAGCCCGAAATGCGCCGGATACTGAATCTGCATCAATACCAGGCCGGCTGCGGGTGCCGTAATGCCGGCCAGCTTGCGATCACGAAGTTCGAGCAACTCTTGCAGCCATTCTGCCGGGCGTTCACCAACGCCGATTTCGACGAGTGAGCCGACGATATTTCGAACCATATGGTGCAGGAAGGCATTGGCCTCGCAATCGACAAAAATCCAGTCATTCCTGCGTGTCACAGCGATACTGAACATATTGCGCATCGGTGTATGAGACTGACAACCTGCCGCACGAAACGACGAGAAATCGTGCAACCCGAGCAGATACCGGGCGCCGGCTGCCATCGCCGCCGCATCAAGAGGCTGACGCACCCACCAGCTTCGATACCGCGCAAGGGCCGAGCGGACCGGACGGTTAAGAATCGAGTATCGATAAGCACGCTTGCCAGCTGAATAACGCGCATGAAATTCCGGATCTACCTCTTTGACCCATAAGATATTTATATCTTCAGGGAGATTGCTATTGATGCCCAGCAACCAGGCCCTGGGCGAGCGTTTGGCCAGCGTATCGAAATGCACGATTTGGCCGCGGGCATGCACACCGGTGTCAGTTCGACCCGAGCCAATACAAGAAATGGATTCATCCGCTACAACCGATATAGCAACATTCAGACACTCCTGAATGCTCGGCGCGTGTGGCTGATATTGCCAGCCGTTATACAGCGTGCCGTCGTATTCAACGCCCATCGCCAGACGAGACTGATTCTCCATGGAGTGCAAACGGTGGATCCCAGACTGGCAGAACCAGCGGCGACCCGGTCTGTCAATCCGTGAGGTCGTCGATCAGCTGCTGCGCTTCCTGCCTCTGCTCGCCATCGGCTTCCTCGAGTACCTCGTTGAGGATGCTGCATGCGCCATCCGGGTCACCCATATCGATATAGGCGCGTGCCAGGTCCAGCTTGGTGCCGACTTCGGTCATTGTCGCGCCGTCGACACCGCTGCCTGAGTCCTCGACCTCGGCGGTAGGATCGTCGTCTTCTACCAGTTCACCGACATCGAGAAGGGCATCGTCGTCGACAGCAGCGAGAATCGGTTGCTCGCTCGTCTCACCGCCGCCGATGAATGGCTGTTCGGCTGTATCACCGCCGCCGCCAAACGGTTGTTCAACTGTATCGCCGATATCCGTATCCGGGTCGGTTTCCGTTGCTTCGAGATTTCGCATTTCAGCTGTTGAATCTACGTCGTCAACCGACTCATCCTGTGCGCTGGCGTCATCCGCAATATCTTCGAGCGATGCAGCTTTGTGCTGCTGCGTATCTTCACCCGGCACATCGAACTGCAGCGTATCTGCAGCAAACGGGGAGTCCGCATCGGCACCACCCAACTCGCTGCCATCCGTACCGGAATCCGCGCCAAGCGCATCGTCATCGACTTCATTGAGCCCGGCAAGATCCAGATCCAGGTCATCCAGGTCGATCTCGGCCGTCTCGTCGCTTATTGCGTCCGAGTCATCCGCCCATTCCCCGAGCTGGGTTTCGATGGTCGGCGTCTCCATCGTGCTTTCGCCATCTATGGCAGGTGACTCGATGGTCGGCGTTTCCATCGTGCTTTCGCCATCTATGGCAGGTGATTCGATGGTCGGCGTTTCCATCATGCTTTCACCGTCTATGGCAGGTGACTCAATGGTTGGCGTCTCCATTGTCGCTGCATCAGCCGATATCTCCTGATCATCGATGCCATCGACTACCTGCGTGGCTTCATCTTCGTCGCCAATTTCTTCGTCGCCAATTTCGAAATCCAGTATGGCCGAATCATCGGCACTCATGTCATCGCTCATCTGAGCAGCGCCCGTCAGATCCAGATCAAGACCTGTGGCTTCATCATCGAACGACATATCTACACTGCTATCGCCTTCATCTGCAGCATCCAGTGTCATATCGAGGGCATCGGAACCACCGTCCTCACCGAATTCAAGATCGACGCTATCAGACGAACTCGCCGGTGCGGCATCGCCGGCAAACAGATCCTCACCAGGACAAATCTGCTTGCCCATAATCAACACTTTATTCCAGTCGGGGTCCGCTGCTTTGTCGATTCGTTCTTGCAGGGCTTTGGCCTCCTGCAGGAAGCCATCCTGATTCTTCCAGATGAAATACACCTCAAGCAGCTTCATGCGCAGATCCATGCGCTCGGGCTCACTCTCAACAGCACGCGTCAACAATTCAGCCGCCTGATCGTACAGACCATAGGCCATATGGAAATCGGATTCGGCGAGCGGATCAGCCTCATCCAGGCTAACAGCGGAATCGGTACTGATCGTTCGTTCGAGTGGCGTCTCTGTCTCCTCGACGAGGGTACTCCAGTCTTCCGAAGACGCGTCGGTAAACGGCACAACCGAGCCATCGTCGGTCTCTTCATCCGCCGGAGCTTCCTCTACGACAATTGCGGCATCATCCGGCGCATTTGCGCTGAGGCGAGTCGTCGCTTCATGCGCTTCATCGACAAAGTCTTCGCTGGACGACTCAAGCTCATCCCAACGGCCGGCTGCCGCCGTGTCGGCTGCCTTGGAACGGTTGCGGGCTAACAACCAGGCCAGGAGCAGAACGATTGCCAGCGAAATATATACGAGCGGACTTTTAAACAAGGCACCGATAAATGACTCTTCATCGGGCTGAACCTGGACGGGAGTCACATCCACCGGAGCATCAGCTGCCGTCGTGGGGGCCTCGATATCGCCACCGGGTTGTGCCTCGACTTCCGCTTCAGGGGTAACCAAATCAACTACCGGAGCGGGTTCGTCAATATCCGGCGCTGCGTCGGGTTGACTCGAAATCTGCGCCAGTTGACGCTGCAGCGCCTCCAATTCCTGATCACGAACCTGCAATTGCCGCTGGCTATCTGCCAATTGCCCCTCGAGTTCACTGACGCGCCCGCGCAGTTCATCGCGTTCGGCGGCGTCTGCCTGAGTTATTTGATCTTCATCGACACCAGCCTGCGCATCCGGACCCGCGACTTCGGGATCGGCTTCGGTATCGCGCTCAGGCGGCGGTACCAGTCGAAGTCGGCCACCTTGCGGCTCATCGCTGCGTGCCACCGATGCGACGCGCCATTGTTCATTCTGGCGACGCACTTCGGCGGTCGCCTCACGGCTGTTTAATGCAACCTCGTTCACCGAAGGCACGCGCAAAATCATGCCGGCTTTCAGACGATTGATATTGCCGGTGAATGCCTCCGGATTGGCCGCGTAGATAGCCAGCATCATCTGGTTACGGCTCACCGCTGTCGAATCGCCGACAGATCGCCCGGCAATAGCCCAAAGTGTATCGTTGCGTTTGACGGGTCCATATGTACCGCCAGCGTTACTCGCCGCGACCGACTCATCCGGTGTCGTGCGTACTGATTCGGCTCGTGGCGACTCCGCGCCGGCGGTCTTGGCCGGTACTTTCTCTTCACGCACGAGGGGTGTTGCAACCGACGGTTCCGCCGCAGGCGTTGCGACCGCAGGCTCGACCGACTCGGCAGCAAATACCGGCGGGTCCAGCAAAACGGTGTACTCACGCAACAATCTGCCCTGCGCCCAGCTAACCTCGAGCAACAGCGTGACGAATGGCTCGACGACCGGACGTCGCGATGTGATCTGGACGACTGCACCGCTTCCACGCTCGACGACTTCAAAATCGAAATCGGAAAGAAAAGCAGCATGATCAATGCCGAACTGCTGAAACGTCTCTATAGAGGCGATTTCAACGCGCAACGCCTCCAGGTCGCCGGATGCCGCGGACGTAACCGGAATTTCGGCGGCGAACGGCTGATTTAAAGCCGATTTCAGATCAATTTCGCCAAGACTCAGAGCACCAGCCGATAAAGGTATCGCGCCGGCAATCGCTAAAACTATGGCCGCCAGAATTCGCGCCATAACAAGCTCCCGTAAAAACCCAAAAGTACCCCGTGGCTCAATCAGCGCAACACGCACAACAAACTTCTCAAGCCACCTTAAGAATCGACCGTAACTATAGCCTATAAGTAATCGCGTACCAAGATTTCAGCGATTTGCACACTATTCAGGGCAGCGCCTTTGCGCACGTTGTCCGCCACGACCCACAAGCTGATGCCGCGATCATGCGAGATATCTTCCCTGATTCGGCCGACGAACACGTCGTCACGCCGCGCGGCGTCGGTCACGGCGGTCGGATAGCCACCGGGTCGCGCCTCATCGATTACCGTAATTCCGTCCGCGGCAGCCAGTAATTCGCGCACCTGGGCCGCGCTGATCGGGTCTCGCGTTTCGATGTGCACGGCCTCCGAGTGGCCAAAAAACACCGGAATCCGAACCGCGGTCGGATTTACCAGGATCGAGTCATCCTCAAGAATTTTGCGCGTTTCCCAGACCATCTTCATTTCTTCACGCGTGTAGCCGTTATCCATGAAGGTGTCGATATGCGGAATGGCGTTGAATGCGATCGGCTTCTCATCACCGGCAGACTCCGGTGGCCGGCCGTTCAACAGCGCTGCAGTCTGACCGGCCAGGGTCTCGACAAGACCACGCCCGGCACCGGATACGGCCTGGTACGTCGCAACATTGATGCGATCGATGCCAACTGCATCGTAGATGGGTTTCAGCGCCACAACCATCTGGATCGTCGAGCAATTCGGATTCGCGATGATATTGCGCGGACCGTAATCAGCTATTGCCGCCGGATTGACCTCCGGTACGACCAGCGGGATATCCGGTTCCGTGCGGAAATACGACGTATTGTCGACAACGACACACCCCGCTTCACCAGCACGCGGGGCAAACTCTGCCGAGATGCTGCCACCGGCCGAAAACAGACCGATATCGGTGTCGGAAAAATCGAATTCGGCAAGATCCCGGACCTTGATGTTCTTGCCACGAAATTGAATTACTTTGCCGACCGAACGCTCGCTCGCCAACGCATGCAGCGTACCAACCGGAAACTCCCGCTGCTCGAGAATCTCGATCATCGTCTCGCCAACCAGCCCGGTCGCGCCGACGACGGCAATATCGTACTTTTCTTTCACTTGCTATTCCGTCAAGACAGTATTTGTTGGGTTCAGACCTGCGGCGATTAAACTTTCGGTGTTTCGCAGGTCACGTCGGCGTTCTGCCCCCGATGGCGCAGATAATGATCCATCAGCACGATCGCGAGCATCGCCTCAGCGATGGGAGTGGCGCGCAGCCCGACGCACGGGTCGTGACGACCGGTCGTGATGACCTCGACCGGGTTACCGTGAACATCGATCGTGTCACCGGGTAGCTGGATACTCGATGTCGGTTTCAGTGCAATGCTGACCAGCACATCCTGGCCGGACGTGATGCCACCCAGCGTACCGCCTGCAGAGTTGGATCTGAAGCCGGCCGGCGTGATCTCGTCGCGATGCTCCGATCCTTTCTGTGCAACAGCCCGAAAGCCTGCACCGAGTTCCACACCCTTGACGGCACCGATGCTCATCATCGCGTAGGCAATTTCGGCATCGATCTTATCGAACACCGGCTCGCCGAGTCCAACCGGCACACCGCTGGCAACAACATTGATCCTGGCGCCAATCGAATTGCCTTCCTTGCGCAAGGCAATCATATACGCCTCGAGCTCGGGGACGACATCGGGATCCGGGCAGAAAAAGGGATTATTGTCCGTTTCATCGAGATCCCTGGGTTCGATTACCATCGGGCCGAGCTGCCGCAGATAACCGCGAATCTCGACACCGAGTTGCTCGCGCAGGTATTTTTTCGCAATCCCGCCGGCCGCGACCCGCATGACGGTTTCGCGCGCTGATGCACGACCGCCGCCACGATAGTCACGAAAACCGTATTTCTGCTGATAGGAATAGTCCGCATGACCCGGTCGGAAACGATCCTTAATCTTCTCGTAGTCGCGCGTGCGCTGATCGAGGTTGTCGACAAGCAACCCGATCGGCGTGCCGGTTGTCACACCGTCCATGACGCCGGACAGAATGCGCACCTCATCAGGCTCCTTGCGCTGGGTCGTGAAGCGCGACGTACCGGGTCGGCGCCGCTCCAGATCCTTCTGCATATCTGTCGCGGACAGTGCCATTCCGGGCGGACAGCCATCGACAATACCGCCCAGGGCGGGTCCATGACTCTCGCCGAACGTCGTAACCGTGAACAGCTTGCCGATTGAGTTGCCTGACATAATAATTATAATATCTGTTATATCAATTAATTACAGTATATTTTATATGTAATTTATAAGTCCAGTTGAGTCCGAAGTTCAGTGGCCGAAATCAATGCGATACCTTCACCGCCAAATTCGAATTCCGGCCAAATAAATCCAAGCGTCGGAAATGCCGCTTCAAATGCCTCAGTACCGGCGCCGACCTCGATTGCGAGCATGCCATCGATGGTCAGGTATCGGGCTGCATCTTGCAGGATACGCCGCGATGAATCCAGACCATCGGCGCCACTGGCCAGCGCGACAACCGGTTCATGGTCGTACTCGCGCGGCAATTCAGCCGCCTCATCCTGCGGTACGTACGGTGGATTACTGACGATCAGATCAAATGATCCGGAAATCCGCTCGAACAGATCCGATTGTACGAGTTCGACTCGTCCTGCCACATCATGCCGCTCGACATTGATACGTGCGACCGCAAGTGCATCGGCCATCAGGTCACCGGCTACGATACGGCTGTCCGGGAACGCCAGCGCCAGTGCGATTGCGATACAGCCGCTGCCGGTGCCAATATCGAGGATGCGCGTAACCCGGGCCGCTTCGAGCCACGGCTCGAACCGTGCCGCAATCAGTTCGGCAAAGGGCGAGCGCGGCACAAGGACTCGCTCATCTACATAGAAAGACAGGCCGGCAAACCATGCTTCTTTTAATAAGTAGGGTAGCGGCACTCGCTCGTCGATGCGCCGGCGCAACATGCCGCCGATCGACGTCAGGACCTCCGGCGGCAGTACACGCGCATAGACCGCCTCCGGATCGGCAACCGCTGCCGCATGATCCAGGCAGGCGACACCAAATACCAGGCTGGCCGCCTCGTCAACAGCATTATCGGTGCCGTGGCCACAATAAACGCCGCCCTGCTCCAGTTCATGCGCACACCATTCGATCATGCCGCCGACCGTTGGGGAATATTCGTTTTGTGTAACCATTGTGTCGCCTGCTACAGAAACGGCATTATGCTCCCCTGCACGAGCAATAAAACAACCCATTGAGCACCCTCACCGACAAACTGTTCGTTGGCATGCAGCACATCCTGCCGGCGCGCCTGATCGGGTCACTGACCCACCGGCTGGCGCGCAGCCGGTGCACCTGGCTGAAAAATTCGCTGATCCGGTCGTTCACGCGCCTGTTCGACATTGATGAAACCGAAATGGATGCCGCCCGCGCCATAGATTACCCAAGCTTTAACGACTTCTTCACACGTGAACTGAAACCCGGCGCCCGACCGATCGATACAGATCCGCGCAGCATCTGCAGTCCCGCCGACGGAACGGTGCAACAGGTCGGACGAATCACGGACAGCCGCATGCTGCAGGCCAAAGGCATGACGTTTACGGCCGCCGAACTGCTCGGCGCCGAACCAGCCGACATCGAACCGTTCGACGGCGGCGCATTTTTGACGATCTATCTCGCCCCGCACAACTATCATCGCGTCCATGCACCGCTCGACGGGACACTGCGCCGCATGCACTTCATGCTGGGCACGCGGTTTTCGGTCAATCGGGTGACGGCCGACTCGATCCCGGGTTTATTTGCCCGAAACGAGCGTGTCGCTTGCCTGTTCGACGGCAGGCACGGACCGTACTGGCTCGTCTTCGTCGGCGCAATGAACGTCGCCAGCATCAGTACTGAATGGGCCGGCGAAATTCTGCGCAGCGATGAACCATTGCACAAAGCCTATAACGCCAGGACTGCGCCATCATTTAACAAGGGTGATTACATCGGTCATTTTAATCTCGGCTCGACGGTCATCATCCTCTTCCCGAAGGATGCCGTGGCCTGGGATCAGCCGCTGCAGCCACACAGCACGCTGACCGTCGGGCGCCGCATCGGTACATTATGATCACCGACGAGGTGAACTGGATACCGACGGCCAAGCGTGATGTCCTCGAACGGCGGGCGCACATGCTGCAACTCGCAAGGGAATTTTTTGCCGCGCGTTCAATACTCGAAGTCGAAACCCCGGCCCTGACGGGCAACGGCGTATCGGATCCACATATTGCCAGCCTGACAACACGTGTTGCAGCCCGTGGCGACAGCCCGTACTTCCTGCACACCTCACCGGAATATGCGATGAAACGCCTGCTGGCATCGGGTGCGCCGGACATCTACCAGATCTGCAAGGTGTTTCGCGACCACGAGATCGGCGCCAGACATCAGCCGGAATTCACGATGGTCGAATGGTATCGATGCGGCACAACGCTCGACGACATCATGGCAGAAACCTGCACCTTCATCCGCGAGATCTGCAAAACACCAGCGGTTGCCGTGGACCAATACCGTTATCGCGACATTCTTCTCGATACATGCCAGGTCGATCCGCTGGAGGCTGACGCCGGTCAGCTGGCCAACTGCGCCGAACGAATGATCGAAACGGTCACACCGGATCTGCGCCAGCGCATCGGTGCTGATCGTAACGCCTGGCTGGACCTGCTGATGAGCCATGTCGTAATACCCGGCCTCGCATCCGACCGGTTATCAGTCATTCATCATTTCCCGGCAAACCAGGCCGCACTCGCACGCCTCGACCCGAATGAGCCCGAACTCGCCGAACGCTTTGAGGTATTTTTTGCTGGCATGGAATTAGCCAACGGCTATCGCGAACTGACAGATGCCGCAGAACAACGGCGGCGATTTGAATCAGACCTCGAACGGCGTCACACCGCCGGTCTGCCTGCCATAAAACCGGACCAGGCCCTGCTCGCCGCACTCGACCACGGACTTCCCGAATGCAGTGGTGTCGCCGTCGGCTTCGACCGCCTCGTCATGACCGCCTGCGGCCTGCAACATATTGATCAAGCCGTCAGCTTTGCTTTGTGATCAACTAAAACGACCGCTATTTAACGCGCGAAACATACTCCTTCGACCGCGTATCACACCGAATCTTCTCCCCCTCTTCGATAAACAACGGCACCCGCACCACAGCCCCGGTTTCCAGCTTGGCCGGCTTGATGCCGCCCTGGGCCGTGTCGCCACGTAACCCCGGGTCCGTCTCCACGATAACGAGTTCCACGAAATTCGGTGCCTCGACGAGCAATGGTTCGTTATTCCACAACGTCAGCTTGCACGTATCCTCTTCCTTGAGCCACAACTTCGCATCGGCGACCGCCGCTTCCCCGGCAGCGAACTGCTCATACGACGCCGGATCCATGAAATGCCATAATTCACCATCGGCATACAGATACTGCATATCCAGTTCGACGACATCGGCAGCCTCGACAGACTCCCCGGACTTGAATGTGCGCTCGACGACCCGACCGGTCTTCAGGTTGCGAATCCTGACCCGGTTGAAAGCCTGACCTTTACCCGGTTTTACAAACTCATTTTCAACGATCGCGCACGGGTCACCATCGATGATGATCTTCAACCCGGAGCGAAACTCATTAGTATTAAACGTTGCCATAAAATCCTTGCCGCCACACTGTCATAATCGGCTAACAAATAACCGATAAGAATAGGCTATTGTAGCCTCCCCCGAAGTCGCAATGTGAAACGTATGGCAACACCCGCAGCCGAAACGCCCGGCCACGACACATCGCCGGCCGATCTGAACTGGCACACGACGATGTCGCGTGCCTTCAGCCGCAGCGATGCATTGCTCGCTGCATTAGGGCTCGCCCCGGACGACGCCGTCTCGGCACAGACGTTCCCGCTACGTGTGCCGCGCGGCTTTGTGGGCCGCATGCAATCGGGCGATCCCAACGACCCGCTGCTACGCCAGGTCCTGCCAACCGCCGATGAATCACAGGTCGTTGACGGTTATTCGAATGACCCTGTGGGAGATCTCGACAGCTCGATCGTGCCGGGGTTACTACAAAAGTATGCGGGACGCGCACTGCTGATCGTCACCGGCGCTTGCGCAATCCACTGCCGCTATTGCTTTCGGCGCGCCTACCCGTACGCAGGCGGCTCCCTGTCTCGCCGTGAATTTCAGGTAGCCTTCGAAGCACTCACAGCGGACCCGGGCATTGAAGAAGTCATTCTGAGCGGCGGCGATCCTTTAACGCTAACCAACGACAAACTCGCGACACTGCTAGAGGCGCTAACACGAATTGGACACATCCGGCGTATTCGTATCCACACGCGCATACCTGTCGTCCTGCCCGAACGCATCGATGCGCAGCTGCTAAAACTCATCACGACCTGCCCGCTACCCGTCATCGTCGTTATCCATTGCAATCATGCCCGGGAGATCGATGACGCCGCTGCCGCTGCCGTGTCAGCTCTAACCGACAACGGCGCAATTGTTCTCAACCAATCCGTCCTGCTACGCGGCGTCAATGACTCGGTGGACACACTCACCGAACTCGGCGAACGCCTGTTCGAAATCGGCGTCCTGCCCTACTATCTGCATCAACTCGACCCGGTCACTGGCGCCGCACACTTCAATGTCGAAGATACCCGGGCAATCGAGTTAATCGACGCCGTAGCCAACCGCCTGCCCGGCTACCTCGTCCCCCGCCTGGTCAGAGAAATCCCCGGCGCATCCGCCAAGAAATCCGTACACGGCTTGCTGTAAGAACGATACCCATCGAACTAATCGTGGGAGTAGTTTCAGGCCGCGATTCTTTGTTTCTGTTTGATCTTTCCCTGGACGGTCTTTTCCGTCTTCTATCTCTCGGAGACACACCGTGAATACATCCCTGTAGGCTTGGCGCCGCCATCCACCCCAAGGGCACTTCCTTCGGGCGCCTGTTGGCGACAGTTTCCGAGAGATAGAAGACGGAAAAGACCTCGACACTGTAGTGGAACGAAGACAGATAATTGGTGCGCGAACCACGATGTGTCGAAGGCCTTTTGTGCCGGGTATATCTCTCGGAAACATTCAGGCGCGACACATGGTCCTTTGAATCAGGAATAAACAAGGATAGCGGCGTTTCCGAGGGATATACCCGGCACAAAAGGCCGGTCTTGGAAAAACTAAAATTACAACTTACCCCCCCAACTTACCCCTGAAAAACACAATCCAACAACAACCAACCCCACCATAAAACATAATCCCGGCGCGGCTTCTACATAATAAATACCCCTCCACATAACTCAGACGCTGGTCACATAATCCCAACCGGTCGTCGTTAAAATCTCCACCAGCCGGAAACAAAACTCCGTTATCCAGCACCCAAAAGACTCTGCACAAGGATGTCCGCTTTGCCTGATTTAGCTGCTGTACCGCTCGTCATATATTCTCGTCAGGACGAAAATCTTTCAGCGGTCAACAACATCCTCAGACGGGCCGGTCACCCGGTACATTGCGTGCGTGTAGAGCATCTCAATGAACTCGATGATGCGCTCGACAACACTCACCCCGAACTCCTGATCTATTTTGCCGACGAAAGACCCGATGAACTCACGGCAATCGTCGAGCGTTTAAGAAAGAAAAACCCGGTCCCGACTCTGCTGCTCGCACGTAATAAGATCGATGAACAGGCAATTGCCGAGGCCATGGAATCCGGTGCACATGACGTCGTCTCACTGACCCACCGAAACCGTTTTCAGGCCGTTGTCAGCCGTGAGCTCGCGGCCTTCAGGCTCAAAGCCACACTCGCTGGCGTCGCCTCATCGGCACAACAGTATCGACAGGAACTCAAAACACTGATGCAGGGGTCGTCTGAGGCGATTGCCGATGTACAGGAAGGCATCATTGTCACGGCCAATCCACAGTGGGCCGAATTGTTCGGTTACAGCGACCCGCAGGCAATCATCAATATGCCTTTTATGGATTGCTGCACGGAATCCGATCACCCCATGATCAAGGGGGCGCTGGTTGCGTGCCTGAAACAGAAATGGGACGACACACCGCTGAAAATGACCGGCCTGCATGCCGATGGTTCGCAGGTGCCGGTAGAGATCGGTCTCGAAAGAGTCACCATCGAAGGTGACCCCGCGGTCCGGATCGTCGTGGCCGGCGAACAAGCCGTGGACAGCAATCCTGAGCAGCTTCTCGAACAGGCCCTGTTCAAAGATCCGGTAACCGGCTTCTATCATCGCCACTATTTTATCGACAAAGTCGAAGAACGCCTGAAAAAGCCACTTTCAGGCGGTGTCCGCGCTGTCATGTACCTTCGACCGGACAACTTTGCTCGTGTTCACGACGATATCGGCATGCTGGCCACCGAGAAGCTGCTGACGCGTCTGGCTGAATTACTCAAGGATTTTATGCTACCGACAGACCTGTACGGTAGATTCGGCGGCACGATGTTCATTGCTCTGCTCGAACGCGGCACGATGAATGACATCGAAATCTGGGCCGAGCAGCTGCGCAAGGAAATCCTGGGCAATGTCTTCGAGGTCGACAGTCAATCGACATCACTGACGTGTACGATCGGTCTGTCGGAAGTCAGCTGCGCCGAACTAACGACGGCCGAACTGCTGAACGACGTTGAGAAAGCATGCCGTGCCGGCCGTGATGCCGGAGGAAATCGTGTACATCTCAGTACCGACACAGACGAAACGCAGGCAATACGAGCCTCAGACGCACTTTGGGTGCCGCGGCTGCGCAATGCGCTGATGCAGAATCGACTCCGGCTCGTCCACCAACCGATTACCGGACTGACGGAAGAAATCGACGGCATCTTCGATACGCGCGTCCAGATGATCGATGAGCTTGGTGATGCCGTGCTTGCCAGCGAATTTATCTCTGCAGCCGAGCGGGCCGGCATGATCAAAAATGTCGATCGCTGGGTTATCGGCGCTTCATTGTCATTTTGCAAGGCCAAAGATCCGACGCTGGTATTCCTGCGCCTGTCGGCCGATTCAATCAATGACGATACCTTGCTCGACTGGCTCAAGGTGCGTATTAATAATTCGCAAGTCAATCCCGCAAAGATATGTTTTCAGGTAAACGAAGAGGTCGCGGTTCAATTCCTGAAACAGACCAAGATCATTGCTGAAGCCCTGCGTTCAGACAGTTTCCTTTTCGCGATCGATCACCTTGGCACGGGACGTGATTCTGACCAGGTCCTGAACCATGTGCCGATGGATTATATGAAGATCGACGGTAGCCTGATGCAAGGCCTCCACCGCGAACCGCAAGCACAAAAAACAGTCAAAGATCTCGCACGTGCCGCGGACAGTCTCGGCATCAAGACGATCGCCGAACGTATCGAAGACGCAAATACGATGGCCACTCTCTGGCAACTCGGCATTAGCCTGATTCAGGGCAATTACATCCAGATGCAGGACGTCGTCCTCGAAGACACGCAAAACGTGCAACAGCTGACGCTCAGTCAGTAGAAAGATGAAATATGTCACAGTCTTGACATAACTCATTGTTAGATGATTGAGCACAGGTAAAACAAGACATTGTTGCTTTTCCATCAGAACCGGAAATGAGTTGTGGCGGTTTACAAACAGGGAAACGAGCGTTAGCCAGGAACTAGCTTTATGGGACGGGCATAAGGCAGATCGAATCTGCGCCAAAGCATCGCGGAAATACTGGGCACAGCAGAACCGGCTGTCAGCATCGACATTGGTACCCGGCCCGGGCCGTTTCGCAGATCACTAATCTACAGCAGCATGGCGTTACTCGCCGTCAATCCGGCACAGGTCGGCGCTGTTGGTCTGGGCGAAATGAAAGTCAATTCGCATCTCGCTCAACCGCTCAATGCGACCATACCGATCGTACTTGCTGCGGGCGAATCTCTGCCGAAAAACTGCGTCACACCGACTCGTGGAACAAACACAATCGGTACACCGAAAACCCTCCGAGTCAGCACTCCGGCGGCCACAAAAGCGGGCACATACAATCTGCGTGTCACGACGACAAATCCATTGCACGAGCCAATGTACGAAATCTCGCTGCTGGTCGACTGCCCCGGTACGCCACTGTTGGTCCGGCAATATGTACTCATGCTGGACATACCCGGCGTACAGCCTCCCGTTACCGTCATTTCTGCACCCACGACAGATCAAGGCGATACCCTGAGGGTACCTGCGGCAAGCCCGCAAACCGCTGTTAAGCCTATTGATCAGGCAACGAGCCAGAACGCCGCACGATCTCTGCGCTCCTCGCAAGCCGCGATTCCGGCCGGCAAAGCTTACCGGGTCCGTGCGGGCGATACGTTGTCAACGATTGCGGCGCGGATCAATGGCCGCGCCCCCGATACGATCTGGAGTGTTGCCAGCCTGTTGTTTACAACAAACCCGCAGGCCTTCATCCGCAACAACCCGGACCTGATCAAACTCGGCTCGCTGATCAATATTCCGGATGCCGCAGAACTCGTCGGACTCGAAACTGGCCGGGCAACAGTTACACCGGCCACAGTTACCACTCCATCGTTTGCTCAGCCCGAAACAATCCCCGAAACAACCAGTGAGTCGCTGTCAATGCCGGCGCCGGTGCCGGCACCCATTCCAGCACCGGTTGCTACGTCAGCCGCGACGAACCGACCGGAAGTGTTCGTCACCGAGCCGGAACGGCCCGAGTCGACAACACTTACGAACGAGTCTGAAATCGGCATCGCCGTCGGTCAGGAAGAAATCAGGACATATTCTGAACAACTACCCGCAGTATCGACACCGGAAGAAGGCAAAGCAGGCGTCATCACGCCGTTTGTCGACGAACAACCAGTGTCTGCGGTCGTAGCGCCTGAAGCTACTTCTGCCGATTCCACCGCCGTCGTACCCAGCCTGTTCCAGTCGTCACGACCACGCCGCGTAGCGAATCAGCGGCCAGCCAGGTCAACCCGTTGATCGCGACTCTCGTCGGTATACTGCTCGGCTTGATAATCAGCCTCGTGATATTCCGGCGCCAGTTGAGCGACGCGGTTCTCGGACTGATCCGGCGCAAAATGCCGGCAAGCACGCAGCCCAAATCCGCCAAGACCCCCGTACAGCCGCCCAGAGCCAGCGATGAAGCGCCGATTACCGGCGTGAAGAATGCTTTCGACACGGCAGAAGCCGGCCTGGCGTTCGAAACGCAACAGGATGAGACCGAGGCCCTGCCGATCTGCAACCCTGCCGAGAACACGTATATTGTCGAGACCGGTCATCCCGACGACACGGTACAGGGCGAAGCGCCGGATTTCGATCCCGGCACGCTGGAGAATTTCGACACAACGCAACAGGATTCTGACGACGAGATGCTCGCGCAGCTTTTTGGCGAGGACGGTGAATCCGATAGCGAAATCTTCGATCCGACAGGCAACATCGCTGTTGATGACGCTGACGACACAGCCGAAATATTTTCCGAACCAACTGCTGAAATGCCTCAGCAGGCCGATGATCAACTGTTTGATCCGACGCATGAACTACCGTCCGAATTTGATGGCGATATGTTTGATCCGACAGCCGAGATACCGACCGGCATGGCCGCTGAACTGAGCAGCGACACCGCGGATGCGCCTGTCGATATAGATGAATTATTTGCAGCTGGAAACGACCTGCTCGATGAATATATCGACGACTCAGCATTGGTCGAAATGGAAGACGATCCAACCGTCAAAAGTGAAATGAGTGATTTACCAGTCGATGATGAAGAGGCCATGGCGCAGACACTTCAGGAAGCGCTGACCCTGCTGGAACGTGACTTCGAAGATGAGTTTACGGCGAGCCAGATCCTCGAATCCAGCGAGATAAAACGATCACTCAATAAAGAGCAGGCCAGAGAAGCTGAAGACCGCGATTTGCCGGAACAGGAAGTCAACGACTAATTTATTCCTCGGCCGGCGGCTCCACGGGCAGTCGCAACACTCGATCTACCTTACGCCAGCCCCTGGGCAGCATATTACCCCTGCGCCCGCGGTTGCCGTCGTAATGTCCAAGATCCTCCCATTTCAGCGTCATTGCCCGTTGCCCGCTGATAATCCGCAAACCCTCATCGGCGCCGAGAACCTGCATCGCGATCATGCATTCCTCACCGGCCTTGTACTTCGCAGACGGTATGCCGAGAATCTTGTTGCCTTTGCCGCGCGCGAGCTCCGGTAATTCATCGGCTGGAAAGACAAGCAACCGGCCGACCGAACTGACGGCCGCGACCCAGGCTTCGGCGGGAAAATCAGCGTGCGGAAATCGGGCGGGAGTGACAACCGACCCGCCAACCGGAATGCGCAAACAAGCCTTGCCCGCACGGTTTCGCGAATAGAGCTGTTCAAGTTGCACGAAGAAGCCGTAACCGGCATCGGAAGCGACCAGCCATCGCGAACCGGAGTCGCCGGTCATGACGCCGCGAAATGTCGCACCGTCGGCAGGGTTCAACCGGCCGGACAGCGGTTCGCCCTGCCCGCGGGCCGACGGCAATGAATGTGCGGCAATACTGTACGCACGGCCGGTCGAGTCGACGAATACCGCCTGCTGATTACTCATGCCGCGAGCGGCGCTAAGAAATCCATCCCCCGATTTGTAATTGACACTGGTCGGATCGATATCGTGCCCCTTGGCAGCGCGTGCCCAACCGCGCTCGGACAGGATAACGGTCACCGGCTCGCTGCCAACGAGATCTTCTTCAGTCAACGCTTGTGCCGCCGTACGCTCGACAATCAACGTGCGGCGTTCGTCGCCATGTTCCTCGGCTGCCGCGATGAGTTCATCACGCAGCAGGTTTTTGAGCCGGACCTTGCTTTTTAAAATCTTCGCCAGCTCGTCACGTTCGGCAGTCAGCGACGCCTGCTCATCGCGGATCTTGATCTCCTCCAGTTTGGCCAACTGACGCAGACGAATGTTCAGGATGTCTTCGGCCTGGATGTCAGTCAGCTTGAACCGCTTCATCAATACGGCTTTCGGCTTGTCTTCGGTGCGAATGATCTTAATGACCTTGTCGATGCTCAGGTACGCGATCAACCGACCGTCGAGAATATGCAAACGCTCCTCGACGCGTGCGAGTCGATACGCCAAACGACGCTTGACGGTGATAGTCCGAAATTCGAGCCATTCGGCCAGCAGATCACGCAGGTTCCGGACACCGGGTCGCCCATCGAGGCCGATGACGTTCAGGTTGATGCGCATCGTTTTTTCGAGGTCCGTCGTGGCGAACAAGTGCGCCATCAATGTCTCGATATCAACGCGATTCGATTTCGGCAAAATCACGAGGCGGGTCGGATTTTCATGATCGGATTCGTCGCGCAGGTCGGCGACCATCGGCAGTTTCTTCGCCTGCATCTGTGCCGCGATTTGCTCGAGCACCCGACTGCCCGAGACCTGGTGAGGCAGGCTCGTGATAATGATTTCACCGTCATCGATATCGTACGTTGCGCGTGCGCGTAGCGTACCGTTGCCGGTCTTGTAGATTTCGATTATCTCGCTCTGCGGCGTGATGATCTCGCCACCGGTTGGATAGTCCGGTCCCTTGATATGCTTGCACAGCGCTCGAATTGTCGTCTTGGGCTCCTCGAGCAGCCGCACGAGCGCACTGACCACTTCATTGACATTATGTGGCGGAAAATCGGTCGACATGCCGACGGCGATGCCGGTCGTGCCGTTCAGCAACAGATTTGGCAACCGCGCCGGCAATAACAGCGGCTCATCGAGAGAGCCGTCAAAATTCGGCCCCCAGTCCACCGTGCCCTGCCCGAGCTCGGCCAGCAGAACATCGGCATAAGGCGTCAGCCGCGACTCCGTATAACGCATGGCTGCGAACGATTTCGGATCGTCGGACGAACCCCAGTTGCCCTGCCCGTCGACAATCGGATAGCGGTAGGCAAACTCCTGCGCCATGTGCACCATCGCCTCGTAACACGCTGTATCGCCATGCGGATGAAACTTGCCGATAACGTCGCCAACCGTTCGTGCCGACTTCTTCGGCTTAGCACCAGCCGCGAGGCCGAGTTCGCTCATCGCATAAATAATCCGGCGTTGCACGGGCTTGAGCCCGTCACCCAGGTGCGGCAAGGCGCGATCGAGAATGACGTACATCGAATAATCGAGGTAGGCCTTCTCGGCAAACTCCTTCAGAGGCACCTGCTCGATACCTTCGAAATCCAGTTGATTCTGCACGCTCATGGCCCTCCTGTTTTTTTCAAACTTCCGCGAGATTACCCTTGGACTGCAACCAGGCCTTGCGGTCCTTCGCCCGCTTCTTGGCCAGCAACATGTCGAACATCTGCTCGGTCTTGTCATCCGCGGTAATTGTCAGCTGCGCAAGTCGTCGCGTTTCGCTGGCCATCGTCGTTTCCCGTAATTGGGTCGGGTTCATCTCGCCGAGACCTTTGAAACGCGTGACATTGATTTTTCCTTTGAGCTTTTCAGTGCGAATACGATCCAGAACACCCTCTCGCTCACCTTCATCGAGCGCATAAAACACTTCCTTGCCGACATCGATACGATAGAGCGGCGGCATCGCGACATACACATGCCCAGCACGAATCAGCGCAGGGAAATGCCGGGCGAATAATGCACAGATCAGCGTGGCGATATGCAGACCGTCCGAGTCTGCATCGGCAAGAATACAGATCTTGTGATAGCGCAGCGCCGACAGATCCTCTTCACCCGGATCGATGCCGATGGCGATGCTGATATTGTTGACCTCCGCCGAACCAAGCAATTCGCCCTGATCGACTTCCCACGTGTTCAGAATCTTGCCCCGCAACGGCAATATCGCCTGCGTTTCACGATCGCGACCCTGCTTGGCCGAGCCGCCGGCAGAATCGCCCTCAACGAGAAACAACTCACTGCGTTCCGGCTCAGAACAGCTACAGTCCGCCAGTTTGCCGGGTAACGCGGGGCCACTGACAATCTTCTTGCGCACCACCTTCTTGTTGGCCTTGAGCCGCCGTTGCGCGGCCGCAATCACGCGCTGCGCGATCAGGTCGCCGGACTCCGGATGCTGATTCAGCCAGGCGCCGAACTCATCCTTGATAATGCCCGATACGAACGCGGCACATTCCCGCGATGACAGCCGTTCTTTCGTCTGTCCGGAGAATTGTGGATCTTCAATCTTGACCGACAAAATGAAACTGACGCCATCCCAGACATCTTCCGGCGCAATGCGCAATCCGCGTGGCACGAGGTTGCGGAATTCGCAGAACTCGCGAACGGCTTCGGTCAGACCGGCACGGAACCCGTTGACGTGCGTACCACCCTGAGCGGTAGGCACGAGGTTGACGTAAGATTCGGCGACCGCCGGCCCACCATCAGCCACCCAGACCACGGACCAGTCGATCTCTTCGCGACTACCGCGCATGCTGCCGCCGAACGGCACCTCGGGCAAGGTCTCAATATCACCGAGGCATTCGGCAAGATATTGTTCGAGCCCGCCCTCGTACTGCCATTCAAATTTCTGTTGCGGCTTTTCGACCTCGAATTTGATCTTCAGGCCGGGACACAGCACCGCTTTTGCGCGCAAAACATGCTGGAGTTGCGGCAGCGAAAACTTGTTGGAATCGAAGTATTTTGGATCAGGCCAGAAACGAATCGTCGTACCGGTATTCTGTTTGCCGACCGACCCAACAACCTCGAGCTTGCCGACCCGCTTGCCCCCCTTGAAGCTCAGGTTGTATTCCTTCGAATTGCGCCGAATCCAGATCTCGAGATTTTTCGATAATGCATTGACGACCGAAACGCCGACACCGTGCAGGCCACCAGAGTATTTGTAGTTTTTACCCGAAAACTTACCGCCGGCATGCAGGCGCGTCAGAATCAGTTCGACACCGGGTATCTTTTCCTTCGGGTGCTTGTCCACCGGCATGCCGCGACCGTCGTCGCTGACCTCGAGTGAGCCGTCGGCGTAAAGTTTGACATCGATACGCTTGCAATGACCGGAGATCGCCTCGTCAACACTATTGTCGACGACCTCATGGGCCAGATGATTCGGCCGACTCGTATCGGTATACATGCCGGGCCGGCGGCGCACCGGATCCAGCCCGCTCAGAACCTCGATATCCGAGGCGTCGTAGGATTTACTCATTCACCAGGACTCAGCACAACAACAACCGGCCGACCAGAAAACGCCCCACAGCGCTCACAGACCCGGTCCGGTACAACAACAAAGCGTCTTACCCAACAAGACGCACACAATCTGCGAATGGTATGCGATGCCGCGCGTTTAAGCGAGATCTGCAATCAGCGATTCGCGGGTTTCCTCGGCAACTTCCTGTTCGCACTGGTACTGCGGGTGGTCGACCCCAACCAGCAGGGATGCGCCACCTTTCAATGCCTGTACGGCCTGGGCCGGTAGCTCGAAGCGCAGAAAGTGCACCGCCGAGGTCTCGATGTCGGTACTTCGATCCAGATCTTCGTCGGCAACACCCATTACCCGCTGTACGCCGTCGATCCCGACCCAGACCCGGTCCTCGATACCAGGCAACTGCTCAAGTGCAACGCGGCGCTCATCAAGCTCCGGATACTCGATCATCATCGTTGCCTTCCAGTTCGACCCGTCAGGAATCAGCGGATTATAGGCTCCAAGTTCTTCCAGGACCCCGGCCTCGGTAGAAATTTTTTCGATGCGCAACATCTCCTGCACCTGGTATTGCATCGTCAGGCGATCTTCAATAATCATGATCATATTGTCACCGAGCTGCAAGCGGCGATGTTGCTTGTGCTCGAGAACACGGGCACGAAACTCGGACCGGTGTTTCTCATAGGCCTCGAGAGCATAAAGATCGTCTTGCTCCAGTTTATCCACTTCCATACATCCGGTTACAGGCCATAGGCCCGGCATTGTATCGATGTTGACCCTCGCCCGCCCACTATGACACGCTATGCAATCGTTACTGTTACTGGATGAAGCCCGTGGCCACGACAAAAAAACCATCGATCGACCTGGAAAAGGCGATGCATGATCTCGAGCAGGTCGTTGAACAACTCGAGGGCGGTGATCTTAGCCTGGACGCTTCGCTGAAACAGTTCGAGAAAGGCGTCAAGCTGAGCCGGAATTGTCAGGCTGCGTTGACGGATGCCGAGCAGAAGGTGCAGGTATTGATGAATGCGGAGCTCAAGGAAATCGCTCCGGAGGATCTTGACGGGCAATAACTGCTGTTAGTCCCGAATGTTGCGGCAACGCCGGATCAATTAACCCTGCAACCTGAGAATCAACGAACGCAGGAACACCTTGTTAAACCGCAACTGGCATTCAGTCGAAACCTGTTCGAGCAATGTCGCGCTAACACTCAACACCGTGACCGCTTCTTCCGCCTTGATCGTCGATGTACGCTTCGTATCGGTGATATAACTTGCCTCACCGAAACAATCACCTGCATCGAATGTGCCAACAACATTCTCACTCGCCTCAATCAATACCCGTCCGGACACGATGACATAGAAACGATCATCCATCTCACCTTCCCGGGCAATCGCTTGCCCGGCGGTAAACTCGCCCCAGTCACTAGCGCGCAGCAGCTCCCATATCTCGGTCTGAGAAAAGTCGTGAAAGAATCGTAACCGGCGTAACAGATTGAAGCGTTCCTGATCGTCAATCTGATCGTATTGCTTCTGCAGCCCCTGATAAACCTTTGTCAACCCGCTCGCGAGTTCACCGCCTCCGGAAAAGCGTTTGGCAGGATCCTTCTGCAAAGCAACCGATACGAGTTCCTCCAATTCCTCCGGCACATCGGCACGCAATGTATGGATCGGTGCAGCGGTTGCGTAGATGATCTGATTAAGCAACCGCGTCAGTGAAGTGGCGCGGAAGGGCCGAAATCCGGTCACGAGTTCATACATGACCGCACCGAGTGAATATAAATCCGATGCCGGCGATATCTCGGCTGACTTTATTTGTTCCGGCGACATATAACTTGGCGAACCGGCAAGACCCTCGATTCGCGACATGTCCGAATCCTTGAGGATTGCAATGCCGAAATCGATGATGCGCACATCATTCTCTGTCGTCAGCATGATATTGCCCGGCTTGATATCACGATGAATTACACCGCGCTTGTGCGCATAATGCAGTGCCTTGGCACACTTATAAATAATCTTGACGACATCGTCGATGCGCAACAGATTATCCGGGCGACAGTACACCTCGAGCGTCCGTGCACCCTGAATGTTTTCAGTGACGACGTAGTACTGGTCTTTCTCTTCGCCGGCATCATAAATAGGCAAAATATTCGGGTGCTGCAACATACCCACCATGTGGGCCTCGTTGAAGAACATCTTGCGCGCGATCCTGGCCTTTTTCGGATCCTCGTCCGTCTGGACATCGTAGACCTTGATGGCTACATCGCGCCGAAAATAGGGATCGTGAGACAAGTAAACCGTACCGGTACTACCCTGTCCGATTTTGTTGATGATGACGTATTTCCCGATCTTGTCGGGAATTGGTCTGGATGGAACTCTTTGCGATACGGGCGCTGCCATAATGAAAAAATTCCAGCTTTAGTCCCTATAGTCCGGCGATAAATCTTTGCAAAATAAACGTTACCAGTGCCGCATAACCGGCGGCCAGCACGTCATCAAGCATAATGCCCAGCCCGCCCGACAGACCGTGATCTACGTCCCGAATCGGCCAGGGCTTCCATACATCAAAGACCCGAAAAGCAAGGAATGCGACAATAATCCACTGCGGTTCGGAGTGGACAACCGACAGCGTCAGCAGCATGCCGACAACCTCGTCCCAGACGATTCCACCGTGGTCATGTACGCCAAGGCGCCTGGAACTCGTGCCACAAATCCAGATGCCGGCCACGAACAGGACGGCCGAAATACCGAGCAGCACGTAAACATCTATCGGCGCTAACCACCAGAACACCAGTGCAGTAAAAAACGAACCCCAGGTACCGGGTGCGATCGGCAACAAGCCGGACCCGAAGCCGAATGCAAACCAATGCACCGGATCGCGCATCACGGTCGAAACCAGGTTTTCCGGTTGCCCATTGTTCATCTCAGGATTCATTCGGGTTTACGAGAATTGACCGTGAATACGTTCTCGTAGGAGCGGCATCTTGCCACGATCAAGGTATAGCACTGCGCCAATCGCGGCAAGATGCCGCTCCTACGGGCCGGGGCCACCCTGTCGTGTGTATCTGGGTTCATAGGGATTCAGGAAAAATGTTCAAATGATCCGGCAACAGTATTACATGGCTGTCCGTCATTAAGCCAAACGATGTCGGCGCTTCGGCGTGCCGTACCTATCCGCGTGACGCGACAGGGCCAGGTAGCGACCAGTCGCACAAGTTCGGCCTCGCGGGCCGCCGGAATGCAGAAACACAACTCGTAGTCGTCGCCGCCGTTGAGCGCCAGTTCAAGTGCATCATTCGTCCTGACCTCATCCAGCGGCAGATCACCGATGTCCATCTCCGCACCCAGCCCACTGGCCTTAAGCAACCGCGTCGCATCGACCCGCAGGCCATCCGACACATCGATCATTGCCGTCGCCAGACCACAGAGAGCGCGGCCTTGGGTGACACGCGGCTCCGGGTACTGGAAACGCTGCACCTGTGGTGAGCTTTGGTCTTGCACGGCTGCGCCGGATGCAGTTAATGCGCACAGGCCGGCGGCGGCCTGTCCCGGCGCGCCGGTCACGTAGATCAGATCACCGTCTCGTGCACCGTCGCGACGAATCGCCGCACCCGGCTTGACGCGGCCGTGAACCGTAACAGTCATCGCCGACGGGCCACAAACCGTGTCGCCGCCAATTAACGCAATACCGAAGCGATCGGCGAGCGCAAAAAATCCCTC
Source organism: uncultured Chromatiaceae bacterium (assembly GCA_964629475.1). Lineage (GTDB taxonomy): Bacteria > Pseudomonadota > Gammaproteobacteria > Steroidobacterales > SMWD01. Next base: position 44,337 of record CAZVQW010000015.1, on the reverse strand, counting down.
GGCAAATTGTCTGACCCAATCCGGCTCGGCTTCCGGCAGGCTAATTGCGAGTGTGCACCAAAGGGGCTCGGCGCCCATTGCAGCCAGGTCACTTAGATTTACGGCGAGACAACGATGACCGAGAACATGCGGCGGGGTTCCCGGCGGGTAGTGAGTGCCCTCGCAGATCGTATCAGTCGCAATAACAAGATCGAAGCCGGGATCGCACCGCGTCACGGCGGCATCATCACCGATACCAAGCCGGACATCATTACGGGCGATACTTCTCCCCGCGAAAAATTGATCAATTAACGAAAACTCATCCATGCAAAACCGGTACTCCATCAAGGCGATATGGATGACGTACTAGCGCAAAGATTTCGACGCCTTATCCAATACCGCGTTGATATAGCGGAAACTGTCCTGACCGCCAAATTCCTTCGCCAGTTCGACCGCTTCGTTGATTATTACGTTAGCCGGCACCTCGCTTTGCGACGACAGTTCCGACACGCCGATCCATAACAACGCGTGCTCAACCGGGTCCAGCTGCACGATCGGCCGATCCAGCAAATCATCGAGGATCTCATCCAATGTAGCGGTGCGCGACAAGACATCCGTTAATACGACACGAAAATAATCGCCGTCCGCGGCGGCGAATTCATCGCGTGAAGAAAATTGCCTGATCAGTTCCGCGCGATCGTGGCCGGCGATCTGCTCCTGATATAGCGCCTGCAACAGCAGGCGCCGGGCCCCATGGCGGCCCTGTGCATGTGTCATCAGCGTATTACCTAGTCACCGAGCTGCTGCAGGACACTGATCATCTCGATCGCTGCCATTGCCGCATCGGCACCCTTGTTACCGGCCTTAGTGCCGGCCCGCTCGACAGCCTGCTCAATCGTGTCGCAGGTCAAGACGCCAAAGCCGATCGGCACATCGTGCTCCAGGCTGACACGACTCAGGCCACTGGCGCATTCACTGCAAACATAATCGAAATGTGGCGTCGCACCGCGAATCACGACACCCAATGCAACGATCGCATCGACCTGACGCGTCTTCGCCAGGCGCTGCGCCGCAAGCGGCAACTCATACGCGCCGGGCACATGAATGAGCTGCAACTGGGTATCGCCGGCACCGTGCCGCTTGAGCGCATCGATGGCGCCACTGATGAGATGCTCGACAATACTCTCGTTAAAGCGCGCGGCGATAATTGCAACGCGTTCATCGCGGATGATCAATTGACCTTCTGTTGTTCTCATAATCCGACCCGTCATTCTGTAGTTGTGTTCACGATGAGCATTACCCGTTTCCGGGTCCACTCATCGTCAGTCCGGTTCATCGACATACTCGACGACTTCCAGGCCGAAGCCGGAAATACCGTGCATGTGTTTCGGCGCACTCAACACCCGCATTTTTGTAACACCCAGGCTGCGCAGAATCTGTGCGCCGGTACCGTAGGTGCGTAAAGTCGCAGTACCGGTGTTGGCCCCTGCCGGAAAATCCTGCACCGTGGTCTCAGACAGAGACCGAATCGCCGCGGCGAGATGACCCGGTGATTCATCATGGCGCAGGATCACAACTACGCCATGCCCGGCGTTAGCAACACGTTGCATGGCTGAACGCAATGGCCAGCCCAGGCGCGGGCTGTCAATGCCGACGACATCACCGAGCGTGTTCTGCAAATGAACCCGAACCAGCGGTGGCGACCCGGCCGACAGGTCACCCTTGATCAAAGCCAGGTGCACGTTCCGGTTGACATGATCCTCGAAACAGACGAGTTCGAACTCGCCAAATTCGGTGGTCACTGTCTGCCGCGAAATTTGCTCGACGGATTGTTCGTTTTCGATCCGATAGCGAATCAGGTCGGCAATACTGCCGATCTTCAACTGGTGCTCGCGAGCAAAAATTTCGAGCTGTGGACGCCGCGCCATCGTGCCGTCTTCATTCAGAATCTCGACGATCATCGCAGCAGATTCAAAACCCGCAAGCCTGGTCAGATCACAGCCGGCTTCGGTATGACCGGCACGTGTTAATACACCACCGGGCTGGGCCATCAGCGGGAAAACATGGCCGGGCTGACGCAAATCGCCCGGCCGCGCATCCGGCGCCACCGCCACGCGCACGGTGCGCGCACGATCATGTGCCGAGATACCGGTCGTGATGCCCTCGGCCGCCTCGATCGACACGGTGAAATTCGTCGCCTGATTTTCATCGGTATCGTGCACCATCAGCGGCAGGCGCAATTGCTGGCAGCGTCCGCGCGTCAATGTCAGGCATATGAGCCCGCGACCGTAGCGCGCCATGAAATTGACATCTTCAGTCCTGACTTTCGATGCGGCCATGATCAGGTCGCCTTCGTTCTCGCGATCCTCATCATCGACAATGATGACCATCTTGCCGTCACGTAAATCCTGAATAATTTCGCCGATGGCGCTAAATGCGAAGCTGTCGTCTGCCGTTTTCAACATATCATTCTGACTTTGTTATTAATCGCTCTATATAACGGGCAACCAGGTCGACCTCGATATTGACCCGATGGCCCTGCTCGTATTGCCCCATGATAGTCCGTTCCAGCGTATGGGGCACGATATTGACGAAGAATTCACTCCCCGCAACGTCATTGACGGTCAGGCTCGTACCGTCGACGGTAACCGACCCCTTGCGGGCTACATAACGCGTCAGGGAAGAATCGATCTCGAAGCCGAGGCGTGTCGAGCGCGCATCCGGCTCGAGCGATACCACACGTCCGACACCGTCAACATGCCCGGACACGAGATGCCCGCCGAGCGAATCGGCCAGCGTCAGCGACCGTTCGAGGTTCACCGGGCTCGTCGTACCGAGACCACCCAGTGTCGTTGCCGACAGTGTTTCCACTGAAACATCGGCGGCAAACGATTGCGCATCGAATTCGACGGCGGTCAGGCAGACACCATTGACCGCAATACTGTCACCGAGCTGCAGGTTATCGAGATCGAGTTCACCGGTCTCGATCCGCAAGCGAAGATCGCCACCGCGATCTTCGATCGCCGAGATTTGCCCGATGGCTTTTACAATTCCGGTAAACATTAAAAAATCCTTTTCCGAATACGCTCTACCGAACCATGCGATAAGTCAGACGACAATCGTCACCGACACGGCGCAGATCCACCAGCTGCAACTCGACACGTTCGGCCATCGTTTCCAGCAACGGACCATCGAACATGCCGCGTGCGCCCGAACCGAGTATATGGGACGCCGAATAAACAATCAGTTCGTCGATCAGCCCTGCCGTCATCAGGGCGCCATTCAGCCCGGGACCGGCCTCGACGAGCAGTTCATTGATTTGCAACACGCCGAGACTATCGAGCAGTGCCGGCAGGCTGGCACGCCCGTCAACTGCGGCGACGACCTCGACTTCGGCGCCGGCCGCCGAAAGATCGTTGGCAACCTGACCGTCAACACAATAAATTCGTACTGCCCCCGGCAACCCGAGCGTCCTGGCATCGACCGGTGTCCTGAGCCGGGAATCGGCAATCACGCGCATCGGTTGCAGCACATTACCGAGCGCAGCATCACGCACGTTCAGTGACGGGTCGTCGCTCAGAATCGTGCCGACACCGGTCAACACGGCGGAACTGCGCGCACGTAACCGCTGCACATCGGCGCGTGCCGCCGGACCGGTAATCCATTGGCTCGCTCCATTCGCCAGCGCGGTGCGCCCATCCAGACTCGTGGCGATCTTGCTGCGCACATACGGCCGCCCGGTGCGCCTGCGCTTGATGTAGCCTACGTTCCAGGTATCGGCACCAGCAGACATCACACCGCCGACCACATCGATGCCGGCATCGATCAGCTGTCGCGCACCGCCCCCCGACACGTCCGGATTCGGATCTTCGGATGCAAACACGACGCGCACAATACCGGCTGCGATCAATGCATCCGTACACGGTGATGTCCGGCCGTGGTGGCAACACGGCTCGAGCGTCACATAGGCTGTCGCTCCCCGAGCGCTTTCACCAGCCGCATCCAGCGCCACGCGTTCGGCATGCGGGCCACCTGTTCGTTCATGCCAACCTTCGCCGACGATCGAATCGCCGTTGACCAGCACACAGCCGACGCGAGGATTGGGATCTGTCGTATACAAACCGCGCTTTGCCAGGCGTAACGCCCGTGCCATGAATGTATGATCCTGTTCGCCGGTCATGACTTGGGGTCATCGGGTAACAAAGACAGCTGATCCCGCCGGCGTTCTTCGTCGGTCACGTCGCGCAACCGCTCGATCTCATCCTGGAACTCGGTGATATCCTGGAACCGGCGATACACAGATGCGAATCGCACATAGGCAACTTCATCGAGCGCCCGCAACTCCTCCATGACCATCTCGCCGACCACGCGCGATGCCACCTCGCGTTCCCCCAGCGTCTGCATCGCATGAATAATTCGGGTGATCGATTCCTCGATTGCCTCGGCATTGACCGGCCGCCGCTCGAGCGCCCGAACCATGCCACTGCGCAACTTTGCCTCGTCGAACGGTTCACGTGCGCGATCACGCTTGACCAACCGTGGCATAACGAGTTCTGCGGTCTCGAACGTCGTATAGCGTTCGTTGCAGCTCAGGCACTCACGGCGCCGCCGCACCTGCCGACCCTCGCCGGTCAGTCGCGAGTCGATTACCTTGGTTTCCGTATGGCTGCAGAACGGGCAATGCATCGATTACTGATCAAGCCGCAATGGCTCGGTTCCGGTTATTTACCCGTTGCCTGATAGACGGGAAACTGCTTGCACAATTCCAGAACCTGACCGCGTACGCGCGCGATCGTCTCTTCGTTATTGAGATCGTCGAGAATGTCTGCGATCCAGTTCGTCAGCTGCGCAATTTCCGCAGCGCCAAATCCGCGTGTCGTGACGGCCGGCGTACCCAACCGCAATCCACTGGTCACAAACGGTGATTGCGGATCCTTCGGCACGGCATTCTTATTAACGGTGATCTGGGCCCGGTCGAGTGCTGCATCAGCATCCTTTCCGGTAATACCTTTGTCAATCAAATCTAACAAAAACATATGATTATCAGTACCACCTGAGACTATTTTGAACCCACGCGCCTGCAGTCCGGCGGCCATCGCACTGGCGTTTTCACGTACCCGCTTCTGGTAGTCAACAAACTCCGGCTGCATCGCCTCTAAAAATGCGACGGCCTTGGCCGCGATCACGTGCATCAACGGGCCACCCTGGGTGCCGGGAAATACGAGGGAGTTGAATTTCTTTGTCAGCTCATCGTTTTTCTTCGCGAGAATCAGGCCACCGCGCGGGCCGCGCAGTGTCTTGTGCGTCGTCGTCGTCGTCACATCGGCAATCTGCACCGGGCTCGGATATTCACCGGCTGCAACGAGCCCGGCCACATGCGCCATGTCGACGAAAAGGTACGCGCCGACCGCATCCGCAATGTCACGAAAGCGCTGCCAGTCCACGACACGCGAGTATGCCGAAAAACCGGCGATGATCATCTTCGGCCGATGCTCCTCAGCCAGTGCCGCTACATTGTCATAGTCGATCAAACCATCATCATCGACGCCATACGAGACGATATTGAACAGGCGGCCGGAGAAATTAACCGGAGAACCATGCGTCAGATGCCCGCCTTCGGCCAGGCTCATGCCGAGCACGGTGTCACCGGGCTGTAACAAGGCCAGGTAGACGGCGGCATTGGCCTGCGAACCGGAATGCGGCTGTACGTTCGCGTAATCGGCATCGAACAGCTTGCAGGCCCGATCGATGGCCAGCCGCTCAGCCATATCGACGTACTCGCAACCACCGTAGTAACGCCGCCCCGGATAGCCTTCCGCATACTTGTTCGTCAGAACCGAACCTTGTGCTTCCATGACACGCGGGCTGGCGTAATTCTCCGAAGCAATCAGCTCGATATTCTCTTCCTGACGCCGCTCTTCCTGAGCAATGGCTTCGGCCAGTTCAGGATCAAACGAGCCGACTGTCCAATCACCCTCGTACATGCACAATCTCCGTTCACAGGTTGCTGGGGGCGCACATTGTACCCGAGTACATTTGGCTCAGTACCCTTGAATTGGTAAAAAAATGGGCCGACTTAACTGTGGGAGCGGCTTTAGTCGCGATCGGCCCGCCATGAATATCGAATCGCGGCTAAAGCCGCTCCCACAGTCAAAACGAAGATCCGGCACTCAACCGCCCGCATCAACAAACGCCCGAACCACCGCCGTCCACGCCTTCCCAAGATTATCCCGGTTATAACCACCACCCCCGACCCCCAACACCCGACCATGCCCAAGCCGCCCCGCAATCTCACACAACCGGCCAGCCGCATGCCCATGCGCCGACGGCGAAAACTGCAAATGCGTGATCGGGTCGCCTGCAACGCTGTCGGCACCGCACTGAAAAACGATGAACTCCGGCTCACCGGCCTCGAGGTGTTTCTCGACCTGCTCCCAGGCCGAATAAAAAGTCTCGTCCCCGGCACCGGGTTCGAGGGGTAAATTCAGCTTGGTACCGGCCGCCGCACCCCGACCGGTCTCCTGAGAATCTCCGGTTCCCGGATACAGGACCCGACCGTCCTCATGAATGTCTGCGATACAAATATCCGGATCGTCTTCAAATGCATAAAACACGCCATCGCCATGATGTGCATCGATATCGACATAGGCAACGCGCGTGAGCCCATGCCGCACACGCAATAATTCGATGACGACACCGCAATCGTTGAAAACGCAAAAACCGGCCGTGTGACCACGCCCGGCATGGTGCAGCCCCGCGATCGGCACAAATGCCCGCTTCACCTCACCACTCATGATGCGCTCCGTCGCCGCAACAGCGGCACCGACGACGGCCGCCGCTGCCACATCGATCCCGCTCATTGCCGGTGTATCACCGCCATCAAGGAACCCGTAGCCTTCGCGACATCGTTCTCGCACAAACGCAATGTAGTCAGCGGTATGGAAGGCGAGCAATTCTTCGTCTGTCGCTGCATCGCCACTCGTCAGTTCAACCGCATTTGCCACGCCGCTGACTTCCAGCTCACGGTGAAAAGCAGCATGTCGATCGGGACCAAACGGATGACCATCGCCGAATCCATAGGCGGCAATTTTGTCGTCTTTGTAAACGAGCACACGCTGGTTTTCGGTCACATCAGTTCCTCGGTTTGACCAGAATTTAAGTATAGCTTTTCAAGCCACGAGGCTTACCGGATAATCCGCTTTCCCGAACCATGATGGAATCAGATAGTGGCCCAGTACGTTTTCACGATGAATCAGGTCGCCAAACTCGTGCCGCCGAAACGGTACATTCTGCGCGACATCTCACTGAGTTTTTTTCCCGGCGCCAAGATCGGCGTTCTCGGTCTGAACGGAGCGGGAAAATCGACCCTGCTGCGCATCATGGCCGGCATAGACAAGGAATTTGACGGCGAGGCGCGGCCGCAGCCCGGCATCAAGATCGGTTTCCTGGCGCAGGAACCGGATCTCGATCCGGACAAGTCGGTCCGGGAAATTGTCGAAGAAGGCGTCGCCGACGTGCTCGATCTCGTCAAGTCATTCAACAAGATCAGCGAACGATTCGCCGAACCGATGGAAGACGACGAAATGAATGCGCTGCTCGAGGAACAGGGCAAGCTGCAGGACCAGATCGATGCGCAGAATGCCTGGGAAATCGATCGCAAGATCGAGATGGCCGCCGATGCTTTGCGGCTACCCGAATGGGAGGCCGACGTCACGAAGCTGTCCGGTGGCGAACGCCGCCGCGTCGCGTTGTGCCGGCTACTGTTGTCCGAACCCGACATACTGCTGCTCGACGAGCCGACCAACCACCTCGACGCTGAGTCCGTGGCCTGGCTCGAACATTTTCTCGAACAATACGCCGGGACCGTCGTGGCCATCACACACGATCGCTACTTCCTCGATAACGTCGCGGGCTGGATTCTTGAACTCGACCGCGGCCACGGTATTCCGTGGGAAGGCAATTATTCTTCGTGGCTCGAACAGAAAGACGCGCGCCTGAAGATCGAAGAAAAGCAGGAAGTCGCACGGCAAAAATCAATCAAATCAGAACTCGAGTGGGTTCGTTCCAATCCGTCTGCCCGCCGTGCAAAGAGCAAGGCCCGCCTGAGCCGGTTCCAGGAACTGACGTCGCAGGATTTCCAGTCTCGCCAGGAAACCAATGAAATATATATCCCACCGGGTCCGCGACTCGGCGACCTGGTCATCGAGGTCAATGGTCTGCGCAAGGGCTATGGCAATCGCCTGCTGATCGATGACCTGAACTTCCAGGTACCTCCGGGAGCGATCGTCGGCATCATCGGCCCGAACGGCGCCGGCAAGACCACACTGTTCCGGATGCTGTCCGGACAGGAAGAAGCCGACGGCGGTGAGATTCGACTTGGCGAGACCGTACAGCTGGCCTATGTTGACCAGTCGCGCCAGGAGCTTGACGATGACAAGACGGTCTGGGAGGAAATCTCCAACGGCGACGACATTATCCAGATCGGTAAATACGAAACACCGTCACGTGCCTATGTCGGCCGCTTCAACTTCCGCGGCCCGCAACAGCAGCAAAAAATGGGGCTGTTGTCGGGTGGCGAACGCAACCGCGTGCATCTGGCCAAGGTTTTGCGCTCCGGCGGCAATGTATTGTTGCTCGATGAGCCGACCAACGATCTCGACGTCGAAACATTGCGCGCACTCGAAGAAGCGTTACTCGACTACCCCGGTTGCGCCATCGTGATCTCGCACGATCGCTGGTTCCTCGACCGGATCGCGACGCATATTCTTGCCTTCGAAGGCGACAGCCGTGTCATCTGGTTCGAAGGCAACTACGAAGACTACGAGAAAGATCGCCAGCAGCGACTCGGCGACGAAGCCAAGCGTCCGCATCGTATTCACTACCGGACAATTTGACCGGGTCGTCACTTGGGCCACCTGAATGTACCGCCGCGTCACAATCAGAAAAGCCGGTTCCTACGATTGCCTCGAATTCGAATCCCTTCCCGATCTGCAGCCGGAGCCGGGAGAAGTCGTAATCGACGTGGCCGCAATCGGCGTCAACTATGCCGACTGCATCGTGCGGATGGGGCTGTACGCCTCCGCCAAAGAATTCGTGGGCTGGCCGATCACGCCGGGCTTCGAAGTAGCCGGCACCGTCAGGGCCATCGGCGAAAACATTCACGACCTCGCCGTCGGTTCCCGAGTCTTCGCCGTGACGTTGTTCAACGGCTATGCCAGCGAGGTGAAAGTATCTCGGGAAAACGTATTCGCGATTCCGGCGGGACTTGACTTCAAACAGGCGGCCGCTTTCCCGGCCGTCTACCTGACGGCTTATTACGGACTAATCGAACTGGCGCGCCCGCGCACCGGGCAACGCATTCTGATTCATTCCGCGGCAGGCGGGGTCGGCGGCGCTCTCGTCCAGCTGGCCAGGATCAGCGGCTGCGAGGTCACGGGTGTTGTGGGCGCGAATCATAAAGTCGAAACGGCTCGCAGCCACGGGGCCGACTTCGTGATCGACAAGTCGAGTATTTCGCTCTGGGCCGAGGCAGAAAAAATCGCCCCGCAGGGCTATGACATTATCGCCGATGCAAATGGTGTCGCGACCCTGCGGGACAGTTATCAACACTTGCGCACTCCGGGCAAACTAATCGTCTATGGCTTTCATACGATGTTGCCCAGGAAGGGCGGCCGGGCAAATCCGATCAGGCTGGCTCTGGACTATCTGCGCACCCCACACTTCAATCCACTAGACATGACCCGACGCAGCACGAGTGTACTGGCATTTAATCTCAGCTACCTGTTCGAGGAACGGTGGATGCTGGATGAGGCCATGGACACCTTGAGCACCTGGTTTGCCGAGAACAAACTCACCCCACCGCCCGTCACCGCCTACCCACTGGAACGCGTGGCCGATGCACACCGCGCGATCGAATCAGGCCAGACGGTGGGCAAATTAATTCTTGTGCCCTGACGGCCGACACCCACAGCACTGATCCGACTCACAGACCGTGGTAAATTTTTATACTTTGAAATAAAGACCGGGACCAACCTCACACTCGCTACTTGATCTGAAATTTCCGCCCACAGACATGAGTGAAACGGCTTAGAAACCGGTATCTACAGGTTATTTGATGAGTGAATGGGAAGATGCGTTCTCAAATTGGCATTATGTTAATTTGCTGAATAATCTGGTTAGATGTACATTGATTTCAATAACAAAAACTAAAGCGGTTTTCCTTAATAGGCGGGAAAATAAAGGATCAGGAACCCTTTTTAAAACCGCCAGAAAATGAAGCCGGCTTATCCTGTATGGCGCCAAAGCGCCTGCTTGGCAAGTATCTAAAAAATGAACATTTTCTGAGCCTCGGTAATGTCTGCTACAGATTGCTGCTTTACTTTCTCCAAGTAGGCACCAGTTGTGACATTAGAAGCGAACAATAAATAACACGATCAGTAGATCGACTTTGCACTTCATCAGCCAAGTGGAATACGATCATGCGCCCTCAATCTCGTCCATTAAAATTTCTTGCAGCATTAACTTTTTTTATTTGCTGGATCCCTCTCACCCTCCACGCAGACGGCACAGAAACACTGGGTGACCCGAGCATTCCGATAGCAACCGGAACCGGCGTCACTATTGGCGGTGTCGGCCTCGCCGCCGGGCCCGCTAATCTTGATATAACGGTACCGGCCGGAGTGACGATCAAGCAGGTAATTCTTTACTGGAGCGGTGAATTTTCATCTGCGGATGACGATACGATCGAGATCGATGGAACGGAGGTTACCGGCACGTTGATTGGCGGCCCCACCCTGTTTTTCTCCAATGTCTCCATCGACGTTTATCGGGCAGATATTACCGGTCTCGGCAAGGTCGCTGTCGGGCCCAACTCGATACCGATGTCAGGCCTCACTTATGATGTCGACAATAGCGGTGCCGGCATAATCGTTATATACGATGATATGACGAGCGGCCTCTCCGAGATCGAACTCAACGATGGCAGTGATCTTGCTTTTATCAACTTTGCACCGCCGCTGGACACCACTGTACCGCAGACTTATACGTTTGCGGCCGCAGCTCAGGATCGTACCGCCATGTTCGCCGTCTTTGCCGGAAGTGTTGGCGGGCTGAACCTACCTAACGCCATCGATATCGAGGTGGCCGGATCAACGATCAGATTCGAGAATCCACTGGGTTCGCTGGCCGGCGATTTCTGGGATGCATTTGTTCTGCCGGTGAATATTCCCGCCGGCGCTACTTCCCTGACGGCCCAGGCACTGTCCGTGAGCGATGGCTCAGCAAATCTACCGGCCTCGTTTAACTGGATTGCCGGCGCACTGAGCATTCCACCGGAAGACATCTCTCCACTCGCCTGCCGTATGACTGGCGGCGGCGCCCATGAAGACGGAACCTGGAACGGCAAAATGGGTGAAGGCAAGGATGCGCGTAATTTTTATACGTTCGGCGGGCAAATTGGCGCGCCAACGGCACGGCAACCGCAGCCTTTCGGTGAATGGCAGCATGTCCAGCACCGCGGTCCGCTCGGAAAATTCGCTTTTCATATGGGCACCGCCAGCGCACCTCCGGGTACCGAGATTGATTTTGTCGAATGCAGTGACCCTGGTTTCTGCAACCCGGCACGGCCAGCGCCAGCCAAACAGCTGAACTGGGAAGGTATTGGCAGCTTCAAGAACATTGGACAGTCAACGCCGGCCACCGCTAATGCAGTTGCGGGACAAACCTTGCACTGGGCCTCTGGTCACGTCGAAGATCTCGGCGAGCCAGGTAGTAAAAATCCCAAGAAAAACCCGGGCAACTCGCAACAATGTCCTGTCGGTGGTAGTGACGGGCAAATCGCAGATTGTGATTGCCAGGACTTCTACCGATTCAGAATCCACGAGACAACCGATCCAAATTCGGCAGTCATCTATGAGGTGGAAGGCTATATTCGTTCGGGCAACATTCAGTTACATCCCGAGATCAAGTAGCAGCAAAATTTAGAGCGGATCCAGCACCCTGTGCCGGTTCGCGATCGACATCAAAGCCCGGCAATATCGCCGGGCTTTTTTTATCCGACCCGCAACACGAGTAACTCGCGGTATCGGGACAGCTAACTCATCACTGGCAATACCCTTTATTTGTGAGCGTTTTTATCAGATCTTTTGTGGATAGCATCGTGTACAGGCTCTCCAGTCTTAAAGAGGGTTGACTGATGCCAGAATCACAATGACCCTATCTCTTGCTTATGGTGAGACAGTAACGTTTTATGTACCTTAGATCATCCATAGAATCTAATGGTTCAGAGTGCCGCACCAAAACGACTGATAGCAATAAGATAAAATCAAAAAACACAAGTTAATCCTTGTGCCCTGACGACCGGCGACGACGAAGCAACAAAAATTTATGACCAACAGAATCTCAAGACGAAAACTCCTGAAACGAAGTGCTATCGGCGTATTTGGATTAAGCACTCCCTTTATGTTTCAACAATCAGTCACGAGTCGAGATATTAATACCAGCGGGAACAACTCACTGTTGAAATGGACGCTCAGCGATACAGCGAAACTCTTGCGGACTGGCGACCTGACAGCAAGAGAGCTCACGGAAGAAATCATTGCAGCAGCCAACGAGTATTCCGCTCTTAATGCCTACACGACTTTCGATGCGGAACAGTTGCTCAATAACGCCATTAAGGCCGATGCCACCGTCCGAAGTGGCGCTAAAACCGGTCCATTACATGGCGTTCCCATAATACTGAAAGACAATATCAATACGCAGGCTCTGCCCACCAGCGGCGGCACGCCCGGCCTGAAAAATAACCGCCCCGGTGTCGATGCACCTGTCGCCGCCAGCCTGTTCGCTGGCGGCGCCCTACTCGCGGGAAAGGCAAATATGCACGAGTTGTCGTCAGGCGGTACCAGCAACAATCACACATTTGGCGCCGTGGGAAATCCATACGACATGGATCGAGTGCCGGGCGGCAGTTCCGGCGGAACAGCTGCCGCAGTTGCAGCTTATCTGGTACACGGCGGCCTCGGCACGGATACCGCGGGCTCGATCAGGGTTCCAGCTGCTTTGTGTGGAGCAGTGGGCCTCAGGCCGACCACGAGCCGCTATCCGGCAGAGGGCATCATTCCGCTTAGCCGAACTCTGGATACGGCCGGACCTATCGGGCGCAACGTCGAAGACGTAGCCTTGATGGATGCTGTGATAACCGGCGATGTCGATGATGCTTTACCTCCCGAGCCAGCATCGATACGACTGGGTGTTCCGTATGACACGCTGATGACAGCCGCCAGCAAAGATGTAGCATTCGTTATTGACAGGGCTTTCGACAAGCTCCAGGCGGCGGGATTCATCCTGGTACCCGTTGATCTTTCCGAAATAAAACTGATAACCGGCAAAGCTTCCGGCGCATTGATCGGATATGAGTTTCAAGAAGCAATGACGGCTTACCTGACGAAATACGCATTGGACATGACTGTTACCGAACTCACTGACCAGATCGCGTCTCCGGCTGCCCGCAGGTTGTTCCAAGGTCAATTAAAGAATCAGCAAGATATTGCCTTGTATCGAGAAGCAAAGAACATTCATGTGCCGCACCTGAAGAAACTATATAAAGATCTCTATGAAAAACTCGAAATTCAGGCTTTGGCCTTTCCGACAACTCCGGAGATAGCGCTCCCACGAGCGGAAGATGACAGTGTGATTCGCGATGGGAAATCAATCTTTTCCTGGTTCTATTTCAGTAATACTATGCTGGCGAGTATTGTCGGCAATCCCAGCTTGACCCTTCCGGCAGGACTGTCCAGAGAAGGCATGCCGGTAGGACTTAGCATCGATGGCCTTGCCGGAACAGACCGGAATATGCTGGGCATCGGTCGCGCTGTTGAAATGCTTCTGGCACCTGTCGAACCTCCACATCTCGTACCCAGCCGCAAAACCTGACCGGTCAGGCAATAATAGCCCCAATCCTCGAGCCTTAACATGAATTTTCATACAGCCCCCATGCTGGACAAACTCAGGGGGCTCACTCAAAATCACCACAAACTCCACTATACAAAATATCAATCATTGGGAAATTCTAATGGCCCTGCGCACACCGATTCTTCGATTACTGCCGCTCCTCCTGCTGTCCATATCTAGCCTGGCCGGCGCTGATGTGCTGGACGATATCCTCGAACGGGGCTCCATTCGTTTTGGCGTCGCAGAATTCGCCCCATGGACCATGAAGTCCAGGTCCGGCGATCTGATCGGTTTCGAAATCGACCTTGCCAGAAAACTGGCAAAGGACATGGGTGTAAAGCCCGAGTTCAGGCTTTACCCGTGGGACGAAGTCATTCCGGCTGTGCAAAGCGGAGAAATAGACATACTGGCCGGAGGGATGTCGATTACTCCCGGGCGGGCACTGCAGGTTAATTTCAGCCGGCCGACCGCCGATTCAGGCGTCGGTCTCGCCACCAATACCAGCAAGACGCAGGAGATCAAGACACTCGAGGAACTCAACAGCCCGGATATCACGATCGCGGTGGTGAACGGCACCCTCGCACACAGCGTGACGCAGACACTTTTCGACCAGGCAACGATCAAGGTTTTTACAGATGCCGTGCAGGCAGGGAAAGCATGCGTTGAAGGTGAAGCACATGCCTATCTTGCCAGTCTGACCCAGACAAGATTCCTGGCCCTGAATAACAGTGACAAAGTCGACCTGCCGGTTAAAAAGCCCCTGCTTGCCTCCAAAGAGGCTCTTGCGGTGAAAAAAGGCGAACAGGAGCTGTTGAATTATCTGAATGCATGGGTCACGGCCAGGCAAGCTGATCGCTGGATCGCAACCACACGTGACTACTGGTTCGGAACGCTCGAGTGGGCAGAGGACGTTGCCGAGTAATGCTTGCGCATCGCGCAATTTCCTTCAGTAGGTTTGGCTTCGCTGTTGTGGTTGTGGCATTCGGAAGCATGGCTGTACTCGCCCAGGATGATGCCGAACAACCGGACGAAGAAGACGAAGTAGTCGAGGAACTCGTTGTCTATGCTAACAAGAAATCCGGTGACCCGGTCGATGTCGATGCGCTGTATGAAGAAATGATGCGCGAAAGACTCATGCTCGAGCAGGGCAGCATGCGGCTCCTCGAAGAAGAAAATGCGTGGCGGGCTTCCGGCTCCACGACTGTAGATGAATCATCCCGAATTCAATGGGGATACAGTCCTCAGGATGAACTCCGGATGCGCAGAGAATCGGATCTTCCCGAAATGCCCGGGGAAACCACCAAGCCGGCAACGATGTTCAGGGTCGGGTTCTGACGGACTGAACCCCTGCCCTTGATGCCCGCAGCCCCTCAACATTGTGAGGTAACAGGCCACGGGCATCACTGGCGAACCTTTACTCCGTTGTGTCCGTTCCCAGCTGGATACTGATCGTGCGGGCATATACTGCATTGGCATCCCGGTCGTATTGCCCGGTTGCATGCATCGTATAGGCAGAGGTTGCACCGTCCAGCAGTTGCGCCAGCGTTGCAACGAAACGGTCGAAGTCGCGGAACAGTTGTACTCGATGGCCCTGCATGATGGCGAAACGAGTGCGTGCGTTATCCGCGGGCAGAATCGTCGGTGCCGCCGCCATCTCCGTCAGGTCGATCACGACATGGCCGATCTTCAGGTGATGACGCAGCCCGAGATTTGGGTTGTCCAGATCCGGCACCAATCCATCCGGACCGATGCTCAGGAACGGCGCAACCGTCCCATCGGGAAACCAGCCGATGCCGAGTTTCGCCCGCATGATGCCAACGTCAATGACGGTGCGCCCGGTGAAATCGGGCGGAGCCACGCCGAATTCATTGACAAAACCGAATACCCGCAGCGGCGTATCGGGATCGACGAACCCGAGCCCGAGCGTCGATGTGTCGATTTCATAGTCGAGTGGATCCGCATCCTGATCGGGCGTCATTCCCGTGCCGGTAAAATCGAACAACTCGATTCTTCGGCCGTCGATGCCGTGCAAGTCCAGTGTCAGCAGACCCGTCGTTACCGTATTGGCCGTGCCTGACAGATGTGTAATCCGCAGACGTGCCCGACCCTGGGTCGCATCCATCGTCAATCCGGGCACGGCCGGGTCGGAGTTAACTGTACCGAAAATCCGGATACGTTGACCGACGGAAATATCCCCGATATCCAGATCGGCACGTGGACTGCCGTCCCTTGTAACCATTGTGTCGGATCCGATCGTCACCGCAACTTCATCGTTGAATACAACACTGCCCGACGCCGGCACGATCGTCGCACCGCGGATAGTCAGCAAATTCAAATCTCGTGCAACGACGTTGCCGAGCACGGCATCGTAACCGTGGCCCGGTACGCTATCACCCGCAAGCACGATTGTGGCCACGTACTCACGCGCATCAATATCGAGCGTACCCTGTGCAATTGTTGGCGCACCCCTGTCCAGCGTATCGAGTGCAGCAAGTCCTTCTGCACCGCTATACGAAATACCGTCGATTTCGAACTCGGTAGTGTCCGTGACATTGACCGTAAACGGACCAAAGTCACCATCGCGGCGATGCCAGGGGCGCAAGCGGACCTCATAGCCCGAAGCGGCCTGATCGACGGCGACCAACGGACCGCGAACCCGTAAATCCTTTTCGTCAACCGGGGCGACATCCGCTACAAGAAAGGGTGCCGCCGTGACGACGGGAGTGTTCTGTTGTGTGTCGACTTCATGCGACGCCGCAAGATCAAAATCAATCTCGAGCAATGCGGGTCTCCCGGGCGCGACGATCAACCGGTCACGATCCTCCAGCTGCAGGTCGAGGGTATACAAACCGAGCAAATTACCGTCGGTATCAACAACAGTTGCCGGTACCGCGGCATCTCCAACTTCGACCTGCACATCGGCATTCGTATAGTCGAGCGTAATCGCACCTCCGACATAAGATCCATTCGGAATCTGTGCAGCTGTAAACATTTCTGTTAGTTCGACATACTGCGTGAAATCGATACGCGCCCGGTTAGGCAAGGTTTCGACGCGCGTGCCGTCGGCGCGTTCGAGCATGATCGAGGTAATGTCGACCGTATACGTTGCGAAATCACCCTCTGCGTCCGTCAGCGTGACATATGCCATGCCGGTTTCATCGCCGGCACCGCCGGAACCACCGCAGCCAGTCAGAAAACCGGCGATCATAAACAAGAAAATTGCCGGCAGAAGCGGCGTGCGCATGGCGCATCGAATTGGACCTGTCATCGTACTCTCCCTGAGAAAATTAAACTCACGGGATCTTTAACGAGCAGATGTCCGGTCGGTTGACACAGCGGACGAATGCGAATGCCGGTGACAGAGTCTGCGGCGGAAAACAATACGGCTATCGAGACCTGTTCCCCGATTTCTGCGACGATTGTT
Organism: uncultured Chromatiaceae bacterium; assembly: GCA_964629475.1. GTDB lineage: Bacteria > Pseudomonadota > Gammaproteobacteria > Steroidobacterales > SMWD01. Next base: position 26,987 of record CAZVQW010000015.1, on the reverse strand, counting down.
GATTCGGCCGTCGTTGCTGTTGCTGCAAGCGATCGCGAACTTTTTGCCGTTGTTCCGGGCTCATATTTTCCCAGCGCTTACGCATCTGCTGCCGTTGTTCCGGTGTCAGATTCTCTCTGCGCTCACGCATCTGTTTGCGCTGCTCCGGACTCATGCTCTCGAAACGCTCGCGCAACTCTTGACGTTGCTCCGGCGGCAACTGCCTGAAACGCTGAAAGTTTCGGCGGGTTTGCTCCTGTTGCTGCGGAGTCATCTGACGGTAGCGCTGAAACTGGTTTCGAATCCGTTGCTGTTGATCAGGAGTAAATTGTTGCCAGCGCTGCAGGCGTTTTCCGGCTTGCTTGCGCTGCTCCGGATTCATGTTGAGCCAGCGGTCTGCGCCGGTGGCGAGAGTTCGTTGTCGCTCCGGCGACAGCGTCGCCCAATCGCCGGAGAAGCTATTAAGCACGCGCTGCTGCTCCTGATCTAACTGTTCCCACTGAAAGCCCGTTTCCTCGGCGATTGCGATACCGACCGTCAGCATCGTCGCCAGGAGCGCGTTAGCCAGAACCGTTTTCAACTGGCGGCTATTCCACATCATGTTGTTTGCTCCCGTCATTCATATCGCTGCCCACTGTCTCTTGCTCTTGCTCTTGCTCTTGCTCTGGCGCAGGCGCCTGCACCTGCGAAACACTATCGAAAAATTCCTGCCATTGATCGTTCTCCCCCTCCCAGCTACCGAGGAATTCGATCAGCTCCAGGTCCGGTTCTTCGTCGGCCGCCCGGATCATGCCGGTAAACATCAACCCGCAGAGCAGCGCCGGGATTATCCCGATTGCTTTCAACCCGATGTCTCCAGGTCTTCGCTCGACAACCAGGCGAAGAACTCCAGGTCTTCGATCATCTCCAGGTCGCTTTCCCCCAGTAATAACTCGAAGTCTGTGATCTCTTCCACCAGTACTGGGGTAGTCTGGATTTCCGTGCCCTGAAAATCACCCATCTGCCAGAAGCCGATCACAAGTATCGCGACTAAAGCCGTGAGCCCGGCCGATAACCGCCAGTCGATACCGATGCGGGTCTTGCCCGGCATCTCATCGAGTGCCCGCTGCCGGGCGCGATTCAGGCGCGACAGCGTCGCGGCGTCGAGTCGTTCGCTGGACTCTCGGAGTCGAGCGCCGGACTGCCGGGCAAATGCTTCGTCCTCAGGAGAAAGTTCATGATCTAAGTTACCGGGTCGTCGTTTGGTCATGACCAGTGTTCTCCGAGTGCGGCGCGCAGACTGCGTACCGCCCTGTAATAATGCTGTTTGACGCTACCGTCACTGCAACCCATCGTGCTCGCAGTGTCCGCAACATTCAGTCCTTCCAGTGCGCGCAGCAAAAAGGCCTCACGCTGCCGCTCGGGCAAATCGCCGACTGCTTGCTCCAAGGCTACCATTGCACCATCCAGCCCGGCCTGCTGTTCCGGGTTTCGCATACCCCGGTCCGGTGCAAATACCCCCGGGTCATTAAGCTCGTCGGGTTCATCCACACCCCCACCTTTGGAAAACCACGTGAAGATTCGTCTGCGTACTGACTGACTCCGGTGATGATCGATTATTCGATTGCGCAAAACTCGAAAAAAGAGCGGCGGCCATTGTTCTTCCGGGCGTTTTGAATAGGCACGCGTAAACCGGAACATCGCATCCTGCACGATATCCAGCGCATCGTCGTCATTGCGCACGTTAATAGCGGCGATGCGAAATGCACGCCGCTCAACATCGGCGAGAAACCGATCCATCGCCAGCCGCTCTTTCAGTGCCAGTTCCTCCTGAGCGCCGCCCAGACCATCATAGTCCATCGTCAATTCATTGCCTGAAGAGCTCATACCATATATCAATTGCGTATCACCGCCATTTTTCCGGATCATGCGGAATTCTGGCGTCTGCACCTGTATATGGGTTCTAACGGGGTGGATCGCTATCGGTTGACACTGACCCTCTCGTATCCGGCATTTAAGCCGTGAAGAATCAGTCGATCCACGCCCGGGCGTTATAGAACATCCGCATCCACGGACCATCCTCGCCCCACTCTGCCGGGCACCATGAATGCTGAACCGAGCGGAATACACGCTCCGGGTGTGGCATCAGGATCGTGACGCGCCCATCGGCCGAACAGAAGCCGGCCGCACCGTCCGGAGAACCATTTGGATTGGCCGGGTAACTGTCGGCCGGCAGACCGGCATTATCGACATAACGTACGGCGAGTCGGTTCGATTCCACGAGATGTTCGAGGTCGCCCGCATGGTGAAATTCCGCCCTGCCTTCGCCATGCGACGTCGCGATCAACAGGCGACTGCCAACCATGTCGCGCAGGAATACAGACGGTGATTCGACAATCTCGACCAGGCTGAGCCGGGCCTCGAATTGCTCCGACAGGTTCTGCACGAACCGCGGCCAATGATCCGCACCGGGAATAATCGACTGCAATGCCGACAGCATCTGGCAGCCGTTACAGACACCCAGCGTAAAACTGTCGGGTCGCGCGAAGAAGGTCTCGAACTGTTCGCGCGCACGGCCATTGAACAGGATCGATTTGGCCCAACCGCCTCCGGCGCCGAGCACGTCGCCGTAAGAGAATCCACCGCAGGCAACCAGGCCGGCAAATTCATCGAGATCCACGCGCCCGGCGAGGATATCGGTCATATGAACATCGATGGCCTTAAAGCCCGCCCGATTGAACGCGGCAGCCATCTCGACATGGCTGTTGACGCCCTGCTCCCTGAGAATCGCGACACCGGGACGGACGCCGGTCGACACAAATGGTGCTGCCGGAGAAACACCCGGATCAAATGTCAGGTGGGGGCTCAGACCAGGATCCGTCGCATCGAGCGTAGCGCGCAATCCTTCGTCCGCCGTTACCGGGTTGTCACGCAGCGTCTGCATCCGGTGGCTGACTGTCGACCAGATTGCGTGCAATGCAGTGCGTGAATAATCGAGTGAACCATCGGCAAGACCGATATGCACTCGATCGGCATCGACAACGGTGCCGATTATCGACACGGCAGCACCCAGGTCATGGTGGTCGAATGCTGCTTGCACACGCGGCAGGTCGGACCTGCGTACCTGCACGACGGCACCGAGTTCCTCGGCAAACAGCGCGGCGAGTCCATCGTCGCGTGATGACAAATCGACATCGATACCCAGATGACCGGCAAAGGTCATCTCACAGAGCGTAGCCAGCAAACCGCCGTCTGACCGGTCGTGATAGGCGAGAATGATCCGATCATTATTCAGCGCCTGGATGGCGGCGAAGAACCCCGCCAGTACCGCCGGATCATCGACATCCGGCGGTGTCCCGCCGTCGATGCCGAAACATTGCGCGAGCGTCGAAGCGCCGAGACGATCACGTCCATTGGCCAGATCCACGAGACACAACACCGTATCCTGTTCGTTGATGAGCTGCGGCGTCAGCGATTTGCGCACATCGGCAACCGGCGCGAATGCAGAGACGATCAAAGACACCGGCGCGACGACCGCGACATCCTGCCCGTCATGCTGCCAACGCGTCTGCATCGACAACGAATCCTTGCCGACCGGCACGGCAATGCGCAGTGCGCGGCACAAAGTCGCGGCGGCCGTGACCGTATCGAACAATGCCTCGTCTTCGCCGGCAACGCCGCTGGCAGCCATCCAGTTTGCCGACAGGCAGATCCGATCGAGCGTCTCTACAGAGGCGGCCGCAATATTCGTGATCGCCTCGCCGATCGCCAGCCGTCCGGATGCGGCCGGATCGAGCACGGCGACGGGTGTGCGTTCGCCCATGGCCATCGCCTCGCCGCGATAGCCTTCATAGTCGAGTGCCGTAACGCCGGCATCGGCAACCGGCACCTGCCAGGGCCCGACAAATTGATCGCGCACTACGAGTCCGCCGACCGTGCGGTCACCGATATGAATCAGGAACGACTTGTCGGCAACGGTCGGGAAACGCAGGACACGACGGCAGGCGTCGTCGATGTCGAGGCCGGAAAACCGGGCATCCCCGGTTGCGGCACGCCCACGCCGGATTTCCATGACGGTCTTGGGCAGCTTGCCGAGCAAAACATCCATCGGCAACTCGACCGGTCGGTTGCCGGCTAGTTCATCGACCACGCGCAACACACCCGAATCGTCGAGAGTACCCAGAACGGCATAAGGGCAGCGCTCACGCTGACAGACCGACTCGAACCAATCGAGGTCCGCAGGTGCAATCGTCAGGACGTAGCGTTCCTGAGCCTCGTTACACCAGATTTCAAGCGGCGACATGCCCGGTTCGGCATTCGGAATGTTACGCAGCTGCACCTCGGCACCGCGCTTACTGTGGTCGACGACCTCAGGCACCGCATTCGACAAACCGCCGGCACCCACATCGTGCACGAGGATGATCGGGTTACCGTCGCCGTTCAGTCCGGTTGCCCAGCAACCGTCGAGGACCTGCTGTGCACGACGCTGCATTTCCGGGTTCCCCCGTTGCACCGAGGCAAAGTCGAGCGCCTCGGAACTCGTGCCGCTGCCCATCGATGACGCCGCACCGCCACCGAGGCCAATTAACATGGCCGGACCGCCGAGCACGATCAACAATGCACCGGGCGGGACATCCAGCTTGTCGACATCGTCGCCGCGAATACTGCCGAGGCCACCGGCAATCATGATCGGCTTGTGATAACCCCATGAACGACTCGGATCATCTGCATGCAGTGTTTCAAACGTACGAAAATAACCCAGGATGTTCGGACGTCCAAATTCGTTATTGAAAGCGGCGCCGCCAATCGGCCCTTCGAGCATGATGTCCAGTGACGATGCGATGCGTTCGGGTTTACCTAACCCGCTCTCCCAGGGCTGCTCGTCGTCGGGAAGCCGCAGGTGCGACACGGAAAACCCGGTCAGACCGGCTTTCGGTCGTGCGCCACGGCCGGTCGCTCCCTCATCGCGAATTTCACCGCCACTGCCGGTCGCCGCACCTGGAAACGGAGCGATCGCGGTCGGATGATTGTGCGTTTCAACCTTCATGAGCGTATGCACAGGTTCGGCAAACAACGTATATTCGCCGGTCTCGATGTCGCTGACGATGCGCTGCGCATCACCGCCCCGCATGACGGCTGCATTGTCATGATAAGCACTGAGCACCCGGTCGGGATTCGTCGCATGCGTTGAGCGAATCATGTCAAACAGGCTGTCTGCCTGCTCCTCACCGTCGATAATCCAGCGCGCATTGAAAATCTTGTGCCGGCAGTGCTCGGAATTGGCCTGCGCAAACATCATCAACTCGGCATCCGTAGGATCACGTTCGAGCTCGGAAAATTTTTCGACGAGATAATCCATCTCGTCACCCGACAGCGCAAGCCCGAGTCCGGTATTTGCCTGCTCCAGAGCGGACCTGCCTTCAGACATCAACGGGACGGTTGCCAGCGGTGTCGGATCATGGTGTGCAAACAGCGCATCGAGATCTCCGTTCCCGGTCACAACCGATTCTGTCATCCGGTCATGCAGACAGGCGGTCACCTGATCGCGTTCAGACAAACTCAATACTTTTCGGCTATATAACGAGAACTCGATACCACGCTCGATACGGGCAACAGACGTCAGACCGCAGATGCGAGCAATGTCGCTTGCCTTGGAAGACCAGGGTGAAATGGTGCCAATGCGTGGAATCACGAGCAGCCTGATGCAATGCAGAGCTTGCGCGTCTTGCACGGATGGCGTCTGCGCGGTGCAAACTTCGGGGCCGTAGGTCAGCAGGTTTTCGAGGACTGCACGCTCGTGTTCATCGAGTTTTGTCGCAACCTCCACAAAATGAATGTAATCGGCCTCAATCTGCTCGACACCGGCAACAACTGCACGGATGCGGGATTGCAGCGCATCGAGCCGAAACGGGGATAATGCGGCGGAACCTTTTAGTTCTAACATGGCTGGTTCAGGCGATCGGGAGTTACCGCCGGTATCTCGAATCATTGACTCTTGTCACCGCCCGCACCGCCGGGTGTGTATATCGGCAACGGAAACTGCGCAACGTTATCGCCCGAGGCGTCGCTGATCTTGCTGACGCCCTGCTTTTCGACCTGGTCGATACGAAGTACCGAATGCATGGGTAAATACGTGCGCTGCACACCGGCAAATTCCGATTTGATACGTTCTTCAGACGGATCGACGACGACCGAACTGCGTTCGCCGAACACGATGTCCTCGACCTCGATAAAACCGAACAATTCACCGTGCGCAATACTGCGGGCGTAGATTTCGTAAATCTTGCCCTGATTCATGAAAACAATTCGATACAGCAGCCGTTTCGTCATCGCGAAAGGAGCCTCCAGTTATTCGTCAAGCTTGTATTAAGTCAAATGGAACCCGAATCCACCGAACCCAAAGCGGCGGGGCGCGAATTATAGCGCAGTTCGACGGCGGTCGGAGCACCGGCAAACTGTGAACTGCGGCCCATCCGGCGGCCACTCGATCCGCCATCATGGTCACCGGGAAACCAACTTTGCGACTAAGCACGTGGCCTGAGGTCGCTGACATCCACTTTGGAGAGCATGGATGCCTTTGCGTTTGAGCATCACCAGTCAAAACCGCGATCAATTCGACGACGAGCCGTGCACGGAATTCATAGCTTGTGGTGGAACCATCGGTCGAAATGCGGACAATGACTGGGTCCTGCCCGATCCTAAATGCTACGTATCGGGCCGGCACGCATTGATCGACTTCCAGTCCGGGGCCTACTACCTCATCGATACGAGTCGAAACGGCGTTTACGTCAATGGTGCTGACGAACCGGTTGGGCGGGGACACCCGCAACGTCTGTTTGACGGTGACCGCCTGCGCATCGGCGAATTCGATATTCAGATCGAATTGACGGAAGACGATGAAGATCTGATTGACGACGGCATGCGTGACTCGGTTATTCGCGCACAACTCGTGCCGGAAGACGATTCTGTTGAACTCCTGCTGGTCGACGAAGACAAGATGGTCGAAGACAAAGCTCTGGCACAACACCTGCAGGGTGACGGCGCATCGCAACTCAGCGAACGCATTGCGTTGTCGAAACTGACCGATCCCCAGTCATCAAAGCACATCGCCGAAGATAAGGCCGTCGGCATCCTGATTGAAGCCGCCGGCCTGAAACCCGGCGACCTGGCCGGAACTGTGCCGTCCGAGGTATTACAGATGGCCGGTCAACTGTTGAACAGTTTCGTCAGCGGACTGACCGACCTGATACAGGAGCGTACCCGCCTGAAGGATACCTACCGCCTGCCGCAGACTCTGATCCAGGGCAAGCAGAATAATCCGCTGAAATTTTCCCCGACAACCGCCGATGCATTGAAATACCTGCTCGGTGATCACACAGAATCGTACCTGTCATCCGTCGAAGCCGTGCAGGTCTCGTTCAGGGAAATCCAGCAACATGAGCGTGCCGTACCCAAGGCCATGTTGCTCGCGCTAAAGGAATTCCTCGAAAGATTCGATCCCGACGAGTTGAGCTCGCAGTTCGACCAGGGACTGAAACGCAAACCGCTGCTGTCCGGAACAAACAAACTCAAATACTGGGAACTCTATCAAGAGTGTTTTCAGGTGATGACCCAGGCCGAAGACGGCAAGGCTCCCGAAGCCTTCAGAAACGAGTTTGCGAGAGCCTACGAACATGAAGTTCAGGCGCTAATGGCCTCACGCAAAACTTCGCCTACGACCTGACCTGCACAGGCTCACCGCCGACTGGAAGCCCGGCGTCATTTATCTCCGAATCCCGCGGATTCTCCGAAATAAATTCTGTTTCGGAAAACCCTTATACCCGAAACTATAAGCAGTAATGATTCTCATTTAGAATCCATAGTCTCGAATCCTGTCAAACTAAAGCCCTTCCAATGACACTTGACCAGTTAACCGCCGGCCAGACGGCCAAAATCACCGCTATCGGCGGCGAGGGTCCATTCGTTCAGCGCCTGATGGCCCTGGGTTTGCTCGAGGGTGCGGATATCTCGTTGACTCGCAAGGCAATTGGCGGCGACCCGATCGAGATTGAAATCATGGGCTATCGCCTGTCATTGCGGCGTGACGAAGCACGGAAAATAACGGTGGCAACCAGCGATGGATAAGCCCGGCACTGTCGCCGGCGGCGCGGCTACAAATCGTAAGAACAGCGATACCGAATTACGGGATACTGCGCAGACCGTCGTCGCACTGATCGGCAATCCGAACACCGGCAAGAGCACCGTTTTTAACCATCTGACCGGACTCAAGCAAAAGACCGCGAATTATCCCGGTGTCACAGTCGAACGCCACACCGGCACGATCGAGATTGGCGGCCGGGATGCGACTCTCGTCGACCTGCCGGGAACCTACTCCCTGTCGGCCCACTCGCCGGATGAAATGATCACGATCGATGTGTTGCTCGGTCAGATCGAGTCGCTGACCAAACCGAAAGCCATACTTGCCATAGCCGACGCGGCAAACCTGCGGCGCAACCTGTTTCTCATCACGCAACTGGCCGAACTCGATATTCCCATTGTGTTGGCGGTCAACATGCTCGACCTTGCCGAGAAAAAAGGCATCAAGATCAATTGCGAGCAACTGGCCTCTACCCTCGGCATTCGCGTCGTACCGGTCATCGCCAGCAGCCATGTCGGTCTCGATCAGCTGGAGCAAACCCTGACGTCCGCCATCAACGAGCGTCCACCCGAACGACCCATCCTGTTGCCCATCGTGCACGCTGCAGCCAACGAACTGTGGCACAGACTGGGCGATGCCGGACACCACCTGACGCCCTACGAAATCGAACGGGCGCTCATTGATGTGCATGGCATGGCAGAACGGCGTTTCGCAGACATTGCCGGCGAACGACTGCTCCGCGAACTCGAAGTTCTGCGCGAAAAATTGAGCTCCGGAAGCTCGCTCGCGGCGAAGGAAGCAAAGGCACGCTACGACTTGATCGACACGATCCTCAATAATGTCGAGACCCGTTCCGAGTCGGTTATCACATTGAGCGAACGTTTTGACCAGGCCACCAACCGGCCGGTCATCAGCGTCATTCTGTTCGTACTGGTCATGGCGACGGTATTTCAGGCGGTCTTCTCGTGGGCAACGCCACTGATGGAATTGATCGATGGTGCAGCGACCGGCCTGAGCAGGACTCTTGCAATGGCCTTGCCGGAGGGCGCATTGGCCAGCCTGCTCGTGGACGGTGTCATCGCCGGCGTCGGCAGCGTCGTGATCTTCCTGCCCCAGATTCTGATCCTGTTTGCATTCATTATCTTTCTTGAAGATTCAGGTTATATGCCGCGCGTCGCCTTCATGGCCGATCGAATCATGCGCAGTGTCGGGTTGTCCGGACAATCGTTTATCCCGATGTTGTCGAGCTACGCGTGTGCCGTACCGGGAATCATGGCGACACGGGTCATCCCGGAACGACGCGATCGGATCGCGACGATGCTGTCGGCACCGATGATGACGTGTTCCGCGCGTCTGCCCGTTTATGCTCTGTTGATCAGCGCCTTTGTACCGGAACGGTATTTCCTTGCCGGGTTCATCAACCTGCAGGGCCTCGTCCTTCTCGGGTTATACCTGCTCGGCATCATCGGCGGCATCATAACGGCATTGCTGCTGAAGAAAACCGCGTTACGAGGTCCGACGCCGACATTCCTGATCGAAATACCGCCCTATCGATTACCGGACATCCATTCTGTATTGATCAAGTTACTCGCCAGAGCAAAAATTTTCCTGACTCGCGCCGGTACAATTATTTTTGCTGTCGCCGTATTGATCTGGGCTCTTGCCTATTTCCCGCGACCGCAAACAATTCTGGATGACTACGATAACCGCCGGTCGGTTGCCGAGACGACCCTGCACGGCGAGACGCTCGACCGGCAACTTGCCGAGCTCGACCGGCTCGAGGCGTCAACTTTGCTCGAACAGAGTCTGCTCGGCCGCACCGGCAGATTTGTCGCACCGGTCTTCGCACCGCTCGGATGGGACTGGAAAATTTCTTCGGCCGTGATTGCCGGCTTCCCGGCACGCGAGGTTGTCATCGCGGTACTCGGCACGATCTACGCCGTCGGCGACGTTGCAAGCGACAACAATGCCCTGGTCGGCCGACTGCACGATGCGAGGCATAATGATGGATCACGCGTCTTCACGTTACCCGTCGTCATCGGTTTACTGGTTTTCTATGCGTTCGCCTTACAATGTGTGGCGACAATTGCGGTCATGTACCGGGAAACGCATACCTGGCGATGGCCGCTGTTCGCGTGGCTTTACATGACAAGCCTCGGCTATACAGGCGCCTTGCTCGTCTACCAGCTCGGTTCCTGAATGGTCGACAACCCGATGACGACCCGGCTATAACCCAGTAATGACCATCGGCACTCAGGAAATTCTCGCAATCATCATCGTGGCCGCCATCGTGGTCTTTGCACTGTTTCGGCGCATGCGTAAAAAACCCCACTCGAGCAATGAGTGTTCCGCTTGCGAGCAGAACTCGTCGCAACAAGCGGACGAAAAACCCATACGTTTCTTCAGAAAGCAGCGCTAGCCGATGATTGCGTGACACAGTTCACACAATCTTCTGCATCAGCCCGATATCAACCCGCCAATATTCCTGGCCGCATACAAACCGGCCACGTTGCAGACTCTCGATTTTCCGCAGTTTTTACAAAATCCTCAGATGTGCAGTCAATCACATCATTCCGGTCCGAAACCGTGTGAACTACTCGCTATGACTGTCCGGAGGGGTCCGGACAGCCCTTCCACAGGGCATTGTTGCAACGGGGTTAAGAGAAATGGATGCGCACAACGTGCCGCATATGGTTCGGCAATCACTCATCGCATGCCTATTAGTGAGCCTGACAGTTATTTCGGCGCACGCAGCAACAACACCAGGTTCAGAAACCGAGGATCTGATCGGCCTGAGCCTGGCAGAACTACTCCAGGTGACGGTTACGTCTGTGTCACGAAAACCACAGGCGTTATCGACGTCGCCGGCGGCAATCTTCGTTATTTCACAACACGATATCCGCCGTTCCGGTGCACGCACCATACCCGATGTACTGCGTATGGTTCCGGGCGTACAGGTCGCACAGGTCGATGCCAGCACCTGGGCCGTGACGGTGCGCGGCTCGAACGGTATTTTCGCTAACAAACTGCTTGTTCTGATGGACGGCAGAACCCTGTACGACCCGTTTTTCTCCGGCGTCTATTGGGATTCTCAGGACACCACCCTGGCTTCGATAGAGCGGATCGAAGTCATCCGTGGGCCGGGTGCGGCGTTATGGGGTGCCAACGCCGTCAACGGCGTCATCAACATCATTACCAAAAACGCTGAAGACACACACGGGCTCAGCGCAGCGATTGCAACCGGCACATCGACAAAGTTCGAGACGAATGTGCAATGGGGTGGTGATATCGGCAACGACATCGATTACCGCGTGTTCGGCAAGTATTTTTCGCGCGACGGCTATGCCGATGGGGATGCCTACGATGACTGGAAAATAGGCCGAATCGGCGGTCGGCTGGACCTGACGGCCAGCACGGCGGACACACTGACGATCACGAGTGAATACTATGAAGGCGATGTCGGCCAAAATGTGCTGCGTAATTCAATAAATCCGCCCTCTTCCACTGCGATCGATATCGATCGCGAACCAAAGGGTGCTTTTGTCAACATCGACTGGAACCACACATATTCCGATACATCGAGCCTCAAAATCAGAACATATTACGACTACCGTGAACGTCATGGATTTGCCCCCGAGTCAGATCAGGATACCTGGGACCTTGACCTGCAACACCGTTTCAGGCCCTGGTCACGCCACGACATCGTCTGGGGCTTCGGTCTGCGCAATACTACGGACGAAACACGCGGCGACGAAACAATATCGCTGGATCCGGTGGAACGTACTCAGCGCAGGTACAGCGGATTTATCCAGGATGAGATTCGCCTCATCGGCAACGAGGTGTTTCTGACACTCGGCACGAAGGTTGAGAAGAATAATTTCAGCCCGGAGAATGATTTTGAATGGTCGCCGAGCCTGCGTCTGGGCTGGCTGATCAGTGACACGAGTACCCTGTGGGGTTCGGTTGCACGTGCGATTCGAACACCCAGCCGCATTGAACAGGATGCCCGGATACTCGGGGTCGTCGATCCGGCATTCTCGCCGACAAACCCATACCCTGTTCCGTCCACAGTCACGATCATTGGTAATCCGGAACTCGACAACGAGGAAGTCATCGCCTACGAACTGGGCTATCGTGCACAACCTTTCGAGTCGATGACCGTCGATTTCGCATTGTTCTACAACGACTACGAGGAACTGCGCTGGTCCGATGGGTATCCACCCACATGTCAGCCTGCCGGCTTGCCGATCGTTCCTCCATCTCCCGCTATCCCGCCCAATCCGGCTTGTTTCGCACCCGGTGCATGGGACTATACGGAAGTACTGATTACTTTCATCAATCAGGCCCGCCAGGACACGACAGGGATCGAGGTCGCCGCCACTTACAACGCCACTGACTGGTGGCGAATCTACGGTGCCTATTCATACCTGAATATCAGTGGCGACGCCCCCGGAGCGCAGCCCGACTCAGCAGGCGAAGACAGTCCCGAACACCAGTTCTCGTTACGATCAAACATGAACATCGGTGACACGATGAACCTCGATGTCTGGGCGCGTTATATCGACGAACTGGAAATCCAACAGATCGACAGCTATGTCGGGCTGGATATCCGGCTGGCGTGGCAGGCATTGCCTTCTCTTGAGCTTAGCCTTGTCGGACGCAACCTGCTTGAATCCAGTCACCTCGAATTTCATGAAGAGTCAGGCGCCAATATTGCAGTAGAAATTGACCGTGAGTTGATTGCTGAACTGCTGTGGCGGTTTTAATGGCCCAACACCGGGACACACCAGAACACAATGAATCTGCCGCGCCATAAACTGACTCACGACCGCCGAACCGACCGGCTCGTGGTGTTGTGGTTCGCAGTATTGCTGATCACATCGCTGCCCGCGCATGCAATCGCGGAAGGCACGGCCGCATCCGAATACGCAGTCAAGGCAGCAATTATTTTCAAGATCGCAAAATTTGTTTCCTGGCCCAAACAGGCATTTTCCAATCACAGCGAACCTTTGACCCTATGCTTGCAAGAAGATGATCCTATCGCCACGGCGATATCCGCGCTCGATGGCAAACTGATACACGGCCGGATGATCTCAGCTAAATATTTCGATAGTAGTCGCCACCAAAATCATGATGATGACCCTATAACCTCCAGTGACTGTCAAATCCTGCTGCTGACCAACACCCGCAGCGAGCAACAACTCGCCCTGCTTGATGCAACTGCCGGTCAACCGGTTCTGACTATCGGGGACAGCGATCAGTTTATTGACCGCGGCGGCATCATCGGTCTCGAAATTGAAAAAAATCGTATCCAATTTGCAATAAATATAGCCGCCAGTGAAAACGCCGGTCTGGGCATCAGTGCGCAACTATTGCAGCTCGCAAAGATCATGAATAGCCGCAACGGAACATGATGAGAAAATTTGCCGACATATCCATAGCCCACAAGCTGGTCAGCATCATACTTGCGACGACAATTGTCGCTTTGCTGCTCGCGGCCATGATTCAGGCCACAACCGAAGGCATGGCATACCGTGAAAATATCGGCCAGAACCTCTCGACAATCGCCGACGTCATTGGCACAAACAGTGCGGCAGCCATTGTGTTCGAAGATCGCCAGCTTGCCGATCGGGTACTCAAATCACTGACCGCCGAGCCCAACATCATGAGCGGGCATATCTTTGATATCGAAGGCAACCTGATCACAAACTATACGTCGGAAAACAGCGATCCCGCCCAGGGCAAGCGCATGACGCCAGCGGGCAATCAACAACTCAGTAGCTGGATGTCGGCGCGTGAACCGGTCAGGTCCTTTAATGGCCTGAGTTCGATCGATATCTTTCAGCCCATCTGGTTTGACCGTGAAAAAATCGGCTATATCCACTTGAGCTCGACTCTGGATCCACTCGTCCAGACGCTGGTGCGATTTGCGTGGATGGCTGCAATTACCATCCTCATCATATTTGGGATTGCCTATATCGTGTCACTCCGGTTGCAGGCGGTCATATCAAGCCCAATCCAGAGATTGGCCGACCTGATGAACCGCGTGACACAGAACGATGACTACTCGTTACGAGCGAAAAAAACCGGGGACGATGAAGTTGGCAGCCTGATCGATGGCTTCAACACGATGCTTCAACAAATCTCACAACGCGACAAACGATTGCAGGAAGGACGCCACGAGCTGGACAAACAAGCACAGCAGCTCTCGATTTCCAACAGCGAACTAAAGGATGCGATTGCCCAATCGATCAAAGCCAAAGAAACAGCCGAAAATGCCAATCAGGCAAAGAGTGAATTTCTCGCGCGCATGAGTCACGAAATCAGAACGCCGATGAACGGTGTGCTCGGCATGACTGAACTGATACTGAACTCAGAGCTGTCCAGTAAACAACGCCATTTCGCCAAGACAATCCAGACTTCCGCAGAATCCCTGCTCGATATCATCAACGACATTCTCGACTTCTCTAAAATAGAAGCCGGAAAACTGGAACTTGAAAGGGCTGAATTCGATCTGCGCGAGGTGGTCGAAAGTGTCTCGGAATTGCTGTCGATACGGGCACAGAGCAAGAATCTCGAGTTTATCTGCGATATACAGCCGCAAATGGACACCAGCGTCCGCGGCGACCAGACACGCCTGCGGCAGATACTGATTAACCTGATCGGCAATGCCATCAAGTTTACCGAACAGGGTGAAATCATTGTACGCGTTCGCACTGATGGCTTCGTCGATAGTAATCCACGTTACCGCTTTGAAGTCTGCGATACCGGTATTGGCATTCGTCCGGAAAGCCAGGAGATGATATTCGGATTGTTCTCGCAGGAAGATGGCGGCATCACCCGACGATATGGCGGTACCGGCCTGGGACTCGCGATTTGCCGACAACTCACCGAACTAATGGGCGGTGAAACCGGTGTCGAAAGTGAACCGGGCAAAGGTACGACATTCTGGTTTACGGCAGTTTTCGAGACCGGATCGAGAGCGTGGCATGAACAGACACTTTCAGACCTGAAAGATCCGGCTTCACTGCGCATTCTGATCGTCGACGACAACGCCACAAACCGGGAAATTCTCGAGCACCAACTCGCTGCCTGGAACATCACCACCCATGCGGTCGAAGATGGTCCGGCAGCGCTTCACCAGCTGGCCGACGCCGCCGACGCCGGAACACCCTACCAGCTTGCGATACTCGATTGGCATATGCCCAGGATGGATGGGGTAACGCTGGCAGGCAAGATCAGCTCCGACCCGAAAATCAATGCCACGAAGATGATCATGCTGACATCCGCGGCAACCGAAGACGGTGGCCGCAGCATGACAGAAGCCGGAGTCGCGGCACACATCACCAAGCCCGCGCGGCCGGCACGCCTGAGCCAGTGTATTGCGCAAGTTCTGGAATCAGGCACGGCACATCACAACGAAACAACCGGAGGCGACGACAGAGTAGTCGCCCGATCACCCGGGCGGTTCATCGGCGGTCACATCCTGCTGGTCGAAGACAATCCGGTGAATCGCGAGGTCGCTACATGCATGCTCAATACGATGCAATGCCAGGTCGATGAAGTCAGCAACGGTCAGGAAGCCGTCGAAATTATTCGTCGTCAACGATTTGATCTCGTCCTGATGGATTGTGAGATGCCGGTTCTGGACGGGTACGCAGCAACACAAGCGATACGCGAATGGGAAGCCAATATCCCGGATCATAAGCATCTGCCGATCGTGGCATTGACCGCCCACGCACTTCCAGAGGATCGCAGGCGCTGCCTGAGTGTCGGTATGGATGACTACCTGACCAAACCTTTTAGCATGGGTGAACTGCGGACGGTTCTCTCCTGCTGGCTGCCCATGAGTGACACGACGATCGAGGCAGAAGACGAATCATCAGCCTCGAATGCTGCATCCAATGATGCAATCAGACAGAACGCACTCGAAGCAATCGTCGAACTCGACCCGGAGGACGGCAAGGAGCTTGCCAGCCGCGTCATTAATGTTTACCGGGAAAATTCGGCAGAGCTGATCGATGTCATAGCGGAAGCGCTGAGTCAGGGCGACGTGGAAAAAATTCACTCGACGGCACATGCACTGAAGTCGAGCAGCGGCAATGTCGGTGCCGATCGTCTTGTGGAGATGTGTCGCAGCATGGAAACTGCCGCTCGCAAAAATGAACTCAAGGACATAAGCGATCGACTCACAGCAGTCAAACAAGAACATGGTCAGGTTCTCAATGCCCTGACGGAATGGAGCCAGAGCTGAACATGGAAGTGACTACCAATACAAACGAAGACCTGATCCTGGTCGTCGATGACGACCCGACACTCAGGATGCTGGCACGCGCATCACTGGAAAAATCAGGCTTCCGTGTCGAGGAAGCAGAAGACGGCGAACAGGCACTCAGGAAATTCATTCAAGACCGCCCGGCTGTCATCGTGATGGATGTCGAAATGCCGAAGCTGAATGGCTACGAAACCTGCAAGCGAATCCGGGAGGATGCGGTCGGCGCTCATGTACCCGTGCTAATGACCACAGGTCTTGAAGATATCGAATCGGTTAACCGAGCCTACTCTGCCGGTGCGACCGACTTTCTGCCCAAGCCAATTAACTGGTCACTGATCTCCCACCGCGTGCGCTACGTACTTCGCGCCAGCCATACTTACCGGGACCTGCGCACAAGTGAAGCAAAAAACAACGCGTTGTTGAATGCGATGCCGGATACACTATTTGTTATTCGCCGCAACGGTGAAATTGTCAACTTCCTGGCCGGAAATGAAGCTGCCACAATGCCGGAACCGCGAGGTGACCAGCTCAATATCAGAGACTACCTGCCGGAGGAAATTGCTCAAACATGGCTTGAGAGCATCAGAAAGGTCATGAGAGACGGAAAAGCCCGGCAATGTGAATTTTCGCTGAGTCACGATGACCAGACATTTCATTACGAACTACAAATGGTCCCCTATCTGAATGACCTGACGCTGGCCATCGTACGCGAGATTACGGATCGCAAGCGTACAGAGGAAGAGGTTCATCGGCTTGCATATTTCGACACGTTGACCGGACTACCGAATCGCCAACTATTTCATCAGCAACTGTCCGGTGCGATCGAACGTGCAAGCAAGAATGAGACAAAAGTCGCCGCGCTTTACATCGATCTCGATAACTTCAAACGTATTAATGACACACTCGGACACAGTTTCGGCGACGTCGTTCTGAAGACGATCGCCAAACGCCTGGATCAATGCATACGTGCCGACGATTGCATCGCACGTGCAGATTCCAAGGAATCGCGCCTGCACCTGGCACGACTTGGCGGTGATGAATTCGTCGCGATCCTGCAGGATCTTGAGTCGGAGGATGATGCAGTGGTAGTTGCCGACCGGATTCGTAATGAATTAACCAAACCCGTCGAGCATCTCGGCCACGAATTCGTCGTAACATCCAGCATCGGTGTATCGCTCTACCCGCGTGATGGTGACGATTTAGACACGCTGCTGAAGAATGCGGATGTTGCAATGTATCAGGCCAAAAGTGCCGGCCGCAACAGTGTTCGTTTCTACTCGGGCACAATGAGCCTGAGGTCACTGGAACGCCTCGAACTCGAGAACGGACTGCGTTATGCGATTCAGCGAGATGAACTTGACCTGCATTACCAGCCAAAAATTGATCTTGAAACCGGTGAACTCTACGGTGTTGAAGCGCTACTCCGCTGGCATCACCCCGAACGAGGTGATATCCCACCGTCCAATTTCATACCGCTGGCCGAAGAATGCGGACTTATCTCATCGCTGGGCAAGTGGGTGCTGCGCAATGCCTGTCACCAGATCAAAGTATGGCAGGATCGCTATCAGTGCAGCATCAATGTTGCTGTCAACGTATCCAGTCAGCAACTCTTCAATAATGATTTTGCGAATATTGTGCTCAAAGAGGTTTTCGATGTGGGTCTCAGTCCAACCAGCCTGCAACTCGAGCTGACCGAAACAATCCTGATGAACGATGTCAATGAAACTATTGCTACCCTGAATAAACTCAGGAAAGCCGGCACCTCTCTGGCTATGGATGATTTCGGCACTGGCTACTCTTCGCTGAGTTACCTGAATCAGCTGCCGATAGACACATTAAAAATCGATCGCTCGTTTGTCATGGACCTCGAAACGAATCGTGAGAATGCGGCAATCTGCGCCGCAATCATTGCCATGGCACACGCCCTCGATCTGAAGGTCGTCGCGGAAGGGGTCGAAACCGAGGCACAGAGAAAATACCTGCACAAACAACGTTGCGACCAGATTCAGGGCTACCTGATCAGCAAACCCCTGCCGGCCGAGACCCTGGAGAATGCCTTCCTGGTAGAGTCGCGGAACTTTACCCCAGTCCCGAATACCTGACCCCTGAGAACACTGGTGTCCCGGCGCCAGTTCTGCCGGGTTTAGTTAACGACCTCGAGCAACTCTACCTCGAAGGTCAACGCCGCGCCGCCCGGAATCGCGCCACTGCCACGATTACCGTAGGCCAGTTCCGCCGGACAGGTGACCCTGATCTTGCCACCCTCTTTCATCAGCGGGATCGCTTCTCGCCAACACGGAATGACGCTTGTCAGAGATGAGGTAAACGGCTGACCGCGTTCCACCGAGCTGTCAAACACCGACCCGTCACGCAACGTCCCATGATAGTGTGCCTTGACCGTCGAATCGGGAGTCGGTGACGCACCGGTTCCGGCCACGACTTCCACAATAACGAGACCCGAATCCGTGGTCATGGCACCTTCTTCGGCTGCCATGCCGGCAATATATTCAGCGGATGCCGTAGCTTCCTGCTCGGCGGTGGCCAGCATCCTCTGCTGTATGAGTTCGTTGAGCTTCTGACCGTAGACAGCCGCATCCAGCGGGATCGGCTCGCCGAGCAACGAATCACTCATTCCACGTTGAATCAGCGCCAGCTCATCTGCCGTCAGGCTCAGCGCACCAAGGTTGCCGCTCAGCGCAGTACCCAGATAATAAAAAACCCTTTGGTCTTCCGTCTCGAGCTCGTCATCGGCTGCCGTCGCAGGCGAACCGGCGAACAGGAATACCACCAACCACAGAATAATTAACGAACGATACTTCATGATTTCTCCTGAAAGGAACAATAGGCGTGGAAAAGGAACTGACCCCGAGATTGTAATGGCGGAGGGAGAGGGATTCGAACCCCCGTGCGGCTTGCGCCACCCACTGATTTCGAATCAGGGCCGTTTGGCCAACTCCGGCATCCCTCCGTGGTGCGCAGATTATAGAGAATTTTTCCGCAGGTCACCAAGTTCGGGTGACCTGCCCCCTCAGACATGCCCAAAAGTTCAAATAATTATTTGCCGGCTGAACCGATGAGAAGACTTGCAAGAGTCTATTTTCTCACTGCATCGTAGGCTATTAACGCTTCAAGAAATTCAACCGGACGCAGCAGGCAGGCATTATTGACCGCATCTCCATCTGCCGAACAACCGTCCGCGGGCGCACCCGCCTGCAGCCCCTCCGAGTTCTTTTCCAGATGATAAAAGCGAAACCATTGCTCCAGTGGAATTGCCGAACCGGAATTCTTCTCGGTAAAGTCACGGTATGCATCGTAACGAGCGTGAATCAATCGCACGTCCTGCGGGTCGATCCCGGTGCTTAGACAGTGTTCGCGCCAACGGTCCTGCATGTCCTTTTTTACGCTCCAACTCGGATTTTAACGCCAGCGAGCTTACATGAATTCGACCTTCCGGTTGCAATGCGCGTGCCGCCTGCCGTTCAGCAGCAATGCAATAAATCATATTAATAATAATCTTTATCTTATTGTTTTATATAATTCTTTACATAATTCATACGTGTAATTCCGTGCCCGGCGACATGGTATGCATGGCGTTGATCATTATAATCTGTACCTATGTCTGCCTGCGCACAATCGGCTCTCCGCCGGACAATAACACCGGGCAAAATACGGATGGGCTTCATGATCAGTTGTTTGTTACTGATGTCGACCTGCGCCCAACCGCCATCTTTACTCGACGAGGTGAAGGCACTTGGCGAACTCCGGGTTATCACCAGAAACAGTCCAACCACGTACTACACTGGTTCGAACGGACCGGAAGGACCGGAATATGATCTGATCAAAGGCTTCGCTGAGCACATCAAGGTCGAACTAAAACTGGAAACCAGCGATCGCTTTACCGGCCTGATCCCATCCGTCGAGTCAGGTCAGGTGCATGTCGCTGCCGCCGGTCTGACGATAACACCCGAGCGTGCCCGGCGGGTTGATTTCGGCCCGGCATACCAGGACGTACGGCAATTCGTCATCTACAAACTCGGCACAGGCCGACCGCGCGACATCGATGATCTGCTCGGCAAAAAGGTCGAAGTCGTCGCCGGCTCCAGCTATGTCGAAACACTCAAGGATGTGCAGAAGGTCCGGCCGGACCTGATCTGGATCGAGAATCCACATGCCGACCTTGCCGAACTACTGACCGCCGTCGCCAGGCAGGATATCCAGTACACGGTAGCCGATTCGAACCTGTACGAGGTATATCGAAATTTCGTGCCGGAGATTCGCCTTGGTTTTGAAATGACGATGGGTGAGTCACTGGCATGGGCTTTCCCCAAACGTTATGACCGGAGCCTGATCGAACAGGCCGAAAATTACCTCCAGGAAATCAAACAGAGTGGCGAATACGCCAAGATCATGGACCGGTACTACGGTCACACACAGAAATTTGACTATGTCGGCACGCGCACGTTCATACGTGACTACAAACGACACCTGCCCCGCTATCGCGAGATGTTCGAAGCCGGCGGCATCGCAACCAATACAGACTGGCGGTTACTCGCAGCCGTCGGCTATCAGGAATCCCACTGGGACCCCGATGCAGTATCGCCAACCGGCGTACGCGGCATCATGATGCTGACAGCTCGCACAGCCCGGGTTCTTGATGTCACCAATCGAACGGACCCTGCCGAAAGCATTCGTGGCGGTGCCGAGTATCTGAAGCGCGTTAAAGAGCGGTTACCCGATTCGATTGAGGAACCGGACCGTACCTGGTTCGCGCTGGCCGCTTACAACGTCGGCTATGGTCACCTGCAGGATGCACGCAAGATCACTCGCGAACTCGGCGAAAACGATAATTCATGGATCAACGTACGAAACAGTCTTGAGCTGCTGACCCAGCAACAATGGTATTCGAAGACGAAACACGGCTATGCCCGTGGTTGGGAACCGGTTATGTACGTCAAGAATATTCGTAATTATTACGACATTCTGGTCTGGCTGACGAAGCAGGAAGATGCGCTGCGCGAAGAAAGCGAACCGGCCGCACCGACAGTGGCCCATGCCGATAAAACCGGCCATACCCGCGTTCCGATGTAATCACATCTAACTAGTCACGCCGGGCACGAAAAAAAGCCTGCAACAGCTCCCGACACTCCGATTCCAGGACACCGGCCGTCACCTCAAGCCGATGATTCACCTCAGGCGCCCTGACGATATCGAAGACCGTCCCCGCCGCCCCAACGCGCAGATCCGGCGCACCATAAACCAGCCGCGCCACCCGGGCATTGACCAGTGCACCTGCACACATCGGGCAGGGTTCCATCGTGACATACAACGTCGAAGCGGTGAGACGATAATTCTGTACCGCCTGCCCCGCGGCCCTCAGTGCCTGGATTTCGGCATGAGCAGTCGGGTCATGGCCGGCGATCGGTGCATTGGCGCCCTCGCCGATTATCTGATCGTCCTGAACAATAACGGCACCGACCGGCACCTCGCCCGTGGCCTCAGCTATTCTGGCCAGATCGAGCGCGCGACGCATCCACGCCTCATCGGTGGCAACGTC
This sequence comes from uncultured Chromatiaceae bacterium, assembly GCA_964629475.1. Classification (GTDB taxonomy): domain Bacteria; phylum Pseudomonadota; class Gammaproteobacteria; order Steroidobacterales; genus SMWD01. The sequence goes on along the minus strand of CAZVQW010000015.1, from coordinate 5,063 downwards.
GTCGTCCACGCTCTATTCCCACTCAATTGTGGCCGGCGGCTTTCCTGAGATGTCGTAAGCCACGCGGGAAATACCCTCGACTTCGTTGATGATCCGTCGCGACACATGGTCGAGAAAATCATAGGGTAAATGTGCCCAGCGCGCCGTCATGAAATCAATCGTCTCGACGGCACGCAACGCGACGACAAAGTCATAACGCCGTCCGTCGCCCATGACGCCGACAGATTTCACCGGCAGAAACACGGCGAATGCCTGGCTGACGCTGTCGTACAGATCTGCCGCACGCAATTCATCGATAAAAATCGCATCGGCAAGGCGTAACAGGTCCGCATACTCTCTTTTGACTTCACCGAGAATCCGCACGCCGAGGCCCGGCCCCGGGAACGGGTGTCGATAAACCATTTCGCGCGCCAGGCCGAGCTCGACACCAATCTTGCGCACCTCATCCTTGAACAGATCGCGCAACGGTTCGACCAGTTCGAGTTTCATATCTTCGGGCAAGCCACCGACATTATGGTGCGACTTGATGACATGTGCCTTACCGGTCTTGCTGCCGGCTGACTCGATGACGTCCGGGTAGATCGTGCCCTGCGCGAGCCACTTGATGCTCTCCAGACGGTGCGCTTCCTCATCGAAGACCGCGATAAATTCACGACCGATAATCTTGCGCTTGTCTTCTGGATCTGACACACCCTTGAGCGCGCTGAGAAACCGTTGCTCGGCATTGACGCGGATCACGGTCACACCGAGATGATCGGCAAACGTATCCATGACCTGGTCGCCCTCATTCAGACGCAGCAGACCGTTATCGACAAATACACAAATGAGCTGATCGCCGATCGCCTCATGCAGGAGCGCCGCGACAACAGACGAATCGACGCCGCCGGACAAGCCGAGTAGCACCCTATCGCTGCCGACCTGCTCGCGAATCCGCACGATATCGCGTGCGACAATGTTGCCGGGCTGCCATGCATCAGAGCAACCGCAGATATCATGCACGAAACGCTCGATGATGCGTTGCCCCTGATCCGTATGCGTGACCTCGGGATGAAACTGCAGCCCGTAGAATTGCCGCGACTCATCGGCCATCGCGGCGAATGGCGCGTTGCCTGTGCTTGCGATGGGCGTAAATCCGTCCGGCAATGCGCTGACCCGGTCGCCGTGACTCATCCAGACATGCAGCGCCGGGCTGCCGTCTTCGAGTTCAGCATCGATCAGGCCGTCAAGCAGAGAATTTTCCGCTGCCGTTCTGACCATGGCGTAGCCGAACTCGCGATGACCGGAGGTTTCAACCCCTCCGCCAAGCTGCGCGGCCATTGTCTGCATGCCGTAGCAGATACCGAGAACCGGCTTATCGAGTTCGAAGACGATCTGTGCCGCACGTGGCGGCTCCGCTTCGATGACAGATTCGGGTCCGCCGGACAGGATGATGCCATCGGGTGCAAATGCCGTGATTGCAGCATCGTCCGCATCCCAGGCATAAATTTCACTATAGACCCCGGCCTCACGAACTCGTCGGGCAATGAGCTGCGTATACTGCGAACCGAAGTCGAGTATCAGGATACGTTCCCTGCCGACCGCATCGACCGCCACGGCATTAACTGCAACGCTCGTACTCATCCCGGGCTACTCAACTGGCACTACGATAGTTCGGCGCTTCTTTCGTGATCGCCACGTCGTGAACATGACTCTCGCGCATACCCGCGCCGGTGATACGAATAAACTGCGGTTTGCTGTGCATTTCTTCGATGCTGCTGCAACCGGTGTAGCCCATGGCGGCGCGAACACCACCCATCAACTGGTGAACAATGGCAATGATGCTGCCCTTGTATGGTACGCGGCCCTCGATACCCTCCGGCACGAGTGAATCAAGTTGCTGTGATGAGTCCTGAAAATAGCGATCCGATGAACCGTGCGTCTGAGCCATCGCACCGAGAGAACCCATGCCGCGATATGATTTATATGACCGGCCCTGATACAACTCTACTTCACCGGGTGATTCTTCGGTGCCGGCAAACAGACTGCCGATCATGATGCAATGTGCGCCGGCGACCAGCGCCTTGGCAATATCCCCTGAATATCGAATGCCGCCATCGGCAATCACCGGCACGCCGGCCTTCGCGGCGATACTGACAACATCGGCAACTGCACTAATCTGCGGTACGCCGACGCCGGCCACGACACGCGTCGTACAGATCGAACCAGGGCCCACGCCGACCTTGACGCCGTCGGCACCCGCGTCAATCAACGCCTGTGCGGCATCGCCGCTGATGATATTGCCGCCAATCACCTGCAGATCCGGAAAGTTTTTCTTGATCTGTCGAATGCGCTGCAGGACACCTTCGGAAAACCCATGAGCCGTATCAACCACGACCGCATCGACACCGGCCTCAACCAGTGCCGCGACTCGCTCATCGGTATCGGCTGCCGTGCCAACTGCGGCACCTACACGCAGCGCCCCACGCTCATCCTTGCAGGCCCGTGGGTTGTCCGTCGCCTTCTGGAAGTCCTTGGCTGTGATCAGACCACGCAATGCAAAATTTTCATTGACGACCAGAACTTTTTCGATTCGATGTTTGTGCAGCAAGGACATGACCTCTGCCTTGCCGGCGCCCTCAAGCACCGTCACGAGTTTGTCCTTCGGTGTCATCACCGAGGTCACGGGCGCATCGAGCTGAGTCTCGAATCTGAGATCCCGATTGGTCACAATACCGACCGTTTCGCCTTTATCGACAACCGGCATGCCGGAAATCTTGTTTGCCTTCGTCAACTCCAGCACTTCACGGATCGTCTTGTCAGGCGTCACCGTGATCGGGTCATTGACAATACCGCTCTCGTATTTCTTGACCATTGCAACCTGAGCGGCCTGATCAGCGGCACTCATGTTCTTGTGGATAATGCCCATGCCGCCTTCCTGTGCCATCACGATCGCCAGACGGGCCTCGGTCACGGTATCCATCGCCGCGGACAATAGCGGAATATTCAGCTCAATCCCGCGTGCGACCTGAGTCTTTAGATCGACTTCCTTAGGCAGGACGTTCGAATACGCGGGCTTGAGCAGAACGTCATCGAATGTCAGGGCTTTTTCGTTGATGCGCATGACGGCTCCAGACCTTGCAATTGGGTTAAACCATCAATGTTACGCTTCCGGCAAATGCGGGTAAACTACCAGCGCCCATGTCGAATTTATCCGGACAACCAAACCGCTCCGAGATCCCGCTCGATGCGCTGATTTACTCGGTTTCAGAGCTAAACCGGGAGGCCAAGCTTGCCCTCGAAGAAGGCCTCGCTACATGCTGGATTGCCGGTGAGATCTCGAATCTTGCGCGACCGGGTTCGGGGCACCTGTATTTCTCGCTCAAAGATGCGGACGCGCAGGTCCGCTGCGCGATGTTCCGGGGCGCCAACCGGTCACTGCGTTTCATCCCGCAAGACGGCGTGCAGGTCATTCTGCGTGCCCGCGTCACGATCTACGAACCCCGGGGTAGTTACCAGCTGATTGTCGAACACATGGAACCGGCAGGCGAAGGACTGCTGCGCCGGCAATTCGAAGAACTGAAGGCGAAACTGGCCGCCGAAGGGCTGTTCGATGAAGCGAACAAATCGCCACTGCCGGACCTGCCCACCAGGATCGGCCTGGTCACATCGCCAACCGGTGCGGCAGTCAGAGACATGCTGCATATACTCGCGCGCCGTTTCCCGGCCATACCGATCGTCATCTACCCCGTACAGGTCCAGGGCGAACAGGCCAAACACGCGATCGAGACAGCACTTGAGACCGCAACCGAACGTGACGAATGCGATGTCCTGATTGTCGGGCGCGGCGGCGGTTCACTCGAAGACTTGTGGGCATTCAACGAAGAAATTGTTGCGCGCGCCATCGCTGTGTGTCCGATTCCAATTATCTCGGCGGTCGGGCACGAGGTCGATTTCACGATTGCCGATCTCGTCGCCGATCTGCGTGCCCCGACTCCATCCGGGGCGGCCGAACTCGTGGTACCCGACCGGAAAACCTGGCTCGATAGCGTCTTCGCGTTACGCGCCCGCGCCGATCGGGCCATCGAACGTGCCGCAACGCGCCGGCGGGAGCAAATCATCCAGCTGGATGGCCGGCTTCAGCGCCGCAACCCGGTCCTGCTGCTCGAACAATACGCACAGCGCCTCGACGAACTGACCGGCCGTATCGGCCGCGCACTGAACCAGCGCCTGCACATGGACCGGCTGCGGCTACACAATACCGTCGCGCGACTACGTGCGGGTAACCCACAGCCAAGAATCCGCGAGCAGCTGCAACATCTCGCCGAAAAACGCCTGCGGCTAAGCAATGCGATCCGGAACACGATCGAGACCCAACGGAACAGACTCGCGGTACTCGCCGCAGAACTACAGGCCGTCAGCCCACTCGATACACTGAAGCGTGGCTACGCAATCATCGAGAATCCCGAGGGCCAACTCGTGCATGGCACCGCGGAACTCAAGGAACAGGACGAGATCATCGGACGTCTAACAGACGGTCGTTTCACGGCAGTCGTTCAGAAAATTCTCCCCGACTGAGAAATCCTGGCAAATCGCAGGATCGGCTTTAAAAGAAACCCGCACTAGGCGGGTTTCTTTTAAAGTAAATTTGACAACAGTTAAGTAGATTTACGTCTTATCCATCCAAGCAATCCAATTGCTGAACAGAACAACCAAACAGCCCCTGGTATCGGCACCGCTGCGATTCCACTATCAAAAGATACGTGAGCGTAATGTCCATCACTTGTAGGTACAGAACCCACACTACCAAAAGAGATTGCGATCAGGCTGGTTGAAAATAAATCCGAGCGCCCAATATCATTAAATATGAGTGCTCCATCTATAAAAAAGTCAGCTGTATCATCGGCCGTACCTAGCCCATTCTGGGAAAACTCAATCGTATAATCAATATAGTCAGTAATCGGATCAATCGATACTGAATTAGATAGAAAAGGACTTGCTGACGTCCCATTTACGGTTCCGACAGAATAACGGTAATCCCCCCGGAAAATAACAGCGTTTAGAAGTAGAATTTTCCAATGACAGGA
>CAZVQW010000014.1:62731-77394 GCA_964629475.1 uncultured Chromatiaceae bacterium | reverse complement strand
CATACCGGCACCCGGCTGTATACAGCTGCGCTGGCCGGCGGTGCTCAGGCACTGGGTCAGGCGGTTGGCTGCATCGCGCAGCATCATCACGCGGACTTCACCGTCATCGATGACAGCAGTCCGCTGCTGGCAGGAAGCACGAATGACGAATTGTTCGATAGCCTTGTGTTCGCCGGCGGGCAAAATCCGGTCACCGACGTCATGGTCGGCGGCAACTGGGTGGTCCGTGATCGGCGCCACCCGCTCGAGGAAGATGCGGCCGGAGCCTTTTCTGAAGTCAGGCAGCGATTGGCCGGCGGGGGTAATAAGAAGCGTGGCTAGTGTGACCAGTGTTCCGCTATATCAGCGACTCAAGGATTACGTCCTCGGCGATATCCGTACCGGCCGGCTTCGACCGCACGACCGCGTTCCGTCCGAGCAGGAACTGGTCGCGCAGTTTGGCGTGTCGCGTATGACTGCAAACCGGGCGTTGCGGGAATTGGCCAGCGACGGTTACCTGGTGCGTCAGACGGGTGTCGGCACTTTCGTTGCGGAGGTTCAGGCACGCTCTCATGCGCTTCAGGTCCGAAACATCGCCGATGAGATCGTGGAACGCGAACACGTGCACACATCCAGTATCGTGTTACTTGAAAGCGTACGAGCCGGTACCGGTATCGGGCAGCGCCTGGGTTTGCCGGCAGCCACGCAGTTGTTTCATTCACTGATTATTCATCATGAAAACGGTCGGCCGATCCAGGTCGAGGATCGCTACGTGGTACCGGAAGCAGTGCCGAATTATCTGCAACAGGATTTTACCCGGATCACACCTAACGAGTACTTGTCCCGGATCGCGCCGCTGCAGACCGTCGAGCATGTTATCAGCGCGCGGATTCCCGATCAGGAAATTCGCAGTTTGCTGGAAATGGATGAAGGCGAACCGAGCCTTGTGATCGATCGGTTGACGTGGTCCGACGATCGATCGGTCAGCATGGCCCGGCTTCATCATCCGGCTTCACGTTACGAATTAACTGCGAGCTTTGCAGTTGCTGATCGCGGTCCTAATAACCTGAATGCCGGCAGCGATAGGAAGGAATGGAGTAAGCCATGAGTCAAAGAAAAAATATCCGTTCGCCGCGCGGCACGACACTGACAGCCAAAAGTTGGTTGACCGAGGCCCCGTTACGCATGTTGATGAATAATCTCGACCCGGAGGTTGCCGAACATCCGGACGAGTTGGTCGTTTACGGTGGCATCGGCAAGGCGGCACGCAACTGGGCATGCTACGAGCAGATCGTCAGGACACTACGCGAACTGGGTGATGATGAAACGCTGTTGGTGCAGTCCGGTAAACCGGTCGGTGTGTTTCGCACCCACGTCGATGCGCCGCGCGTGCTGATCGCCAACTCCAATCTCGTTCCGCATTGGGCAACCTGGGAGCATTTCAACGAACTCGACCGCAAGGGTCTGATGATGTTCGGTCAGATGACCGCCGGTTCGTGGATCTACATCGGCAGTCAGGGCATCGTGCAGGGTACTTATGAAACCTTTGTCGAAATGGCCCGCCAGCATTTTGCCGGTCAGGTGGCCGGTAAATGGATTTTGACCGCCGGGCTGGGTGGGATGGGTGGTGCCCAGCCGCTGGCGGCGACCATGGCCGGCCTGTCCATGCTGGCCATCGAATGTCGGCCGGATCGTATAGATAAGCGTTTGGAAACCAAATACTTAGATGTTAAAGCAGATAGTCTTTATGAGGCGTTGGAACTGCTCGAGCGAGCGGCCGAAGTCGATGAGGTGATATCCGTAGGGTTGCTTGGCAATGCGGCCGAGATACTTCCTGAATTGGTGCAGCGTGGCGTGCACCCGGACGCAGTCACCGATCAGACCTCGGCCCACGACCCTGTGCACGGCTATCTGCCGGAAGGCTGGAGCGTCGAGCAATGGCTCGCTATGCAGAAAAGCGATCCGGCCGCGGTCGAAGCTGCGAGCAGATCATCCATGGCCACCCATGTGCGCGCAATGCTCGCGTTTCACGAGCAGGGCATTCCGGTGTTCGATTACGGCAATAACATTCGTCAGGTTGCACTGGATGCCGGTGTCGCCAACGCGTTTGATTTCCCCGGCTTCGTGCCGGCCTACGTCCGCCCGCTGTTTTGTCGTGGTATCGGACCGTTCCGCTGGGCAGCGTTGTCCGGTGACCCGGAGGATATTTACGCGACTGATCGCAAGGTAAAAGAATTGCTGCCGGATGATGAAAGTTTGCACAACTGGCTGGACATGGCGCACGAGCGCATTCAGTTTCAGGGTCTGCCGGCGCGGATTTGCTGGGTGGGACTCGGTGACCGCCACCGTTTAGGGCTCGCATTCAATGAGATGGTGCGCAGCGGTGAATTAACAGCACCGGTGGTCATCGGCCGTGATCATCTCGATTCCGGATCGGTTGCAAGCCCTAATCGGGAGACCGAGGCCATGCTCGACGGTTCCGACGCCGTATCGGACTGGCCGATACTCAACGCATTGCTGAACACGGCCGGCGGTGCGACCTGGGTGTCTCTGCACCATGGTGGCGGTGTCGGCATGGGTTATTCCCAGCACGCCGGTGTCGTGATCGTCTGCGACGGAACGGATGCGGCTGCCCGGCGCATCGAGCGGGTCTTGTGGAATGATCCGGCTACCGGGGTGATGCGACACGCGGATGCAGGTTATAAAACTGCGATCGAGCATGCCCGCCGATGCGAGTTGAATCTGCCAATGCTCGATAAAGGAGATTCGTAATCATGAGCACACACATATCGGCACAGGCCGGCAAACTTACGCTCGCGCAATTGCGAAGTGTGTGGTGCGAACCAGTACAGATGTCACTGGATGACGAAGCGCTTGGATGTATCCGTGGCAGCCAGCAGACCCTCACCAGGGCACTGAGCGGCGAACAGCCGGTCTACGGTATTAACACCGGCTTTGGTCTGCTCGCGAATGTGCGCATTGCCGACGAAGAATTCGCGCAACTGCAGAAAAACCTGATCCTGTCGCATTGCGTCGGTGTCGGTGACCCGTTGGATGATCGAGTTGTGCGATTGGCCATGGTGCTGAAAGTACTGGGTCTGAGTCAGGGTTTCTCCGGCGTGACGCCGCAATTGATCGAAAGCCTGTGTGCGTTGCTGAACCACGAGGTGTACCCGGTTATCCCGGCGCGTGGCTCGGTCGGTGCGTCGGGCGATCTCGCGCCGCTGGCCCATATGAGTGCCTTATTGCTTGGAGTCGGTCGCGCGCGCCATGGCGGCCGTGAGTTGCCTGCTGCTGAAGCACTGACTATAGCCGGGCTCACTCCGGCAACACTGCAGCCCAAGGAAGGTCTTGCACTGATTAATGGTACGCAGATTTCCACCGCACTGGCGATCGGCGCATTGCTCGAAGCCGAACAAACTTTTGCGGCCGCCTGCGTGGCAGGCGCGTTGTCCATCGATGCGGCTCAGGGTAGTGATACGCCATTCGATGCACGTGTCAGCCAGGCGCGGGGTCATGCCGGGCAGATCGACGTTGCGACCTTGTATCGGCAACTGCTGGATGGCAGTACGATTCGCGATTCGCATCTCGAATGCAAACGCGTACAGGATCCGTATTGCCTTCGGTGCCAGCCACAGGTCATGGGTGCCTGCCTGACGGCATTGCGTCACGTGACCGGGATCTTGCTGACCGAAGCAAAAGCGGTCACCGACAATCCGTTGGTATTCAGTGACGACGACCGGATTTTGTCCGGCGGGAATTTTCATGCCGAACCGGTTGCATTGGTCTGCGACTACATGGCCACGGCGATCGCAGAAATCGGTGCGATTTCGGAACGGCGTATTGCGCTGTTGATCGACCCGCACATGAGTGACTTGCCGCCGTTCCTGGTAGAACACAGCGGACTGAATTCGGGTTTCATGATCGCTCAGGTAACTGCGGCCGCGCTGGCTTCGGAGAATAAATTGCTCGCCCATCCGGCCAGCGTGGATAGTCTGCCCACTTCAGCCAACCAGGAAGACCATGTAAGTATGGCGACAACCGCAGCGTTGCGGTTGTACCAGATGCTCGACAATGTTGCCGGCATTGTCGCGATCGAATTGCTTGCGGCTTGTCAGGGTATTGAGTTTCATCGGCCGTTAAAGAGTTCTCCGGCACTTGAAAGCGTAGTCACGGAAGTGCGTGGTCTGTCCAAACGTTACGTGGAAGATCGCCCGCTCTCGGGCGATATCGAACGCGTCCGGCGTGTGATTCGTAACGGCCGGTTTCTTCGGCATGCCGACGGCATGTTGCTGCCGGCCGACTGACCAATGGAGACCTTTCGTTGTCGCAGTGGCAACTCGCCGTTACTCGTCAGCATTCCGCATGCAGGGACACAGCTGCCGGAGGATATGACGCTACGAATGACGACACCCGCACTGGCACTTCCGGATACGGACTGGCATGTGGATGTGTTGTATGACTTTCTCGATGTACTGGATGCGACTGTGCTCGTTGCGGCACATGCACGTTTCGTCATCGACCTGAATCGGCCACCGGACAGTGCGCCGCTGTACCCGGGTCAGCTCGAAACCGGTCTGTGTCCCACGATGACCTTCGATGGTGAGCCGATTTACCGGGAGAAAGAGCCCGACGCAAAGGAAATTCAGCAGCGCCGTGAATTATTCTGGCAGCCATATCACGATCGGCTGCGACAGGAACTGGATCGTTTGCGCGCGCATCACGAGCAGGTTGTGTTGTGGGATGCGCATTCGATCCGCAGCACGGTGCCGGAACTGTTTGCCGGGCAATTGCCGGTACTCAACTTCGGTACCCACTCCGGCCGTGCATGCAGCAAGATGCTGTCCGATCTGCTGTTCACGACGGCGAGCCGGACTCCGGATTATCCGGCGGTTCTGAACGGACGCTTCACCGGCGGGTACATCACTCGTGAGTATGGCGATCCGGATCACGGCATCCACGCGGTGCAGCTCGAACTCGCACAACGCAGCTACATGCGCGAAATGCCGCCATATACGTTCGAACCCGACAAGGCAGCCGAGATTCGACCGGTCCTGAAATCTCTGTTGAATGCCGCCCTGACCTGGTGCGGTTGTTAACTAACAGCCGCACCCATATTGGCTATGGCCGCGATTGATTTGGATCGATGCATCAATCGCGGCTGGAAGTTGCTCCTACCGCCTGGGCGAGTTGCTCTCTCTTTTCCTCGGCGCTTTGGTGGGGGAGAGTGATCCCCAGGTAGGCATAGAATACCGACACCAGCGGATTGATCAGGTTGAAGAATGCGAACGGCAGATAGGCGAACGTTGCAACCCCCAGCGTCGCCGCCATGTATGCGCCGCAAGTATTCCAGGGCACGAGCGGGGAAGTCAGCGTTCCGGAGTCCTCGATGATGCGTGACAGGTTGCGGCGCGCAAGTCCCCGCCGGTCGATTTCACTCTGATACATCTTGCCGGGCACGACGATTGCGATGAACTGATCGGCGGCTATCACATTAGTGCCGATGCACGTCAGGGCTATAGTTGCGAAGAATGATCCCGTGGAGCGTGCGGTCCGCAGGGCCGACTCGACCAGACGCGCAAGGAAGCCCGCGTGTTCCATGACTGCGCCGAAAGAGAGTGCACAAATAATCAGCCAGACGGTGGTCAGCATGCTGGACATGCCGCCACGGCTCAGCAATCTGTCGACCTCCGCTGTACCCGTGTTCGATACATAACCGTCCGCCAGTGCCAGCCACACGCCCTTGATCATGCTCAGGGGCTGTCCCTGCCCGGGACTGTCAGCCAGGGCGATCACTGCGTCAGGTTGTAACCACACTGCCGTGAGTCCTCCCAGCAGCGCGCCCAGCAAAATAGTGGGCAGCGGTGGAAATTTACGGATGGCCAGCAGGAACACGACCAGCAGCGGCAGCAGGGCGAGTACTGTGATATCGAAGCTGCGTTCCAGTGTCGTTGCCGTAGCGGAGAGTTGCAGCTCGTCGGATGCAACCTCGGATCCGCTGCCAACCAGCAGAAATATAATGAGAGCGATGACGAACGATGGGCCCGTCGTCCAGATCATATGGCGAATGTGATCGAATAGATTCACACCCGCCACAGCAGCGGCCAGGTTTGTCGTGTCGGACAAAGGCGACATCTTGTCGCCAAAATAAGCGCCGGACACGATGGCGCCGGCGGTGATGGCCGGTGACAAGCCGAGTCCCTGGGCGACACCGACGAGTGCTACGCCCAGCGTCCCCGCGACAGTCCAGGAACTGCCTATGCTGACCGATGCGATGGCGCAGATTATTGCGGTGACGGCGTAGAAAGTGTCCGGGTTGAGTAGTTTCAGCCCGTAGTAAATCATTGCCGGTACCGTGCCGGACATCATCCAGGTGCCGATCAGTGCACCTACGGCCAGCAGTATCAGAATGGCGCGCATCGCCGTGCCGATACCGCTGACGATGGCCCGTTCGATTTCCTGCCAGCCATGCCCGTTCTTTCCTGCCATCAACGCCGCGACCGCTGCACCTGTCAGCAGTACGAGTTGGTTTGGTCCCGCGGATGAGTCAGAACCGAACAGGTAGACCGATAACGCGAGTAACGGGATCAGTACCGCGAGTGGAGTTAACGCATCGAGCAGGGTTGGCAGTCTGGGTTCTTTCACTCTGGTGAAGATACTTATATTCGGATTTCGAGTAGCATATGATACAGAAAACCCGACAGATGCCGCAGAGCTTTGCGAGAATAATAATGACAAGACGACGAACTCGCGGCATCAGGCGCCATCACAGTTTCCTGAGTATGGCGGGTCCGGCAATCGCATGGAGAATGCGGCGATCGGCCGATAAATTCATACAGCAAACGGAGCAGTTTCAGGCGGTCAGTGAGCAAACGCTGGAGCGGATTCTGGCGCTGAACGCAAAGACCGAATACGGACGTGATCACGGTCTCGACGGGCCTTCAGCGCGCCAGGTTTTCGAGACGTTGCCGGCCACGACTTACGTCGATTATGCGTCTTATATCGAGCGGATTGCAGCGGGAGAGCAGAATATCCTAAGTAGCGAACCGGTCATCTATTTCTCCACAACTTCGGGTACGACCGGTCCGCCCAAACTGATTCCCGTCACTCGGCATCAGATGCGTGCGTCGCTCGCGACACGGGTGACGTCGCTGGGGTTGGCTATTCGCGCAGGTGTTTTACAGCCCATGCGCGGGCGGTTCATGACGATCATGACGGATCATGAGGGCGGCTACACTTCAGGCGGTGTGTTGAAAGGTGCGGCGACTACGGGTGGCTTCAAACAGTTGGGGAATATCACTAATCTGATTTTGTCCTCGCCAAGTGAGGTCGCGCATATCCATGATCAGGCGGCCGCACGTTATCTCCACATCCTGTTCGGGCTTCGCGAAGAGGATTTGTGGACCATCGTCGCTTTCTTTCCGGCCACGATTCTTTTCGCCTTGCGGGATCTTCATGCAAATGCGGAGGAATTGCTGCGTGATCTGGCCGACGGAACTATCAATCCGCGGCTCGAGTTACCCATTGAGACCCGTTCCAGCCTGAAGCAACGCCTGCGACCAGCACGTGCGCGAGCGCGGGCGCTGGAGGCGCTGTGGGAGCAGGGCCGCTTCACTGTGTCCGATATCTGGCCTGATCTTGGCGCCGTACTGACGGCCACGGGCGGCGCTTTTCGCTTCTACGCCGATCAGTTACGACCATACCTTGGTGATGTGCCGACCTTTTCTCCCGTTTACAGTGCTTCTGAAGGAACGTTCGGGTTCGGTTTTTCGGCCGATAAGCCCTATTACCTGCTGTTGCCGACGCTGGCCTACATCGAACTGTTGCCCATGGAGGAAATGGATAATCCGGAGGCTCGGCCCATAGCGGCCTGGCAGGCAGAAATCGGGCAGTGCTATGAGGTTGTCATCACCACGCTGGCCGGATTCATGCGCTATCGGCTACACGATCTTGTACGGGTCGTGGATTTCTACGGGCAGACGCCGATTATCGAATTTATCGAGCGTCGTGGTCAGATTATCGATCTGGTTGGCGAAAAGACGGCCGAGCATCACATCGTTGAGGCAATCGACAAGGCCAGTCATGCAGTGAGCGAACCGTTGGTAGATTACTTCGTGGCTCCGGATACTGAACGAACGCCCGGGTGCTATGTGCTCGCAATCGAGGAGCGGGGGGATCACCGGGATAACGAAACAACAGTTCGAGAGTTTCTTTGTGCCGTTGAAGCCGCCCTGCGTGAAGTTGCGCCGGATTATCATGATGAGCGCGTACTGGGCACTCTCGGTCATATGACAGTCGCATTGTTAAAGTCCGGAGCATTTGAACGTCAACGTGAACAGCGCATTGCAGCCGGCGGTTCCGCATCGCAGATCAAGACTCCGCATGTTATTCCCGATCCCGGTTTTTTCCAGCGCGAGTTTCAACATGAGGTATTATCCCGCGTTGAATATACAGACGGGTGAGTAACCGCTCGCCCTTACTTATTGGTTATTTATAGAATTTTCAACCGGATGCAGAGTTATATAAGGTGTTCCAATAGTGGCTGTCCGTACTTGTCCCAATACCTTTAACATCAGTACGAGCGCATAAACTGTAGGGTGAGGCATCAGATCACAGAGGTTCGACTTTGAAGGCCACCTTTCAGGCACTCGCCTTCGTTCTGGTTACGGTTTTTATCGACGCTGTCGGTATCGGTATCATTATCCCGGTGCTGCCTGCGTTGCTGCAGGATCTGGTTGGCGGTGAGTTGACTGATGTCGCTATCTACAGCGGCTGGCTGATGTTCCTGTTTGCAGCCCTGCAGTTTATTACCGCACCGATACTGGGAAATCTGAGTGATTTTTTCGGCCGACGACCCGTCTTGCTGGCCTCGTTGGCAGCCTACGGTGTCGACCTGGTGATCATGGGCGCGGCCCCGACGATCGTCTGGCTGTTTATTGGCCGGGCATTGTCGGGTGTTTTCGGGGCAACCTATGTAGTAGCGCATGCCTATATCGCAGATGTGACGCCCATAGAACACCGTGCGCGCGGCTTCGGCTTTCTCGGTGCAGCTTTCGGCTTCGGGTTCGTAATCGGACCCGCTATCGGTGGTCTTCTGGGTGACGCCGATCCGCGGCTGCCATTCTTTGTTGCTGCCGGTCTTGCGGGGATCAATGTGATATACGGCTTCTTCGTGCTTCCGGAGAGCCTGGATCCGGCCAACCGTCGGGATTTTTCGTTACGCCGCGCCCATGCCGTCGGCGCGCTCAGGCGGCTGCTTCGTTATCCGGTGGTGGGTGGGTTAATGGTGGCCCTGTTGTTTTACAACATTGCGCATGACGCCAATCCCGCCACGTGGACATTTGTCACGATGGAGAAGTTTGACTGGACACCGTTTGACGTTGGCCTGTCGATGACCTTTATCGGTATTTGCATCGCGTTTTTTCAGGGGGGTACGGTCGGACCGCTAGTGAAGCGGTTAGGGGAGTACGGCACGATCGTCGTCGGCATGATTTTGTGCGCAGTAACCTTTTTTGGTTTTGCCTTTGCCTGGCAGGGCTGGATGATGTACGCGTGGATGGTGCCGCATGCCTTGGGCAGTATCGCCGGCCCGGCACTTACTGCAATTTTGTCCGGCAAAGTACCGGCGAATGAACAGGGTGAATTGCAAGGCGCGCTATCAGCCATGCGAAGCATTACGAATGCCCTGGCGCCCCTGATGATGACGGGGCTGTTCAGTTATTTCACAAGCCCGGGTGCACCGATGTATTTCCCCGGAGCATCATTCCTGGCCGCGGGTCTGTTTACTGTTGCGGCACTGTTCATCGTGTCGCGGGTGATACGCCGCAAGTCCTGATGCCTGGCTAGTCCTTTTTCGACTCCGAGTCGTTTTCTTTGCTTTCCTTGGCTGCTGCAACGCGCTCGGAACGTTGCGTGTGTCTGTCCATATTCATCTTGAACATGGTCGTCACAAGTGCACCAGCCGCGAGGGCGCCGAGTGCCGAGGTCACGGGATTATCTTCGATAAATTCCGAGACCTCGCTAACAGCCTTTTCGCTTTGTCTTTTAAAGCGTTTGGATTTCCGTGACATGATGTTCTCTCCTTTTCTTGATGGGGTATTAACCCTCGTTCTTGTTCTTATTCTTGTCCCAGAACATGGAGGTCAGCGCGACTCCGGCCCCCAGGGCGACAGCTGCTGAAGCAATTGGATTCTGTTCGACGAATTCCGTAATGCCCTTGAGTGAGCTTTGCACATTACTGAGATCGAGGTTACCGAGATCCATGCCTGCCGGAAGCGGCAGTCCGCCCAGCATCGCAGCCATAGGGTCCGCAGCCTGCGCTTGTGGCGCTTCGGCTTCTGTCTGAACTTCTACTTCTGCCTCGGCTGCGCGCTTGCGCAAATCAGCGGCAGTCGTCTTCTTTGCCACTTTCTTTTTCTTTCTGGCTGCAGACTTCTTCGTCGACCGCTTCTTGGTCGATTTCTTCCTGGCAGCAGTTTTCTTCGCTGTCTTCTTTCCGGCCGATGCTTTCTTGCTGCTTGTTGCAGCCTTGCGCGTGGCCTTTTTCTTGGCTTTTTTCTTTGCCTTTTTCTTGCTTACCATGATCATATTTCCTTTGTTTTCAGACGACAGCGCGACTTCCAGCGAAGTCTCCACTGACTATTTTCGCGTCCTTTGGCCAGATCCGCAACATATAACAAGCAATTACGGCTCTAACCCCGACGCTCCTGATAATCCGTCGTCGGTTGATTATACAATTACCCAAGTGCCCGGAGGCTGTCCGGGCGTTGTTACCTGGCGCCAGTCACCGGCATCCCGCTAGTCTTCGCCTTCAGACTCATCCGTTTCCGTTCGTCCTTTTAAAACGCGCGTGGAGATCGCGCCAAAGCCAAACGCTGCCAAGGCGGCCATCATCGGGTTCTTCTCGATGAGGCCCTCGAGTCTGTTCACCTCTTTATCTATCTTGGCCGAGGCACGTTCGCTGATGTCCGGCATCGGGCGGTTGCCTGCAACCTTTTCTATGCCGGCCGCACGTTCGTGCAGACGATCGACGAACTCGTGAATCGTGCCGACAAGTTGATCGGCTAACTCTACGTTTTTCCCGCTCGTGACCTTCTTTGCGGCTACCTTTTTCTTGACAGCAGCCTTCTTCGCAGCCACTTTCTTCTTAAGGGCTGTCTTTTTCGTCGCCATCTTCTTTTTAGCAGCGGTCTTTTTCGCCGTTACTTTCTTTTTGGCGCTGGTTTTTTTTGCCGTCACCTTTTTCTTGGCAACAGTCTTTTTCGCTGCTACTTTCTTCTTGGCAGCGGTCTTTTTCGCCGTTACTTTTTTCTTGCTCACAGTCTTTTTACTTGCCATGGCTAATTTCCTTTCAGATAAAAGGGCGGCTCCATCAGGAGCCGCCGCTGGCTATTTATATAGCTTGTTTATATGGCGGCCTTTGGCATTCTACGCCTTCGGGCCGGCTCAATCGAATTTTCACGCCGCTTTGCTGACTTTGGCTTTCTTCGGTTCTTCAGTCGAAGCCTCTTCAGAAAGCTCTGCGTTCTTCGCCGCCCGTTTCTTCATGACACGGGTGGAGAGTGCGCCGATTCCGAATGCCATCAAGGAGGCTTTCATCGGATCTTTATCAACATAGCTTTGGAACTTGTCTAGCTTGCTCTCGACCTTGGCCATTGCGCGTTCGCTGAACATCGCTGCTGTGTCTTCGTCAACAACTTTCTCCATGCCTGCTGCGCGTTCTTGCAAGCGATCGACAAATCCGTGAATTTTTTTGGCAAATTGGTCAGCCAATTCAACATTGTCGCTAGTTTTCTCAATCATCTCTATACTCCCACGCGATCGAGATCACCAAATAATCAGTAATCTCATTAACACCAGTTGGAATATTGGCGCTATTGGATGGATGTTCACATTAGGAACTTCCCGTACGTCAGGCATCCACAGTAGGGACTTCCCGTAATCGACGGAGCAGGGGCGAAGCCTCGATACTTCACTGTAGTCACATTGGTAAAAAATCCGGGAGAACGATGATGGGTAAGAAAAAGTTTTCGGTAGATGATGCGGATGCCGGCGATGTAGCCGATCAGATCGGCACGCTACGCGCGATGTTGGCTGCAGCGGAGAAAAATCCGATGGCCTCAGCCGCAAAAGCTCCGGAGGCGTTACGACAGTTGCTGGGGATCATTGAGAATATCAACCTGCGGTTGGCGGATCTCGAAGAGTAGTAGCCGGATTTGGACGAGTTAACGAGACAAGGCTTTTGGTGATCCCTTGCCCGCGGGGCTTTGTTCTGGCGCCTCGTCCGCACTTGCTTCAGCAGGCTTTTCGTTCGCTTCGTTCTTCAAGGCGTCCTGGTTGGCAGGGCGCCGTTCCTGTGGCTCGTCGGCGGTTGCCTCGGCAGGCTCTTTCTTCATCACTTCGTTCCCGGGCGAGTCCTGGCCGACAAGGAGTTGTTCCCGGGCCTCGAGCGCGATTTCATCGGCGGGTTCTACCATCGGTTCGTCGCTGTCATCCGCATCCCGGGTCAGCTGCTGACTGTCAGCAAGTGCCGGATCGGGCGGGACTTTTTCCCAGGAGAACCTGAATTCTCCACGATCCGGGCGCCGGGAGACAAAATTCATCTTTGCCTCGCCGAGGCCCGGACGAATGCCTTCAGGTGATGTGTCACCATACCCGGCAGGTACCGGGCGGGTTTTTCTCGTCATCCTGAACGCGGTTTGTTTGCCATCCGGGCGATCTGCCTTGAAGCCCATATTGTCGGTTGGCCAATCCGCGTCAGGAGTTTCGACGGGCCGTTTCTTCCATTCAAAATTGAACTCGACGTCTTTCCCGTCCGGACGATGAGTCTTGAACTCCATGTCTAACGCACCCGTGTCGTAAGCGCGGCGACCGGATGCCGAGCGGAGCAATGCGCCATGCCGGGGCGAGTTCATATATGCGGGTTCGAACCATACTTCCTTGAGCGGTGCTGTACCGCTCTGTGCACCTCGCTGGCGCAGAAAACTCAGTCCGCCGGGACCTGCCAACAATTCTCCCCCCAGTGCAGCGACTGTTGTGACGAACGGGTGTTGACGGGTGGATGCATCGGCTTGATCGTGGCCCGGTTGGCCGGGCTGTGATCTCCCGGTTGTCGTCATGTCGTCTTCCGCGCCTGTGGACGCAGCCTCTTCGGCCTTCTTGTTGCTGCTTTGCTCCAGTAATTTTATGCCGAGGGGGCCGAGGAGCAGTCCCACGCCCAGCGCGGCGGCTGTTGTCAGGAACGGGTGCTGATAGATTAAATCCTGGCCGGATACATCTGCGGGCTCCGGGACTGCCGTTTTATCTGTTGGTACTTTGTGCTTCATTGTTTCGGCTCCTCCTTTTTCCGTCTCTGCCGGCCCGGACTCAAGCTGCGTCAGCAAAATACGTGCAACGGGTCCTGTTAACAATCCCGCGCCCAGTGCGGCGGCCGTCGTCAGGAACGGATGCTGATGGGCGAAATCCTGATCCGATATATCGGTATCACCGTGGTCCGGTTGGCTGGGCTTTTCGGTACTGATTTGTGCCAGCCATTGTAGCGCCACGGGCCCCATTAGCAGTCCCATTCCCAGTGCGCCGGCTGTCGTCATATACGGATGTTGGTCGGTGAAACTCCGGGTTGACGCATCGGTGTCCGCGCGGCCCGGTTCGCCGTGCTTATCGGTGTTGCCTGATGCTGCCAAATTACGTGAAACCGGTCCCGTTAGCAGCGCCGCGCTCAACGTGGCCACCATTGTAATGGCCGCTGTCGTCATCAGCGGATGTTCGAGGAATAAATATTGCCCGATGGCGTTATCGATACTCTTCTTGCCGGGTTGTGTCTCGTCGGTGGCAGTCTTTTCGCCGGTTTGCGGACGCTGCGATTGTTCACCTGCTTTTGTCAGCATGTCTGGCACAAGAGGTGCGAGCAGGCCGATGGTTAACGCGGCGGCGGTCGATATCAGCGGGTGCTGATGGATGAAGTCCTGGCTCGTTGCGCCGCCGCTCGTTGCTTTCCTGCGTCGCGTGTTTTTCGATTCCGTATCTTCGGCAAGCTCTGCGGTGGTTTGCGCCAGCAGGCCCAGGCCGAGCGGGATCAGAAGTCCAATCGTTAATGCGGCGGCCGTCACCATCAGAGGATTCTCGTGCATGAAATCCAGGTTCGTTGCTGCGCCGGTGTTCTCACCGGGTGTTGCTTCGTCCCCGTCTGCTGCATCGACCGCACCGGTTTGTGCCAGCAGGCTCAGGCCGAGAGGCGCCAACAGGCCGATGGCTAATGCGCCGGCCGTCGCCATCAGTGGATGCTTGTGCATGAAGTCCTGGCTTGTTCCTGTGCCGTTGGCCTTGCCGGGTGTTGCCTGATCTTCGTCTTCTGCATCGCTCGCACCGGTTTGTGCCAGCATGCCCAGTCCGAGTGGGGCGAGCAGCCCAATCGTCAAGGCGGTGGCTGTCGCTATCAACGGATGCTGATGGATGAAGTCCTGATCTGTCCCTTTGCCATCGGCCTTGCCGGGCGTTGTCTTGTCTTCGTCTGCTGCATCGGCCGCACCGGTTTGTACCAGCATGCCCAGGCCGAGAGGGGCGAGCAGACCGATGGTTAATGCGACTCCCGTCGCCATCAGCGGGTTCTCATTAATAAAATCCAGGCTTGTTCCTTTTCCGTTGATCTTGCCGGGCGTTGCCTGATCTCCGTCTTCTGCATCGGC
>CAZVQW010000014.1:24589-62631 GCA_964629475.1 uncultured Chromatiaceae bacterium | reverse complement strand
TCTCCGTCTTCTGCATCGGCCGCACCGAGTTGCGCCAGCATACCCAGTCCGATGGGTGCCAGCAGGCCGATGGCTAATGCGACTCCTGTCGCCATCAGCGGATGCTCGTGCATGAAGTCCTGGCTTGTCTCTTTGCCGTTCGCCTTTTCGGGTGTTGTTTCGTCCCCTTCTTCTGCATCGGCCGCACCAGCTTGCGCCAGCATGCCCAGCCCGAGTGGGATCAAAAGTCCAACTGTCAGGGCGGCGGCTGTCGCAATCAACGGATGTTGATGGATGAAGTTTTGATTTGTTTCTTTGCCGTCGGCCTTGCCGGGTGTTGCCTGGTCCCCGTCCGCTGTATCGGCCGTACCGGTTTGGGTCAGCATGCCCAGGCCGAGGGGTGCGAGCAGACCGATGGTTAATGCGGCGGTTGTCGCCATCAGCGGATGCTCGCGGATGAAGTTCTGACTCGCTGCGCCGCCGTTTGTTTTGCCGGGTGTTGCTTCGTCTCCGTCTTCTGCATCGCTCGCGCCGGTTTGCATCAGTATGCCCAGGCCGAGAGGTGCCAGCAGGCCGATGCTTAATGCGGCCGCCGTTGCCATCAGTGGATGTTCCTGCATGAAGCCCTGATCCGTCCCTTTGGCGTCGTCTTTGCCGGGTGTTGCCTGGTCTTCGTCTTCTGTATCGGTGTCGTCAGTTTGCATCAGTAGGCCCAGCCCGATGGGTGCCAGCAGGCCGATGGCCAATGCGACTCCTGTCGTCATCAGCGGATGCTCTTGAATGAAGTTCTGGTTTTCCCCTTTGCCGTTTGCCTTGCCGGAGGATTTTTTATCACCGTCTTCTGTGTCGGTTGCGCCGGCTTGTGCCAGCATGCCCAGTCCGAGCGGGATGAGAAGTCCAATCGTTAATGCGGCGGTCGTCACCATCAGCGGATTTTCGTGAATAAAATCCAGATTCATGGTGGCGCCGTTTGCCTTACCGGGTGTTGCCTGGTCTCCGTCTTCTGTATCGGCGTTGTCGTTTTGCATCAGCATGCCCCACCCGACAGGTGCCAGAAGACCGACGGTTAACGCGGCGCCCGCCGTCATCAGTGGATGCTCGTGGATAAAGTCTTTGTTATCTTCCATTGTCGATACTTTATAGCTTATCCAGCGCGATCACTAATTCATGTGGCAATTTCGCCGGGCAATCCGGGATTTCCGAAATGTCCGCAGGTTGTGTTCGATGCGATTGTAGGATGTATTGATTCATTAAATTGTGATCACTGGACTGTTCGCAGGTTTTCCCGCCAGTGTCGTCAGGATGAGGCGTTATGCGAAAGTTTTTTATCGGTATTTTGTTGTTCCTCGTAGTTGTGCTGGCCGGTGGCTACGCATGGCTTTGGCAGGCCGATCAATACCAGAAAGACGGTATGCTGCAGCTCTCGGTGCTGGAGGCTCCGGTTCGTGTCGTACGCGATGAACAGGGCGTGCCGTATATTTTTGCGCAGTCACTTGACGATGTATTTCGCGCACAGGGTTTTGTGACCGCTCAGGATCGATTGTTCCAGCTGGAGCTCAATCGTTATCTGGCCCATGGCCGGCTGGCGGAATTGATTGGCGAGCCAGGTCTCGGCATGGACGTTCGCGTGCGGGTTGCCGGCGTACCGCGCCATGCGAAGCAGCATGCGGCGCTGCTGCAGGGCGAAGAAAGGCGTCGGCGTGAGTTATACCTCGAAGGCATGAATGCCTATATTCTCGAGCAGGCCGATGAACACCCGGTGGCTTTGCAGTTGATGGGCATCACGCCGCAACCCTGGACCCTCGAGGACTCGGTTACGCTGAGTTATTTCCTGAATCTCGTGAGTTCGGCCAACCTGGTCGCCGAGGTGATCAGCCAAGCGGTTGTCGATCAGGTGGGAACGGAACGCGCGGCGGAGATTACGCAACTTACCGTCAATCCCGATGATGAGTCCGAGCGAGCAGGACGGCCTGTACAGTTGACACAACTCGATGGGTTGTTGCAGCAGGCAGGCCGACAGGTGAGTGAGCCATGGCCGTTGCGCCTTGGCAGCAACGGCTGGGTCATGAACGGTGCCCGCTCGGCCGGAGACGCTCCGATCGTCGTCAATGACCCGCACATGGATTCGAGAATGTTGCCGGGTAACTGGCATCCAGTCGGTTTGATCACACCTGAATTGCGCGCGATTGGCGTTGCCGGCCCCGGTGTGCCCGGACTGGGTGTTGCCCGTACTGACCGCATCGCGTATGGCGTCACGAATTCGTATGGCGATGTCATGGATCTTTATGTCGAAACGGAAGATCCGTTGAACCCGAATCACTATCTGGAGGGTTCGAATTCACTGCCGTTTGAGATCATCGAAGAGACGCTGCGGGTCCGGGAGTGGGGCAGCGAACCGGCCTGGCGCGAACTGCCGCTGCGGATACGCATTACGCGGCGCGGGCCGGTAGTTTCGGATCACGAAGAGATGCTCGGTTTCAAGATGAACATGGCGGAAGGCAAGCTGTTGTCACTACGCTGGAGTGTGCCGGAAACGATGCGGCCGGATGACAGCGGCGGCACCGACGTGATGCTGGCTCGAAGTGTCGAGGAGGCGGGCGAACGAATATCCCGTGTGAGCGCGCCATATAACTATATTGTCGCCGACGTTGACGGCAATATTGCGCACTTCACCGCGGGCCGTGTGCCCGTCCGCCTGCGCGGCGACGGCTCCAGCCCGCTGCCGGTCACCGACGGCACCGACGACTGGGCGGGTATCATTCCGTTCGAGCAGATGCCCGGCATCGTGAATCCGCAACGCGGCTGGGCGGGCAATGCAAATCATCGCACCGTGCCAGCCGACTATCCCCATGCCTATTCGACTTATTTCGCCGCATCCTGGCGCTATCGCAGGATCCGGGAACTGTTGGACGGCGTTGACATGCTCGGTGCCGAGGACCACTGGCGGTTCATGCAGGATACAAAAAACATCATGGCGGCCGAACTGACACCGATCATGGCGGCAGCACTTGCGGCCCATGATGATACGCTGGCGCTGGCCAATACGCTTCGTTCCTGGGATGCGGTCGACCGATCGGATTCCGTGGCGCCAACATTGTTTCAGGCGACCTGGCGGGAGTTTGCGCGCCTGACGTTCGCAGACGAACTGGGCGAATCGATCGCAGAGCTGATGCTTGACAGCTCTTACTATTGGCAGGAGCGGCTGGTGCGCCTGTCCCGCGATAACGACAATGCCTGGTTTGATGATGTCACGACAGACGAGCGCGAGACCCGGGATGATTTGTTACACCGCGCGGCTTTGCTGGCGCGTGAGCGGCTGACCGAAGAACTGGGCCCGGCCTTGCGAGACTGGCGCTGGGGCAAGGCACACACGGTGACGTTTGCGAGTCCCATTATTCCCGGAAAATTTGCAGCATCCATACTCGGTGGCGGAACCAGTCCCAAAGAGGGTTCCGGCGAAACTCTGAACCGGGGGAGTTACCGGTTTAATAAGTCTTTCGATGCGGTATTCATCGCCTCGTTGCGCTTCGTCGCGGATCTTTCGGATCCCGACAAGGTTATGGCGGTCGTGTCAGGCGGTGTCAGCGGCAGGCAGTTCGATGCGCACCTGAAGGACCAGCTGGAGGCCTGGCATTCCGGAGAGCCGAGTTACTGGTGGTTTAGTGACGAGGCGATTAATTCGCACGCAGAACATGAACTGCAACTCAACCCGTAGGAGCGGCTTCCAGCCGCGAATGGAATGCCTGTATAGGGATTCGCGGCTGGAAGCCGCTCCTACGATTAATTAGAATTAATTCCGAATAAGATTTTCGGCACGCAGCGCCGGTGAGAAGGCCGGCGCTGCATACCGAATAGCGTTACTGATTGACGGTGAAATCGGTGACCAGTACCGGGTCGGCCGGTTTCGTGGTTTCCGGAATGCCCTTGTAAGCATCCGGTCCAAGGTCGAATGACGACATATCCATGACGTACGTGGACAGGTTTTCACTGCCGGTTTCGCTACGGGCAAACAGCATCTTCTTGCCGTTCTTCGACAACGAAGGCAGGCCGTCGAAACCGGGGTTGTAGGTCAGGCGTACCGGTGCGCCGCCGGCCAGATCACCGAGGAAAACTTCCCAGCTACCGCCGTCGTCGACAGGCCTGACAAATACATAGTGCCGACCATCGGAGGCCGGGTAGGGTGCCCAGTTCATGTCGCGGTCGAAGGTACGCTGAGTCAGTTCCGTGCCGTCGTGCTTGATCGTGAACACGGTCATCGGCGTCGGCTTGACCTTGCCGTAATCACTTTGGCGCCAGGCACGAAACAGGATCGTCTCGTTGTCCGGAAGGTAAAAAGGTGCG
Source organism: uncultured Chromatiaceae bacterium (assembly GCA_964629475.1). GTDB lineage: Bacteria > Pseudomonadota > Gammaproteobacteria > Steroidobacterales > SMWD01. The sequence goes on along the minus strand of CAZVQW010000014.1, from coordinate 58,311 downwards.
CCCGGCTGCCAGTCAACGGCGAAGGTAATCTGCTGCTCATCGCTGCCGTCGGGCCGCATGCGCCACAAGTTCAGGTTGCCGTCGATCTGCCGGCCAAACACGATCCATTCGCCGTTCGGTGAAATGGATACTTCGGCCTCATACCATTCGTTATCCGTGAGCCGGACAATGTCGTTGCCCTCCAGATCCGACGTATATAACTCAGCGCCCTGCGGGTAGTTGCTCTGATCGGCCCAGTCGCCCAGCGGCATGTCCATGCGGTCCTTGGTGGACGTCCAGACGATGCGTTTCTGATCCGGGAAAAAGTACGAACAGGCGTCCTGACCGCGATCGTTGATCCGCCGGGACAGTTTGCCGTCGTCGGTGAAGATGTACGTCAGCGCGCCACCGATGCTCTCACCCGCGGGGCGCTGGGCATCCGGATCCTGTGTTTGTGCGATCAGGTGGTAATCGTCCGGTGCATAATAGGCTTCTGCGGCAACCGGGATATTCGGAATAATGCGAACCGGCAGTTCCTTGCTCGTATCCAGCGCCGGTGCTTCAGCACTGGCCCCTGATACGGCGTCCGCTTCAGCGTCGTCCTGGGCCCAGCCGGTGGCTGTGAACAGCAGTGACGCAAGAAAAATGGCGGCGACATGCACCGTACGTGAAATGATCATCTTATTAAGGCTCCTCAGAGGTTATTGTTCTGCGTGCAGCGGTGATGTCCCCCTTCCGTGCAGCTGGCATGATCATAGCAATGCGGCCGGGGACACACCAATCTAACGGGCCGATACATCTCCATTGAAGAAGTGCTAATAAGCACAGCGATTTTCATCGATTTTGCTTTTGGTACGCTCGATAAAGGCATTGATATTGGCCATTTTCACGAACCGTTTGGGCACCGGGTAGATCAACAGCAGGTACTGGCCTTCTCCGACCAGGTCGGCGTCAAAACCGGGATTTTCAGGGTCATCGACCAAAACAGGATGCACATTGGCCAGGTTCAGTTCGGGCTTGCGTATTTTCAGGCGCTCTACCGTGCCCAGCAGTGCGGCTGAGTGGAAGCTGCCGTCGATATGCATAACCTTGCGGCCGGGGTTGGCGTTTATATGCAGCGCAATACTCTCGGCCATCGTGTCATCACGGCTGACCTGGGCGGCAAACCGGTTGAAACGTTGCTCGGCTATTTCTGCTTCGGTCATATTCTCACCACCGACTTCGTGGCCGGCGGCTTTGGAAAGAAAATCAAAATAGCGGTCTTTATACGGGCCGTCCTGCAGGTTCAGTTCTTTGGCAATCCAGGTGCGTGGTTCGCCTTCCAAACGATCGAGAAATGCCGGGCCTTCTTCGCCGACACAGCTGACCATGTTGCCCGGTACTTCTGCGGCAATGACTGGCAGACCTTTTTGCTTTGCGAATTCAACCATGGGACGGTAGCTCTGGCTGTAATGATCCCAGGCGTTACCGTCATGCTTTAGTGATTCTTCACCGATCTCCCCGGCCAGGTACTGATCGACAATCGGCTGGGCGCTGCGCTCGAATTGCTCCATCGACAAGGCAATATCGTTATTGCGGGCGTACAGTCCACTGAACAGTTTTGACTGCACAAAATGATTGGTGGAATGACCGTGGGCTTCACCTACAAACACCACGTCGTATTGGGCCAGGTCATCGATGGCTTCATCGAGTGTGACAACACGTGGGGCGACATCGCCCAACTGGGTTTCCACCAGCACAAAATCGGAGAAGCTGGCAAGTTCGTCCGCTAATACGTATTGATCATCCACCAGGGCAATATCGGCTTGTGGTGATGGGGGTGTGCTGGCGCAGGCAGCCAGTGAAATGGTCAGAATGAGTGCTGCGGACCTGGCCGGAAGCTTGGTCTTGAACATGGTTATTTCCTGATTGTTAGGTCGATCGAGTATTCTATACTTTCACGAGCAGCCGGGGGGGAGTGCAGACCGTGAGATCAATTTTTCGCAGCTGTTTTCTGGGCGCGTTACTGCTCATGGTCGGTCCGGTGGCCGCCGGTGAGGCAGTCGAGATCGTCATGGTGACGGGTGAGGGATCCATCGAGATCGAACTGTATGCAGACAAGGCGCCTGTCACAGTGAGCAATTTTCTGCGTTACGTTGACGGCGGGTTTTTGAACGGCGGATCGTTCTATCGTGTCGTGACTTATGAGAACGACAATGGTGAGCCGAAGATAGAGGTGATCCAGGGCGGTATGGGGCGTGACAAGCAAGGGTTTCAACCGATCGGTCATGAAACTACCGGGGAGACCGGCATCCTGCATGGGGACGGTGTAATTTCGATGGCGCGTGGGGATGTGGGGACCGCGAGTTCCCAGTTTTTTATTTGTATCGGCGATCAGCCGGGTCTCGATTTCGGGCGGTTGCGCAATCCCGACGGGCAGGGTTTTGCGGCTTTTGGCAGGGTTGTGAAGGGCATGGATATTGTTAGGAAAATCCAGAAGTTGCCAATTAATCCTGATACGAAATCACCCTATACGAAGGGGCAGATTCTGAACGATCCGGTGGTTATCGAGAGTGTTTCGAGAAAGCAGTGATTGGCTTTCAGCCACGATTCTTTGCGTCTGTTTTGGTTTTTCCCTGGTCGGCTTTTTAGCGACATCTATCCCTCGGAAACGACGCGCTCACTGTTGGTGGGCAAAGAGCCTCTCAGTATGCGTCTGAATGTTTCCGAGGGATAGATGTCGCTAAAAAGCCTTAGACGCATTGGGGTACGATGCCGTACAGGGAAATACGGTACTCATTTCCTGCGCCCTCGACTCAGGGATCTCTGAACGGTGTGGCTTTCTCGGTAACCGGCGGGGTCCACCCGGGGAAATGATCGGCAAAGCGGCCATTGCGGCCGCCATAAAATAAGGTTGCTTTGGCTGTGCCGCCTTTCCAGATGTCGTAGCGCGGGTCGGCGTATTGGTCGAAAAACATTGCCAGCTGTTCGGCCAGATCCTGCACGACCCGATCGTGGTCCGGGTCATTTGCGAGATTGTGCGTTTCGCCAGGATCCTTGGTGAGGTCGTAAAGTTCATCCGGTGATGCCAGAAACCGCTTGGTGTATTTCCATTGACGAGTCTGAATCACGCGGGTGTCGATGTACTCGAAAAATACCGTATCGTCCCAGTCGATTTCTTTGCCGCTCAGTGCCGGCGCAAAACTGCGCCCCGGTGTGTTGGCGATCTCCAGATCACCGAGACCCAGGTAGTCCAGCAGTGTAGGGAACAGATCGAACTCATCGATCAGCAATGCATTCGTTTCGCCGTCCGGCACTTTGCCCGGATGCCGGAAGATCAGCGGAATCTGCATGTTGGCACGATAGGCCGGCGCGGGCGCACCCCAGGAGCTGTTACCCCACAGGCCGAGTTGGCCATAGGCCGATCCCTGGTCGGACAGGAAGACGACCAGTGTGTTGTCGGCCAGGCCGCTTTTTTCCAGCACTTCAAGGACCGCACCGATGCCGTCATCGACCATGGTCATTTCCGATGCGATCGTGTTCATCGCCTGCTGGTTATTCAGTGCGTCGATGGCTGCCCACCCGTAGGTGCCGCCGGTGACGTTCACCGGCCTGCGTGTTTTTTTGGCCCACTCACGCAGATACGGGTGTACCGGAAACTGCGGCATCGCCGGCGGGTTGGCGGCGTAGTAGTCCGCGTGTCGATTTACCGGTGGCTCATTGACCGTCGGCGGTAAAATATACGGGCCGTTGTAGGACACCATCAGGAAAAACGGCTGATCCGCAGTTTGCTGTTCGATGAAATCCACCGACCTTTGGGTCCAATAGTCGGTAATGTGCACATTCAGATCGGCAATATTCAGGGTTTTGCCGTTGTCCATCACCTCGACGTCGACAAAGCTCTCGGTGTGGCCGGCGTGAAAGGTGGTCCAGAAATCGAACCCCAGCTGAGCCTTCGCGTAATCACCGAGGTGATACTTGCCAACCATGCCGGTCCGGTAGCCGGCGTCCGCAAGTGTTTGCGGCAGATTGCGAAATTCTTCGATCGCAGACCAGTTTGCTACCTTATAGCTACCCGGCAGTCCGTTGTGTACGCCGGTCTGTGACGGCAGCAAGCCGGTTAGCAGGGTGGCACGCGTCGGCGAGCAGACACCGCTGGTTGCGTAGGCTTGCTCGAAGAGCATGCCATCCTCGGCAAGCTGATCGATATTCGGCGTCAGAATGTCAGCATTGCCATAAGCCCCTAACAGCCCCGGGCTCTGATTGTCGGTGACGATCAGCAATACATTTGGTTGCGGTGCACCCAGTGCATGGACGTGCCACAACGTGACGGCAAGGGCGAGCCATCGGCTGGTTTGCACGCGGCCCGGCTTCCTGGTATTCAATTGACACTCGGTGGCTGCGGTCTTGAACTCCACTTGCGGTAAGCGGCCTTTTGTACGTCGTCCATCGACGGTTTGATGCCGTCGATCCAGACCTGCTCGATGTTTGTGCCCGGTTCGAGCAGGTCGCCATCGGTCAGCACGAAGCTCGCGCTCTTGTCCGGTGCTATGGAGCCGAGTACATGGTCCAGTCCGAGCATCTTTGCCGGATACAGTGTGACAGAGCGGTATGCAGCTTCTCGGTCCAGTCCGTGCGCCGATGCCATGCCCGCGAACAGTGTCAGGTGGCGGGCATTGGATGATCCGCCGGAACGGGTGCCGCTGGCGATGGCAAACGGCACGCCGGCAGCCTCCAGTTTTGCCGGGAGTGAATATAAAACATCGTACGGATCATCTTCGCGCGGCGGTCCGGCGGCGATGGCCGGCAGCACAACCGAGACCTGGTGGCTGGCTAACAGGTCAATGACCAGGTACGCATCCTTGGCACCGGTGATCACGATGTGCAGGTCCCGCGATGCGGCCCACCCAACGGCGGCTTCGATGGCATGCTTGTCGCTTGCCGATATCCACACGGGCCGCTCGCCGTTAACCACCGGTTGCAGTGCTTCCAGCTGAGGGTCAAAGTCAACCGGTCTGTCGCCTTTTTGGGCCTTGGCAGTGGCCATGCCGTAGGCCTCGGCTGCATCCAGCAGGTCGTCCAGTTTTTCGATGAGCTCGTCGGATTCTTTCTTGCGATCGGCCAGGGATTTCATTCCTCCCATCATTGCCGCGTAACGTGCGGGGATCGAGTCGGGCCAGCGCACGACCAGAGACTGGTTGCGTACTGCGGCCATTTCTTCCCAGGTCCAGCCTGCAGTGCGCAGCAGCGCAGTCGTGCCGGCAACGATACCGCCGCGAGGTACGATCACGGCGTGCGTGATGCCGCCGGATCGTGCGACCGGGAAATGCGTACTGGTTGAATTGACCGCCAAAGACACGTCGGCATCGGCATTCACATCGCCGGTTTCAGCCACGTCGACCGAGCCCGCCACGCTGTCTATTTCACTGATGCCCAGCACGGTATTGGTATGAATGATGCCCGGCCACAGGTGCTTGCCGCTCGCATCGATGCGTTCCGCGCCTGCCGGCACCGGTGTGTCGGCAGTGCCGACCGCGGTGATCCGTCCCTGTGCAAAGACAACCACGCCATCTGCAATCGTTTCGCCTTCCATGGTGTGGACTGTCGCGCCGACGATCGCAGTCGGTTGTGCCGGTGCATACGGTGAGAATTGATACGCGGCTTTCGGTGTCGGTGGGTTTTTCGTGATCTCGGTTGCGGCAGTCGGTTCTTCGTCCGTGGACGAAGCATCTTCGCCATTGACGTCTGCGATCAGTAACTCGCGCGCGGTGACTACCTGCTGGCGATGGGCGAGATCAGCTTCACGATTGAAGCGGACCTGACCATCGACGAAAGTCGTCTCGGCAATGGTAAATACGCTGAGAGGATCGCCATTCCAGATTACAATATCGGCATCCTTGCCTTTGGCCAGTGAGCCGACATGGTCTTCGATATGTAATTGACGAGCCGGGTTGATGGTGACCATGGCCAGTGCATTCTCGGGAGATAACCCTCCGTAGCGCAGCATCTTGGCTGCCTCATAATTCAGGCGGCGGGCCAGGTTGGCATCGTCCGAGTTCAGGCTGGTCAGTACGCCGCGCTGTTCCATTAACGCTGCGTTATAAGCGACGGCGTCATAGGCTTCCATCTTGTAACTCCACCAGTCCGAGAAGGTGGAGCCGCTGGCGCCGTGCGCCACCATTTCATCGGCGACTTTGTATCCCTCGAGCACATGCTGGAACGTATCGACCTTGAAACCAACTTCATCGGCGACACGCATCAGACTCAGGATCTCATCCGCGCGGTAGGCGTGGGTGTGTACGAAACGTTTGCCTTCCAGTACCTCGACCAGTGCTTCGAGTTGCAGGTCACGCCGTGGTGGTGCTTCGCGTTTCTGCTGGCGTTTGGATAATGAATCGTATCGCTGCCATTCATCGCGATACCGGGCGGCACGCTCGAAACTTGAGCGAACAAGTGCCGCCACACCCATACGGGTGGCCGGATAACGTGCTTTGCGTCCGCCGCCACCGAATGCGGGGCCGGCAAATGCCGATTGCTTGACGTTTTCGCCGAGTGCGAACTTGATGGTCGGCGGTGCATCCGCAAATACGAGTTCGTCGGGCGTTTTTGCTCCCCAGCGCATTTTCATGGTCACGTTCTGGCCGCCGATGGTATTGGCGGAACCATGCATTACATGAATCGTCGTGACGCCACCGGCGAGTTGCTTGTAAATATCTGCAGAACGCGGGTCCAGGATGTCACCCACGCGCACTTCGGCGCTGACGCTGTATACCCCCTCATTAATATTCATGTCTTCGGTTGCGCTGTGACTGTGCGCATCGATAATGCCCGGTGTGACATGCTTGCCGGTCGCGTCGATGATCAGTGCATCACGCGGTACGTCGAGGTTGCTGCCAATCGTGGCGATGCTGCCGTCTTTGATGAGCAGATCGGTGTTCTCCAGAATGCCGTCATCTTCCAGCGTCCAGACCGTCGCATTGCGAATCAGCACTTGCCCGGGTGTCGCATCCGGCAACGGATAAGGCCCCAGTTGTAAAGCCTGCGAAACGTCCATTTCGCCGAAAGCCGGGGCAACGATGCCAAGTGCCGCACAGGTGCACATCAGTGCGCGAATCTTGATGTTTATATTAATCATTGCTCGTTACTCTCCGGGCCGGCAGTCCGGCGCCCCTCGATTTCCATCTTGGCTGAACCGCGCGGCGATTCCATGGTGGCTTCGCCTTTCAGCGTATCGCCAGTGACGACAACGGTCACATCGAATTCCCCGCGGGGCGATTCAGTGACGACCGTCAGCGCATTGCCGACGAGCTCCACGCTCTTGAATTGACGTTTGCCGGCGCGACTGTTTTCGGTAGACCCGCGGTATTTTCCTTCGCTGCCGGAAATCACCCAGGTCGATTCGGAGCTGCGGCCCATCATCTCGCTGGTGACTTCCCAGGTGCCGCGCGGGTCGACGACTGCGTTCGGGTCGCCGATGGTTTCCTCGGCTTCGATTTCCTCGTGGTAACCGCTGACGAATATATGCCGCAGTGCCGGGTTTTCTGTGAATAATTCGCCTTCGACGACCAGCAGGTTCGCCTGTTTACCCGGCTCAATGGTGCCCAGCGAGCTGTTTACTCCGAGCAGTCGGGCCGGCGTCGTCGTAACGGCCGCCAGCGCCTGGTCGGTGGTGAGACCGGCTGCAACCACTGCGGCGATATTCTCGGAGAATTTTCGCGGGCTTTTCATGCCGGCAGTCACGAATGCGAATTCGATATCGGCAGCAGCCAGCTCTGCCGGCAAACCCGGCGCACGGCTGATTTCCTGTAATTCACTGAGGCTTGTTTCACGCTGATTGTCCGCAGTATCCAGTTCCGGACTTTCCGGTAGTTCCAGCGGCAGCAGGATGGGCATGCCGGCTGCCTGCAGATCGCCAAAGCGGTGTGCGAGGCCCGAGGCTATCGTCATGCCGCTGAGATCGAATTCTTTCGTAAATGCATTGAACCGCCCTGGATCGAGGCTTTCTCCGGACACGAAAATTACCGGTCGTTCGCCGCGCAGCACGGCGAGCAAGGGTGCGTCGGATGCACGATAGTCGGGGTGGGCCATACCTGTCGGATCGGCTGCGTAGCGTGCATTCCATTCCTGTTGTTGTTGGGCATCCAGAAATGTCTGGCGCACGGCAGCGATTGCACCGATAGAGGACGATGGGTACTGACGGGCCATGAAACTCGAAGTTTCCAGTGCGATAACCTGGGCAACACGGTCGACGAGTACCAGCTCACGTGCCGGTGCTTCACGCAACAGAATTACCGCTGACTCACCGCGGAACACGCCTTTGGCCGGCAGCACTTGCGCGACCGCAAAGCCAATCTCGCGATGGCGCTCTATGCTGCTGTGAGTGAAGTCGATTTGATCCACAGCCGCCTGCTCGGGGTGCACTGCCTTGAGTTCGTGCGGCGAACCCAGTTGTGGCTTGCCGTTACCGCCCCCCGGTCTTCCGGGCGGACCGTTGCCGGCTTCGCTTTCCAGTCCGACTGCAGAAGCGGCATCGATGAAGGCCGGGTATACGGTCCAGCCGTCCTGACCGGCAATGATTCGTGCATCGGACGGCGCTTCGATGTCGGCGCCAACCGACTCGATCAGCCCGTCGCGCAGTACCACGGTGCCGCTGTCGATGACTTGACCGGGTGCGGTGACGATCCGCACATCGGTGATCGCGAAGATTCGCGGCGCTTCGGCATGCGCAGTCGCAATGACCGCCCACATGACAAAGAGTCCGCGCATTAACGTGCGGAAAATAAAAATTCCTGAGATCTGATTCAAGGGTTGCACTCCTTAGTATTCTTTTTGGGTACGGCCCTGGCTGAATGATCAGACTCCCATCGCCGCGGCATTCGTGGCAGGATGCTCTCCCCCCGGAGAAAATTCCTGCGCTGCCGGGCAGCGGCAGTCCTAAGGGCTGTTCCGAAGACGCAGAAAACAGTACATTGCTTGGCGGGTCAAGACAATGGGTCGGACTAATACAAGAGGATCATCTTCATGCGCAAACTAATCACTATTATTATTCTGAGTGCCTGTGTTTCAGTGGCCCATGCCCAGTTTGGCCCACCGAAGCTGAGCCCGATCGGTAAACAAATCCAGCAAGCCATCGACAGTGATATCCGCACTGCGGCTGAGAAAGAGCGGGATAAAAACCGCAAACCACGCCAGACACTGGAATTTCTGGGTCTTCAGGAAGATATGCGCGTTGTGGAACTCGTGCCGGGTGGTGGTTGGTACACCAAGATTGCTGCGCAGGTCGTGGCTGACAAGGGCAAGTATTTCTTAACGCTGGGCACGAGTCGGATAGGTAAAACACTCGAGAAGCATGATGAGCTTTCCAAAGTCGAGATTCTGCCGCTGGATGCGCAGTTCAAACCGACGGATATCGTCGGTCTGTTCGAAATTGGCGAGTTCAGCATCGGTATCGATGATGCGGACCTGATCCTGACGTTCCGTAATCTGCATAACTTCCTGCCGGCGGCTCGGGCAAACATCAATAAAGCCGCCTTCGAAGCGTTGAAACCGGGTGGTCTGTACGGAGTTGTCGATCACACGCGCCGGCACAACGATCCGGACACAGCCGAAAACTGGCGCCGGATGGATCCGGTGTTGGCGATTAAAGAGATTCAGGCCGCAGGGTTCGTGCTGGTGGATTTCAGCGATCTGCACTTCCGACCGGATGATGAATTGCGTTACGAAGTGGGGCGCAAGACGGTCCGCGGCAACACGGATCGGTTCACGTTGCTGTTCAGGAAGCCCGCCGGCGATTAACTGCTCTGGCCGTAGGAGCGGCATCCTGCCGCGATTGTTCCGTGTGAATCGCGGCAGGATGCCGCTCCTACGCGTTATTCCGTAAAGGCAAACCTATGCCTGGTTGGAGTCGACTGCTTGTTACCGTCGCTCCCGATGATCTCCATCCCATTGGCGCCAGTTTATAGCGTAGTCACTTAATTTTTCCCTTGAACGGCAACGTCAATATCCCGGGAAGCCACGTGACCTGCCTGGGCTCGGTGTATTGGTGGATACCAATCGTCATCCCTTCGTGGCCGGCCCGCGGCTGATCTCGATAGGTGCCGAACAGACGATCCCACCAGGGCAGGCTGAAGCCAAAATTGCTGTTGGTCTCATCGTCTTCCACGGAGTGATGGACCCGGTGCATGTCCGGCGTCACCAGGAACAGGCGTAGTACACGGTCCACACCGAGCGGCAGGCGGATGTTGCCGTGATTAAACAGGGCGGTGGCATTCAGTAGTACCTCGAAGATCACGACTGCAACAACCGTTGGTCCCAGCACAAGGATCGTGGCGAATTTAATTAGCATGGAGAGGATGATCTCCACCGGGTGAAACCGGGCGCCGGTTGTGACATCGTAATCCGGGTCGGCGTGGTGCACCCGATGCAATCTCCACAGGACAGGTATCGCGTGGAACATCACATGCTGCAAATAAATTACCCCATCCAGAATGACGATTGCCAGGATCGTCGCGATCGGGAATGGAATCGGATAGACGTTGAACAGACCCCAGCCGCGCAGCTGGGCAAGGGCGGCCAGACCCGCCGCCGCGACGGGAAAGAGCAGTCTCAGAACCAGTGTGTTGATGAACACCAGTCCCAGGTTATTACACCAGCGGACCAGTTTGGAAGCTGTAAGCACCCGGCGTGGCGCCATGAGTTCCCAGGTTGCGACTGCCGCAAAGATGCCGATAAAAAACCCCAGACGGATAGCGATCTCGTGTCCCAGTATCCAGTCATTCCATTCCATGCCTCTCTATAGCAAGTAAAGGTAATTTCGATCAAGTTTCCGGCTCATTTTGCAGATTGGGGTTTCCGCAAACATGGTAATCTTATTGCGCTTATGCTCTGCTGAGCGCTTGCAGGCCGTGCAACAGGGTATATCGGCATCATTCGGTCATTGCTGGGAGAGAGGCCGTGTCACTCACAACTTTGGAAAACTATTTCTTGCCGGATAGCGGCAGGGAAGTGGTCGAGTTGCTGCAGGAGCATGGTGAACGCGCGATGATCCTGGCCGGAGGGAGCTTCGTCCACGGTCTTGCCGCACGAGATTTGTTGCCGGGTATCGATGTCTTTATCGATATCCAGAAGCTTGGTATGACAGATATCGTTGCCGGCCCGGAAGGGTTGCGAATTGGCGCCATGGTCCGGCTTGCCGGGTTTGAAAAAGCAGCGGAGATTCAAGATGCTCCCGGCTGGGGTGCTGTAACGGATGCGCTGCGTTATGCGCCTGTGCAAATCATGAATGCCGCAACTGTTGGCGGCAATATTGCAGCAGTCTGCCCCTATTTTGACTTGCCGACAGCGTGTCTGGCGCTTGGTGGTCAGGTTACGGCACAAGGCAAAGCCGGAACCAGGGAAATCAGCCTGGAGGATTTCTCCACGGGTTTGTTCGAAAGCTCGCTGGGGCCGGATGAGTTTTTAACAGGGTTAACTCTGCCGCAACCAGCGCCCGGATCCACCGGCGCCTTCATCAAGCTTGAAACCAATGCCAACGATCTCGCCATCGTCAATGTGGCGGTGCAGATGGTGATTGATCAATCGGGAGTCTGCGAGTCCGCACGGGTTGTGCTCGGGGGCGGAGTTAACGAGATACCGCTGCGGTCCGGTTCGGCGGAGAAATTGCTGGCGGGACAGAAGATGACTGATAAATTAATGAGTGATGCGGGCCAGGCTGTAAAGGCCGATATTTCACCCATGGCGGATCACAGGGCTTCGGCTGAATACCGCTCTGCCATGGCCGGCGTGCTGACTGAGCGTACCCTGCATCGCGCTATGGCTCGCCTGAACTGAGGAGAAATAAGATTGTGAAGCAGTTGATCAATCTTGAAATTAACGGTGAGAATCACGAACTCGCCGTCGAACCGCAGGACAGCCTGTTGCGGGTGCTCAGAGAAAACCTGGGTCTGATTGGTACGAAAAAAGGATGTGACACGGGGGGCTGCGGTTGTTGCACTATTCACGTAGACGGCAAAGCAGTTTATTCCTGCATGGTTTACGCGATGTCCGTGCAGGATAAATCGGTCGTTAGTATCGAGGGGATTGCTGCAAACGACAAACTCGACCCGTTACAACAGGCTTTTATCGATGCCGGAGCAGTACAGTGTGGATACTGTACCTGCGGAACCATCATGGCTGCCCGGGAGTTACTGGCAACAGTTTCCGATCCCGATGAAGAGCAGATCAGACATGCTATTGCTGGCAATCTGTGCCGGTGTACCGGCTACCAGAAAATCGTAGATGCCATCAAGCTGGCGGCAGAGAACAGTGCTTGAGAGGATTGGCTCATGACGAATACGACTGTCCTTGGCAAAAGTGTTCCACGTCCCGATGCCCTGGATAAAGTAACCGGCGGCAAACAGTATCCGGTCAACGTGGTGTTGCCGGGAATGCTGCACGCCAAATTGTTGCGCAGCCCGTATCCGCATGCGCGGATTGTAAATATCGATGCCAGCGCTGCAGCGAAATTGCCGGGCGTAAAAGCCGTCCTGCTGCCGGAGGATGTGCCGCAACGAAAATATTGCCCGGTCTACTTTGTGCCCACTCTGGCACCAAGCATGGTCCAGGACATGCTCATCATGAGCAATACCGTGCGTTATGCCGGTCAACCGGTGGCGGCGGTGGCGGCCACATCCGCCGGCATTGCCGAACAGGCTCTGGAGTTGATCGAAGTCGAGTATGAAGAGTTACCGGCCGTTTTTGATCCGGATGCCGCGATGGCTGACGGTGCTCCGGAAATTCATGAGGGTGCCGAGAATAATGTGGCGGTCAATCCGGTCGTCGCCTTCGGCGATGTCGAAGCTGGCTTTGAGAAAGCCGACCATATCTTCGAGGGCACTTATCAGACCCAGAGAGTGCACACTTGTTATATGGAACCCCGGGTCTGTGTTGTCGATAGTGATACCGGGGGCAATCTGACCGTTCATTCGTCGATGCAACACTTGTTCGGCTTGCGGGAAAAACTGGCGTTCGTGCTCGACATGCCGGAGAGCAGGGTCAAAGTGATCAAGCCTGCCTACATTGGCGGTGGCTTTGGCGGAAAACTGGATATTGGGTACATCGAACCGGTTGCGGCCCTGCTGAGCCTGAAAACAGGCAGACCCGTCAGGATAGAACAGACCCGGTATGAAGATTTTATTTCGACCACCAGAAACCCGATCAAGGTTTATCTGAAAACCGGGATTACGAAAGACGGCAGGTTTGTCGCCCGCTATGCCGAGAGCACGCTGGATTGCGGCGCGCACGCAACACATGGTGCGGAAGTCATCAATGTGCACGGCATGTTCGGCATTCTTCTGACTTATCCGTGTGCGGACCAGCATTGGGAAGGTAAGACGGTCTATACCAATAACATGATCGGTGGCGGTTATCGGGGTTATGGATCGCCGCAGGGCGCGTTTGCGGTTGAATCGCAGATTGATGAGATATGCGAAGAGCTTGGTTTCGATCCGGTCGAGTTCCGGCTGAATAACTCTTATAAGCAGGGTGATCCGCATCCGTTCAATCCACAGGCGAAGCTCGACAGTTACCGGTTTCAGGATTGTCTGCAGCAAGCTGCCGAACGCATCGGCTGGAGCAGCAGGACTCCGGCCGGCAGTGATCAGAATGTCAAAAAGCGCGGTATCGGACTTGGCTGTCAGCCCATCTGGGTCAGTGGCTGTGTCGGGTTTCCGGATATTTACGAGCACTCCGGCGCTATCGTGAAACTCAACCGTGACGGTACGGCAGATTTATCGACGGCCGCAGTAGATATTGGGTCGGGACAGATTACAACGCTGTGCATGATTGCTGCCGAAGAACTGGGTCTTACTGCCGACCAGGTACGCATGACTTACGCGGATACCGATACCGTGCCGTTCGATGCACCCAGCCACGCAAGTCGTATTACTTATTCGGCGGGTAATGCGGTTAAGGCGGCGGCGGGCGAAGCCAAACAGAGATTGCTGGAAGTGGCGGGTGGTTTACTCGAAGCCAGTCCGGATGATCTGGAAGTTCGTGACGGTATGGTCTGTGTCAAAGGATCGCCCGATGCGAAGATCAGCGTGGTCGATGTCGTTACGCGTGCCGAGGCACCGTTTGTCGTCATGACCGAAGAAGGGCCGCAGCCGACCAACCTGGCGGAAAAAGGCACGATCATCGGGTTGTCGAGTATGGCGCCGCCGGCCAATCCATCTCCTGCTTCTGTGGAGTTCGTCGAAGTTGAGGTGGATACGGAAACCGGCGAAGTCGAAGTGCTCAGAGTGGTATTTGCGCATGACCTGGGCAAGCTGGTACATCCTGCCGGTGCTGAAGGCCAGGTGGAAGGGGGGTTCCAGCAGGGCATGGGTTATGCGCTGATGGAAAACCTGGTGTTTGATCCTGACAGCGGCGCGTGTTTGTCGAGCGATTTTCTCGATTATAAAATGCCGACCGCTGTTGAGATGCCGCCGAAAATCGAGAGTATTTTTATCGAGTCCGATGAACCGACCGGTCCGTTTGGCGCCAAGAGCCTCTCGGAGCCCTGTGTCACGGTACCGGCACCGGCTATTGCTAATGCGATCTACAATGCAGTCGGTGTCAGGGTGCGGGAGTTGCCGATTACGCCCGAGAAGATTCTTGCGGGGCTTGGCAAGTTGTAGAAGGAACGGCACCTTGCCGCGATAAGGTGTTTGTGGGAGCGGCTTTAGCCGCGATTCACTCCCCCTAAATCTGCCAACAACACCAATATTAAACGCACGACATTGCCGTACAGCAACGGCACTATGCAATAGTGCGAGGCAGATCTCCCCATAGCCGCGATCTCCGTGTCGGGCGCATATCTCGGAGAGGGCAAATCTACCTGATCACCACGCGTTGTCATTCAAGCCAGAAACCGTTCGTTGATTTGTCTCTCGGGCAGATAGTCGCAGATGAAATCCGTTTCCTTGACCACGCGGGCGTCTCGGGGACATTCGCGTATGTAGTCATGCCAGATCACCTGCACTGGCTTCTTCAGTTAAGCTGTGATGATTCGTTGAGCCGAGTTGTAGGACGCCTCAAGGGCAGAGCCGCTCGCCGAATCAATCTGGCCCGGCAAAAAACAATGCGAGTATGGCAGTCGGGGTTCCATGATCGTGCATTGCGTCGTATCGAACATCTGTACGAGGTTGGCAATTACATTCTTGAAAATCCCGTACGAGCGGGTTTGGTTAAGCATCGCGAGGATTATTCATTATCGTATTTGGCGTGGAGTAGAACTTAGTGACAGCATGTGTGCTTCCGGTCGCGGCTAAAGCCGCTCCCACAGGTTCTTTTTGAGTGTCCGGTTATCGCCAGATCTCGCGTAACAAGTCCACCAGTTTTCCCAGACTTTCGAGATTATGCGCCGGCAGAAAATAGTCCAGGTGAGGCAGGGCGGTTTTAATACCGCGGCACAGGGGTTGGTAATTTTCGCTGCCGAGCAGGGGGTTCAGCCATATTAGTTTTTGTACATTCCGCCGCAGGTCATTGATGGCGGCGCTCATCTGCACTGCATCCCCCCGATCCCAGCCATCGCTCAGAACCACGGCAATTGTTCGCGAACTCATCATCTGCGCAGCAAAATGCCGGTTGAAGTCACTGATGCACTGTCCGATATCCGTGCCGCCGGCCCAGTCCGGTACCCGCTCTGAGAAGTGGCGCAGTGCTTCCTCGGTTCCCTTACTGGCCAGCAGAGGTGTGATGACGGTCAGGCGCGTGGAAAATACGGCGACTTCGACATCAGGTAATTCATGTCGCAAGGCACAGATGAAATGAATCAGGAATCGGCTGTAACGCTCCATCGAACCGCTGACATCGCAGAGCAACATCAGCCTGGTTTTCCGAATGCGACGCCGACGGTACAGCAGTTTGCTCATGTCCTGCCCGTCGAGTGTTGTGCGACGGAGCATGCGACGGAAATTAAGGTCCCGACCCGTGTGGGCGGGGGCGCGTCGGCGACTCCTGGTGTTTGCAATAACGGCAAGCAGTTTTGCCATGAGTTGTCGCGCTCGTTGCAATTCTTCAGCATTCAGGCTACCCAGGTCTCTCCTGGCCAGAATCTCATCGGGGCTGTATTCAATCTGCGATGACTGTTGTTCGCTGGGTGCCGGATCGTTATCGATTTCGTCCGGCCTGTGTTTTTGTTCTTTCGCACTCTTGCGTACCGCATTCTCATCATGTGTGTCTTCGGTATCAGTTTTGTCCACCGCCCGGCTGACTGTCTTTTGCCAGAAAGCTTCAAACACGCGATCGAAGCGGGGAAAGTCTTCGTGGCTGGAAACAAGATTGGCTCTTGCGGCAGCATAGAAATCAGGCTTGTGACTGATGTCGACATAAGAGAAGCAACGGCACAGGTCAATCATGTTTGCGGTGTCGACCGGTATGCCGGCGGCGCCGAGTTCCCTGGAAAACTGCACCATGTGGACCAGCAGGCTGGCCCGTGATGACGTTTGAGAAGTTGGAGCGGATTGCACCACTGGTTCAGGATTCTGTGTCGGCGGTATCCGCAATCAATCGAGAGAGATCTTCATACTGAAGTTTCTCCAGATCATCCTTGTATTTCAGGATACAGCCGAGGGTTGCGTTGACGGTGTCTTCCGTTAATTCCTCAACGCCCAGCGTCAGCAGGGCATGGGCCCAGTCGATGGTTTCGGCAACACCGGGTCGTTTGAAGAAATCCTGGCTTCTGATCGTTTGCATGAAACGACAAATCTGCCGGGAGAACCGTTGCTGAATACCCGGAACGCGTGATTCGAGGATGCTTATTTCCTTCTCGAGTGTCGGGTAATCAATCCAGTGGTACAGGCAGCGGCGTTTCAGGGCATCGTGTATTTCCCTGGTACGATTTGATGTCAGTACGACAATCGGCGGATGTTGCGGATGGATGGTGCCGATCTCGGGAATAGTAATCTGAAAATCTGACAGTATTTCGAGCAGGAATGCCTCGAATTCATGGTCCGAACGGTCGATCTCATCGATTAATAGCACCGGTGGTTGATCGCCCTTAGTTTGAATGGCGCGCAATAGCGGGCGCTTGAGCAGAAACTCTTCACGGAAGATATCCTTGCCGATGGTGGCCTTGTCAATGCCACGAGCTTCTTCCATGCGCAGTTCCAGCATCTGTCGCGGATAGTTCCATTCATACAATGCCGTATACGCGTCCAGTCCTTCGTAACACTGCAGCCGAATGAGTTCCGTATCGAGTATCGCTGCCAGCGCCTTGGCTACTTCGGTCTTGCCGACACCCGGTTCCCCCTCAAGAAAGATCGGTTTGCCAAGCGTAACCGAGAGGTAAATGCTGGTCAGCAGTAACCGGTCGGCAATATATCCCTGCTGGCCAAACTGTTCTTCGAGATCTTCGATCGAGGTAAACATGCTGAATAAATTCGGGGTCAGTCGCCGGATGCGGGCCCAATACGCGCAGGTCCGGTATAGATATTGAATCGTCGGTCACGCAGGAAACCGACCAGTGTTATGTCGGACTCCCAGGCGAGTTCAGCAGCCAGGCTCGATGATGCACCCACGGCTGCCACCATCGGGCAACCGGCCATGCGGACTTTCTGCAGGATTTCAAAACTGGCGCGGCCACTGGTCAGAATTCCCCGGTTCCATAACGGCAGGTTGTCTGACCGGAGCATGGCGCCGATGAGCTTATCGACGGCATTGTGCCGGCCGACATCCTCGCGTACTTCGAGCAGCCGGCCTTCTGCATCGAACACTGCCGCTGCATGCAGGCCGCCGGTCCTGGCAAAGGTAGTCTGCCGGCCTGTCAGCTTGTCCGGAAGGGCGGTCAGAGTAGCCTGATCGATCAGAAGCTTGTCGCCATTGACTTCGTAAGATGATTCAAAAGACAGCGCTTCGAGAGATGCCTTGCCACAGACACCGCATGATGATGTGGCATAGAAATTTCGTTGCAGCTTGCCGATATCAAACTCAATTTCAGGCGCCAGGTTGACGACAACGATATTTTTCGATGGTACATCCGTATTCTGATCCGCCGTGTAGCCCATGCTCTGAATGTCTGACGCTTTATGAATAACACCTTCGGTGAGCAGGAAGCCTGCGGCCAGGTCAAAATCAGCTCCAGGAGTTCTCATGGTGACGGAGATGCTGTGTGTCTGTCTGCAATCATCAATAGATTGAGACAGCCGGATCTCCAGCGGTTCTTCGGCTACCAGCCAGTCGCTCTCATCGGTGAATTGACTGTTGTCGGATCTTTTTACTGGAACCTTGATGCTGCTCTGGCTGCCCGGCGGGTGTTTATCCATGGTTTGACTGGTTATCTTTCAGGTACTGGCCCCGATATATGCTGGGCGACAGCCCTGTCCAGTTTCGAAATGCGCGTGAAAAGCTGCTGATATCGGAGAAGCCCAGCAAGTAGGCTACTTCACTGAACGAGCGCAACCCTTGACTGATGTATTGCTCGGCCAGTTCCTTGCGCGTTTCGTTCAGGAGATCCCGGTAGCTGGTATTTTTTGTAGAAAGACGGCCCTGCAATGTCCGTTCGCTCATATTTAATCGCGAAGCAATATTTTCCTTGGAGCACTCGCCGGATGGCAATAGATCGACGACTGAGGCACGAACCTGAGCGATGATGTCGTCACGATCCATGCGTGCAAGAAGCGACAGTACGACCTGATCGTTCTGCCTGGCCAGTTCAGCATTAGCGGCCGGTAACTGAGCCTGCATTTCCTGTTTGTCGAATACAAGCATGTTGGTATCGCATCCAAACTCAATCGGAGCCTGGAAAAAATCTATAAATACTTTTTTATTCCTCTTCGGCTCCGGACGTCGCAGGCCAACTCTGACAGGTGAAAAATCCGGCCGGTAGATGTGGCGGCCGAAACGCATGATCGTAGCCAGCCACGTATCCTGTGGAACAAAAGAGGTCCGATCCGTTGCCGGCATCATGATCAGGCGGAAGTCGGTTTCTGTTTCTTCAAATTGATTGATTGCATTGGTAGTCACCAGGCGAAAATAGCGCACGATTCTGCGGCAGAATGTTTCCAGAGTCCGACTCGCAAACAGGGAATACCCGAGTGCGTGTAACGACGTTGGATGAATAAACCGTGCAACGGAAAGCCCGAATGCAGGGTCATTACTGAATTTTTCTGCGAGGTCGTATACCTGTGTCATCTTGGCGGCCGGGAAGCGCATGTTGGGATCCCTGGCGGCGACGAGGTCGATACCGGCCTCCGCAAAAATACCCTTGCTGTCGAGTCCAATCTCATCCAGCGCCTGCGCCACGGCAACGGCCCAGGTTGCAATCAAATGAGGAAATTTGCCGGGATGTTCTACCATCCCGGTATATTACCGTACTGACTCTTGGGCTCCTAGAAGGCGTTAAATCCCGTTAACTCCTTACCGATGATCAGTTTGTGGACATTTTCCGTGCCTTCGTAGGTAATGACACTCTCGAGATTCAGCATATGCCGAATGGGTGAAAATTCTGTTGATATGCCGCTGGCCCCCAGCATGTCACGGCAGTCGCGGGCGATATCCAGCGCCATGCGGACATTATTCCACTTGGCAAGGGACACCTGGCTGGGGTGGAGTATGCCGGCATCTTTTAATCGTCCGAGTTGCAGTGCCAGTAGCTGGGCCGTCGTGATGCGGCGTGCCATGTCCGCCAGTCGCTCTTGTATGGACTGGGTGTGAGACAAGGGGCGGCCGAACAGCTTCCTGGTCTCGGTATATTCGAGCAGTTCCTGCAGGCAGGCCTGCGCAGAACCGATGGGCCCCCAGCTTATGCCGTAACGTGCCTGCGTCAGGCAACTTAAAGGCCCCTTAAGCCCGGTAATGCCCGCCAATCTGTTTTCATCGGGAATCCGGACATTGTCGAAAAACAAAGACGAGGTGATGGAGGCACGCAAAGACATCTTGTGCTTGATATCCGGCGCATCGAAACCCGGTGTGCCTTTCTCTACCAGGAATCCGCAGACACCGTTTTCGGTCATTGCCCAGACAATCGCAACATCAGCGATGCTGCCGTTGGTAATCCACATCTTGGAGCCGTTCAATATCCAGTCGCTGCCATCCCGCTTTGCCTGTGTGCGCATATTTCCCGGGTCGGAACCGCCATGTGGTTCAGTCAGCCCGAAACAACCGATGGCTTCACCGCGAGCCATTGCAGGCAGCCAGCGAGTTTTCTGTGCTTCGGAACCATAGGTATGGATCGGATACATGCACAGGCTGCTTTGCACGGATACAAAACTGCGCAATGCACTGTCGCCCCGCTCGAGTTGCTGGCATGCCAGGCCATAACAGACACTGTTCAGGCCTGCGCATTCGTATCCATCTATGGTGATGCCCAGCAGACCCAGTTCGGCAATTTCAGGGATCAGTTCTGCGGGCATGCGGCTGGTTTCGAAGCACTCGCCGATGATGGGCAGGACACGTTCGTCGACGAAGCGGGCTACCGAATCGTTGACCATGCGTTCATCGTCGTTGAGCAAAGACCTGGTATCGAACAGGTCCATCGAATCCAGTGCTCTCACCCTATTCTCCTGACGTATTGATGCTTGTGACGATCATACTACAGGGCCTGTTTGTCCATATGGACCGTTTATTGGCTCAATCGGCACTTCATTTGACCGATTGATTCGCAATACTCTGCCAGAATAGTTATCCCAGAATAGTTATCCCAGAGCAGTTATCTGTCAGACGACGAATCAGAACTGCCCGGCCAAAATGTTACCCATGTGCTATAAGCATGGCTGACAAGTCTTTTCGATACTCTATGGTTTTGGAATTGGCTTGGGAGGTGCAAGTTTTATGAGGGCTGTTTACTACACGACTCATGGCACACCGGACGTACTGAACTTCGGCCGCTTACCTGTTCCTGACTGTGGTGACGATGAAGTTCTCGTCAAAGTCGCTGCCGCCGGCGTCAACCCGATCGATCGCCGCTTACGCGCCGGAGAGTTACAGGAATACATTACCCGCAACTTTCCAGTGGTGCCGGGTTGGGATTTGTCAGGAACAATCGCTGAAGTCGGCGCCAACGTCAGCAACTGGAAACAAGGCGACCCGGTGGTCGGGTTGGCGTTTACCTGGGCAATCCAGCACGGCACTTACGCCGAATATGCGCCGGTTAGCGCAAGTGCAATAGCGAGAAAGCCCGCGCGACTCACATTTGATGCAGCGGCGGCACTGCCACTGGTCAGCCTCACAGCCTGGCAGGCTTTAGCGGAATTCGGCCAGTTGCAAGCCGGACAAACGGTTCTGATACAAGCGGGTGCGGGTGGTCTCGGCAGTGTTGCGATACAGATTGCCAAACACCTTGGCGCGGTTGTTTATACAACCGCAAGTGCCGCAAATTCAGACTATGTTCACGATCTTGGTGCGGATCATGTGATCGACTACAGGGCAAGCGACTACGTCAGCGTCATTCGCGAGCAGCAACCCGATGGTCTGGATATGGTGCTTGAGTCCTTGCTCAGCGACCGCACTACGGCGGCGGCTATCGGGCTCGTCAAACCCGGCGGTACCGTTGCTTATATGAATAATGAACCACCTGAGACACCGGAGATTAAAGCAAGAAGCATCAAGGCAGAATTTCTTCATCATCGGCCCGATGGTGAGAGCCTGGGTCGACTAATGGCCCTGTATGAGGATGGAACGATTCGAGTGCCGGAACTCAGGGTGCTACCGCTGGAGGCAGCACAAGAGGCTCACAGACTGTCCGAAATCGGCCATACGCGCGGTAAATTGGTGCTGCATATACAGGACGTTTGATGAATGAAAACTAAGTGTATTAATCGGCACCTGTATCTGACGAACAGTGTCAGATTTGATGACGTCTGAGGGGCAGGAAACCAACGTATAGCGGCCATTTGGATTGCTGAGTTGCAAATCGACAGCAAACGACCTTGAGGGGTCAATCGTAAATTATCCCAGTTACCTGGAAAGAACATGTGGGAGCGGCTTTAGCCGCGATCGGAGGCACGCATGGTGTCACTAAACTCAAGCCCACACTAAGTACGACAATAAATAGTCGTCACGATGGTTGACCAAGCCCGCTCGCACAGGGTTTTCAAGAATGTAGTTGCCAATCTCGTGTAAATTTTCGATACGGCGCAAAGCGCGATCATGGAAACCTGGTTGCCATACGCGCATTGTTATTTTTCGGGCCAGATTAATTCGTCGAGCGGCTCTGCCTTTGAGAAGCCCTGCAACGCGGCTCAACGAATCATCGCTGCATAATTCGAGGAGCCAGTGCAGGTGGTCTGGCATGACTACATATGCAAATGTTCTGGAAACTCCCGTTAACTCAAGGTAACGGATCTCATCGACAACAATTTGCCCGAGAAACAGGTCAGCGAACAGTTTCTGGCCTGAATGACAGCGCGTGGTGATCAGATAAATTTGCCCTCTCCGGGATATACGCCCTGTGCGGAGATCGCGACTGTGTGGAGATAGGCCTCGCACTTTTGAATAGTGCCGTTGCCGTACTGAAAAGTCCTGCGTTGATTATTGGCGTTATTTGCAGATTTGGCTAAAGTAAATCGCGGCTAAAGCCGCTCCCACAAAACCCTGGAGGTTACTATTGCAGAATGATTCCCAATGACGGTTCATGGTCGACTCCCGCCTGTTAGAAGCAGCAATCCATCACCATCTGACCTGCCACTTACAGGCGTAAAGCAGCCATGCGGGTCCGATCTAATCTGACACTGTCTGAATGACCAAGTCTTCGCGAGCTCGCTGTTGGTAATTTATTTCTGACAGCCTTGTCTCTACCTGAAACTCATCATCGGTTCATAGACGCCGGCTTTGAGAATCAATAACCGGTAACTGTAGTAGCCGACCAGGATGGCCACGGCGGCAAGCAGAACGGCGATGAAATTTCCGGGTGCGGCCCACAATATCACTGCCGGCAGGATGAGGCCCGTACCGACAACCAGGGACAGGAATGCCTGCCGGTAAGTTCCTTTTAATAACAACGATGCCGATACTTTGCCGCCCCTGGATCTGTTATTAGCCGAGTACAGAACGCTGGCCAATACAACCATGTCGATCAGCAGCAGCAATAGTATTCCCCTGGTCACAGAAACCTGATCTTGCGGTGACAGGGCGAACAGGTTGTTCCAGCCTAATGCTAATGTCAGGACAGCGCCGCCGGTCAATGCATAGGTCAGGCTCGAGACCGGCATGAGTGCGGTATTCCACAGCGATATGGCAGTTGAATGAGACAGGGCGAATCCCTGGTAAGTCATCACCACGAGTGCTGCGCAGGCGGAGAGTAGTTGTACCAGGTTGCCGGCAGCCGTTCCCAGCCCCCAGGCAGTTTCGAGATCAAAGGCAATATTCAGGCAATGGGCAGTGCCAAAACCCAGGTAGAACATAATAGACATCAGGCCGCGGCTGATCCATGACCTGTCGGGGCGCAGTATCGCCCGCCAGGATTTCATCGGCACACCCATATGGGAAATATGGAAATAGGTTTTAAAAATACCGGTAATCAGCAAGCCGGCCACCATTCCATTCAGAAAATCGAAAAGAAAGGAGACGAAAAACAGTCCGGCGCCGAGTTCGCCACAGAAAAACGCATTGGCCATCGGCGTATCCCAGTAACGCTGGAAGCGAGCTCCAACCTGAAAACTGTCACCAACGGTTTTTGTGTCTTGCATTGTCATTTCCGCTTCCACCTGTTGTCCTGATGCTGCCAGTGGCTCGAATGGTTTCGTTTAATCGACGTAATAGACCTTTGGCTTGGTCTTTAACTCGGGCATCGGCGGTTTGCCATCCCGCTCTCGTATCAGCATGCTGGCCTGGCTGTCGGGGTCATCCAGATCGCCGAAGATGCGCGCTTCGGTGGGGCAGGTCACGACACACGCCGGATCCAGTCCCGCGTCGACGCGTTCACTGCAAAAGTCACACTTTGTAATCGTGCCGGGCACAAACCGCTTGTAACCATCTTCTTCGAACGGTGTCAGTTCGTCGGTACCAAACAAGCCGTGTTCGAGGAGGTCTTTGTCGACCTGGGAGCGTTGATCGTAAGGACAGGCGACGGCGCAGGTACCGCAGCCGATACATTTTTCGGCATCGACCATGACGATGCCGTCATCACGCGTATAGGTTGCGCTGCTGGGGCAGACCTTCTCACAGGGGGCGTCTTCGCAGTGATTGCACAACGTCGGAATGTAGACTCGATTCACGGCAGGATAGACGCCATATTCTTCGCTGAGCGTGCGGGTGAAAAACATTCCGTCCGGCAAGGAGTTTTCCTGCTTGCAGCCGACTACACACGCGTTACAGCCGATGCAACGCCGCAGATCGAAGACCATGCCGTAGCGGGCCATCAGTGACTCCTCCCTTTGCCAGGCTTCTGAATGTCATCAACCAGGTCGTAGACCGTCAGACCCTGTTTCAGGCCCTCGGGCCAGTCATCCAGTTTGGTGATCTTTACCCGGCAGACTGTCTCCGGCTGGCCGGTCACGGCATCGGTATTTCGCAGGTCGTAGGGCAGCATGTCGTTGAAGTGCCCACCGGCGTGCGGCACACCGTCGTGCCGTACCTTGATGCGTGACAGCGAGTTGGAAACCCCCAGGGCATCGGGATGCCAGCCTTCGGCCGTACCGATGCGTCCATAGATTTTGCCGTAGGGTGATTCGACTTTGACGATGTCGCCCGATTCGAGGCCTTCTGCCGCAGCTGTTTTCGGATTGAGCATCAAGGCGATATGTACCGGGTCACGGTAGACGATGTCATTGATCCACGGGTTGCCGATGCTCTCGCCAAAATTCAGCTGGATATCCTTGAAGAACATGCCGTACAGATTGTATTCCTCGGGTTCTTCATGCACCGGATCCAGTCTTGTTGTCGGCAGGGGGGAATAGTCATCCCAGTACCAATCGTCACGGAAAGGCACATCGTGTTCTTCCATGTTTTTCTTCAGTAAATCCCGCTGATGCAGCATGTCTTCAATATAGAAATGCAGGCGCATGCCCTCCCAGGGCCGGTACCACTTGTCGGGGCGTCGTTCGGTAACGGCACAGTTATCCAGGTACCAGTCGATACCCTGGTCATTCCACAGGCGGCCCTTGCGGTCGGCCATTTCCTTGTCGGTATAGGTTTTGTCCGGCTCGAGCATCAGATCCGGCTTGTGGTCGAGGCCCTGTGCCATGTTCAGGACACCGTTATAGGCTTCGAGTATGCCGAGGCGTTCGGACAGGCCGTAGAAAATGTCTTCCTCGCTCTTGGTGTCATGCAAAGGTTCCGTTGCCGGTTGCCGCATGCACATTCCTTCCGTATGCGGCGGCTCGATCATGGTCATATTCCACGACTCCAGTGCATCATGAGAAGGCAGGATGACATCTGCCCACATCGTAGTTTCTGTCGGAATAATGTCCGACACGACGATGAAGCGCATGCTGCCCATGAACCTGAACCATTCTTCCCTGGGGCCTTGCATGGCCCAGAGAGGATTCGAGTGACAGATCACCATGACATCGGGAGTGAATTCGATGCCGTATTTTTTCGGATCCTGAAACACCATCAGATTCAGATGCGGCGGGTGAACGCCGACCGGGAAATAATCCATCAGGTGAAAGGTATTCGGCGGATATGAGAACCCCGGTATCGGCCCGAGTTGGTGCGGATTGGGCATCATCATGCCATTTTCGCCGGGTGCCACATGGCTTTTGTCGACCCACTGATCGTCCAGCGTTACCCCGATGTGTCCACCGGGTGCATCGATGTTGCCAACAAGGAAGTTAACCAGCTTGAACGCATGATTAGTCTGGAACCCAAGCTTGCGGCCCTGGGCACCGCGATAGTAATTATAGGCCGCCGGGCGCAACGGCATGGTTCGTCCATCGATTTCTATCGTCGCCCCTATGTCGGCTGCTTCAAAGAATTCCCGGGCGATACGCCGGGTTGTTTCGGCGGGAACGGTGGTGATTTTTTCCATTTCTTCCGGCGAGCATTCGTCGAGAGTGTCTTTGAAGCGCTGGAATGCCGGTTTGCACTCTTTGCCTTCCACTTCGAATGCACCTTCAAGTGCCAGTTTCTGGATCGTCGGGTCATCCCAGGGTTTTGCCTGGTTTTCAACCGAGTCCCAGACATAGATCTTGTCTTCGGCATTACGCACAAAGTAGCCGTCAGCACCGACCAGGTAGGGGGCATTCGTGTCCTTCCTGAGAAACCGGTAGTCAACGAGGTTCTCATTGACCATGACGTGACAAAGCCCCAGTGCAAAATGCCGGTCGGTTGCCGGGCGTATGGGTACCCACTCTTCCGACTTGGCCGCGGAAGTTGAAAGTCTTGGTTCAACCGTGACGCAGCGCATGCCGCGGTTGATGCGAGCGTTGGCAACCCAGTTGGATTGCGCGGCTGCATGCAAGTGCGAAGAAAAGCCGTCGCCGGTGCCGTTGTTGATCCAGTAATTGCAATGCTTGGCATCATTGGCTGCTGCGAATGCCGAATGGATATAGCCATTGGCCGGGTGGTAGGCGCCGCCACACATCGTGCCGCCGGACTGGAAGCAATTGAAGTTGCCGAAGGCAAGTGGCCAGACCCAGATGTTGAATTTCTGGAAATCTTCCAGAGAGGGCAGGATTTTCCTCGGGTCTTCGTCGAGAGATTTCTTGATTTCCCGCGCCGTGATATCCAGCGCCTCATCCCAGCTGATCGGTTCCCACATGGGATCCTCGCCGGGGCCCTTTTTCGGGTTGGTGCGTTTCATCGGTTGTTTGAAACGGTTCGGATCGTAATGGCGCATGATCGCCGCGTTACCCTTCGGGCAAAGCTTGCCGTTGTTTGACGGATTATCAGGGTCACCCTCGATCTTGTTGATGATGCCGCCGTCGGTGACGTGAATCAGGGTTCCACATGAGTGCAGGCACATCTTGCAAGTCGACCGTATCCAGCGGCCGGACTTGAGCGAGTTCTGGGCAGGTTGAGGGTTGTTCATTGTGACCTCTCCTTGAGCAGTTACACGAGTCTAGAGCCTTATATGGCCGGGGGCCAGCCCGGAAACTGAGGTTTGACCAAACGGGCAAGAAGGGTGCTCGAACAGTCATATCATCAGTGAAACATTAGGCTAAATTAGCAGGGCGATGGTCAGACACAGCATCACCGAGACGATGGAGGACCATGCGCTGGAGCGGGTTCCGGATGCTGAGCGAGAAGGCTGGCTGCAAATTACATGGAATACGGCAGGGCTGATCACGACTCTGGTCATCCTGTTTTTTGGCGCCGTCGTTTGCTTCGTTGCCGGTGTGAAGATCGCCCTTGCGGCAGGCCTGGTTTCATTCGCGATCGGCAGCTCGATCGGTTGGGCAATCGCGCGTATCGCGTACCAGACCGGCTGTTCGAATACGCTGATCACCCGCAGGTACGGCCTGGGCGTTCGCGGTTCAGCGCTGGCTTCACTGATTTTCGGGTGCCTGATCGTTGGGTTCCTGGCAGTGGAAAATGGTCTTTTGTACCGGGGTTTTTTGTTCTTTTTTGAAATAGACAATAGCTGGCCGGCACGGCTGGCGATTTACGGCGGCATGACTGTCGCGTGGATATTGTTGACCGCATTTGGATTCAAACTGGTGACGCGATTTTCTTCCATCATGCTGATCGGGTTTATTGCCGTGCTTGGCTGGATGATCCTGGTCGTTTTGCAGCAATCAGGCGGAACTCTCGCGGAGGCTGTGTGGTTTGAGAGCCAGATGCAGCCGGCGGTTCTCACCGGTATGGGGGTGGAGAACGACTGGGACAAGTTCGTCTTCAGTCTGAATATTCTCATCGGTCCGGCGTGCGCGCTGGCGCTCAATACGGCCGATTTCGGCCGCTATGGAAAATCGACTGCGGATGTAGGCATCGCCGCCGGTATTGCGATCTTTGCCCAGTCAGTCGTCGTCATGCTGATCGGTGGTGTGCTGATGAAGTCCGGGGCGGCGCTGATGATTGAGTACTACATCAATGTTGCTGGCATGGACCCTGACATGGCCAAAGCGCGAGTGCTGCAAAGCCCCGATAGCATTGCGGCAACTTTCATGGTGTTTGGCGGACTGGTGGGGTTCATTTTGATGCTGTTAGCCCAGGCCAAAGCGCAAGTGCTGAACAGCTACAGTTCATCGCTTTGTATTGCCAACCTGGCCGATGCGGTGTTCCGGTGGCGCCCGGGTCGCGTGGCATTCGTCGTGCTGGCGAATGTCATCGCACTGGTCATGCTGTACGGCCATATCCTCGAACTCGTCGAAGCCTGGATACAACTGATGGGCGTGCTGCTGAGTGCGCTGGCAAGTGTGATTATCATGGATTACTACTTTGTCGGCCCCAGGCTGGCAACTGGCAATGTTGTTCAGGAAGGTACCGGGCGTGAAGGTCTTGTTCGGGAAGACGATGGAGAATCCGTCAACTGGTCGGGAGTCATTGCCATCTTCACTGCCGTGATCGTCGCTCACTTTGTGCTCAGGGACTATTTCCGGCTGGAGGTTCTGACTTCTATTTTATGTGTCGTGTGTGTCTACCCGCTACTGCGACTGCGGCTTCTTCGGACATCGGCGCAATGAAGCCCATGCAAAAAGTCTGTGTCGTAGGCGCCGGGGCAATCGGCAGCCTGTTTGCAGGGCACCTGGGTGCGGTCGTGGAGACATCGGTACTGGTACGCCGGACGGGTCATGCAGACCTGCTAAATAAACAGGGCTTGCGCGTCAGCGGCAAGTCCGATCGGCAGGTCAACATTACCGCCGCGACCGACCCGGCTGCGCTCGGCGATGTCGACCTGGTGATCATTGCGACCAAGGCAAATGCCGTTGAGGGTATCGCCGCAAGCATGGCGGGCCATTTTCCCAATGCAATGGTCATGACCGTGCAGAACGGACTGGGGTGCGAGGACCTGGTTGCCCGGCAGGGTGACTGGCCGATTATCTCAGCCGTAACTTTCATGAGCGGGTTTCGGCACTCCGACGTGCATGTGGAATACGAACTCGATACCGAAACCTGGATGGGCCCCTGGGCGCAGGGAAGTGCCGACTTTGAGTCGGTGGAAAGTGTTGCCGAATTGATTCGCAAGTCAGGCCTCAAAGCAAAGGCCTTTCCAAGCTTGTTGCCTGCTCAATGGTCAAAGCTGATATTTAATTCTGTCGTCAACAGTGTGGCTGCAGCAACCGACCTGCCGCATGTCAGCGCTTACGCCGCGACAGATACTGCTACGGATCTGGGTCACCTGGTACGCGCGATGATGGATGAGGGCAAGGCCGTCGCAAATGCATGTGGCGTTTCATTGCACGAAGACCCGTGGGAAATGAATGTTGAGGCTGTCAGCCATGGCCAGACCGGGAACGATGACTATGCGCATGTCCCATCCATGCTTGATGATGTACGTGCACAGCGCCCGACGGAGATTGACTGGATTACCGGCGCGGTGGTGCGCGAAGCAGCTGCAGCCGGAGTCGCCGTGCCCATTCACGAGGCTTTATATCGCCTCGTGAAAGCCCGGGAATCGGGATGGGCTTCATGACGGATCAGGTACGGAAAAGAATAATGTACGGGAGAATGCAATGAAGGTCTGTATCGTCGGTTGTGGCGCAATCGGTAGCCTGTTTGCCGTTCATTTGGCCGGGAATAAAGATATCGAGGTCTGGGCTTTTGATCTTGACCAGCCGCATATCGATGCAATCAATGCAGAGGGTTTGCGGCTTTCGGGTGTCAATAACCTGGTATCGCATCCGCATGCGACTTCCAATCCGGATGAGATCCCCGCGTGTGACTTCGGCATCATCGCAACCAAGACACTGCACACTCGGGCCGCGATCAAAGCAACCGCCCGGGTGTTTGCAACGGGTGCCGTTTGTTCGGTACAGAACGGCGCCGGCAACGAGGAGATCATTGCGGAATATGTACCGCGTGTCATGCGCGGGACGACATTTCCGGCCGGGCATATCGTCACGCCCGGACATGTGGAGCAGGATACCGGCGGCAAGACCTGGATGGGGCCGTTCGAGCCCAAACCCGCGACCATGGATGAAGTGACACGTCTGGCCGAAGCGCTGACTCAGGCGGGCATGGAAACGCTGGCCATGGACGATGCGCGCGGCGCACAGTGGACCAAGTTGATCTTTAACGCGGCGACCAATCCTATTGGTGCGCTGACACAGCTGCCGCATGGAGTCGCCTGTGATCAGGAGCGGGTACGTCGACTGATTTCCGGTTTGGTTGCCGAAGGTGTCGCCGTAGCCGATGCATTGGGGATTGAGCTGGACAGCGATCCGGAAAAACTGATCGACCATGCGCGTGAGGTCGCTTATGACCATAAAGCCAGCATGCTGCAGGATGTTCAGGCCGGTCGGCGCACGGAAGTTGCGGCACTGAATGGCGGTATCGTGGCATTCGGTGAAGCCAACAATGTGCCGACACCGTTGAATGCAGCGATCTGGGCGCTGATCGAAGGCCTCGAACATTCCATGACACGCAATGATTGATCACAGGATCAGCCCATGAATGAAAAGACAAATAGTTTTCAACCCAGTGTGGCGGAAATCGAACGGCGCTACCGTAACGTACATGCCGCGATGGACCGTGCCGATCTCGACGCGTTGATTATTAGTGGCAGTGAGTACACGGGTTTTGAAGGCGCGGTGCGTTACATGTGCGGCTTTCACCTGTTGCACCGCTATGCCTATGTCGTGATACCGCGTGAGGGCGAACCAACCTGTGTATTTCCCAGGGAGGCCACCTGGGTCGGAGATCATTCCGCAACGTTTATCGAGCAACGGGTTTTTCCGTCACACTGCGGCGAGTGGATGGCGGATTATATAAAGGACAATCGCCTGCAGCGGGTCGGTGTGTACGGCATGAATTTCATCATGCCGGTACGCGACTACCGGGCACTGGCCGGTACCGGCGCCGATCTGATCGATTTCGATGAAGCCTTCGACCACGCAAGGGCGCAGAAGAGTGAAGAAGAACTGCTCTCGGTACGCCGTTCCATGGAAATCAACAAGGCCGGCGTGCTCGCCGTGATCCAGGCTTACGAGGCCGGTAAAACGGAAGCTGAACTCATGGGTGCGGCCGAAGCGACATTTGCCACGCTTGGGACGGCACGCAACACCATGGATATGGTCCTGATGGGACCCAATGGCTCGATCCTGCCGCAGATGGTATTCCCGAGTCCGACCCGGCGGGTTCAGGACTCCGATGGACTTCTCTATGGCCTGGAAGTATCCGGGCCGGGCGGTCACTGGATCGAATTTTCCCGGTTGCTGGCACCCGGTGGAGTCGATGACGCAACCCGACGGCTCGTGGATCTATATGCCGAATTCCATGAGCTCGTGAAAATACATTTGAAGGCCGGCGCCTCGGCCGAGGAAGTCCACAAGAAGGTCATCACGCCATTCGAAGGAAAAGGTTACCGGCTCGGGCATGTCTCCGGGCATTCCATCGGCATGACGATGATCGAAGCGCCGCGTATCGGTGAAGGGTCTGAGTTTGAACTGCCCGAGAATATGGTGTGCTCGATCCATCCGCATGTCATGACAGAAGACCGTAAGGCCTGTTTGTACATGCAGGAAACATTTCGGGTAGGCATCGATGGCGGTGAGCCGTTATCGGGCATTCCGGTCAAGGTTTATGACGGCTCGGAAACGAGCCTGTAGGCATGTGTGAGGCGCATGTCGAAACCATTTAATAGAGGAGATAAGAAATGAGTGCTGCAGGAAAAGCCAAAGTCGGGGTGATCTTCAAGTCCTATGAGCCGATGTCAGCGATACAGGCCTATGCAAAACAAACCGAGGATTCGAATCTCGACGGCGGTTTCTGGATTGCGGAAGCCTATCACTGGTTTCGCCAGTACGGCCACGAAGCCCGCGGCTGCATGGCGACACTCGCTGCGGCGGCCATGGCGACAAAAAGGATACCGATTGGCCTGGGTATTACGTCACCCTATATGCGCCACCCGACGACACAGGCTGCCGAAATGGTTGCAATTGATGAATTGTCCGGCGGGCGCTTCATCATGGGCCTTGGCGCCGGCAAGGTGGGGACGGAATACCTGGAGATCGATCAGAAAAAATTCACGCCGGTCAAGGTGCACAAGGAATCGCTGGACATTATCCGCGGCATCATGAGCGGGGAGGCGTTCAAGTACGATGGTGAGCTGTTTCGCTGTGATATGCCGGCCGTTGACCGTAAAGGTCGCGGTCTGCGCACGGACATCCCGGTTTATATCGGCGCAACCGGTCCGTTCATGCAAAAGCTGGGCGGCCGGTCGTTCGACGGCCTGCTGCTACCGGGCCTGACATCACCGGGTTTTACGCGCTATGCCAGGGAAAATATGAGCAAGGGATTCGAGCAGGCTGATCGTGCGATGCCGGCAGACTTTCCTGTCGGCGGCGTTATCCTTGCGGCCTGTTCGGAAGACGGTGACAAGGCGAGGAATGCAACACGTCCGTATACCGCCACCTATGTCATCAACAAGCTGCGCAATATCAAGAACAACATCATTCTGAGCAGTTCGGGCCTGCCCGATGAAGCCTGGAAGCCCTTTATTGCCGCCATCGAAGCCGGTACCGATAACGATGTCACGCATCTCGTCGACGATGACATGATGTGCGCCTTTACGGTGATCTCGGGAACACCCGATGATTGTCTCGTGTTGTTACAGCAACTGGTGGATGCCGGTATGAATCTCCCCTTGATGGAAGTTGTTGGTGATAGCGAGGAAGACAATCTCGAAAGCATCCGGTTGTTGGGCGAAAAAGTCGTACCGAGACTGAAGCCGGCGGCAGCCTGAGCGCTGTGTGCGGGCCATGGAAGGAGAAATTTAAAGATGAAACTGGCAACTTTTAAAATCAAAGCTAGTGGCGAAACTACGGTAGGCGCCTGCGTTGACGATTGCTATGTTGACTTGCACGCGTTATCCGGCGGGCAACTGCCTGACACAATGATTGGTTTTCTGGAGCAGGGCGAGGCGGCAATGAAAGAGGCGTGGAGCGCCCTCGTTGAAATTCTTGATGATCTTGAAAGTGGTGACCCGGCAGCGCTGACAAGCGCTGGAGGAAAGAGGTGCGTCTGGAGTGCGGATGAGGTCGAACTGCAGGCACCGGTGCCCCGGCCCGGCAAGATTCTGCACACGTCATGCAACTTTGATTCCCATCTTGAGGAATTGACCACCTGGAAGAACCCGGAATGGCAGTCACATGACTGGCAGAGTTTTCATTTCGAGCATCCCACGGGGTTTCTCGAAGCACCTTCCTCAGTTGTGGGATCGGGTGCGAAGGTTGTCGTGCCGCATTTTACGCAACAACTCGACTATGAGATTGAGATCGGGATTGTTATCGGCAAAAAAGCCTTTCGTGTCGACGTTGAAGATGCATTGGACTATGTGGCCGGGTTTACGATCTTCAACGATTTGTCCGCACGGGATATTCAGGCCCGGGAGCATTCCAACAAGGTCATACTGCTGGGCAAGAGCTTCGATGGGTCCTGTCCTTTCGGGCCGTATCTAGTAACTCCCGATGAGCTGGAAGATCCTCATAACCTCGATATGAAACTACGGGTCAATGGTGATGTGCGCCAGGATGCCAATACTTCCCAGATGCATTACAAAACAGCTGAGCTGGTTTCATGGTGGTCGAATACGACACTGGAGCCCGGCGATATCATCACCAGTGGCAGTCCACCAGGTGTTGCGGCCGGTATGGCCGTGCCGGACTGGCTGGATCCGGGCGATGTCGTAGAAGCCACTATCGAGGGGCTGGGAACGCTCACTACCTATATTGTGGAGAACGAATATGGTCAATAGCGTGGACCAGGCA
>CAZVQW010000014.1:0-24489 GCA_964629475.1 uncultured Chromatiaceae bacterium | reverse complement strand
CACCTGGATACCTCATTCGGTCCCGAGCAGGCGCACCGCGGTCTTGGTTATCGCTGCGAGGGGAACGTGGTCGACGATGAGTGGATCTACGGCATGGGTACTTTCAATATGAAAAGCGCCATGGCCACTTATGTAACTGCAGCCAGGGCAATCCAGGCGGCGGGCATCAAGCTCGGCGGCGATGTCGTGATTGCCGGCGTCTGCGGTGAGATCGAGAAGGCGCCGACCGGTGAATTCGACGGGCCGGACTACCAGGGTTATGGAGTGGGTACCAAGTTTGCCATTACGCATGGCGCGGTTGCCGATGCCTGCATTCTCGGTGAGCCGACGAACATGATGTTGATACCGCGCCATTGCGGTACCACGTGGCTGAAGATCGAAGTACCGGGTGTGCTGATTCACACAGCATGGTCGGAGCCGGAGCAAAACGCGATCAGTAATTCAACGCTGGTACTGAATGCATTGCATCAGTGGATGCCCGAATACATCGAGCGCAATGCGATAGGTGACTGGCGTCCGAAGGTCAATATCGCGGCCATCGAGGGTGGCTGGTCCTGGCGTGGCGCACGCACGCCGGATACCTGCACCATCTATCTGGATGTTCGCACGATGCCGGATGTGTTGCCGGTTGCCGTGTATCGGGAAGTACGGGAACTGATTCGGGAAACCGTCCGGGAACATGCCTGCCTCGATGGCACGACGGTCGATGTCTATGTAACCGCTCCGGGTACGTCGATTCCGGACGATCACGAGTTGATCGAAATGATCGTGGAGGCGCATACGAAACAACTGGGTACGGCACCGGAGTTCGGCACCGAAATCTGGTACTCCGATGCGGCCCATATGAATCGTTATGGCATCCCGACCGTTAACTATGGTTCGGCAGGCCGGATTCGGTCGGGCGGCGGCGGATTCGATACGCACCAGGGCGAGGCGGTGCACATCGGCGATATGCTCGATATTATTAAAGTGTATATCCAGTGTATTCTCAGCATGTGCGGTACGGCAGATTGACGGAGAGAAGATCCAATGGCTGAGAAGGCGCTTCATGAATTGCTGGCGGGAGCCAAAGTCTACGATCTTGGGCAGGCGTACTGGCCGGGCATGCCGGTGCATCCGATCGATCCGCCGTTCCAGTTCTATATGTATCGCTACCACGAATATGTCGAGAAAGACCTCGGGAAAATTGAGCCGGGGTTCGGCGATGCCATTTCACTGGTGATCACGTCGATGCATTCGGGTACGCACTTCGATGTGCCCGTTCACATGTCACAGGACAACATGGTGCTGGGACATGACATTCGCCCGCATCAGCGTGACACGGGTTTTGTCGATCTGCCTGAACCGCTGCACAGCATGGAGTCTGTTCCGCCGCTGATCCTAAGAGCCGTGATGTTCGATATTCCCGCAGTCAAGGGCGTGGACGTTCTGCCGGAGAAATACTCGATCACGGTCGAGGATATGGAGGCGGCTGCCGAACGCCAGGGGCTGAGCCTGAACGAAGGCGACTGTGCCCTGGTGCGTACCGGTTACGGGCGTTACTTCGAAACCGATGCCGATACCTATTTATATAAATGGGCAGGGTTGTCTCCCGAAGCCGTGCGTTGGCTGGCGGAGAAGAAACCCCGGTTGGTGGGAACTGACAATCTTTCCATCGGCGTGCCCAATTTGTTCGACGCACATCGTGTCCTGCTGGTTGAAAATGGTATCTATGTCATGAAGAGCCTGACCTTCGAGGACCTGGCGGCAGATTCGGTATCGGTGTCGACGGTGGTGGTGTTGCCGTTGAAGATCAAAGGCGGTGAAGCATCTTTGGTGCGGCCGATTGCTCTTGCCTGATTTCCGGGATCTGTGTTTTGGCCTGAGGCAATAACGGGCAATCTGACAATTATTTTGAGGATGATATGAAAGATAAGATCTGGATCAGTGAACTGAATGAACGGGATGAAGTGCGTGCGGGTTTCGACCGCAGCAAACCCGTGCAGTTCTACGATACGACG
This sequence comes from uncultured Chromatiaceae bacterium, assembly GCA_964629475.1. Lineage (GTDB taxonomy): Bacteria > Pseudomonadota > Gammaproteobacteria > Steroidobacterales > SMWD01. The sequence continues at coordinate 22,489 of CAZVQW010000014.1, read as the reverse complement.
CTCCGGGACGGAGAGCAGGCTGTCGGTGTTGTGTTCACCCCCGATGAGAAGTTTGAAATTGCCTGCGGCCTGTCTGACCTTGGCGTCGGCCGCATCGAGGCCGGTTTTCCCAAGGTATCGGAAGCCGATAATCAAGCGGTCAAGCGCATCGTCGAGGCCGGGCTGGATTCAGAAATCTGGGGGTTTTCCCGTGCCGTCAGGGGTGATCTCGATGCACTGATCGAGCTGGGGCTCAAGGCCACGTTGATCGAGATTTCGACCAGCGATATCAAAATGAAAGCTTATGGTTTCGATCGCAAGAAAGTTATCGAGCGTGCGACCGATGCCATTGGTCATGCGGTTGACCACGGCATGAAGGTATTGTTCTTCCCGGTAGACAGCACCCGCAGTGAACTCGCGTTTCTGCAGGAAGTGTATGCGGCCGCGATAGAAGCGGGCGCTTCTGAGGTTGCGGTTGTGGATACTATCGGCGCTTGTTCGCCCGAAGCAGTCGAAATAATTATCAGGGAAGTCAGGGGCTGGATCGGTCCGGACATGCCGCTGCATTTTCACGGACACAATGATTTCGGTCTGGGTACGGCATCTGCCGTTGCGGCGGTTCGCGCCGGTGCGGACTGGGTGCAGGGAACTGTCAACGGCATCGGTGAACGGGCCGGTAATACCGATATCTGCGAAGCTGCGCTGGCGCTGAGTTGCCTGTATGACGTGCCGGTCAACATGAATCTCAATCAGGCACGCAAGGTTGCCGCACTGGTTGAAAAGGCCGGCAATTACCGGGTGGATGGATGGCGACCGGTGGTTGGCGAAAACCTGTTCACGCGTGAGAGTGGTGCAGTGGCCAACCAGTTTCATATCCCTGAGGCCATCGAGCCTTATTCTTCCGAACTGGTTTCGGCGCCGAGAAGAATTGTGCTGGGTAAGAAAAGTGGTTTGTCCAGCATCAAGCTGAAACTGGAAGAACTGGGTCTTACCGTATCGGAAGACCAGCATGCTTCCCTGCTCGCACAGGTTAAGGAGCAGGGTACGGCAGCCGGCCGCTTGTTGACGGATGATGAGTTCCGTCAACTGGCGCAATCACCGAATTAATCTTCGCTTTTCCAGTGATGCCTCGTCTTCGCAGCACCAGCCTCTGCATAAGGATGAGGGCTATTCACTAATGGTTCGTCCGGGAGATCCGCTGGCTTTCAGGGTTAGCAGCCGGGAACAACGCAAGGATTTTCCGCCATCTTCTGCCGGGCAGATTCATATCCGCACCAGTGCGCGAGCTCTGGAAGGCATGCAGAAGGAAGCCATCGTCGAGTATGGATCTGAAGGACCGTGCTGGCGCCTGATCTGCGATGAAGGGCCCTGGCTCAACGGGACCGATCTTGCTCCCTTTCCGCTGGCTTTCTTCACGGCTGGCCTTGCTGCGTCCTGTTTGTCTGAATTTATTGCAGAGGCTAATGACCGGGGTATTGGCATCGAGTCATTGGAACTTTTGCAGGATAACTTTTTTACCATGGAAGGCTCTGCGCTTCGGGGGACGATGACCGCCGCCATAGAGTCTGTCGAAGTTCAGTTCTCGGCTGCCGGAAATGCCCCGGATGTGGAGTTTTCCGACATTGCCGATGTGTCTGTTGCTAAAAGGTCGCCGGCAGTTCGTTGTCTGTCCGAAGAATTACCCGGCGAGTTCCTGGTTCAGGTCAATGACCAGCCCGCTGTAGCGATGGGGGAACCGACAACAGCGGGCATGGGCCTGACTGATCCTGCACCTTTATTTATATTTGCCGAGTCAGTGCCGACGGATTCCACAGAGGAGGAGATCATTCGGAAACTCGCTGATGATGCCGCTCAATTGCTTGCCGCTGACGGTGCGGTTGGCTTGCAGTCTGAACAAAAAAGAACGGTTCATGTACGTACCCATGGACGGATTCGGTCTGATGGAATGAAAGTGCTGACGGTGCAGTGTATTCAACCCGCGGGCAGCGTATTCGAGTTCCTGAGCGATGACTCCGCCGCCGTGGGTGGGCAGGAACGCGCTCCATCCGGGCTGGCTCTTTTGTCCTGCGGCATTGCTTTTTGTTTCATGACACAAATTGGCCGTTATGCACAAATTGTGAAGCAAGGATTACAGGGCTATAGAGTTACGCAATCGACAGGATTCCGTCTGGCAGAGGGTGGCGAACCAGCGGCAGAGCCGGTGCGAACTCTGGTGTGCCTGGATACTGATGAACCGCAGAGTCATTGCAGCGAACTGGTCCGGATGGGCGAGCAGACCTGTTATCTGCATGCCGCATACCGGGTATCGACGCATACCAGTGTCAGCTTTCAGCCGCACAGGCGTCAATAGGTCAATAATTCGTCATTATCTGACCGACTGCTTACAGGCACGAAGCAGTCATGCGGGCAAAATGTGACCTGGCATTGTCTGAACTATCAAGTCTGAACTATCACACTTTATATTCTTCGCAACACCAGCCACATTCCGCCGACTATCAAGGCTCCGCCAACCAGGTGATAGACGGCGATAGTCTCCTGAAGGAATATGACGGCCAGTATGGCGCCGAACAACGGTAGCAGGTTCATGTAGATCGCAGCCCGGTTCGGTCCAATCAGCTGATTACCGCGGGTCCACATCAGCATTCCCGCCACGGATACCAATAGCGATAAAGTGACGACTATCAATATAGTTTGCCAACTGAAGAACATCGGCTTGTAGATTAAGGTTTCGGCAATGTAGAAAGGCAGCAAGGGAATGATGCCGAATATGATTACGGCAAACAGAGATTGAATTGCACTGAATTCGCCGGGTATTTTGCGAATATTAATGGCATAGCCGGCAAATCCGAACATGGCCAGCAGCACGATTAGATCGCCGCGATCGAAGCTCAGGCTGTCAAACGCTTGCCAGTCTCCGCGTAAGATCATCTGTGCAACACCGGCAAAGGCAATGATAATGCCGCCCCATTGGATGGGGCTGAGTCTGTCCCGCAGGAATATCCAGCAGAGTAATGCCGTTATGGTAGGTTGAGTCGCGTTGATCAGGGAAGTATTTGTTGCGGTGGTGAAATTCAGAGCCACCAGAATCAGGCTGGTGCTGCCTATCATCAGAAAGCCCAGTATCGAGAATAGTCGCCAATGCCTGAGGTAGCGTGGCACTGTCTCAACCAGATCTGGTGCAACGAAGGGGAAAAGAATGACGGCGCCAAAAACCCAGCGCCAGAATGACAGTCCCAGTGGAGGCAGCTCACCATGCACGGCTCTGCCAATCACGTGATTGGCGGCAAAACAGAGCATCGTGAGTGCCAATAGTAAAGCGGCTTGTTTTTCGCGCTGTGAAGTTAGCATGCGCTAACGGCCTTATGCCGGTTACCGCTTATCGACATGCACGCCGGATGACTGCTCCTGATCTTGCAGCAACTCGAAAACTGAAGTAGCCGAGTGGTGAGAGTCCGTGACGATGATGCCTTCGGTGGCCAGCGCATCCTGTACGGCGGCAGAAACCGTATGTAGCGGTGCACCGCCACCTTCGCCCATACCCTTGGCACCGTTGTAGCTGAAAGGCGAGGGGGTCTGAATACTGCCGTATTGGACGTCGGGCATGTTCATGGAGGTAATCGGGCAATAGTCGCTTAATGACGATGTCAGCAAATTGCCGGTCTCATCGTATTGAAAGGTTTCCATAATGGCCGCGCCAATTCCATGCGCGGTTGCGCCATGGACCTGGCCACCGACAACTTTTGGATTGATGACGGTTCCGCAGTCATCGACTGCCGCATAGGCGAGAATTTTTGGATGGCCGAAAGCCCGATCGATTTCGATTACGGCGATATGCAACTGTGACGCATAAGTCAGTGTCAGATTGCCGTATTTGCGGTCGGTATCGGGAATGGTGAACGGTGGTCGGTAGACGTGACGAATATTCAGGGTGACATCGCCGAGTTCTCCGGCCAGCACCGCGTTGTCATTATTGACGAGGTTGCCCATATACCAGTAGTTGATGGCCTGATCGCTGCCTTTGACGCCAACTTGCGGGCCTTCCTCGCCCATACCGAATTCGAGATCCTCTTCACTGGCTTCGAGCAGGAAGGCGGCAAGCCGACGCATCTCGGCTTTGAGTTTTTTACAGGCGCCATGGACGGCAGACAGGCCGGTGACGGCGAACTGACTCGCATAGCTGCCGGAATGGCCGACGAAGGTATTCCAGCCGGTATCGAACCCGGTGCGCACGCGAACCAGGTCGGGGCTGATGCCGAGTTCCTCGGCAACAACCTGCGAGGTTGTCGTTTCGTGGCTCTGTCCCGACGGGCCGGATCCGAGGGTCACGATCACCGAACCCTGCAGGTCGATCCTGATCGTGGCGACTTCGGAGTTACCCGAGAACGGCAGATCGGGATTCATGATCCTGGCCTGACCGAAATTATTCGTACCCGAGTCCAGAGTCGTGCCGATGCCGATACCCAGCAGCCGGCCTTCGGCACGCGCATCAGCCTGTTTCTGTTTCCAGTCATCCCAGCCGATCAGTTCCTTGGCCTTGTCAAGCATGGCCGGGTAATTACCGGAATCGTAAACGCAGCCGTTGGGTGTCGTATAAGGAAAATCGGTGATGTAGTTCTTCAGCCGCATTTCATCGGCGGGGATCGCAAGTTCATGTGCGCAAATGTCGATGATTCGTTCCATGAACCACAGGTGCTGCATGCGTGAGTAGCCGCGATTTGGAACGACCGGACATTTGTTGGTCACAGCCTGGGAGAAATCGATACGGAAATTTCGCACGCCATAAGTTGCCGGTAAAACCTGTGACCAGATGACGCAACCCAGCGGCTCGTAGCGCGGATAGGCGCCGCAATCGTCGATGTGCTGTGACCGGACAGCTGTAATGACGCCGTTCTCGTCGAGCGCGACTTCGGTATCCAGAAACGTTCGCTCATTACCGTGGCCGCTCGACAGCAGGTGCTCGGTGCGCGTTTCGGCCCACTTAACCGGCCTACCGCCGGCTTTGCGCGACGCCAGGGCGGCAATCGCCATCTGTGTGTAGTTGGATATCTTGTTGCCGAAGCTGCCGCCGATATCATGCGTCTTGATATGCATCTGATCGACGCCGACGCCGAGCGCAGGTGACAGAAGTTGCTGAGCGAACCCGACAAAAGAGTTATTGCAAAAGAAATCCAGATCACCGTGGGGTAGCCATTCGGCAACGACGGCGTTGTTTTCCACCGGCGTACTGGCAAAACGGTGAAAATGCATCCGGTCTATCTTGACGACCGTGGCGGCCTCGTCGAAGGCTTTGTTGACCTCACCGTATTCATAGACGCCCTGCCAGATCTTGTTCGTACCTGCGGATTCGTGCAGGACATCCTCGTCTTCCATGGCCTGTTCGGCCGTGATGACTGCATCGAGCATGTCGTAATCGATCTCGATCAGCGCTCCGCCGTCGGCAGCCAGGGCCGGGGTTTCCGCAACCACTGCAGCCACCGGTTCACCCTGGAAGACGGCCTTGTCGACGGCCATCGGGTAGTCCTGAATACTTGCCGCGGGCTCGGGTCCGAGTTCCATGAACGACTCGGGCATCAATGCTTTGACTTCCGCGCCGGTCAATGTGCAGATGACGCCCGGCAGCGCCTCGGCTGCGGCAACATCGATACTCAGGATTTTGGCATGGGCATAGGGTGATCGGACCAGGTGCAGGTGAAGCATCCCGTAGCCTTGCTTGTCGTCGACAAATAACCCCTGTCCCCGGATCAGCCGGTCGTCTTCTTTTCGGTTGGGTGATTTACCTATCCAGCTCATAGTAATTTCCTTGGATGCAGCAACAGGCTTGCTGCCTATCCGCTGGCTTGCCCGGCCTGTTCCGGATCCAGCGCTGCTTGGAGCGCTTCAATCAGTCGTTTGATGTCCTTTTTCGCGATCGGCTTGATCAGTCCGCCGGCCAGGGCAACGAGTTTGCCGAACATTTTTAGTTCACCGCTCCATTTGACCATTGTGCCGCCGTCGATTTCTTCGAGATCGAAACCGGAGATGATATTAAAGGCGCTGCCCATTACCGAACCCTTGCCGCTGTATTGTGCCCGGGTTGGATCTTCACTTTCCTCAAGCACCAGGTTGATCGTCGCAATGCCCCGAACCTTGCCGATACCGATTTTGATTTTGACAGTAGCCGACCCGTCCTCTTCCATTTCCAGTGATTCGAACGTAGGCAGACACGGTGCAAATTTTTGTGTATCAGACAGGAAAGAGAATGTTTCCTCGCGGGAGCGGGGTACTTCAAATTCACCTTCAAACACTATCGCCACAGCTTCAGTCCTCTTTTAGGTTGCATTCATCCGGCCATCTCTTTGGCCGCGGCCTGAACAGATTTGATGATGTTGTTGTAACCGGTACACCGACAGAGATTGCCGCTGATTCCCTTGCGGATTTCGTCCGCGCTGGGGTCCGGATTTTCCGCCAGTAGCGCCATAGATGACATCAGCATGCCGGGAGTGCAGTAACCGCACTGCAGGCCGTGGTTCTCGGAGAAAGCTTTTTGCAGCGGATGCAGTTCACCATCCTGCTCGAGGCCTTCTACCGTGAGTACCTCGCACTGGTCCGCCTGGACCGCCAGCATCGTGCAGGACTTGACCGGATTGCCCTCGATCAGCACGGTGCATGCACCGCAATAGGTTACGTCACAGCCAATATGAGTACCGGTCAGGCCCAATTCTTCCCGGATGAGTTGTACCAGCAGCAGGCGCGGTTCGACCTCGCGCTCGTAGCTCTGTCCGTTAATCGTGACCTGAATGGATACCCTGTCAATTGCGTCAGGCATACTCGTGATGTCCCTTGATGGTTTCTCCGCGGCAGCGTCGTACGGCGATATCCATGGCACGTTTGACCAGGGTTCGCAGCACCGCCCGTTTGAAATCTTCTGAACCGCGCTGGTCGGGCACCGGTTCCGCGGCCGCCACGATGACCTCCGTGGCTTTGTCTATGCCGGCTTCGGTCAGCGGGTTGCCGCGCAGGATATCCTCGGCCTCTTTGCTGGTGATGGTTGTCAGGCCTGCCGAGCCCAATGCAATGCGGATATTGCTGCAGACATCGCCATCCAGTGTGAGTTGAACACCGACGGAGGCCGTCGGGTAGGCCGGTGCGCAGCGTTTGAAGGCGCAATAGGCACCTCCGCTATTGGCAGGCGGCAGTTTGAACCGGACTTCGGTGATCAGTTCGGCCGGTTTCAGTGTGGAGGTATAGATGTCTTCGACCAGTTCAGACACCGGCAGTGTGCGTATGCCTTCCGGCCCGATACAGGTGAGGTCTGCGTCGAGCGTGTGCAATAGCGTGGGCCAGTCACAACTGGGGTCCGCCGAACCCAGTGCACCACCGATGGTCCCGCGACTGCGTACCTGCGCATCTGCAATTCCCGATCCGCAATCGCGAACACTCGGTAACGTCTTGGCAAGGGTTGATGTCGCAATCTCTGCGTGCGTGGTCAGCGCCCCGATACATATCTGATCTCCTTCCTGTTTGATATCGGACAGGCCGGGTATCCGGCTGAGGTCGACCAGGTGTTGCGGTTCATCGAACCGCAGTTTCATCCAGACCAGCAGGGTCTGCCCGCCGGCCAGCGCCCTGGCGGAATCGCCCAGTTCCTGAAGCAGCGAAATTGCCCCTTGCAGTGAATCGGCCCGATGGTAGTGAAAGGGCGCCGGATACATTTTGTTGTTCTCCAGTGATCAGCTGAGCGGAACAACCCCCGCTGAACTTCGAGCCTAGCATGATTTGCTATGCCGGGAAGGGCGAAACGAGCGGTTGATTTGATGAATTGGGTCAGCTGGAAATCGAGTGATCGTACAGTGTGACGTGTTCGTTTGATAACATGCAGTTACGAACGTTTGTTATTTTGTCATTTGATACGCCTCAGCCAGTATGGACAGGGCAATCGATTCGGCACAGTCGGCCCCGATATCGAGACCGATCGGCCCTCTGGTCCGTTCCAGCCCCGCGATACCTTCGCGGGCCAGCTCCTCTACCAGCCGGTTCCGGCGGTCCCGCGGGCCGAGTACGCCGACATAGGGAATGCTGCTGGGAGCAAGTTGTTTGAGGTAAGTGCGATCGGTGGCCAGGTGATGGCTCATGACGATTGCGGCGGAAAATTGCGCCAGGTCGGTCGTCGCAGCGAGCTGTTCCGGGTCGATGTGAAACGCATTCGGCAGCTTGTCGAAGCCGGCCTTCGTAAGATAAGTCTCGCGATGATCCATGATGGTGATTCGCCAGCCGAGTTGATTTGCGATATTGACGACCGGTATCGCATCCAGGCCTGCGCCCAGCAACAGTATTCTCGGCAGGGGTAATAACCGGGAGTACAGCACGGTCAGCTGTCCGCTCGGTAGTTCGTGTTTGATCAGGCTGTTTATGCCCTGTTGCGCGGTTTCCATGCTGTGTTCGATCAGCACAGGCAGGCAATACTCCGCCGTCTGTGCCGGTAACAGGGTTTCACCGTCAGCGCCCACAACCAGGGTGGTTCCGGCAGTTAATCTTTCATCGCCACTTTCGATGATAGTTGCGCAGACTGTCGGTGACCGTCCTTGCAGGCAGCCTGCCATCGTCTGATAGGGTTCGTAATTCGATACAGGGTCCAGGCGTTGCAGTATGACCTCGATAAGTCCGTTACAGCCGATGCCGAGACCCCATAACTCATCCGCATCATCGCGCATGTCATAGGTCACTCGCCTCGTTTCACCGCCGGCAATAACTTCACCGGCATGTTCAGCCAGGTCACCTTCAAGGCAACCGCCGCTGACAAGCCCCTGATAATCGCCATTATCTGCAATCAGAATACGGTGACCTGCCTTGCTGTAAGTGGATCCTTCAGTGTGATAAACGGTCGCAAGCGCCAGGCAGCGCCGTTCACTGCGCCACTGATTGAATGTATCGATGATTTGTCGGGTACTCATGCTATTTGTATATCGGAACCTCGTTGTGACATTCGATAATAACCAGTCCGTTTTCCACTGTCAGGCGATAGATGTTGCAGCTGCACAACACCTGTCGGGCTTGTCGATCGGTCCGGCCCGATGCATCGACTGAAATCCGGAAAAATGGCTGAAATCGTGATATTCGGACAAGTTCTTTGCTTGTTGTGTAATGTCGTTATTTGCTGTACATAATGTACGGTCAGTGGTCTGAAGCCAACATTTCGCATCAGCAACATACAGGGGGATTAGTATGTCCAACATATGCCACGCGCTACGCCAATCCGTTCGTAGCAGCCTCGCCATCGCCATTGCCGGAGTAATAGCCGTCTTAACGGCACTACCACTCCAGGCTGCGGTGCTCGATGAACTCACCGTCACCGCGCAGAAACGCGAACAGGATATCCAGGATGTGGGTATTGCGGTCACTGCTTTCAGCGGCGATCAGATGAGAGCCCTGGGTGTCGAGGACAGTTTTGATATCGCCGCGTTCTCACCGGGCGTTCATATCAGCGGAAACATTGCTGGTCAGAATACCCAGTTCTCCATTCGTGGTGTTACTCAGAATGATTTTAACGACGTGATCGAAGCGCCGAATGCCGTTTATCTTGATGAAGGATATATTGCTATCGCCCAGGGGCAATCCTTCGCAGTGTTTGATATTGATCGCGTGGAAATTTTGAAAGGCCCCCAGGGAACGCTTTACGGGCGCAATGCAACCGGTGGCCTGGTTCATTTTGTCAGCAGAAAGCCGACCTTTGACGGTCCCGAAGGCTTTCTGGATCTGACTTATGGGTCATTCGATACCTCTGCCGATGCGAATCAATGGCGGCTCGAAGGTGCGGTGGGTGGTCCGTTGAGCAAGACTGTCGCCGGCCGGGTTGCCGTGATGTACAACGATCAGGATGGCTATCTTGATAATCTGTATCCGCTGAGTGCAGCCGGTGCGGCCCCCGGAGTCGGTGCCGGTGCTGATATGGGCGACGATGAAACCCTTGGTTTGCGTGGCACGCTGTTATTCGAACCCAGTGAGGCATTAAGCGTGACGCTCTCGGCGAATTTGGTAACGACAGATGTTGCTACAGGGCCCTATCAGTCGAAGCCAACTATCGGTATTTATAATGCCAACGGTGAGTTGACCAATACGATCGATGTTGCACCTGATGAAACCCGGCGAACTATTTGTGCCGACGGTACGGACTGTGGATCGGATCAGGACGACAATGGTGTTACCGATGATTTTTTCGATAATGTAACGGGCACTTTTGGTCCTGATGGCCTGATAGACGTAGGCCGGCCGGCCGGCGCGGATTTCTTTGGTTATATTGATCCGGACGGTGATGATTTCAAAACTTCCGGAGACTTTGCCTTTGAAGATTCCGGAGAGATCGATACCACTGGCTTGATGGCGAAGGTCGAATATGATCTGAGTGATTCGATGAAGCTGACTTCAGTTTCGGATTTCAAAGACTTTGAGAAATTGATTTTCATCGACGTGGACTCGGCTCCCGCCAACTATCTTGCCAATTATGCCGGCGTTGACGCGCAGACTTTTTCACAGGAACTACGTTTGAGCGGTGAGGGCGATAACAGTCGTTGGGTACTGGGGCTCTATTACCTTAATATCGACACGGAATCGGATAATGGCCTGAAAATATCGCAGGGTGGCGTTGCCGGCCCCGCACAGGATGTTGGCACCGATGCTACGCTGGAGACCGATTCCTACTCGGTGTTTGGTCAGTACGAATTTGATCTGAGTGACCAGCTTACTCTGATCACCGGCCTGCGGGTGATGAGGGAAGAAAAAGACTTTGTCATGGATTCCGGCCTGTATTTTGACAGCACTGATCCACGCACTATTCACGTGGGGGAAAAATTTCTGCCGCCACTTCCGGATGGCCTCAGCACCGCGATTACCACAGATTCATCGGATAACTTATGGGCGGGTAAAATACAGCTAGACTACACACCTAATGATGATCTGCTGCTTTACGCAGGTGTTAACCGGGGTGTCAAAGCCGGAAGCTTCAATGCGCCTTTGCTCGGCTCTCATATTTCATTGTTATTTGCCCAGGGAAATGACGGCATACCTTATGATGAGGAAGAATTGCTGAGCTACGAAGGTGGTTTTAAAGCCACCCTGTTTGAGGGCACTACTCGCCTGAACGGATCTGTTTTCTACTATGACTACAGCGATTATCAGGCATTCCTGTTCACCGGTATTGGCGGTGTTGTGATTAATGCGGATGCTGACACCGTGGGTATAGAGCTGGAGCTGCAGACATCTCCGTTTGAAGGGTTTGATGGCTTGTTGAGTGTTAGCTGGTTTGACGCAACGGTGAAGGATGTTCCGCTCGTCATCGGGTCTGCCGAGACACGTGATGTCGACCCAACCTATGCTCCGGAGTTGCAGGTGACAGCAATGGCGCGTTATGAATGGCCGATGTGGAAGGGGATGGTTAATGTCATGGGTGACATCAGCTATTCAGATGAGTTTTACTATAACCTGCGAAATTTCGATGCAGACAAGTTCGATTCCTATGTGATGGTAAATCTGGGTGCGGGCTGGACCAGTGCTGATGAGCGTTGGTATGCCGGGCTCAAGATTAATAACGCTACAGACGAACGGGCGGGTATCCAGGGATTTAATATCGCCACGGGTTGTGGTTGTAACGAGGTTTCATATCGAGCTCCGCGCTGGTATGGAGTTAATGCCAAGTTCTCTTTCTAGACAAACTGCCGTGGCAATAAAACAGAGTTGAACAGAATGTCTCGTCGCTTGGCGACGAGACATTTTTTGTGGCGATTTCCCTTATTGTGAAGTGCGATTGCATCGAGATTTCGTTCCGCGCTCCGCACCGTTACGAGGTAAACGTCAAGTTTTCATTTTAAGTGGTTGATATAAAACCTGGAGCCTGACAGAGCCCCTCGTCGCCTGGCGGCGAGGGGCTTAACATCGAATGTTGATAAAGTTACCGAACTCGAAATCGGGGCTATAAACAAGTTCACGTCACAGTGGCGGTGAAACACAAAAATGATATGGCATGGGAGGATCGATACATGTTCTCGGGTGTACGAAACAGCATCACCTTAATGCTCAGAACGCTAACCATTGTCACAACCTTCATCGTTGCCGGTATTGTCGCTGGCTGTGGTTCGCCGAACGAAAAAGATAAGCCTGCATCGGCGCAGGATAAGCCAACGCCTGAAAGGAGTGTGGCAGAGCTTGTCGATCTGTATTGTGTCGGCTGCCATCTGGCTCCTGAGCCGACCGATCTATCCAAGGAGTACTGGCTGTTCGCGCTCCACTACATGGGTAACTACGTCGGCATGAAAGGCGATGAGTTCGCCGATATGCGCATGGAACCCGTACCGCCGGAGATGGAACCCGAACAAGACTATACGAAACGTTATTTTCTGTACGACAGCAAAGGCTATTTCCGGGACCTCTACCCGTTCAAGCAATATATCCCGTCCGAACCGCTGATGACGAAAGATGAGTGGCTGCGCATGCGAGCCTATTTCGTCGATAACGCCCGTTCCTGGCCTGAGATGGAAATGCAGGAACCCAAAGCGCCGCTGGCCGGGGATTTCAAGCCGGTCTTTCCGAATCTTGATCTCGAACCGAACGCGCTGGTTCTGGCAACCCTGGTTGATGACCAGCGCAGGCGACTCTACGTCGGGCGTACGGTGGTTGATGACTGGGTCGGGGGCGGTGAACGCCGTGAGGGTTTTGAAGACTGGGATGACATGATCGTATTCGATCTGGATACCGGAAAACGGATCGGCTCCACGAAGCTGGCCAGTGATGCCATCGATATGGCCCTGACGGAGACCGGCATGCGCCTGGTTGAGCATGGTCGCTTTCCGATGAGCAAGATCGGAATTGCACGCATCTCCGATTGGGAATTCGAAGGCGATGAAAAGCGGGTTCGCATGCTGGTGAACGGAAAGCAGCGATTTGTGCAGCACCATACTCACGATATGAATGGCGACGGCCTCGATGACATCGTGGCCAATGCCTTCGGCGACGGGGTTGCCCAGGACGCCAACAGCGAGTTATCGATTTACTACCAGACCCCGGAATACAGCAAGATCTGGCCGGATGCTCCGGCCGAAATCCCTCCCGGTATGTTACCCGGAGCCCTGCGTGAATCGACCGTCGCGACGGACTCCGGCATGATCGGCAGTACGATCGCGGACTTCAATGACGATGGCAGGCCGGATATCGCAACCGTTGTAGCGCAGGGCAGGCAGGAACTGCAGCTGTATATCAATAACGGCGACGAAACCTTTACCAAGCATGTACTCGATGAAAACACACCGTCCTGGGGCGGTAACAGTCTCAGAGCTGCCGATTTTGACGGTGACGGCGATATGGATCTGGTCGTCCTGAATGGCGATAACGTGGCCGGTAATCACCTCATCAACATCGTGCCGGCACCGCGGCCGCAGCACGGGATCCGCGTATGGCAGAACAATGGTGATCTGAACTTCTCGGAAGCGTATTACCATCGTATGCACGGGGCGATCCGGTCTGTCGTACATGATTTCGACGACGATGGTGATATGGATATTGCCGCGATTTCCCTGTTTCCCCAATGGAGCTATGACGAGCCGGAGACCTTCATTTATCTTGAAAACCAGGGAAATTTGCAGTTCGTACCGCAATCGTTTGCCCGGGAATTCTTCGGTGTCTGGACCTCGATCGAAGCTGCGGATGTGAATGGCGATCGGAAAACCGACATCATTCTGGGGCTGGGCAATTACCCTGAGCTGGTACCGCCTGACTGGTTAACCAATCATAAGGCGATGGAAGGGCGTAATGGGGAAGCGGCGAGTGTCATCTACTTGTTGAATCAGGGTTGAGCCGGACCTGCGTCGTTAAAAGAGACCGGTGATGCAATCGATCGTTCACGTAAAAGACAAGGTGGCGTTGGTCACCGGTGCGGCGAAGGGCATTGGTGCCGCCTGCGCTTCGATGCTGGCCGGGCATGGCGCGAAAGTAATTGTTACGGATATTGACGAGCAGGAAGCCGGGATGGTCGTCGATGCGATTGCCCAAGATGGCGGAACTGCCGAATTCATGGCACTCGATGTAACCGAGGAGGCGCAGTGGCAGGCGTCTATCGGTGCCGTTGTAGAAAGGCACGGTGGACTGGATGTCCTGGTAAACAATGCCGGCATCGCGGTGGTGCATTCGCTATTGGAAACCTCTCTGGAAGAGTGGCGCCGTGTGCATGCGGTCAACCTGGACAGTGTATTTCTCGGCACCAGGCAGGCGGTGGAAGTCATGCGGCCGGGGGGGCAGAGCGGCCGCGGGGGTTCGATCATTAATCTGTCATCCGTCGGCGGCCTCATCGGCGCGGAAGGATTGTCGTCCTATTGTTCGGCCAAGGGCGGCGTGCGGCTGTTCAGCAAAAGCGTGGCCGTCGAGTGCGGCCGGGCGGGGTACGGAATTCGTGTGAATTCAGTGCATCCGGGTAATACGGATACTCCCATGTTTCGGCAGGAACTCAAGGACATGTGCGACAAGGGTGTGGTTAACAGCGTTGGGGAAGCGCTGCAGTTCTATATGGATATGCAGGTGTTGCCGGAAATCGGCCAACCGGAGGATATTGCCTCGATGGTGTTGTTCCTGGCCTCCGATGCGGCCCGGTTTATTACCGGTGCCGAGTTTGTCGTGGATGGCGGCTTGACCGCGCAATAGTCTGACCGATGCAGTATCGACAAATCTATTTAGCACCCGGAATCTTCATTGGAAAACAATATGCGTGCAAATAATTCTTTTGATCACCGTTTGTCCACAACGCTGATCATTTGCATTGTATATCCGCTCGGCCCCGCTGCAATTATCCTGATGCCGATGATCGTCGGTGGGTTAATCGATGGCTTTGGATTCAGCGAACAGCAGGCAGCCAATATAGCGTCACTGGAAGGGCTGGGGCTCGTCTTCGCATCGGTGTTTGCTGCTGTCTGGATACGTAAGTATTCGTGGGTCAGAGCACTTTCTTTTGCATTTTTTCTATACGCCTTTCTGAATGTTGTCAGTGCCAACCTTGATGGGTATATGCCGCTGCTCGTTATGCGTTTCCTGACCGGATTGGCCGGGGGTAACCTGTTTGCCATCACTGTTGCGGCATTAGGCGATAATCAGGAGCCGGATCGGGCATTCGGTCTTGCCCAGGCGGCCCAGGGCGTCATGATGCTCGCGGGTTTTCTGGCCGCTCCGTATCTTTTGCAGGCATGGAATGTGAGTGCGCTGTATTACATGCTGGCTGCAGCGTCTGTTCTGGTAGCGCTGACTCTGTTCCGGTTTCCCGCTCAGGGGCGGCACCGTGCTGCATCGACCGGCAGCAGCGAGCAGGGTGGAAACACCACCGCATTGATCTGGTTAGGTCTGTTCGCGAGTTTTATCTTTTTTGTTAACGTGTTCGGTTTCTGGGCATTTGTCGAACGCATTGGTCAGGCTGCGCAGTTGCCGGTGAACACCATTGGGCTTGCATTGGGCATTTCGCAGGTCATGGCGATTGTTGGTGCGTTAGCCGTTGCACTGGCCAGTGACCGATATGGGCGATTTATACCGCTATTGATCGTTCTTATCGGTCAGTCGCTGGCGCTGTTTGTACTGATCGGAAAATTCGGTTCGGCGACATTTTTCCTCAGTACAGGCGCTTATCAGGCGCTCTTTATAGTTGCGGTGTCTTATCAAATGGGCGCTATGGCCAAGCTGGATATCAAGGGCCGGTTTCTCGTCATGATGACCGCTGCGCAAGGGCTGGGTGCTGCGGTAGGGCCTGCTGTCGCGGCTGCACTGATTCGTGAAGGGAATGATTATAGCGGCATCATGCAGATGGCCGTGTTGTTTTGTTTTATCAGTACGCTGCTATTCATGTTCATTATTTATCGCAGTCGTAATTTAGACGTTATCGCGGTTGCGCAATAGCATTTCCAGTCATGATATTGATTATCAAATACATGCGACTTCTACGAGGTGTGAGCTGTTTGTCACGTGCCCTGCATGACCTATACTCTGTCGATCGATCAAGCGAATAAGGTGAACTCCATTGCCTGATCAGAAAACGCCAAAACCTGTTGCGCCCTACCTGGCAGTGGGGCTTTCCACCGTGATCTACGGCATCTCGGAACGCAAACAGATTCGCCACAATCTCGAGACCATTGAAGAAGCCATCCATGCGGGTGTCTCCATGGTCAATATCAACATGCCGGTGAAAATCATCAGCCTGGCGGAAGGAGCGCTGACCGGGTTTACCGATGAGATTTTTGACCTGCCCCATGCCATGGCGGCCAGGGATTTGTTTATCGATGTTCCCGGGGAAGAAACCGAACACCTGGGACGGCTGGCGAAACTTTACGACACTTACATTATCGGCCAGTGCAAGGCGCGCTGGCCGGAAGTCATGGCGGACCGTTATTTCAATACCCTGTTTGTCATCGCGCCCAATGGCGAGGTGGTGCACAAGGCCGCCAAAAATCATGTCTGGTGCCGGGAGCGGTCCTGCGTGCCGCACGATGTTTATGACCGCTGGGTCGAGCTTTTCGGTGACGGTATCGATGCGTTTTATCCGGTGCTCAAGACCGAAGACATCGGCAACATCGGCACCATCTGCTGCAGCGACGGGGAGTATCCGGAAGCGGTTCGGGCCCTGGCATTTAACGGTGCCGAGGTGGTTTATCGGCCCAGCGAGGCGACACCCATGACGACTGCCGGTTATCCCGGTGGCGGTACCTGGATGATTCAGAATCGGGGCCATGCGGAGTTCAATTCTGTCTATATGCTTTGCCCCAATGCCGGGCCGGTGTACCTGGGTGCGACGTCAAAGCATCCCGTGGATATTGCCGGTGGCAGCGCCCATATCATCGACTATCGCGGCGAGGTTGTTTCCTACAGCGCATCCACCAATAACACCATCGTCGCCGCGACTGTCGATATCGAGGCGTTGAGAAATTTCCGCACGATGAATCTGAACAGTAACTGGCTGAAAGATTTGCGTACGGATCTGTTCAAGCGCATGTATGAAGAACCGATTCACCCGAAGAATTTATGGCTCGAAGACGAACCGAAGCAGCATGCCGAAGTGGACGACATCTACCGCGCCAATATTGCGCGCCTGATCGATCGCGGCACCTGGACGAAACCGGCGTTCGAGCATCCGGGCTGCCGGTTTCAGTCGGCGGGCGATGAAGAGACATCCTGGGAGGAAACCAGGCAGCAGTTGTGGGGGCCGTGGCTTGACGAGGAAGAAAGTTGAACCGAATTATTTCGGCAGACTGACCGGCGGCCAGAGAGGATGATTGGTATTGTTTTTTACACAGGAAAGTGTTTAATCAGTTTGATCGCGTATATGGGAAGTCACAGATTCTTCAGGAATTATTGATTGCCCGTCAGTAAATATCCATCAGGGGGGAGTGTAGCTATGTGGACTAGAAAACCAGTGGTGCCGATAGTGGCCTCTGTTGCGGCGATGTTCGCGGTCTTGATCGGTGACCCGGCGGTTGCCGAGACCGACGACGCGGCGGCCGTTGCGAGCAAAAAAGGGCTGGAAGAGGTTGTAGTGACCTCCCAGCGTCGGGAGCAAAACCTGCAGGATGTGGGTGTGTCGGTGACGGCATTTTCCGATAACCAGATCCAGGAACTTGGCTTCGTGAATACCGTGGAT
Organism: uncultured Chromatiaceae bacterium; assembly: GCA_964629475.1. Classification (GTDB taxonomy): domain Bacteria; phylum Pseudomonadota; class Gammaproteobacteria; order Steroidobacterales; genus SMWD01. The sequence goes on along the minus strand of CAZVQW010000014.1, from coordinate 4,881 downwards.
GTCACACACATGACGCCTAACCTGAATTACACGGTGCCGCAGGCTGAGTCCAGCCAGATCAATTTCTTTCTGCGTGGTGTCGGCCTGAACGATTTTGCCGATGCGCAGGAAAACCCGGTCGCGGTTTATGTCGATGATGTCTACAAACCGGCCATGGGTGGTCTGAGTTTGCAGCTTTTTGATGTGGAACGCATTGAGGTCTTGCGAGGACCGCAAGGCGCCCTGTACGGTCGTAATACGACCGGCGGTGTGATTCACTACGTGACCAAGCGGCCGAGCGAGGAATTTGAAGCTTATGTAGATGCGTCGGTTGGTGACTTCAGTCAGTACAAAGCTGAAGGCGCGGTCGGCGGATCCATCGCTGACGGCGTGATGGGCCGGATTTCCGTCGGCTATAACAGTCATGACGGCTGGACCAAGAACCGCACGCCCGGCGTGCAGGACTACAACGGCTCCGACTCTATAGCCGGTCGGGTTCAGTTGTTATTCCAGCCCTCTGAAGATCTGGACATACTGCTTGCCGGCAGTTACTCAGATAATGACACCGAAGTCGGTGCATGGCAGCATCAGGCGACCAAGCCCAGCGCCGATGGCAACACGAGCCTGGCGTTACCCGCCGGCGAGGACTTCTGGGGCTCCGGTCCCGGTAACGATGCCTTCGGCTACAGCGATACGGATGGTGACCTGTGGAGCGGAGATTACGACCGTCCGGGTACGGTTATGGTGGAGAACACGGGTGCTACTGCAACGATCAACTGGGCCGTTGGCGAAGTGCAGTTGACGTCCATCACCGCATTTACCAATGTAGAACGTCTGCAGCAAGAAGATGCGGATATGAATCCGTTCCTTGGTGCAGGCCAGTCGTTGTCATTTATTGCGCCGGACTTTGCTGCCGAGACGGACACCCTTTCCCAGGAATTCCGTGTGGCCGGGGAAACCGAGCGAACCCGGTGGCTTGCCGGCTTCTACTATTTCGATAATGAGGTGGAAGGTGCCTATAACCTGAACACCGATGCGATCGGTTTTGTCCGCATGGATGCAGACTACACTCAGGACACCGAGTCCTGGGAATTGTTCGGCCAGGTGGAATACGATATTGCGGAGGCCTGGGCCGTGATAGCCGGTTTGCGCTGGACCGATGAGGAAAAGGATCTGGATTTCGTGAATATCGATACTTCGGGCATTACCGGGTTGTGTAGCACGGATCCGAATCCGCCGGCACAGGGCTGCTTTAATCCGGCGCCCACGCCCATCAGTGCGTGGCGTCCGACTGCGGATCATATGATTCTTTTTAATCAGGCAACGGTCGGTAGCCTGGCTAAACAGAGTGAGGATTACGTCACTGGAAAATTACAGCTGAACTGGGCGGCAACGGACGATGTGCTGCTCTACGGGTCATACTCCCGGGGCAAGAAATCAGCAGGATTCAATAACGGCTTCCTCGATACGACCCAGGTATTTGGTGACAACCCGCTGCCGACGATACCGTTCGACTCGGAAACTCTGGATGCGTTCGAGTTGGGTTTGAAATCTACTTTCTTCGCCGATACGACGCGACTGAATGCGGCTGTCTTCTATTATGACTATGAAGATTTTCAGACTTTTCAATGGCTCATTCTGAACCAGGTGATTTTCAATACCGACGCGGAGGTTTATGGCGCGGAAATTGAGATTGACAGCCGGCCTATCGATGGCCTGACCTTGCAGCTTGGCATGGGTATTCTGGATGCAACCGCGGAGGATATTCCGACCATCACCGGAGATGCGATGCGTGATCGCAATATGGTCGGTGCGCCGGATCTCAGCGTGAATGCACTGATTCGTTACGAGTGGCCCATGTTGAGCGGCACGATGGCAGTCCAGGGTTGGGGAAATTACCAGGATGAGATCTGGTATGACATCCAGAATCACCCGATTTCCAGTGAAAACGGTTATACGGTGGTTAACTTCCGCGGTTCATATACCGCCGGCAGTGGTGCATGGGAAGTCTATGCATACCTGAATAACGCCTTCGAGGAGGAGTACAAAAGCTATACCTTCGATTTCACCGGCCTGTTCGGGTTTAACCAGCAGGCTGCGGGTTTACCGCGCTGGTGGGGTCTGGGTGCCCGTATGAACTTCGGTGGTGCCCGATAGCGGAACTGCCGTAACGATTCGGAGGATCTGTTCGATTCGGTAGCGGGGTCCAGAGATGGGCCCCGCTATATATTGAGCCCACTCATAATGAGTCGAAATTATCCCGCAGGTATTCGGCGCTCATCATGGATGTCGCGTGTAGTGTGAAGGTCGGGTTGGCGGCCGATGCTGTTGGAAACACGCCGGCGCCACCGATGAACAGATTGTCGATATCGTGGGTTTGCGAATATTTGTTCGTGACCGATTTATCGGCCCGCTCGCCCATCAGCGTGCCGCCCATGATGTGCTGCGCACCCTGCGGGCCGTTCCATATTTCCTTGGCTCCCGCCGCGGCCATGATCTCCTTGCCCTCGGCGACACCGTCGTGCCACAAGGCCTTGGCATCGGGACTGGTCTTGTAAACGATGCGGGCCATCGGGAAACCCTGTGCGTCCTTGTGCCGGGACAGTTCGATGCGGTTACTGCGCAGCGGCTGATCCTCGCTGACCGTAACCATGGTGCCCATATTACGCACCGCGCGGTGCATGAAGTCATCTAGCGGTGACCCGAACAGGTCAGCCCGGGTCATCGCAATTCCCAGCAGATCGTTCGGCTTGACGGCCAGCCCGGCGATGAATTGACGGCTACCGAACGGGCCGTCCTTGCGAACTTTGCCGAAGCGATCCTGGTTGATGATCTGGCCGCCGGTCAGGCCCATGTGGTTTTGCGTCTCCGCATCGAACATGCCGAACAAATTTGCCGATGCATGCGACATGACATGGGTACCGACGAGACCGCTGGAATTAGCGAGCCCATCCGGATGCCGGTTTGAGGCGGAGTTCAAAAGGATTCGGCAATTCTCGATGCCGAATGCCGCCAGCACGACAAACTCAGCATGAAGTTCATGCCGATCACCTTGTGCATCGTAATATTCGACGCCGGTGGCGCGTCGTTCACTCTTGTCCGTCAGAATGCGTGTCACCCGGCTATTCGGCTGCAGCACGGCGCCCGCTTTCTCGGCGCGGGGAATGTATTCCACGAGCGGATTGCCCAGGGCGCCGATCGGACAACCGGCTTCACACCAGCCGTCCCAGAGGCACGCGGAGCGCCCCTTGTAGGGTTGGGTCAGGACGGTCACCGGTACCGGTGCGACATGCATGTCGCGCGCTTCAAAGCCTTTTTTCAGCATATCGCCCTGTGCAAAACGCGGCACCGGCGGCAAAGGATACGGGTCGCCTTCGGGCCGCCAGATCTCGGCTTTCGCATCGCCGGCGATGCCGATGTCCGCTTGCACCCGGTCGTACCAGGGACGCAGGTCCTGGTATTCGATCGGCCAATCGATTCCCTTGCCGTACAGGGTGGACTCTTTGAAATCATCCTCGTGAAAACGCGGCCAGACACCGAAATGATGCAGAGCTGCACCCCCATAGCCGCGACCTGCATTGAAGTTGAACCAGAGGCTGTCGCCGGGTCGCTCTTCGACATGCGGCTCCGCCCATTTCAGACGTCGTGACCATTGGTAAGAACTATAGAGGTCGGTGAGCTGCCACGGTGGGCCGCCCTCCAGGACCGTGACGGACTTGCCGGCCTCGGCGAGAATTGCCGCGTACACGCTGCCTGCCGCTCCGGCGCCGACGATGACGATTTCAGTCTCGGTGTTCATTGGCGCGGCGGCAAAATATGCGCCATGTAGGGAACACCGAGACGTTCGAAACCCTCGACCGTACCGTAGGCGACGTCCACCGCATCACTTCGAACCATCAGATAGAAGAGTGGGGCAGGCGGGCCGGCCCACTCCTCAGGTACTGCGCCGCTGATGGCAGTAATCAGTGCATTCTTCGCTTCATCGTTCAGGCCGGTAAACGGCTTGTCATTCACTTTGTGGCTGTAGTCATTCAATGCGGTCAGGCCGGCTCGATAAAAATCCACATACGGCGGGCGCACATTAAAGTACTTGATCATCAATAAGGCATCGTTGGCATCGACGGATAACTGCTGGTCGACAAAGTGTGCGACACCGTTTCCCCGGGACCCGGGTACCAGTGCTTCGGCGAAGGTTTCAAGCAGTTCGACCTCATCGTCGTTCAACACGCGAAAGTCCGCAGCCTTCGCGCGCGCATCCCGTGGTGACAGCAGTACTGCCGAACCGGCGACTGTGAAGCTCATAAGCCCCAGACCGGTTCCGTGAATAAAGCTGCGGCGGTTGGTGATCATTTCACTCCCTGGCCTGAAGGTGCTCTTCGTAGCATCTTACGGTATCACGCTATCGAAGCAGGCCCCATAGCTGCGTTTCATATGAGTTAGTCATTGCAAATGCATTAGAGGCTGGTGGCGCCGGTTATGTATTCTGTGTCTTTCAGACAAAAAAACAGGTGCCGGATACTGCATCCGGCACCTGTTCGAAGGACGCGAACCTTTTCGTCAGAAGCCGAAATTTGCAGTCACATACCATTGACGACCGCGATCGTACAAACCTTCATAGGACTGAAACGCATCGCCGATGATGCCGGTGATCAGGTAGTTCTCATCCGTCAGGTTCGTGACGCCGGCAATGACGGAGATATTCTGATCTCCATTTTGCCATGCGACGTTGGCATTCAAGAGGTGATAGTCGTCCTGATGAATCTCCGGTGTATTGAAGGCGTCGTTATCGAATTCAGAACGGTAAGCCCAGTCGATACGTGGCGTGATCGTGGCGCCGCCGCCAAGCCCGATTTCATAGTATGTTGCGGCACTCAGCGTCCAGTCCGAGACACGATCCAGGTT
>CAZVQW010000013.1:49145-97962 GCA_964629475.1 uncultured Chromatiaceae bacterium | reverse complement strand
TTGGTCAGGCACATGATGCCGTTATTCCCTGGCAAGGGGAGTCCATCTCATCACAGGCAGCGGACGTTTGATCCGACAGACAATTTGCTGCCGCAAATCGTCAGCCGCCTAAAACACCACTATTGCGGGCGTTAGTGAGTCCAGGTTGGGAGCTAACTTTGCCGGCCATCAGCTGTTGGTAACATCAGAAAGCATCTATGCCTTTTGAATTTCAAGACAAGCCACTAGACCTTAGTAATATTGCAATTGATGCATCTCGCGTGCGATTAAGGGCAGTAAACCACGAATATGCCAATGAAATCTTTCAGAATTTTACTCCCGAAATTACGAAGTACATGATGCCGGCACCGGCCAGGGAGATTTCCGAAACTAAGTGTTTCATCGAATCAGCTCTTTCCGGATTTGAGAGTGGCGATGATTTTCATTTTGTGATTTGCCTGCAAGTTGGTGGGGGGTTTCTTGGTATTTGTGGACTGCATGAGCGTGGTCGGCCAATGGAGCCGGAAGTAGGTATTTGGTTGAAGAAGGCAGCACATGGGAATGGTTATGGTTTTGAGGCAATAGTTGCTCTGAAGACATGGGTTGAAAGTCACTTAGAATTTGAGCAGTTGATATATCCAGTAGATCGCCGCAACATTCCCAGCAAAAGAATTCCGGAGAGGCTTGGCGGTAAAATTATCGAGGAGCGTAAAGTGATCTCAATGACAGGTGCCGAGCTAGATGAGATTGTCTTTGCTATTGAGCGGGGGGCTCCGATTGACTCATAAACAGCATGAGCAAGTGATCTGGAACCGGTGGCCAATTTCTTGGGCGTGGTACAGCGGCGCCTGTTATGGGCGTTACGGGGCTAGGTTTCCTGGAACCACGGGCCATCCGCCATTCGACCCAATGCAGACATTCAGAATCGCAGCCGAACATGAGACTATAAAGCGCTGAGAAATAGCACCTCAGTGCATCAATCAGCTATTAAGCGGAGAAAGCTGTGGAAGCAACCTTGGCGTTCAGAGACGCACTTATTGGCATAGCTCAGGTATCAATAGTCTTTGCGGGGTTCGCAGGTATCTCGGTGATTCTCAGCCAACGACTTCCCGAGCTGTAGACTTATACTGATGCCGTCCGAATGGCGTGCATGATTGAGTCGAGTTTATCTGCCGCGATAGCTGCTCTTCTACCGTTCGCTTTCGTTGGTTTCGGAGCCGATGCGGAAACTACTTGAGCAGCCAGCAGCTTGCTATTTGCGATTGTGATGCTTGCGCATATGGTGGCAAACGCAAGGCGTACACAACGCGCCTATCAGCAAGATCCTAGCGATAGACTGCCGCTTCTCTTTCGTTTTTCTATGTTAGTAATCGGTACAGTAGTCTTGCTGGAGTTGGTCCTCAATTCATTCGACATCGTATTTCATAGGTCGTTTGGGCCCTCCTTTGCAGCCCTCCTTTTTAACCTGACATGGTCAGCTCCTATGTTTATGCGCTCGTTAACGCTAATTCGGGAAACATCGCGGGATAAACATAGCTAATTTTTAGCTGGAAACTTTGGTCTCCGCCTAACGAGTGGGCCGATGCGGCAGTTTACAATTTCGGCGATTGAAGATGATCGGGTCCGATTGGGAGTGGAGCATTCCAGGGTTCTGGCACGTGCGCTTAGTCGCCATACAGCTGTGCTGGTATTTCCTGGTTGGGATATCAACATTGAATCGGCCGCATAACCAGCGCAATCTGTCCGTATCTTGCCTGCGCAAGTGACGGGCTGGTCTCGGTCGACCGCTGTTGCGGGTGTTTTGGGCAAATGCTGTGACTAGCGTAGAATATTCTGGTTGAAGATTAAGCTTGTATAGACAAGCAAGTACGTAAATTTTGATTTAATTTGAAGGATTTTGAAATGAATAGATTCTTTCTGTCGCTCCTTTCAGTTACATTTATTAACCTTGCATGGGCGGCTCCTGACTTGAATGAGGCCGCTGATGATGTTTGTAAGTGCCTGGAGGAACCCTATGCGCAGGCTCAAGAAGCAATGGAGCTTTTAGAAGCGGCGCAACAATCAGGGGATATGTCAGCACTTGTTTCGGCCCAGGGTGAAATGATGGGTGTCATTGGTGCTTCGAGTCAGTGCTTCGATGCTCTTGCACAGAAGTATCCGGAGATAAATCAAAGTGAGGAACTCCAAGTAGAAGTTATGCAATTAGCTGAGGAGCAATGTCCGAATCCGGCCGAGCAATTTGGTAACTGACCAATAGCTTGGTTAGAAGCCAAGCATGGAATTTTGACGGTGAAGATGTAATTGTCCAATAACCCGCTTGCGACTTGTGAGTGCGGGTCGCAGCTTTCACTACGCCCCGTCACAGGCGTTAGGTGTACTCAAAAATTATGAAAACAATGCCCTTCTATAAGATGTTTCTTGTCACATTATGTGTTCTTGCTATTCCAACATATGCAGTAGTGCAATATTTTGATTTCAACAGTATTGGCATAGGAAGTCCGGTGATTACCGCCATTGTTGTTTCGATGTTACCGGCACTTCTTATTAGCATATGGTGGTGGAATTATCAGGACGAAGAGTAGGTGTATACATGTGTATGGCGCCGAATCAGCCTTCGCCTGATTATTGTTTAAAGCATTAGGTAACAATTATCTATCCCCTGGATATCGCAATCGTTATTTGGGGGATAATTGGTTCATATAGAATCAATCGTCTGCTTCAGTTACAGTCAAAACGTAAATTTTCACATAAGGCGGTAGTAGGGACAGCAATAGTGTTTATCCTTGTGCCTCTGGCTGCACTCCGAGTTAACGTGGTTGAATACTCGGCTTTTGGTGTCATTGCAGCTTGTGTAGAAGTATTCTGGTTTGCAATTCTCGCTAGCCGGAGTGGCAAGGTCACCTAGAAAGAGCAAGTAAATAATCGGGACTGCAAAATATTTTCTGGCGCCGTGTTCAGTGGCGCCCGTTGTTAGTATTTAAACGCAAAGGTTAGTTCACGGAGAAATAATGTCACAGCACCAGGCAGCAGTATCGTGGCACCGGAATTCTGAGCCGTTTGAGTATGCTACCTATCCCCGTGGCCATGTCTGGTCATTCCAAGGAGGCGTGGAAATACCCGCTTCAGCTGCGCCAGATTTTCTGGGTTCTGCTGAACGAGTTGATCCGGAAGAGGCCTATGTGGCAGCACTTTCAAGTTGTCATATGCTTACGTTTCTGGCTATTGCGGCAAAGCGTAATGTCGTTGTGAACAGTTATCTTGACGATGCAGTGGGATATTTGGAAGAAAATGCAGGGGGCGAGCTTTGTATAACCCGGGTAACGCTGCGACCAATAATCATCTTTGCACCTGGCTCGCAACCCACTCAGGAAGAACTGAATAAGCTCCACCACAGCGCACATAAACATTGCTTTATCGCAAATTCAGTTAAGACAATAGTTGAAGTAGAATAATAGTTGCATGGCCCCTGATCAGCTTGAGCAAGCGATCGAGAGCCTGTTATATATTATTTTGGTACTTTCATTCAGTAACTGATATGGATAATTATTGGACTTGTGGCAATGAATAAACGGAGCTTTGGAAACCAGTTCTTTCTGACTCTGGCATTTGTATTTGTACCGGTATTTTTAGCTTTCCGTTATTTTGAGAGCAGGCAGGTTATGGAAAGCCTTGGTATTTGGAACACATTTATTACCGCTTTGGTGCTCTCTGCCGTTCCGGCAATGATTATTTGTATCGGTTGGAGATACCTGAAGAAATAGGGTCCGGGTGGCAGAGGGGCTTTTTTCGGAAGAGGCACGCATAAAATTTATAGAACCAGATCTGGACCCGATACCCAAGTATGGTCAGCAGACTTTATAAGTTTGGCATCCCTGTTTTATCTATTGTGATCCGGAGATCGTGGCATGATCCAGCGCATCCACCATATTAATTTTATCGTTCGGGATCTTGAATCGGCCATTCCCGTTTGGGAGCAGATCCTCGCCCGGCCAGTAACGTTACGTGATCAGCTTGAGCAGCGTGGTGTGGACATTGCACGTTTTGATCTCGGCCAGACCTGGATTGTGCTCGTACAGCCGACGCGGCCCGGTACGGTACCGGCCGCACACCTGGAGCGGCATGGTGAGGGGTTTTTTCTGATGTCGATCGAGACCGATTCGTTACAAACTGAAGTCGAGCGACTTGGTGAGGCGGCGTTTGACGGGCCGGAAAGGAGTGGGCTTGATAATTGGCGGGTGCGGGATGTTGGAGTTGCTGGAATGTCCGGTGCACAGGTTCAGTTTATCGAGGCTGGTAATTCATAAGGTCGATATCGACGATCGCAGGACTTTTTGATCAGGCATTTGCAGAATTCCGACTAATTTTTTGACCGCTCATCACGACCCAAAGGCCTGGCGGGTCAGGTTTTCATGACCGTCTGCGGTAACGAGGATGTTATCTTCAATACGAATCCCGCCAAATTTCTTGAGATGGGCAACTTTTTTCCAGTCAATGGCGCTTCCGGCAGCTTTGGACTGCAATTCGTTCAGCAGTGAGTCAATAAAGTAGAGGCCCGGCTCGATCGTCAGGACCTGACCCGGTTCGAGAGTACGGACAAGCCGCAGGGTCGGGTAGCGTTCGGGGCGCTCGATTTCGGCGCCGGTTGTGTCCGCGTATGAGCCACCGACTTCATGTACCTGCAGGCCAAGAAAGTGGCCGAGGCCGTGTGGGAAGAATGCGTCTGTGATGCCGGCTTCGACCGGATCTGAAATAGTACCGCTGACAATGCCCGATGCCTGCAGCAGCAGACCGATGGCTTCGTGCGCAGAGGCGTGCAGATCCGCAAATGGTTTACCGGGCAACACCTGTGCGACGAGCCGGCGCTGGATGTCGTCGAGGCCGGCAATGAGTTCCAGGAAATCGTCGGCGCCATCACTATGGGCATTGCCATGTGTGCGCGTGATATCGCTGGCATAGCCATTGCAGCTGCAACCTGCATCGATCAGCAGGCTATCGTGCTGGCCAACTGAGCGGTCGAGGTGCTGATAATGCAGCACGGCACCATGGGTATTTTTCGCAACAATCGCAGGATATGGCAGTTCGTTCTCGGTGTACCGGCATGCGGCAAGATACGCAAGCAGAATGTCGTATTCGGAGGCACCGTTGTGAAAGGCTTGTTCGGCGGCCTGGTGTGCCGGAACAGCAAGCGCCGTTGCCAGGCGGATGCATTCGATTTCGTAGGCGGAGCGATAGGGGCGGAAAAAATTCAAATGAGTCAGCAGGTTATCAGGGTTCAGGTCAGTTGCCGCAGGATCGTGACGCCATTGCGCCGGATCACCGATGTAGGTGATCCTGTTGCCAGACTGTTGCAGCGCTTTGTCGATGTCATCGAGCTGTGACAAAGTCACCATGTCGAAATGTTCCGCCCACGGTGTAGCGGGTAATTCAGGTGGAGCGTGCCAGAAGTCGCCGGGCTGGTAGACGAGCAGTCGCGGCATTTCACCCGGTCGATACAGCAACACTGATTCCGGATGCTGGAGCAGTGGCAGCCATTGCAGAATATGTGGATTAGCCTGGAACGGGTAGCTCTGGTCGTCGAGAAAGCGGGCAATTTCGATTCCGGCGCCGATAACAACCGCATCGTAATTTGTGGCAGCCAGCGCGTCGTCATAACGTGATTTGACGATTTCCAAGTGTGCCGGATATAACGCCGCGAGTTTTTCGGTAGCTGTAGTCAACATTCGACTACTCTATAATTTGGCCATGAGCAAAGAAACCCAAAAACATACCGTATTGACCGGTGTCACGACGACCGGCACGCCTCATCTCGGAAATTATGCCGGCGCGATTCGACCCGCAATCGCAGCGAGCCACGCCAATAACGCGAAGTCATTCTATTTCCTCGCCGATTATCATGCACTGGTCAAGAATCAGTCGCCGGACTCGGTTCATCGATCCAGTCTCGAGGTTGCGGCTACATGGCTTGCATTGGGCCTCGATACCGATAAAGCTATTTTTTACCGGCAGTCGGATATTCCCGAGATACCGGAACTGACCTGGATCCTGAATGCTGTCACGGCAAAGGGCCTGATGAATCGTGCGCATGCTTACAAGGCGGCGGTCGCGGCTAACGAGGACAGCGGGTCGCGAGATCCGGACAAGGGCATCACGATGGCGCTGTTCAGCTATCCGGTGCTGATGGCAGCCGATATTCTGTTATTCAGTGCAGATCAGGTTCCGGTTGGCAAGGACCAGAAGCAACATGTCGAGATGGCGCGTGACATCGCCCAGCGTTTTAACCATAACTTTGCAGAGCTGTTTGTTTTGCCCGAAGCAGTTATCGATGACAACACGGCCGTGTTGTCCGGTCTCGACGGGCGCAAGATGAGCAAGAGCTACAACAACACGATCCCATTGTTCCTGCCCGAGAAAAAATTCCGCAAGTTGATCATGAAGATCAAAACAAACTCACTCGAACCCGGTGAGCCGAAGGAAACTGAAGACTGTGCATTATTTGAAATCTATCAGGCATTTGCATCCGAAGCGGAGGTTGAAGCGATGCGGCAGCGTTTCGCTGCAGGCATTGGTTGGGGCGACCTAAAGCAGGAAGTGTTCGAGTATCTGAATGCTCACCTGACTGACGCGCGCACGGAATACGATCGGTTGCTGGAGGATCCGGGGCATATCGAGAGTGTGCTCGGGAGAGGCGCCGAGCGTGCCAGGGAGATCGCCGTGCCGTTCATCGCGAAAATTCGCGATGCAGTAGGAATCAGGCGGCTCGGGAAAGGTTAACGCGTGACGCGCTAAATGAGTCGATTAGCCTTCCCGCAGTTTCTCGACCATCCGGCTGACATGTTCCGGTGAATGCGTATTGCGCGCCAGCATCGTGTAGACGGCCGGAATCAGGAACAGGGTCAGGAACACCGATATCGTTACGCCGAAGAATACGACCGCACCGATGGTGCGTCGGGACTCTGCACCTGCGCCGAACGCCAGCATCAGCGGCACGCCGCCGCCGGCCGTACACAGACTGGTCATGATCACCGGCCGCAGCCGGACGGCTGAAGCTTCGACGATCGCTTCGTAAAACTCCATACCCCGATCACGAAGCTGGTTTGCGAATTCGACGATCAGGATACCGTTCTTTGCTGCCAGGCCGATGAGAATAATCCCGCCGATCTGGCTGTATACATTAATGCTGGAGTCGAGCAGGTGCAGGCCAACCAGACCGCCGAACAAGGCCAGTGGTACCGTCAGGAGCGTGATGAACGGATGCCGGAAGCTTTCAAATTGCGCTGCGAGCACCAGGAATGACACGACCAGAGCGAGCAGGAAGGTGAAATAAATCGATCCTCCGGCATCGCGAAACTCGCGCGATTCACCGTCATAGTTGATCCGTACTCCTTCCGGAATTTCCTCGCGAATTATCTGCTCCATATAGCTCAGAGCCGGCCCTAGCGAATAGCCTGGCGCCAGTGACCCGTTCAGGGTAATGGAACGTAATCGGTCGAAGCGTTTCAGTTCTATGGGTCCGGATGTCTCGGTCAGTTGAATCAGGCTGGTAAGCGGTATCAGTTGGCCGCTGCGTTCGGAGCGGACATAAATGTTTTGCAGATCAGAGGGTGTCGCACGGTCTTTCGGCCTGGCTTGCAGCACGACATTGTATTCTTCGCCGCGATCCACGAAGGTCGTCACGATGCGTGAGCCGAGCATGCTTTCCAGCGTTCGGCCAATCGCCGAAAGTGACACGCCCAGGTCCGAGGCCCGATTGCGGTCCACCTTCACCTGGATTTTCGGTTTGCGCTCCATATAGTCCGAACGCAAGCCGAGGATGTTCGGGTTCTCGCGCGCGCGCGTTATCACGCGCTCACTCCATTCGGAAATCTCGCCATAGTCGGTACCACCGAGCACTATCGATAGTGGCTGCCCGCTGCCGCGAATCCCCAGGCTTGCCGGCAGCATAACCATGCCGAAAACACCGGGAATCTGACTGACTCGCATGCGTAGATCAGCCGCAAGTTCCATTGCGTGCGTGTCCCGCTCGTTCCACGGCAATAATGGTATGTATCCAAAATTTGAGTTTACGTCGCCACCGCCGCCACCCATGCCGGCTCTGACCACAATTCGTTCTGCGTAACCGTCCTCGACCAGCGGCATCGCGGCGCTCTCCAGCGCGGTAACCTGCCGTTCCATATAGTCGGGTGAGGCACCTTCCGGCCCAAGCATCCAGATGAAAATAACACCACGGTCTTCGGCCGGTGCATATTCAGTCGGTAACGCGCCAAACATAGCGGCGCTGCCACCGGCAATCAGCACGATCAGAATCATTGCGAGCCACGATCGGCGTATGGTTGTTTTCAGTAGTCGACGATATCGCTCGGTGAGCCATTTAAAGGCGTGATCGACGGTAGCTGCACCCTTGCGACGAGCCGTTTGCCCCACAAGCAGCTTCGATGCGAGCATCGGCACCAGGGTCAGCGCGATCAGGCTGGAAAACAGGATGGCAGTGGCCAGGGAGATGCCAAACTCCCCGAATAGTGCGCCGACTTTGCCGGGCATGAACGATATTGGCACGAACACGGCAATCAGCACGGCGGTGGTTGCAATGACCGCAAAACCAATCTCCCGGCCGCCGTCGATCGCGGCCAGCAGCGCCGGTTGGCCCTGCTCCATACGCCGCACGATATTTTCGAGCACGACAATGGCATCGTCCACGACCAGCCCGATTGCCAGCACCATGCCCAGCAGAGTCAGGGTATTCACCGAGTAGCCGAGCGCGGCCATGACCGTAAAGGTCGCAATAATCGAGATCGGTATGGTCACTGCCGGGATCAGGGTGGCGCGTACAGATCCCAGGAAGGCATAAATTACAATCAGCACCATCATCAGGGCGATGCCGAGCGCCTTGAGCACTTCCTTCATGGACTCGCGAACAAATACCGAAAAATCTACATTCACGCCGATCTGGATATCGGCAGGCATTGAATCTTTCATTCGCTCCAGCTTCGCGATTACCGCCTGGTTGACCGCGAGGATGTTGGCTTTGGACTGCGGTATGACACCGAGACTGATGCCGGGAGTACCATTCGATCGGGCAATGCCGCGGGTGCTTTCCGGTTCTATACGCACATCTGCAACATCGCCCAGCCGCACGATGAAGCTGCGATCGCGTGCGAGGACGAGACTCGCGAAATCTTCGGGGTTATTCAGGCCGGTCGTAGTGCGCAGGGAGAACTCGCGGTCCGTCGACTCGATTCTGCCGGCCGGAAACTCCACGTTCTCACGGCGCAATGTATCTTCGACATCTTGTACTGTCAGGCCACGCGCGGCGAGTGCCTCACGATTGATCCAGATGCGCATGGCCGGCACCTGTGCGCCGTTCACGCGAATCGTTGCAACGCCGTCGATGACCGATAATTCATCGACAAGGTTGCGGTCGACGAAGTCGGTAATGTCCATCAGTGAACTACTCTGGCTGGACACATCGATGTACATCGTGGATTCCATGCTGGAATCCTGCTTGATGATACGCGGTGCATCGGCCTCATCCGGCAGCCGGCCGAGGATCCGGCTGATGCGTTCACGCACATCGCTCGATGCGCCGTCCGGATCGCGGTCGAGCGAGAACTCCACGGTGATTCTGGAGAGTTCGTCCTTGCTGGATGACGTGAGTTTTTCCACGCCGGCGATACCGGCAATCTCGTCTTCGATCACTTGTGTAATGCGCCGTTCGATCACTTCGGCCGAGGCACCACGGTAACTTGTATCCACGGTTACGACGACCGGGTCGACATTCGGAAATTCCCGAACTGCGAGCCGGTCCAGTGCCAGTACGCCGAGAATCACCAGCACCAGGCTGATCACTGCGGCGAAAACAGGTCGGCGTACCGAAATTTCGGATATCAGCATCGTCAGCTACCGTCAGCCGTCGGTCACAATCTTGACGGGTACGCCGTTGCGTAATTTCTGCGTGCCTTCGGTGACCACGATGTCACCGCGTGCAAGGCCTTGTCGAATCTCAGCCAGTCCGGGTGCGCGCGCACCGAGTTGTACTTCTTTTTCCACAGCCTTGCCGTCTTCGATGACGAAAACGAATTGTCGGCCTTGACGCGGTACCAGGGATTGTTCCGGCACCATCAGTACGCCGTCTCGTTGCCGCTGCAGTTTCACCGTCAGGAACATGCCCGGGCGAAGCAGCCGCTCAGGATTTGGCAGCCGGGCGATCACCACCATCGAACGCGTGGCCGGATCCACGCGTGTATCGATACTGATGACGTGGCCGGTGAAGTGGTGCTCTGAATAAACCTGGCTGATCGCCTCGACCGGCATGCCCTTTTCCATTGTGCCGATGAATGTCTCGGGTACTGCAAACTGCAGTTTCAGCGTGGCGACGTCATCGAGGGTGGTAATGGTCGTGTCCGGGCCAACTACGTCACCGGGGCTAATGCGCCGCAAGCCGATTGTGCCGGCAAACGGCGCGCGTACATGAGATGTACGCAGGCGGGCCTGGGCGCCGTGCAGTTCTGCTTCGGCTATCTGCACCTCGGCAGCCAGTTCTTCGAGTTCGTCCTCGGAAATGACCTTCGTCGGCCCGAGTGATTTGCGGCGCTCAAACTGGCTCCTGACTTTTTTCAGGGAGGCTTCAGCCATGGATACGCCGGCCTTGAGATCGCGGTTGTCCAGTTCAACGAGGAGATCACCCGCAGCGACATCCTGCCCTTCCTCGAACAAGATGCGGTCGACCACGCTGGAAATACGCGGTGTGACCTCGATGGATTCATTTGACCAGACCGTGCCCAGCGCTGTGAATTCATCGGTAAAAATCTGTGCCTCAACCGGTGCGGCAAATACGGCAACCGGTCCACCGCGGCCCATACCGCCGGGACCCTTGGGTGCTTCGTTGCTGTCGCAGGCGGTTAGCGCGATGAGGCTGAGAAGTGTCAGGCTGCGTAACGCAGTGTTTTTTATTAGTTTGAAACTCACTCGGTTCTCGGGATGGGTTGGAAAGAAAATCAATCTAGCAGATCGGCACTATTATTTGGGGGCAGTCGTAGGAGCGGCATCTTGCCGCGATTGGGAGGGATCGCGGCAAGATGCCGCTCCTACGTTATGGGGTTCAGATCGTAAGAAAATATTCAACTCGCACGGCGCCTGGGTGTTTGCGCCTGTTGTTCGAGCAATGGTTGGAGATATTGTCCCGTGAACGAGTTCGGGTTTGCGGCGACGGATTCTGGCGTGCCCTCGGCGACGAGTAGTCCGCCGCCTTCGCCGCCCTCCGGTCCAAGATCGATGATCCAGTCGGCTGTCTTGATGACATCGAGATTGTGCTCGATGACGACGATCGTGTTGCCCTGATCGCGCAGTTGTTGCAGAACTTCGATCAGATGTGCGATGTCGTGAAAGTGCAGGCCGGTCGTCGGTTCATCGAGGATGTATAAGGTGTTGCCGGTTGCACGCTTGGATAATTCCTTCGCAAGTTTGACACGTTGCGCCTCGCCGCCCGATAGCGTTGTCGCGTTCTGGCCGAGTCTGATGTATGACAATCCGACGTCGAGCAAGGTCTGCAGTTTGCGTGCGATGGCCGGCACATTCTGAAAAAATTCGAGCGCGTCCTCGACGGTCATGTCGAGAACCTCGTGGATATTTTTGCCTTTGTATTTAATCTCGAGTGTTTCGCGGTTATAGCGCTGACCCTTGCAGACATCGCACGATACGTAGACATCCGGCAGAAAATGCATCTCGACACGAATGACGCCGTCACCCTGGCAGGCTTCGCAGCGGCCACCCTTGACGTTGAAGCTGAAGCGGCCGGGTTTCAGGCCGCGCGAACGGGCTTCCTGCGTGCCCGCGAACAATTCGCGGACGGCGGTAAACAGGCCTGAATACGTTGCCGGGTTGGAGCGCGGCGTCCGGCCGATCGGCTTCTGGCTGATGTCGATGATACGGTCGACGTGCTCGAGGCCGGTGAGTCTGTCGTGCGGTGCCGGATCATGACTGCTCTTGTTGATCGTTTCTGCGGCCGCTTTATATAAGGTGTCGTTGATCAGGGTCGATTTGCCCGAACCCGATACACCGGTCACGCAGGTCATGACGCGTAGCGGGATGTCGACATCGATCGTGCGCAGGTTATTGCCGCGTGCACCCTTGATCGTCAGCATCAGCTGCGGATCGACCGGGCAACGTGATTGGGGCATTTCGATTCGGACTCGCCCCGACAAGTATTGGCCGGTCAGCGATTCAGGATGACTCAGTATGTCTGCCGGCGCGCCCTGGGCGACGATTGCGCCGCCGTGTACGCCGGCGCCAGGTCCCAGGTCGATGACATGGTCACTGGCCATGATCGCCTCCTCATCGTGTTCGACGACGATGACGGTGTTGCCGAGATCGCGAAGATGGATCAGTGTATTCAGCAAGCGCCGGTTGTCACGCTGATGCAGACCGATGGACGGTTCATCGAGAATGTACATGACGCCAACCAGACCCGAACCAATCTGACTTGCCAGCCGGATTCGTTGCGCCTCACCGCCCGACAGTGTCTCGGCGCTGCGGTCGAGGCTCAGGTATTCGAGTCCGACATCGCCGAGAAATTTCAGCCGGTCACGGATTTCCTTATAAATCTTCGCCGCGACCTCCCCGCGCCAGCCGGTCAGCTTGAGGTTCTCGAAAAATGCGAGTGCCTGACTGACCGACATCGAGGTAATTTCCGGGATCGACCGGTCACTGATAAAAACGTGTCGCGCGGCTGTGTTCAGGCGCGTGCCCTGGCAGTCCGGGCACGGCTGGATGCTCAGGTACTTGGCAAGTTCCTCGCGGACCATCGTCGAATCGGTCTCACGATACCGTCGCTCGAGATTTGGCAGGATCCCTTCGAAGCGATGCGTCCGTGATACCCGGGCGCCACGCGGGCTGCGATAGTGAAACTCGATTTCGTCCTCGCCGCTGCCGGTCAGCAGTACGGTGCGGATTTGTTCGTCGAGTTCCTCGAATGGCGTCTCGACATCGAAGCCGTAATGCCCGGCCAGGCACTGGATCAGCTGAAAGTAATACGCATTGCGTCGGTTCCAGCCGCGGATCGCGCCACCGGCAAGACTCAGTTGCGGGTGTTTGACGACGCGGCCGGCATCGAAAAACTGCTTGACGCCAAGACCGTCGCAACCCGGGCACGCGCCGGCGGGGTTATTGAAAGAGAACAGCCGCGGCTCCAGTTCGGAAATGCTGTAGCTGCAGATCGGGCAGGCGAAGCGATCGGAGAACAGCAATTCGTCGCCGTTACCTTCCATGGGAGCAATTTTTGCGAGTCCGTCGGCAAGTTTCAGGGTCGTCTCGAATGATTCGGCTAGCCGCAGCGCGAGATCCTCACGAACCTTGAAGCGATCGACGACGACCTCGATGGTGTGCTTGCGGCGCAGGTTGAGCTTCGGCGGATCGTCGAGCTCGTAAACCTCACCGTCGATGCGCGCACGCACGAAGCCCTGCGATTGCAGGTCGGCCAACAATTGCAGGTGTTCGCCCTTGCGGTCCTGGACGACCGGCGCGAGCATCATGAGTCGTGTATCCGGTTCGATCGCCATGACCTGGTCGACCATCTGACTGATCGTCTGTGCCGCGAGATCCTCGCCATGCTCGGGGCAACGCGGCTTTCCGGCGCGCGCGTACAACAGGCGCAGGTAGTCGTAAATTTCAGTAACGGTACCGACCGTCGACCGCGGGTTGTGTGATGTTGATTTCTGTTCGATCGAGATTGCCGGTGACAGACCCTCGATATGGTCGATGTCCGGCTTCTCCATCATCGACAGGAATTGGCGGGCATACGCGGACAGTGATTCAACATAACGTCGCTGGCCCTCAGCGTAGATCGTGTCGAAAGCCAGTGATGACTTGCCCGAGCCGGACAGGCCGGTGATAACGATCAACCGGTCACGCGGCAGATCCAGGTCGATGTTCCGCAGGTTGTGGGTTCGGGCGCCGCGGATGCTAATTGTTTTCATAGGAGCGGGGTTTTCATAGTGCCAGAGCTTGTATGGCCTTTACGTATTGTTCGGATGAAGGAGCGAACCATTAACTATACGTCTTTTCGGAATCCCGACCCAACTGGCCGAGGTAGTGAGCACTGTTCAGTGCCCGGGTGCCTGAATTCATAGACTTATGCAAGATTCGAGGGTGTGTTTTCCCGGTCACAGGCATACAATATGCCCCCCTCGCCGGATGGCAATGGCGAGCACTAACCGAATAATTTGTTAAATCAATGAGTTGCAGGGGTTCGTTATGGCGCGCGGAGTAAATAAAGTCATCCTGGTGGGTAATCTCGGGCAGGATCCGGAGACTCGCTATATGCCGAGTGGCGGCGCCGTGACGAATTGCAGCCTAGCGACGACGGCTGCATGGAAGGACAAACAGACGGGTGAGCAGGTCGAGAAGACCGAGTGGCACCGGCTAGTGTTCTTCAGCCGCCTCGCCGAGATTGCCGGCGAATACCTAAAAAAGGGCTCGCAGGTTTACGTCGAGGGCGAACTGCAGACGCGCAAGTGGCAGGACAAGGAAGGTCACGATCGCTACACGACCGAGATCAAGGTCCGCGAGATGCAGATGCTCGGCAGCCGTGGCGGTGCGGGCGCACCGTCGCAGGGTGGTTACCAGGGGTCGTCGGCAAGTCCCGCCGCAGCCGCGCCGCAGCCTGAATCGGAGTTCGATGACGATATCCCGTTCTGAGTCCGACGCAGCGCTAACACAGCACAGAAAAAACTGGCGCACCGTTCACGGTGCGCCAGTTTCGTCATAAACCAATACAAATACGTTATTAAGGAAAATCAGGAAACGAAATATGGGTGCCTTTAAAGAGCCGCACGGTGGTGAGTTGAAAGAGTTGTATCTGGGCGAGGCCGAGGCCGGGCAGGAAAAGCAGCGTGGTCGCGATTACAAGTCATGGGATCTGACCGACCGGCAGGTCTGCGACATCGAATTATTGTTGAACGGTGCGTTCTCGCCGCTCGAAGGATTCCTGACCGAAGCCGAGTACGACGGTGTCGTCAAGGACATGCACCTGCCGAACGGCATCCTGTGGCCGATGCCCATCACGCTCGACGTGACTGAAGAATTTGCCGGCTCACTTGAGAGCGGTGAGACGATCGCACTGCGTGATCAGGAAGGGGTGTTGATCGCGACGCTGGAAGTCAGCGACAACTGGACGCCGGATAAGGCCCGCGAAGCGCAACTCGTGTTCGGCTCCGAAGACGTCAAGCACCCGGCTGTGAATTACCTGATGAACATTGCACACCCGGTATACCTCGGCGGCAAGCTGAAGGGTGTCGAGGCCCCGATGCACTATGACTTCAAGGGCTGGCGCGATACGCCGGCCGAGATGCGTGCCCGATTCAAAAAGCTCGGCTGGCGTAAGGTTGTTGCATTCCAGACGCGCAACCCGATGCACCGCGCGCATCAGGAGCTGACGTTCCGTGCCGCGAAGGAACACGAGGCCAACTTGCTGATCCAGCCGGTTGTCGGCATGACCAAGCCGGGTGACATCGATCACTACACGCGCGTGCGTTGTTATGAACACCTGCTCGAGCAGTACCCGGAACAGACGACATCGCTGAGCCTGCTGAATCTGGCGATGCGCATGGGCGGTCCGCGCGAAGCGCTATGGCACGCATTGATTCGCAAGAATTACGGTTGCACGCACTTCATCGTCGGCCGTGATCATGCCGGTCCGGGTAACGACTCGAATGATGAGCCATTCTATGGTCCGTATGATGCGCAGGACATGATGAAGGAGTACGCGGACGAACTGGACATCACGATGG
Source organism: uncultured Chromatiaceae bacterium (assembly GCA_964629475.1). Lineage (GTDB taxonomy): Bacteria > Pseudomonadota > Gammaproteobacteria > Steroidobacterales > SMWD01. The sequence goes on along the minus strand of CAZVQW010000013.1, from coordinate 82,204 downwards.
TGCCGTTTCAGTTGATGGTTTTTGTCGAGGAGCGCGCCGAATACATGCCGATCGATGAGACGAGCGACGATCAGACCGTACTGAATATCTCCGGCACCGAGTTCCGTCGTCGCTTGCAGCAAGGCCTTGGGATCCCGGAATGGTTTTCCTACCCGAAGGTTGTCGAGGAGTTACGCAAGTCTTATCCGCCGAGGCACAAGCAGGGCGTCACGATTTTCTTCACCGGCCTGTCCGGCTCCGGCAAATCGACGATTGCCAACGCGCTGCTCGTCAAGTTGCTGGAAATTGGGGATCGACCTGTCACACTGCTCGACGGTGATCACGTGCGCCAGAATCTGTCGAGTGAACTCGGTTTCTCGAAGGAGCACCGCGATCTGAACATCCAGCGTATCGGTTACGTCGCTTCGGAAGTTTGCAAGAACGGCGGTATCGCAATCTGTGCGCCGATCGCACCTTATACGGCAACGCGTCGGGCCGTGCGGGAGATGAATGAGGCTTTCGGCGGTTTTGTCGAGGTCCATGTTGCGACCTCGGTCGAGGTTTGCGAACAGCGTGACCGCAAAGGCCTGTATGCGAAGGCACGCGCCGGCATCATCAAGGAGTTCACCGGTATTTCCGATCCGTACGAGGTGCCGGAAAACCCCGAAATCACTATTGATACAGCCGACCTGAGTCCCGATCTGGCCGCGCATCGCGTTATCGTGAAGCTGGAAAGTATGGGCTTCATACGCTAGGGTCAGGGAACGATATTGGAGGGGGAAATTCCTTCCCTGGGTATGCCAGGCAAGCTGTACGTCAAGACTTTTGGTTGTCAGATGAACGAGTACGATTCCGGCAAGATGCTGGACGTGCTCAATGACAGCCATGGGCTGGAATTGACGGACAACCCTGAAGACGCGGACGTTTTGCTGCTCAACACCTGCTCCATTCGCGAGAAAGCGCAGGAGAAAGTGTTTTCCGAACTCGGCCGCTGGCGACAGCTCAAAGAACAGCGGCCCGACCTGGTCATCGGCGTCGGCGGCTGCGTGGCAAGCCAGGAAGGCGACGCGCTGGTCAAACGTGCGCCGGTCGTGGATATCGTGTTCGGGCCGCAGACACTGCACCGGTTGCCGCAGATGGTCGAACGGGTCCGGACCGAACGCGGTGCCATCGTCGATATCAGTTTTCCCGAGATCGAAAAATTCGATCACTTGCCCAAACCCCGCGCTGAGGGTCCAACCGCGTTCGTATCGATCATGGAAGGCTGCAGCAGGTTTTGCAGTTTTTGTGTCGTGCCCTATACGCGTGGCAGGGAAATCAGCCGGCCGCCCGAAGATGTCGTTGCCGAGATCGAACGCCTCGCCAACCAGGGCGTCAGGGAAGTCAACCTGCTGGGGCAGAACGTCAACGGTTATCGGGGCCGGACGCTCGACGACAAGATCGAGGATCTGGCGACGTTGTTGCATCGTGTTGCACGTGTCGAATCAATCGATCGAATCCGTTTTACAACATCGCATCCGGTCAAGTTCACCGATCGTCTCGTGCGTGCCTATGCCGAGATACCGAAACTGGCGAACTATCTGCACCTGCCGGTCCAGAGCGGCAGCGATCGTATCCTGTCGTTGATGAAACGGCGATATACGGCGCTCGAGTACAAGCAGAAAATTCGTGCCTTGCGTGAAGTGCGTCCGGATATCAGCATATCGACCGATATCATCATCGGCTTTCCGGGTGAAACCGACCTGGACTTCGAGGCGACGATGAACCTTGTTGCCGACATAGGTTTCGACCAGTCGTTCAGCTTCGTCTACAGCGCCCGACCGGGGACGCCCGCGGCCGAGTTGCCGGATTCGATGTCGCGGGAAGAAAAGCTCGCTCGCCTGTCACGTCTGCAGACGCAGATTTCGGCACAGGCCATGAAGATCAGCGAGAGTATGGTCGGTTCGGTGCAAAAAGTGCTGGTCGAACGGCCATCGCGCAAGGATCCGCAGCAGCTGGCCGGCCGGACCGAGAATAATCGCTGGGTCAATTTTGCCGGTAACGATGACCTGATCGGCAGCTTTGTCGATGTCGAGATTTCTGCGGCATTACCCAATTCCTTACGGGGTCGCCTGTGCTTGCCGGCGCGTGTCGCTTGACTATACAAGAGCCAACGACGGCAGAGGCCAGCCTCGAAGTTACACTCGAGCCACTGGATAATCAGGTTCTGGCGAACTTGTGCGGGCAGTGCGACGAGCATCTGCGCCAGATCGAACGACGACTCGGCGTGCATATTCGTAATCGTGGCCATCATTTCCAGATCGGCGGTTCGGAGCGGTCTGTGCAACAAGGCGTTCGCGTGCTCAGGGAATTGTACGAACTGGCGGGCCATGAGAGGCTTGATCCGAAACGAGTTCATATGAGTCTGCAGGAGTCTTCGATGACGGAGAATCGCCTTGCCGATGACGCGGGCAGCAACAACCGTGGCGGCGACGATACACAGTTTGGGACGAATGACGGGCAGGTCAGGACGCGGCGCCTGACGATCAACCCGCGCGGCAAACATCAACATGCCTATGTTGATGGTATCCGGCGACATGACCTGACGTTCGGTATCGGTCCGGCCGGCACCGGCAAGACCTATCTCGCTGTCGCCAGCGCCGTGGAGGCGCTCGAGCAGGAGTATGTTCGGCGGATTGTGCTGGTCCGGCCTGCTGTCGAGGCCGGCGAGCGACTGGGCTTCCTGCCCGGCGACCTGTCACAGAAGGTCGATCCGTACCTGCGGCCGATGTATGACGCGTTATATGAGATGCTCGGCTTTGATCGGGTCGGCAAGCTGATCGAACGCAATATTATCGAGGTTGCGCCACTCGCATTTATGCGCGGCCGCACGTTGAATGAGAGTTTTATCATCCTCGACGAGGCGCAGAACACGACCGTCGAGCAAATGAAGATGTTCCTGACGCGTATGGGCTTTGGTTCGCGTGTCGTTGTGACGGGTGATATCACGCAAATTGACTTGCCGCGTCACCAGACGTCGGGTCTGCGTCATGTTCTGCACGTACTCGACGGCATACCCGACGTTAGCTTCACTTTTTTCGATGCTCGTGATGTCGTGCGTCACGACCTCGTGCAACGCATCGTCGAGGCGTATGAAGAATCCGAGCCGTCACCGGCTGCCGATGCCGGCAATGAGACGGGTAAATGAGCGCTGTTTACGACACGATGCCACACCGCGTCGATCTGCAGATTGCGACTGGCAAGCATCGCGTGCCGGATGACGCAGACTGGGAAGCATGGGTCCATGCGGCATTGGCTGCCGGCCAAAGCGCTGCATCCGGTGCCGTAACGATACGCCTGGTTACCGAGGATGAGAGCGCCACATTGAATCTGTCATATCGTGACAAGCCCGGGGCAACGAATGTACTTGCATTTCCCGGCCCTGGCGACGAACCGGCGATCGGGTCTTGTCATGCGGCGGGAGAAGCGGAACTTGGCGATCTTGTCATCTGTTTGCCGGTCGCATGCCGCGAGGCCGACGAGCAAGGCAAATATCCGGTAGCACATCTGGCGCATCTCGTCGTACATGGCACGTTGCACCTGATAGGTTACGATCACAAGGTCGAGGCTGATGCTGAGCGTATGGAAAACCTCGAGATTCGGGTTATGAACAGACTCGGATTTGCCGATCCGTATGGCTGCCCTGATGGCAATCCTGAATGAATGAGCAAGAGCACAGACATGAGTGACGAGATCAGAGAGCGGGCAGATCCTCAGAGGGGTTGGTGGTCACGGCTGCGTAATTTGATAAATCATGAAACGTTGACTCGTGAGCACCTGTTGGCGCTACTGCGTGGTGAGCGCTGGAAAAAAGTCATCAGTGCCGATGAGGTGACGATGCTGACCGGCGTACTCAAGGTGTCCGAGACCCAGGTGCGTGAAGTCATGATCCCTCGTTCGCACATGGTCGTCATCGAACGCGGCACGCCGAAAAGTGAAGTCATCAAAACGATCGTCACATCCGGGCATTCGCGGTTTCCGGTCATTGGCGAAGACCGCGATGAAGTTGTCGGTATTTTGCTGGCCAAGGATGTCTTGTCGCATATCGTTTCCAGCCCGGACGAGGTTTTCAATCTCAAGCCTTTCCTGCGTCAGCCGAAATTTATCCCCGAAAGCAAGCGACTCAATACGCTGCTCAAGGAGTTTCGCGTCAGTCGCAACCACATGGCCATTGTTGTCGATGAGTATGGCGGCACATCCGGATTGCTGACCATTGAGGATGTGCTTGAGGAAATTGTCGGCGAGATCGACGATGAGCACGATCCGCACGAAGCCGAACCGATTCAGAAGAAATCCGAGTCGCACTACCAGGTTCGCGCCTTGACTCGTATCGAAGAATTTAACGAGTATTTCGAGGTCGAGTTCAGCGACGAGGAATACGACACCATCGGCGGGTTGATTATTCATGAACTCGGTTCGATGCCCCGTCGAGGCGAGCAGGTATCCTTCGCCGGGTTCGAGTTCAAGGTCGCCCAGGCGGACCGTCGACGGGTACATGTTCTCGACGTGACGCGAGAAAAAATGCCGACCGACACAGAGACGACGGCCGCATCTTGAGACTGCCGGCCGCGTTCACCCAATGGAGGGGGCGCTGGGCTGCCGGGCTGACCGGTCTGCTGTTGCCGTTGGCCTTCGCGCCGTTCGGCTGGTATCCGCTGGCCGTCCCCCTGCTCGCAGCGTTCATGTTTCTGTGTGAAGGCCAACGCCCGGCCGAGGCGGCATGGCGGGGGTTCTGGTTCGGTTTTACCGCGTTCGCGGCCGGCACGTATTGGTTGTACACCAGTATCCACGTATTCGGCGGTGCGCCGGTTATTGTTGCCGCTGTGCTGATGCTTGGTCTGTTTTGCCTGATGGCGGCCTATACGGCACTCGCCGGCGCTGGCGCCGCCGCGCTGCCCGGCCTCGCGCCAGTGTTGCGCTGGTGCGTGGTATGGCCCGCGTTATTCACGGTTTTGGCCTGGTTGCGCGGGTTCCTGTTTACCGGCTTTCCGTGGCTGACTCTCGGTTACGGCCAAATAGACGGTCCGCTGGCGGCGTGGGCGCCGCTTGCCGGCGTACATGGCGTGTCGTTCGTCACGGTTATGCTGGCCGGCGCGTTACTGACGCTGATACGCGGCGGTTCGATTGCGCGCATGATGGCCATTGGCCTGATCATTGTCTTATTTGCCGCGACATATGCTCTGCAAACAATTCGGTGGACCAGTCCGATCGGGGACGACGTGCGTGTCAGCATGGTGCAGGGATCAATCTCCCAGGACCGCAAGTGGTTGCCCGAACAACTCCGGCCGACTCTCGAACTCTATAGTCGCCTGACGTTTGAACAGGATGCAGATCTCGTGATCTGGCCCGAGGTGGCCGTGCCGGCGCTCGCACGCGAGGTGCAGGCGTTTCTCGATGTGGTTGCGGCCGAAGCGCGAGCCCGGGATCTGCAAATCTACCTCGGCATACTGACGCTCGATCAAGATCGGCGGCAGTATCGTAATTCGTTGATCGGGCTCGGCCAACATGCTGACCAGTATCACAAGCGGCATCTCGTACCGTTCGGCGAATTTTTCCCGGTGCCTGATTTCGCCCGGCGCTGGATGCGCAGCGCGGGTCTGCCGAATCAGGATACGTTGGCCGGCAGTGCGGAGCAGTCCCTGCTGCGGCTCGGTGATGTGCAACTTGCGCCGACGATTTGCTATGAAGATGCCTACGGTGCGGAGCAACTCGGTTTCCTGCCGGCAGCCAACCTATTGATTAGCGTCAGTAACGACGCCTGGTTCGGTACCACGATTGCAGCTCACCAGCATCTGCAGATCGCTCGCATGCGGGCACTCGAAACCGGCCGCTTCATGCTGCGTGCAACGAATACCGGTGTCACGGCGATTATTTCGCCGCGCGGTGAGATCGTTGCTCGCTCGCCTCAGTTTGAGCCGCATGTGCTGAGTGGTGTTGTCCAGCCCTATGCCGGTGCAACGCTCTATGTGCGCTTTGGCAACTGGCCCGTGCTGCTGATTTGCCTGGCGCTGATCGCAGGGGCAATTGTCTCGTCTCGTCGCCGGTCCTGAAGTGAGCCGGCATCATTGGGGGCGATGTTCCGGGGACAGTTTACTTATCTTTGGGCGAGAACACCGTTGTGGATAGCTCTGAAGGGTAAGATAAGTAAACTGTCCCCGGAACAAGGTGTATCCTTGCGGCCCCCGGCTAGTCTGATTTTTCCAGTCATGAGCAAGAAACAGTGACCGACATACCTTACGATCCGGAGTTGATCGAGACGCAGGCGCAGCGCTTCTGGAGCGAGGCGCAGACATTCCATGTTGTCGAAGACCCGGAACGCGAGAAATTTTATTGCCTGTGCATGTTTCCGTATCCGAGCGGCCGGCTGCACATGGGGCATGTGCGAAACTATACGATCGGCGATGTCGTATCCCGTTACCAGCGCATGCAGGGCAAGAACGTGATGCAGCCGATGGGTTGGGATGCGTTCGGTCTGCCGGCCGAGGGCGCAGCGATCAAGCACGGCATGCCGCCGGCAAAATGGACACGCGAGAATATCGATTACATGCGCGCGCAGCTCAAGCGGCTCGGTTTCGGTTACGACTGGGATCGCGAACTGGCGACCTGCGATCCTGATTATTACCGTTGGGAGCAATGGTTGTTCACACGCATGCTCGACAAGGGCCTGGCCTATAAAAAGAAGGCGGTCGTCAATTGGGATCCGGTTGACGAGACCGTGCTGGCGAATGAGCAGGTCATCGACGGCTGCGGCTGGCGATCCGGCGCACCGGTCGAGCGCCGGGAAATTCCACAGTGGTTCCTGCGTATCACCGATTACGCCGAGGAATTATTGGCTGAACTCGATGCGCTGGACTGGCCCGAACCGGTCAAAATCATGCAACGCAACTGGATCGGCCGGTCGGAAGGTGTCGAAGTCGAATTCGGTATCGAGGGCTCGGACGACGCCCTGCGTATCTATACGACGCGGCCCGACACGCTGATGGGCGTGTCGTATATGGCCGTCGCGGCCGAGCACCCGCTCGCGACCCGGGCCGCCGCAGCAAACACTGAGTTGCAGGCCTTCATCGACGAGTGTCAGCGCAACGCCGTGTCCGAGGCTGCGATGGAGACGATGGAGAAGCAGGGCCGGTCACTCGGCATCAATGCCGTGCATCCGATCACCGGCGAGTCCGTGCCGGTCTGGGTCGCGAATTTTGTGCTGATCGGTTATGGAACCGGCGCAGTCATGGCTGTCCCGGGGCATGACCAGCGTGACTGGGAGTTTGCGCGTGAGTATGGGCTGCCAATCAGGCAAGTGATCGAGCCCGCGCCCGGTGACGACACTGACTGCAACATCGATACGGCTGCATTCGTCGAACGTGGTGTCCTCGTGAACTCGGGGAAGTACACGGGCCTGACTTCGGCCGACGCATTCGATGCGATCGCGACAGATCTCGAGGCGGCAGGCAAGGGCGAACGTCAGGTGAACTATCGCCTGCGCGACTGGCTGATCTCGCGGCAGCGTTATTGGGGCGCGCCGATCCCGGTTATTACCTCTGCTGACGGCAAGTCGTTTGGTGCGCCGGACGAATCACTGCCAATTGTCTTGCCCGAAGACGTCGATCTGGGTGACGGCGGCTCGCCGATCAAGAAAATGCCGTCTTTCTATGAGACGACGGATCCTGCGACCGGTAAACTCGCGACCCGCGAGACCGATACCTTCGATACGTTCATGGAATCGTCGTGGTATTACGCGCGGTTTTGTTCGCCGGGAAGCGATCAGGCGATGGTCGATGAACGGGCTCGTTACTGGCTGCCTGTCGACCTGTATATCGGCGGAATCGAACATGCGATTCTGCACCTGCTGTACGCGCGATTCTTCCACAAGCTCATGCGTGACGAGGGTCTGGTCGACAGCCCCGAACCGTTCAAGAAACTGCTGACGCAGGGCATGGTTCTCAAGGACGGCGCGAAGATGTCCAAGTCAAAGGGCAACACGGTCGATCCGCAGGGGTTGATCGATATGTATGGCGCCGACACGGTGCGGTTATTCATCATGTTTGCGTCACCGCCCGAGCAGAGCCTGGAGTGGTCGGATGAAGGTGTGCAGGGAGCATCCCGTTTCCTGCGTCGGTTGTGGCGCATCGTTCAGGATCACGCACAGGGTGAACCGCCCGGGGCGTTAAACCCGGACGAGCTCGATGATGTGCAGCGTGACTTGCGTCGTGCCGTGCATGGCACGATCGAGAAGGTCAGTGACGATATCGGCCGCCGCTACACGTTTAATACGGCGATTGCGGCGATCATGGAACTGATGAATGCGGTTGCGAAGTTCAAGGTGCGTGATGCCCGTGATCGTGCCGTCGTACGCGAGGCACTCGATACGGTAATACCGATGCTGGCACCGATTGTGCCGCATATCTGTCATGAACTGTGGCATGTGCTCGGCCATGAAACGGCGGTCGTCGATCAGCGTTGGCCGAACGTTGATGCGCACGCGTTGCAGACCGATACGATGCAAATTATCGTACAGGTCAATGGCAAGTTGCGCGCACGCATCGATGTGGCGGCAGATGCCGGTAAAGATGCGATCGAGCAGGCGGTATTGGCCGATGACAATGTGCGGCGTTTCATTGCCGATCAGCCGGTGCGCAAGGTGATCGTTGTACCGGGGAAGCTCGTCAATGTTGTGGTTTAGAGAAATAAAGTCGCCCACACAACATGGGGCAAATCATCTCAGGCTGACCGCGGCATTGATTGGTCTGTTACTGCTGTCTTCATGCGGCTTTCAGGTGCGTGGCGTCGCAGATTTTCCGGCGGATGTAGCGACGGTCTACGTTCAGACCGAGGACCGTTATTCGCCGTTTTACCGTGAGCTGGTCGCGATGGTCCGGAAGAATGGGCTCGGGTTGGTCGATGATTCGGATAGCGCTGACGCGGTGATTCGCGTGTCACGTGATGAATCGGAGCGGAGGGCTTTGGCAGTGTCGGCGCGTAATGTGCCACGCGAGTACGAGGTTTTTTATATCGTCAGTTGCTCGGTCTCGGTACATGGTGAAGAACTGGTTGCTGAGCATCAGTTTATTCTGACGCGGGAATATACTTTTGACGAAACGAAAGTGCTGGGCAAGGCGAATGAAGAGGTTGTGTTGACGGAGGCGTTGGCCAGGGATCTCGTCGGGTTGTTGGTGCAGACGATTAGTGCCGCCAAGTAAGGTGCGTTCGAATTTTGGGGCGTTTGCCGGTTGGTTCGGTGGGCAGAAAGGATCGAGACAGGTTTTTTATTTTGGAAAAAACAAAATAAAAAACCTGTCTCGATCCTTTCTCGTTTGAGTCTATGTGGCGGCAAACGACCCAAAATTCTGCCAAGTGGAGCGCTGTTTTATAATTTGGTCGGGTTGGGGACGCCGGGGTAGACTTTTTCCGGGTCGAAGACTTTTTCGGTTTCGGTGAAGGTGAGTTCGAGCGGGTTTGCCGGTTTGGTGGTGAGTTGGGAGCCGAACGGGACGCTGCGGTAGAAGCAGGAACGATAGCCGACGTGGCAGCTGGCGCCGCCGGCCGCGTCGACGCGTAGCCAGACGCAGTCCTGATCGTCGTCGATGAGCAGCGCCCGGACCGTCTGTATCAGGCCACTGGTCGCGCCCTTGTGCCAGATGGCCTGCCGACTGCGGCTGAAGTAGTGGGCCTGGCCGGTTTTGATCGTTTTGGCCAGAGCCTCGGCGTTCATGTAGCCGTGCATCAGCAGTTCGCCGCTCTCATAGTCGGTTGTTACGGCCGGAATCAGGCCTTTTTCGTCAAATTTCGGCGCAAGTTCAATACCCTCTTCGACTTGTTCTACGGTCCTGCGTGCGCCGAATATTGTTGGGTCAGGGCTTGTCGGGTCAGATTTTGTGGGGGAAGACACTTTATTTATTCTCCGGGAGTCAGTCGTCCGCCAGTGCCAGGCGTTCGCCATGGTGAAGCTGCGGCAGCGAACTTGTTATTATAGCGGGCTTGCCCAGTCATTCAGTAGCCATGAGCATTTTTCTCTACAACACGCTGTCACGTCGCAAAGAAGAATTCACGCCTCAGGCGGTCACACCAGACGGTCGCGGGCGGGTCACGATGTATGTCTGCGGGCCAACGGTTTACAGTGCGCCGCATATCGGCAACGCGCGTCCTGCTGTCGTGTTTGACGTACTCGCCCGTCTGCTCAGGGGTCGGTATGAGCTGACCTATGCACGCAACATCACTGACGTGGACGACAAGATTAATGCGGCCGCGCAGGAGGCCGGCGTCGATATCGGTAAAATCAGCAACGAGTTTCTCGCCGCTTATCATGCCGATATGCAGGCGCTCGGCGTCGCTGATCCGGATATCGAGCCTCGCGCGACAGCGCATATGCAGCAGATCATCGCGATGATCTCCAGCCTGATCGACAACGGGCATGCTTATGCTGCCGATGGCCACGTGTTGTTTCGCGTCAGCGCTTTTCCGGCTTACGGACGTCTTTCACGCCGCGAGCAAGGTGAATTACTGGCCGGCGCCCGGGTCGAAGTCGCGCCGTACAAGGAGGCGCCCGGAGATTTTGTCCTGTGGAAACCGTCGACGGAGGAGCTGCCGGGCTGGGACAGCCCGTGGGGTCGCGGGCGCCCGGGCTGGCATATCGAATGTTCGGCGATGGCGGCCGAACATCTCGGTGAGACCATTGATATCCATGGTGGCGGCAACGATCTGATTTTTCCGCATCACGAGAATGAGATTGCGCAGAGTACGTGCGCGCATGGCGGCAAACCATTTGCCCGGTTCTGGTTGCATAACGGTTTCGTGAATGTGCATGACACGAAAATGTCGAAGTCACTCGGTAATATCGTGCTGGTTCACGATCTGCTTGATCGGGCGCCGGGTGAGGCGATACGTCTTGCCCTGTTGAATGCGCATTATCGCCAGCCGCTCGACTGGTCGGATCAGCTGCTGGTAGAGACAAAAGCCAAGCTCGATCGGCTGTACGGTACCCTGCGTGACATTGACGGCTGGCAGTCTGTCTGGCGAACTACCGAGCCTGACGCGACATTCATCGCGGCGCTGGAGGATGACCTGAATACGCCCAGGGCACTCGCGGCTTTGTTCGATTTGTGCCGCGAAGCGAACAGCAGTGAATCTTCCGCTGCACGGATACAAGCGGCCGCACGGTTGCGTGCCAGCGCGGAATGGATGGGGTTGTTGTCTGCTGAGCCGGAGCAGTGGTTTACCACTGGTGGCGATACGCAGCTCGATAGTTTGGCGATCGATAAAATGCTTGCCGAGCGTAATGAGGCAAGGGCGCAGAAAGATTTTTCGACCGCGGATCGGATTCGTGACGAACTTGCCGCGCAGGGCATCTCTATCGAAGACGGTGCCGGCGGCACCCGTTGGCGTTTTATGAGATGAGTGAAATCCAGGCGGCACAAGCGGAGTTGATAGACGATTTCCGGTTATTCGACAACTGGATCGATCGTTATCAATACATTATCGATCTGGGCAAGGATTTACCGGCGTTTCCCGACGAATGGCGTACTGAGGAAAATCGGATTCATGGCTGTCAGTCGCAGGTCTGGCTAAACACCCAGTGTGTCGACGGACGACTCGATTTTGTAGCCGTCAGTGATTCGGCGATCGTGTCAGGTTTGATTGCGATCCTGATGCGTGTTTACAGCGGCAAGCAAGCCGGCGAGATCATCGCTGCAACGCCTGATTTTATCGGCGAAATCGGTCTTGACGAACATTTGAGTCCGACCCGTAGCAATGGCCTGGGTTCGATGATCAAGGCAATCAAGCACTCGGCCGGGACCTGTGTCGACCTCGGGTGACACCGGGCACGATTCGGGTCGTGGTCGGGGTAACGATTCAGGTCACGATGCCGGTTGTAACGCGAATCATGATCAGGATCATAGTCGGCTTTCACCGGCGGCCCGTGCAGCGACCGGGTTGATTACCGGCTACCGGCGCTTTATTTCCCCTTTCCTCGGTCCCCGTTGTCGTTTTTACCCGACCTGCTCGGCCTATGCCGGCGAAGCCGTCACGCGGTTTGGCATCGTGCGCGGCGGCTGGCTGGCGCTACGTCGAATCGTGCGCTGCCAGCCGCTATGCGAAGGTGGGATTGACCCGGTGCCGGAGGAATTTAATTGGTTAACACGGAGTGCGGGTGATCCTGAATAGTCTGCTATATTCAGGGCGTGTACCCGCGGAAGCGCGATGGATAAAAAATTATTTGACATAATCTGCTGCCCGACGACGAAGCTCCCTCTCGAGCTGCTGGCTACGGACAGGCTGGATAGCCTGAACGCCGCAATCCAGTCGGGTGATATCAAGAATCAGGCCGGGGTACTGCAGGCCGACCCATTGACGGAAGCGCTGATCACGCGTGACGGTCTGCGCGTCTACCCGGTGCGTGACGGCATCCCGATCCTGCTCGAAGAAGAGTGTATCGAATGGAACCAGGTGGTTCGCGGTTCGGCCGCATGATATTGAGGGCGTGAAACTCAATCCCCGACAACTGGAGACTCATGTCAGCCGCGGACTGGCTCCCGTTTATCTCGTTTCCAGCGATGAACCGTTGCTTATCGACGAGGCACTCGCCAAGCTGCGTGCTGCTGCAGTCGAGCAGGGCTATACGGAACGCGAGACACACATCGCCGAGCGCAGTTTCGATTGGGATGAGTTTGCGTCCGGCTTACAGAATATGTCTCTGTTCGCCGAGCGTCGCATGATCGAGTTGCGTCTGCCGACCGGCAAGCCCGGTGACAAGGGATCGCGTTTCTTCGTGGCCGCCACCGTGGACCCTTCGCCTGACACGGTCCTCGTCGTTATTGCGCCGACACTGGACAATCGTGCGCAGAAATTAAAGTGGGTCTCGAGCCTCATCAGGGACGGTGTCTGGCTGCCATTGAATGCACCGCGTGCGGCTGAGTTGCCGGCCTGGATTGCCGGACGGCTGGATGCGGCTGGTCTGCGCGCTGATCCGGATGCACTGCAACTGCTGGCCGCACAGGTTGAGGGCAACCTGCTTGCCGCCAAGCAGGAAATCGACAAGTTGACGTTGCTCGCCTCCGGCGGGCAAGTCACGACCGATACCGTGCGGAGATCGGTCGCTGACGGCGCGCGGTTCGATGTTTTTCAGCTCGGTGATGCGGCGCTGGCGGGTAACGGCGCCCGTGCCGCCAGGATTCTGTACAGCCTCGAGAAGGAAGGCGTTGCGGCACCGCTTGTGTTGTGGAGCCTGGTGCGGGAGGTACTGTCGGTCACCGATGTAATTCTGCGGGTCTCCGGCGGTCAATCGACCGGCAAGGCGATGACCGGTGTCTGGAAATCACGACAAAATCTCGTGCGACATGCGATAAGAGGCCGGGATGCCGAGTTTGCCCGCGGACTCATCGCGAGCGCGAGCCGCGCCGAACGGATCGTCAAGGGTTCGCTCAAAGGCCAGCCCTGGAACGCGTTGCTCGAATTGACGATGACCCTGGCCAGCAAAGACGATAGCTGGCGGGCCGAGATCGCATGACGGCAGGCAGCAGGTACGCGTCAGCGGCAGAGACGGGTGTGATGGACCCGATCGGTTTTTTTGGTGGTACTTTCGACCCGATTCATTTCGGTCATTTGCGTTCGGCATTGGAGTTACTCAGCCACCTGCAGTTGGCCGAGATACGTTTTACGCCGTGTGGTCATCCGCCGCATGGCAAGACGCCGACGGCGAGTGCATCACTCAGGCTCGACATGATCAAGGCCGCGATCGCCGGTCAGCCGGGTTTCGTTGTCGATGAACGCGAGCTCAACCGACCCGGGCCTTCGTATACGGTCGAAACGCTCGAGTCGCTGCGTGACGAGTCGGCCGCGCAACCTCTGGGTCTGATTGTCGGCATGGACGCTTTCATCGCGATCGAATCGTGGCATCGCAGCCAGGATATTTTAAACCTCGCACACATCATCGTCGCACATCGCCCGGGGGCGAAACTGCCGGAGTCCGGCCATGCCGGCGCCCTGCTGGCAGCAAACAGGGTCAGCGATCATACTGAGCTTGCAGCCGCACCGGCCGGCAGAATACTGGTACACGCCGTAACCCAACTGGAGATTTCATCGTCGGCGATCCGCTCCGGCGCCCGTGGTGGTGAAAACCAGCGCTACCTCGTGCCGGAGGCCGTTGCCTCGCTGATTGAAACTACCGGTTGTTATGCGCCATGACCCGATATCCCGAAGACTCACACAAGGAGTGTCAATTACGTGCAAAGCAGTGAACTCGCGCAGTTAGTAGAGAGAGCCCTCGATGACATGAAGGCTGTCGATATCGTCGCGCTGAATGTAGCCGGGATTACGTCGATTACGGATTACATGCTCATCGCCAGTGGTACATCGGATCGCCATGTACGGTCGATTGCCGATGGCGTCATAGAAAAAACCAAGGCGGCTGGTCGCTCAGTGTTGGGAGTCGAAGGGCACGAGCACGGAGAATGGGTGCTGGTCGATCTGGACGATGTTGTCGTGCACGTCATGCAGCCGCGGATGCGTGATTTTTACAAACTCGAGAACCTCTGGAGCATGGATAAATCATCCAGCCGCCCGGTCGATGCCGAGCGGGCCGGCTGACGGGTTACGATGCGACTCTCGGTTCTTGCGGTCGGCACCCGAATGCCGGCCTGGGTCAACGACGGCGTTGAGGAATATGCCCGGCGCATGCCGCGCCAGATTCAATTCAATATTATTGAAATACCACCCGGCCAGCGCACGGCCCGCGGTAATGTGACTGCGGCTCGTGAACAGGAAGCAGCGCAACTGATGAAGCGCGCTGCTGCAGCCGATCTCAGAATCGTGCTTGATGAAAAAGGCAAACCCTGGACATCGACCCAACTCGCCACCGAGTTACGGGGCTGGCTGCACAACGTGCCGCACGTTGCGTTGCTGATCGGTGGTCCGGATGGTTTCACAAATAAAGTTCGCGACAGTGCAGACCGGCTCTGGTCGTTGTCGAGTCTGACGTTGCCGCATGGGCTCGTACGCACCGTGCTGGCCGAGCAGATATACCGTGCATGGACGATTGTCGACGGGCATCCGTATCACCGAGAGGGTCGTTAGGCAATGAGTGAGCCGTTTATTTACCTTGCATCGGGCTCGCCACGCAGGCGTGAATTGCTCGCCCAGCTTGGTGTTTCATTTGAGTTACTCGTCACGGATATCGATGAGTCGTTGCAGCCGGGTGAACCGGGAGATGAGTATGTCCGTAGAATGGCGAGCGACAAGGCGCGGACTGCACTTGCGCGAGTGACCGTGCGCCGTGCGCCGGTACTTGGCGCGGATACGGCTGTTATTGTCGATCAGCATATTCTCGGCAAACCCGAGGACAAGGCGGCGGCCATGGCGATGCTTCACCGTCTGTCGGGCCGCACGCATGATGTGTTGAGCGCCGTGGCTATTTGTAATGACGAGCGTGAAACCGTGGCCGTCAGCCGCACGGTTGTGACATTTCGATCCCTGAGCGATGCGGAAATCGATGCTTACTGGGCAACCGGCGAACCTCATGACAAGGCCGGTGGTTATGCGATTCAGGGCCTTGGGGCCGTTTTTATCGAGTCAATCCGCGGCAGCTACTCAGGCGTCATGGGATTGCCGTTATTTGAGACCGCACACTTGATGCACGGCTTTGGTTATCGTTTTATGGTGCCGCTATGCCCGAAGAAATCCTGATAAATTCCACCTCGAGGGAGACGCGTGTCGCCGTGCTTGAAAACGGCGTTATGCAGGAACTGATAATCGAGCGAACGTCGCGGCGCGGTTTTATCGGCAATATCTACATGGGGAAGGTCTTGCGCGTATTGCCGGGTATGCAGGCCGCGTTCATCGAGATTGGCATCGCACGTACCGCTTTTTTACACGCATCAGACATCGCGCCGGGCAGTCCCGCCACCAACGGTGAGTTGTCGGGCACGGCAGATATTCGTGACTTGTTGCACGAAGGTCAGCAGCTGCCGGTACAGGTCATGAAGGACCCGATCGGGTCGAAGGGTGCGCGATTAACCACAAGAATCACGATACCTTCGCGCTACCTCGTCATGATGCCGACCGGCACGCAGCTTGGTATCTCGGCACGCATCGAGGGTGAAGCAGAGCGTGAGCGCCTGAAAGCGGCAATGGAAACGATTATCCCGGCAGAAAATACTTGTGGCTATATCGTCAGGACAGTTGCCGAGGGAGTGACTCTCGATGCGTTGCGTGCAGATATGTTGTTTCTCGAAAAATTGTGGCAATCGATAGGCGACGCAGCCGTAAAAGCAAAATCCGGCCATATAATTTATGAGGATCTGTCGCTTGCCGTGCGCGTGATTCGCGATATGGTCAGCCTCGATGTCGATCGTGTCCAGGTCGATGCGCAGCAGGTGTTCGATCGGCTCAGGGGTTTCGCCGGCATGTTCATGCCGGAGATCGAAGCCAAGATAGAGTTGTATACGGGACGCCGGCCGATACTCGACTTGCACGGTGTCGAGGACGATATCGAGAAAGCTCTGAAGCGCCAGGTGGCACTAAAGTCCGGTGGGTACGTGATCTTCGATCAGACCGAAGCAATGACGACGATCGATGTCAACACCGGTGGCTATGTCGGGCACCGTAACCTCGAAGAAACTATTTTCCGTACCAACCTGGAGGCTGCGGTGACGATTGCCCGGCAGCTCAGGCTGCGCAACCTCGGCGGAATTATCATCATCGATTTCATCGACATGGATGAGGAAAATCACCGGCACCAGGTGCTTGAGGCGCTCGAGACAGCGCTGGCTTCAGATTATGCCCGCACACAGATCAGCGAACATTCGGCCCTCGGGCTTGTCGAAATGACCCGCAAACGGACGCGGGAAAGTCTCGAGCACATCATGTGCGACAGTTGTCCGGCTTGCCACGGCAACGGTTTTCTCAAGACCGCTGAAACCGTTTGCTATGAGATCTTCAGGGAAATTTTGCGTCAACACCGGCAGTTCAAGTTCGATGAGCTGGTCGTACTCGCGCATCAGGATGTAGTGGAGTTGCTGCTCGATGAGGAGTCATCGGGTCTTGCGGAACTGGAAGAGTTGACCGGCAAACCAATCAGGCTGCAGTCCGAAACGATGTTTGCGCCGGATCGATTTGATGTTGTCCTGATGTAGGTGCAATGGCCAGCTCAATGCAGGGTGTACTAAATAAAATTCTGAAATGGCTCGTTTATGTGAGCGCAGCCTGCATCATGCTGCTCGCACTGCTGGTCGGCATTGCGCGTTTGTTTCTGCCGCTTGTCCCTGAGTATCAGGATGACATTCGCCGCTGGGCCGCGGACGCGACCGGATTTGATGTGCGGTTTCAGAATATCAGTGCGAGCTGGCCGTTTGCCGGACCCGAATTGCGGTTCATAGATGTGGTCGTGTCGTCGCAAGAAACGGGGGAGCAGATTTTATTTGCCGACAATCTGACGGCCGGTATCAGCCTGCTCATGTTGATTCGCGACCGTAAGGCACTGTTGAACCGCCTTGGTGTCAAGGGCGCGCAAATTCGTGTGCAGCGCGATGTCGACGGAACATTCCTGTTTCAGGATCGGCCGCTCGATGAATTTATTCAGCTTGAGACGGATCGGGACAAGCCTCTGCGTCTGCCTGACCTGTTAATTACGTTATCCGACATCGATGTGCAGTTTGCCGATCACCAGCGCTCCGATGACGAATACGTGTTCGGCGTCGAGCAACTGGATATCGAATTATCCACCGAACAGGTCATGCTCGATGGCGAAATTCTTCTGGCACCGGAGTTCGGCAGGCATGCGACGATATCGGCCGATATTCCGACCCAATTGCTGTTTCCTGAGCCTGAGCAAGCCGAAAGCATTAACCGGCGCTCGGTGGCGCGTGCTGAGCAGGAGTGGCGAATCTTTTTTGACAGTGAGGACCTGCACCTCGGGGAAATCCTGACCTATGCGTTGAACAGAGATGCACCTGTTAGTGAGACTCATGGTGATGTCACGATTTCGGCGGCCTTCGGCAATCGCAAACCGCAAAGTATTTCTGCCGAGTTCGATATCACGGATGTTGTGTTGCGCATTGACGACGATCGAACCGCACGACACGAAGTGTTGCGAGGTCGACTCGAATGGGCACGTGATGGAGACAACGGCTGGCTACTGGCCGGCACCGATATCGGTGTTCGTGGTCGTGATCTGTTCGCGCCACGCAGTGATTTCGCCATCGCGTTACAGCCGGCCGGGCCTGATCGCGGTTTGAGCATCAAGGCCAATGCGACTTTTCTGCGCTTGCAGGATCTGTATCCGTTTATTCGGGTTGCCGAATATGAAGGCTTGCTGACTGATAGCCTGCCGGAGGAACTGCAATTACCCCAAGCGATCTCCGGAGATGTGCAGAACCTGAAATTCGACATGCACGGCATGATCGATGCACCGGCCAAATATATCGTTGCCCTGCAGTTTGCCGATATTGGTGTTACCGGTCTGGCGGGCGATATATCGACACGTGGCCTCAGCGGTGAGCTGGCTGCGGATGACGATGGTGGTCGTGTTCAGGTCGACAGCCAGGCAATCGAGGTGGAATTGCCCGCGTTATTCACGGCACCTCTCGAGGCGCAAAGTATGACCGGGCTATTGGTCTGGCGAGTAAACGATGACGTCATTCATGTATTGAGCGACAACGTCCGGGTGCAAACAGCTTTCATCGAGGGTGATTCGCGTTTTGAATTTGATTGGCCGCGTAATGGTGACTCGCCGCGGATTGACCTGATGGCAACCGGCACGGCCAGTGACGCACGCGGCATTGTGCCGTTTCTGCCGCTGAAAAAGTTTCCACCCAAGGTCGGCGGCTGGCTGGACCGCGCGCTTGTAGCCGGGCGTGTTTCGCGGGCCGACATTGAATTCAGCGGGCCATTGCGCGAGTTTCCGTTCGACGCCGATGAAGGCGTATTTTATATCGATATCGATATCGAGGACGGCATACTCGACTATGCAGATGGTTGGCCACGCATCGATAATATGGATGCGCGCCTCGTATTCGATGGTGTCAGTCTGGCATCGCAGCGCAACAGTGGCCGCATCGGGCGCATTGGTTTTCGTGACAGCGATGTCCGGATTGCAGACCTGCGCAAGGGCCGTCTTGAAATTAGCGAGCAGCAACCGGTGGCCGTCGACGCGGGGCTGAATTTCCTCCAGCGCAGTCCCGTCGCAGATGCAATCGGTCCGATCATCGGTAAGGTGACCGGTAGCGGAACCATTAATGCCGATCTGCAACTCGTCGTACCGGTCATGCGCCCGGCCGAATATAAACTTGATTTGTTGCTCGACACGAACGGCACGATCCTCGGGATGACGGGGATTGACTGGGGTCTGGCTGACCTCGATGGATCGGTGACAGTTCGCAATACACGCTTCTACGCCGATGGCATAACCGCGACATTACTCGGTGAACCGGTCACACTGGATATGCGACCGGGCACCGACTCGAGCGACCTGTATGGTCAGATCATCCGGATCGCGGGCCGCACGCCTGTCGAACGCTGGATGCAGGCGCTGTCGCTGCCATTCGCCGGCCAGGTTGACGGGCCGGCGGACTGGAATGCACTGGTGCTCATTCCGCAACAGCAGCCGGAGGTGCGACCGCCGGTTCATATCATCGCTCGTTCCGATCTCATCGGTGTCGAAAGCCGGATGCCGGCGCCACTGGCCAAGGAGCCTGTCGAACCGGCTGCATTTGAGATCGATATTGCATTTCCGGCCGAGGACCAGTTGGAGGTAGGCGGCCGGTTGCGTTCGGCGCTGACCTGGGCCTTCGAGCTGGAATCCGTCGAGGAGACCTGGCGCATCAAACGTGGCGGCGTTCATGCTGGAACGGCGGCGGCAATCCTGCCGGCCGGACGCGGTGTTGAATTATCCGGTCACCTGGAATTTGTGCGCTTCGACGACTGGCTCACGCTGATGGAGAGTGATGCGGAGGATGATTCTGCCGACGCTGGACTGGCGCCGCCAGACTGGCAGGAAACCTGGCGTGAAGCGACCCTGGATATTGATCGCTTGTCGGCATTCGGCCTGTTGTTTACCGAAGTGCAACTCGATGCTCGCCAGGATGAGCAGAACTGGCAGATAGTATTAGATGCACCGGCCATCGCCGGACAGATCACGGTGCCGCTCGATCTCGACACCGGGCGGCCGATTGATCTCGACATGGAGCGGCTCTGGCTCGTCGATACCGAATCGGACGGTCAGGGCGATGCTGAATCCGCCGATCCGCGTGCAGTTCCATCGGTCAATATTGAGGCTGCGGATTTCATTATTAACGATATGCATTTCGGTTCACTGAGCACGACAATCAAGAGTGTCGCTGCAGGCATTCTTGTCGAACCAATCAGGATGCAGGCACAGACATTTACGATTGACGGCGATGCCACGTGGCTCGTTGATCCAAATGATGAGTCATTGCGGCAGAGTCGGCTGGCGCTGACTCTGAACGGTACTGATATCGAGGCCGCATTGATTGCACTGGGCTATGACCCGGTCATCGAGGGTGAATCAATTAATGCCACGGGTGATTTGACATGGCTCGGCGGTCCCCGTGGCGATTTTCTGGAACGAGCCGACGGTCAATTTTCGATCGGCATGAAAAATGGCTCGCTGCTGGCTGTCGATCCGGGCGGCGGCCGCCTGCTTGGCGTACTCAGTCTTGCCGCCTTGCCACGCCGGTTGTCATTTGATTTCAGTGATGTATTTGACGAAGGACTGGGTTTCGATTCGCTCAAGGGGGATTTCACGGTTGACGACGGTAACGCCTATACGTGCAACCTGGGCATGGAAGGATCCGTCGCCGACATGGGCATCGTCGGCCGGGCCGGTATCGAGGCACGTGACTATGATCAGCTCGCCGTCGTGCGGCCGCATGTGTCCAACCTGCTTGCAGTCGGTGGTACGGTCGTCGGTGGGCCGGTGGTTGGTGCCGCGATGCTGTTGTTTTCGCAAATCTTTCACAAGCCGCTGAGCACGCTTGGTGAATCGTACTATCGCGTGACGGGATCCTGGGACGATCCGCTTGTTGAGCAAATACGCGGCAACGACCTCGATGTTACGCCGTTGCGTAATTGCGAGTCGTATCTTTCCGATGCCGTAACCGAATCACTGAAACAATGACGTAGAATTCCCGTTCAGCCAATAGCCGGATAAAGACATTGACTCATACTGACGACTCGAACCCGATTCAGATCGCGCGGCAATCGCTGCTTGCGCCGACCGGTCTCGAAGATACGCATCTCGATCGTGCGTTGAATGCCTTGATGCAAAATGGCGTCGACAGCGCAGATCTGTATTTTCAGGTTACGCGGCACGAGTCGTGGTCGCTCGAGGACGGTATCGTCAAGGAAGGCAGCTATAACCTCGATCAGGGTGTTGGTGTGCGGGCCATGGCCGGCGAGAAGACCGGCTTTGCGTATTCCGATGAGCTTGCGCTGCCGGCATTGATGCAGGCAGCGACGGCGGCCGGCGCCATCGCGCGCAGCGGCAGCCAGGGTCGGGTGCAGGTCGCAGCACCACGGTCCGGGCATCATTTGTATGAGCCGGTCGATCCGATTTCCTCATTGGGCGAAGCGGACAAGGTTGCCTTGTTGCAGGACATCGATCGCGAGACGCGCAAGATCGATCCGCGTGTCACACAGGTCATGGCGAGCCTGGCCGGTGTACAGGATTTAATCCTGGTTTGTTCGAGCGACGGCATACTGGCTGCCGATGTTCGGCCGCTCGTTCGCCTGAATGTTTCGGTCATTGTCGAAGACAACGGCAAGCGCGAACAGGGTTATGCCGGCGGTGGCGGTCGGTTTGATTATGCGTATTTTCTCGATGCCGATCGGCCGATGGGATATGCGCGCGAAGCCGTGCGTCAGGCGCTCGTTAATCTCGATGCGGTACCTGCCCCGGCGGGGGAGATGGTTGTGGTGCTCGGTCCGGGCTGGCCTGGCGTGTTGTTGCACGAGGCGATCGGTCATGGCCTGGAAGGTGATTTCAACCGCAAGGGTACCTCGGCGTTTTCGGGGCGGGTCGGCGAGAAGGTTGCATCCGGGCTGTGCACGATCGTCGATGACGGCATCCTTGACGGCCGGCGCGGTTCGCTGAATATCGACGATGAAGGGGTGCTGACACAACGTACCGTGCTGATCGAGCAGGGCAAATTGTGCGGTTACATGCAGGATCGAATGAATGCGCGCCTCATGGGCGTAGAGTCGACCGGTAACGGCCGGCGGCAGTCGTTTGCGCATTTGCCTATACCGCGCATGACCAATACTTACATGCTGGCCGGTGACAGCGATCCCGGAGAGATCATTTCATCCGTCGATAAAGGTATTTATGCGAAGAATTTTGGCGGCGGTCAGGTCGATATCACGTCCGGCAAGTTCGTGTTCTCAGCCAGTGAGTCGTACCTGATTGAAGGCGGCCGGATCGGTGCGCCCGTCAAGGGCGCGACACTGGTCGGGGATGGGCCTTCTGTGCTGCACAAGGTTTCGATGGTCGGTAACGATCTCGAACTCGATACCGGCATCGGTGTCTGCGGCAAGGATGGGCAGTCTGTGCCGGTTGGCGTTGGCCAGCCTACTTTGCGGGTTGACGGGTTGACCGTTGGGGGAACCGGTTGAAATGGGTGTCTGACACCCATTTCAATCCTGATTTTATCCTTCGCGGGGGTCTGGCAGGTCCGATACGGCCTGAGTCTGGCTGGCGCGGAATTCGTCCAGTGCATCGCGCAGGCGATCGTCTTCGAGCGCCAGGATCGATGTCGCCAGTATGGCGGCATTTTTGGCGCCGGCTTTACCGATTGCCAGCGTGCCGACCGGGATGCCGCCAGGCATCTGGACCATTGACAGCAGCGCATCCAGGCCGCCGAGTGCCCGCGATTCCATCGGTACGCCGAGCACCGGCAGCGGCGTTTTAGCGGCCGCTGCGCCGGGTAAACCGGCGGCGAGACCGGCGGCGGTGATCAGGACTTTCAGTCCACGGTCCCGGGCTGTGCCGCAATACTCGGCCAGCAGGTCGGGCGAGCGGTGGGCTGAGATGATCCGGACTTCGTGTTCGATGCTAAACGATTCGAGCATGTCCGATGCGTTTTTCATGATTTCCCAGTCGGACTGGGAGCCCATGACTATTCCAACTATTGCATTCATGTGGGGATTTTAACGCGATGTTGCGGGTTAAACTATGCTTCCGGATTGAAATATTTTGTAGAGCATTTCCATATGACCGAACAGCCCCAGCCAGATATTGAGACATTGCGCGAGTGTGTAGACCGAGTGCTGCGATTGACACAACAGCATGGCGCGAGTGCCGCCGAGGCCAGTGCGAGTTTCAGGACCGGTTTGTCCGTGACGGCGCGCATGCGCGATGTCGAGACGCTGGAGTATCACCGTGATCAGGGGCTGGGTGTGACCGTATTCTTCGGGCAACGTAAAGGTAACGCCAGCACGTCGGATCTGGGTGAGGCGGCTGTCGAGGAAACAGTGCGGCGTGCCTGCGGTCTCGCGCAGTTTGCGGCGGAGGATGACTGTGCCGGGCTTGCCGATCCGCAGCGACTTGCGACAGAGATCCCGGACCTCGATTTGTACCACCCCTGGTCAATCGAACCACATCAGGCGATTGATATTGCGATCGAGTGCGAGGCCGCCGCGCTCGATACGGATGAGCGTATCGGCAATTCGGAAGGAGCGACGTTGTCGACATCGAGCGGTTGTAGCATCTACGGCAATACGCATGACTTTTTGGCCGGCTACCGGGATTCGAGTCACAGTTTGTCGTGTGCCGTCGTTGCGCAGGACGAAGGGCAGATGGAGCGTGATTACGAATACACGGTGTCGCGGTGTGCCGGGGAGTTGACGGCTGGTGCAGTGATCGGCCGCCAGGCCGCCGAGCGCAGTCTGCGTCGTCTTGGTGCGCAGAAGATTGATACTTGCAAAGTGCCGGTCTTGTTATCGCCGCGAATCGCGCGTGGTTTTTTTGGTCACCTGCTCGGGGCGATCAGTGGCGGCAGCCAGTACCGCAAGTCCACCTTTCTGCTCGACAGTCTCGACAAAGAGGTACTGGCTGAGTGCGTGACGATCGATGAGTTGCCGCATATTCACGGCGCACTGGCCAGTGCGCCGTTCGATGCCGAGGGTGTCGAGACGCGGGACCGGCGTCTCGTGGATCGTGGTGTCATCAAGGGCTATGTGCTCGGCAGTTATTATGCGCGCAAGCTCGGCATGCAGACGACCGGTAATGCCGGCGGCATTCACAATCTTGTCGTTGGCAATACGGGTCAGAGTTTCACGGATTTACTGGCGGGCATGGACAGGGGTTTGCTCGTGAACGAAGTCATGGGGCAAGGCGTAAATCCGGTGACCGGTGATTATTCGCGTGGTGCGGCGGGTTTCTGGGTCGAGGGTGGTGAGATTCAGTATCCGGTTAGCGAGATCACGATCGCCGGGAATTTAAACGATATGTATCGGGGGATTGTTGGAATTGGGGACGATACGGATTTGCGGGGGGGGATTCGGACTGGATCGGTGTTGATTGAGGAGATGACGTTGGCGGGGAATTGAGGGGCTGAGCCCACGATTCATGCTCTTTCCCTGACCGGTTTTCTTTCTCCGTTGACCCCTCTGCGCCCGAAGGAAGTGCCCTTGGGGTGAAACGCCGCTATCCCTGATTATTCCTGATTCAAAGGACCATGTGTCGCGCCTGAATGTTTCAGAGGGGTCAACGAAGAAAAAAACCGGGACACGCCCGTGGTATGTAGACCCAGGCATCCGTCACCGTTCCACTAGCGTGTCGAAGGGCTTTTGTGCCGGGTATACCTCTCGGAAACATTCAGGCGCGACACATGGTCCTTTGAATCAGAAAGATACTAGGATAGCGGCGTTTCAGAGAGGTATACCCGGCACAAAAGGCCGTTCGGGGAAGGGCTATATACCGCGACTGAAAGCCTGCCTAAGCTTCGTCTGTTGCACTAACCGGTACTTCAACGTCCGGCTTCTCATCTGCGTCGAGCAGTTCGTAGATGGAGGTGTCGCCGAGCTCCTGATCGAGCGCATGGTCGATGCGTCCGCTTAGATTAATGACGAGCTGTGGCCAGGTGCCCGTTGACCAGATATCGATCGTTTGCGTGTCGCGCATGGCGGCCAGAACGTCCTTTAACATCATTTTGGCCGGGTCACGGTGCGGGAATAGTTCGTTCTTGCTGGTTCTGGTTACCAGGTTCGCTGCGACCAGCCGATTGACGACCGGGATCAGCATCAGGGCCGGCAGGTTTGCTGAATCGGCGATCTCGGCGATCGTCGGCGGCGGCAAGCCGTCGCGAAATGCGGTGGATGCCTGAGTCATGATGCCGATTGCGATCTGTTCGCGCGCTCGTGCGCCGAAACTGAGCGGCCGGTATCCGAGCTGCAGGTGTTCGGGATTCTGTGCGTAGAAAGAGACGAGTGCGCCGATCAGCAGGATCAGCCAGCACAAATACAGCCAGAACAGCGCGAAGATGACGATTCCAAACGTCGCATAGATCGACATCGTGCGTACCGATGAGACGACGAATGTCGTGAACAGGGCGCCTGAGGCAGCCCATAGCAGGCCACCGATGAGGCCGCCGAGCAGTGCCGGCCTGAACCGGACCCGGGTGTTGGGCAGAAACCAGTACGCCAGCGTGAAGGCGAGAATGATGAGCGCATACGGCGCCAGTTGATCGATGAACAGCAAGGTCTCGCCTACCGGCTCGAAATCGCTGACCTGCTGCATGAGCGCGTTACTCCTGAGTTTCGCGATCAATGCCATTGCCGTGACCATGACAACCGGTCCGACGAGAATCAGCGTCAGGTATTCGCTGACACGTTTTGCGAAGCCACGCGGGCGGTCGACACGCCAGACGTAGTTGAAACTGTCCTCGACCTTTTCTGCCATCGACACGGCGGTAACGAACAGCAGCGCCAGTCCGACGCCGGCCAGCACCTCACCCTGAATATTATCGACGAAGCCGATGACCTGATCCGTCAGCTCGATGCCTTTGTCGCCGAGCGGTTCGAGAAACTTGTACAGGACCGGTTCGAGTTGCCGATGGAAGCCGAAGGCCTTGAGGATAGAGAAGCTGATCGCGATGATCGGTACGATTGACAGGATCGTGATGTAGACGAGGCCCATCGCGCGCAGTGTCAGGTTACCGGCGCCGATGTCGCGCAGCACGGCGTAGATGAAACGCAGCGCGCTGACGGCTTGTCTGACACCGGGCGGCAGGTCGTCGACCCGCGGATCCCAGAGCAGACTTTCCAGTTTGTCGATGATGCTGATGCTCCGTGAAATGAAGTACCGGCGTTTAAGTTAACACCGGCACCGGTACGGGCACCAGTATTGGGCTAGGTGGTTGCCGGGCCCTTGAGCTGATCGGCGGCCAGCCGGTATTTCTCGGCGGTCTTGCTGACGATATCTTCGGGCAGGTCCGGTCCCGGTGCCGTCTTGTCCCAGTCGAGCGTTTCCAGATAGTCGCGAACAAATTGTTTGTCGAAGCTCGGCGGACTGATACCGACCTGGTATTCCCCGGCCGGCCAGAAACGTGACGAATCCGGCGTCAGTACTTCGTCTATGAGGTACAGATTGCCGTCGTCATCGAGGCCAAATTCGAATTTTGTGTCGGCGACGATGATGCCGCGTTTGGCCGCATGAGCGGCGCCTCGCGAGTAGATTTCGAGAGACAGCGATTTAACCCGCTCGGCCAGTTCGGTGCCAATGAGTTTCTCGACGTCGGCATAGCTGATGTTTTCGTCGTGTTCGCCGATCTCAGCCTTGGTGGCCGGGGTAAAAATCGGTTCCGGTAGTTTTTCGGCAAGTTGCAGGCCAGGCGGCAGGTCGATGCCGCAGACTGCGCCGGTCGCCTGGTAGTCCTTCCAACCCGATCCGATCAGGTAGCCGCGCACGACAGCCTCTATGGGCAGTGGATTCAGTCGTTTGACGATCGTGCCGCGACCGGCGATCGATGCACGCTCGTCGGCATCGGTGATGACGGATTCAAGTGCAACATCGGTTACGTGGTTGTCGACGATGTCGCGGGTCTTGTCCATCCAGAAATCGGTCAGTTCGTTCAGGACGGCGCCTTTGCCCGGGATCGGGTCCGGCAATACGACATCGAATGCCGACAGGCGGTCCGACGTAACGATCAGCAGATGATTCTCATCGACCGCATACATGTCACGGACCTTGCCTTGACTTATGCGGGTCAGTCCCGACAATCTCGATTCGAATAACGCGTCCACTATTTGTTTGTCTGTAGTCATTTTGAACCTGCAGCTCCGCTGCAAAAGTCGGGTATTCTACCGCCAGTTGGTCCACTGTGGACGCTACATTGAAAGAAAAATGATCTACGGAATGATGCATTGAACTGGACCGGCAAAATTGTTGGCGGCCTGCTGGGCCTGGTGCTGGGGGCCCTGGTGCCATTTCTGCATCCGGTCGTTGGCCTGTTTATCGGGGTTTACATCGGCAGCCGGTTCGATTCCGGCTATGCCGGCGTCAGTCGCGAGGTACCTGGCGCCGAGCGCCAGGCGGTGTTTTTCGAGACGACATTCCTCGTCATGGGTTACGTGGCCAAGGCCGACGGTCGGGTTACGGAGGATGAGATACAGGCCGCACGCAGCATCATGCATCGCATGCATTTGCGTCCGGAGGACGTGCGGCGTGCAATCGGATTATTTACCGAGGGCAAGCAGCCGGGCACGGATATTGAGTCACGAGTCCGCAGGCTGCGGCAGGCCTGCGGTCATCAACCCGAGTTGATACAGGCGTTTCTCGAGGTGCAACTCGAGATTGCCCTGAGCCAGGGCAATATTTCCCCGGAGGAACGAAAGGTATTGTGGCGCATTGCCAATATTCTCGGTGTCGGCCGTGTTGCGCTCGCCCAGCTCGAGGCACTGCTTCGTGCGCAGCGCAGTTTCGGTCAGGGATTCTCCGGTCAGTCACGCGATGCGGACCTTAAGGCGGCATACCAGGCACTCGGTATCGATGTGACGGCAAGCGACAAAGAGGTGAAAACGGCCTACCGTCGTCTCATGAACCAGCATCACCCGGACAAGCTCGTGGCCAAAGGGCTGCCGGATTCGATGATGGAAGTTGCCAAGGAACGTACTCGCGAGATCCGGGCGGCCTATGAGGTGATCAAGGAACAGCGTGGTATCAAGTAGGTCCCGGTATTCCTGAACTTCGGTAGTTGTGCTGTGGGGAGGGCTACTGTGGGAGCGGCTTCAGCCGCGATTATCCTGGGTTAGCGTACCAATCGCGGCTAAAGCCGCTCCCACAGTAAGTGACACATTATCAGCCACTGGTTCTAAAGAACTGCAGCCCAGCCCCGATCCGAATATTTTTCAGGCTATCATTCACCCAGTCATCATTTGGGAGTTAAGCCGTGTCTGATGTTTTAATCGCCCCGTCGATACTGTCGGCCGATTTCGCCCGTCTCGGCGAAGAAGTCGAAGCGGTGCTGGCCGCCGGTGCAGACGTCATTCACTTCGACGTCATGGACAATCACTATGTCCCCAACCTGACTGTCGGGCCACTCGTTTGCCGTGCATTGCGCCGCCATGGAATAGTTGCCCCGATCGACGTTCACCTCATGGTGCGGCCCGTAGATCGTCTGATTCATGATTTTGCCGAGGCCGGCGCTACGTATATCAGTTTTCACCCGGAGGCGACGGAACATGTCGATCGCACGATCGGATTGATACGCGAACTCGGTTGCCAGCCAGGAATCGCGTTGAATCCCGCGACTTCGTTGCAATGTCTCGATTACACGCTGGACAAGGTCGATCTCGTCCTCGTCATGTCCGTCAATCCGGGGTTCGGCGGTCAGGTATTTCTCGAATCGAGTCTCGGCAAGCTTGCCGAGATTCGTGCGCGCATCGATGCGTTGGGTTGTCCGGGTGACAAGACGATTCGTCTCGAAGTCGATGGCGGCGTCAAGCCGGACAACATCGGCAGGATCGCGGCGGCCGGGGCCAATATGTTCGTTGCCGGCTCGGCAATTTTTAACGCCGACGACTATGCGACGACGATTGCCCAGATGCGCAAACAGGCAACCGCCGCCGGCTAGCCAGCCGGCTGCGGTTAATTCATGTACAGCCCTGTTAGTGGGCGACTGCGCTGATGGTCTGTTGCGGGCGGGCGTTATAGACGACGATCGTCTTGCCGCTGGCCGAGACGAGACCCTGTTCTTCGAGTACCTTGAGCACCCGGCCGGCCATTTCTCTGGAGCAGCCGACGAGGCGGCTCAGTTCCTGGCGGCTGACCTTGATCTGCATACCGTCGGGATGTGTCATTGCGTCGGGTTCGTTACACAGATCCATAATCGCGTGTGCGACTCGTCCGGTTACGTCGACAAATGCGAGGTCGCCGAGCTTGCGGTTGGTGCGGTCGAGGCGCGTCGCAAGCTGTGTTGCCAGCTCGAACACGAGACCCGGGCTTTCGCTGGCAATCTGCCGGAAGCGCGGATATGTCATTTCGGCGATTTCCGACGCGACACGGGTGCGCACCCAGGCGCTGCGCGCCGGCTGGTCATGAAACAGACCCATTTCACCGAAGAACTGGCCTTTGTTCAGGTAAGCAAGCACCATCTCATTGCCGTCTTCGTCCTCGATCATGACTTCGACCGAGCCGGATGTGATGTAGTACAGGCTGTCCGGAACGTCACCGGCATGAATCATCACGGTTTTAGCCGGTACCGTACGCACGCGACAGTAGGTCAGAAATCGATTGATGGCGGGTATATCACTCGCCGTTTTTCCATTGAAACCCATAACAACATTAACTCCCCAATAACCCAGCCCCGATTTATACTGATTTCAACATAAGAAGCAAATTGTTAGAGCGTATTTGTGACGTGAGTCTCAGGATATGGCTGCTGCGGGGCGAATATGACAAGCCGGGATGGCCGTGGCGCACACTTTTTGCGTGAGGTTCATCACAGTTGGGCGTCATCTTGGTATATCATCGCCGGCTTTTCCGGTGGGCACAGACGCACATGAAAAATACTCACCTGCACATCGCTGCCGTGCTGCTATCGATCGGCCTGTCGACACAGGCCTGGGCCGAAGAAGAACAAGAAGGCCCCTGGTCGGGCAGCGTAGCGATCGGCTATCTATCCGTCAGCGGCAACACCGAGAGCACGACGTTTACCGGCAATGCCGAGGTCAATTGGGACCGCGAGCGCTGGCATCACAAGTTGTATGGTAGGGCGCTGGGCAAGTCGGAAGACAAGGAAACGACCGCGGAAGCCTATAAGGCGGCGTACGAGGGTAAGTTCGACCTGTCAAAACGCACCTATTTGTTTGGGTTGCTCGATTACAATAAGGATCGATTCAGCGGTTACGATCAGCAGATCTTCGAGGTTGCCGGTATCGGTCATCGGTTCATTCAGACGGACAAACACGAGCTGAACGGCGAACTCGGCGTCGGTGCGAGCCAGTCAACCCTGATCGAAGAGCCGGTGCCCGGGACAATCATCAAGACAGATGTGAACGAGGCAACCTATCGGGTCGCGGGCGACTACAAGTGGAAGATCAGCGAGAATTCAACATTTAGTCAGAAGCTGAGTGTCACATCTGGTTCGAGCAACACATATACGGAATCTGTGACAGAGCTTAGCGCCGGCATCATCGGCGCACTTTCGACGGTTCTCGGTTATACCGTCAAGCATAACTCGGACGTGGCTCCCGGCAAGGACAAGAAGGATACTTTTGCGTCAATCAGCCTGGAATACGTATTTTAATGCGGTGCCCCGGCCCGGAAAGAGCCGTATTTTCTCCGGGTTGGACGCTACTTCCGGTAAATCATTGAAAAACCCGGGCGACGCCAGTAAAATCGCCGCCTTTTCCGCGCCTATTCCGCCCACAGTGGGGCGCACAAACGGATTTAACAATAATGAGTACCTTTTCTGCCAAGCCCGCTGAAGTCGAACATGACTGGTACCTGGTTGACGCCAGTGGCCGCACGCTCGGCCGTCTGGCGACTGAGATCGCCTTGCGCCTGCGCGGCAAGCACAAGCCAACCTATACACCGCATGTCGATACCGGCGACTACATCGTTGTTGTCAACGCGGCCAAGATTCGCGTGACCGGCAATAAGCTCAAGGACAAGATATACCATCATCACACCGGGTACATTGGCAACCTGAAGTCGATCAGTCTCGAGGACTTGATGGCCAAGTCACCGGAGCTCGTCATCAAGAAAGCCGTCAAGGGCATGCTGCCGAAGAACAAGCTCGGTGCCGCGATGCTCAGGAAATTGCGGGTCTACGGTGGACCCGATCACGACCATACGGCCCAGCAGCCGAAGTTATTGGAAATCTGATCGGGAAACCTGATCGGGAAATCTGAACGGATAATTATTTATGGCAACCGATATTTTTTACGGCACTGGCCGACGCAAGTCCTCAATCGCACGAGTCTATCTGCGCCCTGGTAACGGCAGCATTACGGTCAACGAGAAGCCGCTTGATTCATTTTTCGGGCGTAAGACAGCACGCATGATCGTGCGCCAGCCGTTCGATCTGACCGAACTTGGCGACAAGTTCGACATGACCGTCCGTGTGCAGGGTGGTGGTACGACCGGTCAGGCCGGTGCGATTCGTCATGGTTTGACCCGCGCGCTGATGGCCTATGATGAAAGTCTGCGACCGAGTTTGCGTAAAGCCGGATTCGTCACTCGTGATGCCCGTGAAGTCGAGCGCAAGAAAGTGGGCCTGCGCAAGGCACGCCGCGCGACGCAGTACTCGAAGCGTTAACCCGGCGTACTCCGGTACAGCCGGCAGTCGGAACGTTTGGGGGATCGTCTAGCGGTAGGACTGCGGACTCTGACTCCGCCAACCCAGGTTCGAATCCTGGTCCCCCAGCCAACAAAAAAGGGCCCGCGAAGCGCAGGCCCTTTTTTGTTGGTGGGGGACCCTGGTCCCGCTTGTTAAATGGCGCCGATGTACAGAAAAATGGTGTCTGGCACCAATTTCTATTAAACATGAGGCAATACATTAATTCTGGGAGTAGAAATTGGTGCCAGACACCATTTTTCTGTACATCAACACCATGCCCGCTGCGCGGGCTTAGGGGTTTGAGTTTGGCTGGTAGAAGACAGCGGCGTCCAGGTACTGTTTAGCCGTATTTTCTCGTCATTTCCTGCACGCCGTCTTCCGATGCCATCAGGATTCGGTCGGCGGGGCGTTGGGCGAAGATACCGACAGTTACTATGCCCGGGATCTGGTTGAAACGATTTTCCATTTCGATTGGATTCGTTATCTGCAGGTTGTAGACATCGATAATTTCGTTGCCGTTATCGGTGATGAAATCCTGGCGTAGTATCGGCTGGCCGCGGTTCTTGACGAATTGCCGTGAAACATAGGAGCGCGCCATCGGGATGACCTCGACGGGTAGCGGGAATGCGCCGAGTACGCCGACCCATTTCGAGTCGTCGATGATGCAGACAAATTCGCGAGCTGCCGCGGCCAGGATTTTTTCACGCGTCAATGCACCGCCGCCGCCCTTGATCAGGTGGAAGTGCTTGTTGGCTTCATCGGCGCCGTCTATATACAAATCCAGGTTGCCGGCCTGATTGAGCGGCGTGATTTCAAAATCCAGTTTCTTCAGGCGTGCTTCGGTAGCCTGCGAACTGACGACAATGGCATCCAGCTGATTGCGAAATGCGGGCAATTCGTCGATGAGATAATTGATGGTGGATCCGGTACCGATACCGAGGACCATTCCGGGTTTTATGCATTGCAGTGCCGCCTGGGCGGCAAGTTGCTTTTTTTCCCCATGATGCATGAGCGGTACCCCGGCTTGTTGTCGATCCCCAGAAAGCGCTTCAGATTATAGCCATATGTGGAAAGATTTAGCTTCCCGCTGCTGGCCAATGTGTAAACGCTTATGCCAGATAGAAATATGCCCGCCAGAGGCGGGCATATTCTTTCGCATACTCCCTTCGGGAGTCTGCGCAGACTCTAACGTCTGCGCGATGCTTTTCTCTTCACCTTACGCTTGGCTTTTCTCTTCACCTTGCGCTTGGCTTTCTTCTT